>NZ_FRFF01000074.1 GCF_900143625.1 Nocardiopsis sp. JB363
GTCAGCCGCTACCACCGCCGATCTCACGCGCTCGTGGCACACAAGCCCCTGGTAGGTGGGTTAACGACCAAGAAAACCTGCCACACCAAGGGCTCCGATGCAGTTCTACCGCTCCGCGCTGCCGTTGTCACGCCGCACCCTCAACCTGACTGCCCGCACCATCCGCGCCCACCGCACCCGAACCAGCCCCCGGTGGCGACGGCTGAACCCGGCACAACAGGACCTGCTGGTCTTGGTCCACCTGTACAACGGTGAACCGTTCGCTCAGGTGGCGGCCGGATTCGGCCTCGGCACCGCCACCGCGTGGCGCATGCGTGTGTGAGACCGCCCGCCTGCTCGCCGAACAGGCGCCCACCTTCGAACAAGGGTTGCGCCGCGCCCGTCGCAATGGGCAGAGGCACGTGATCGTGGACGGCACCTTCATCGCCTGTGATCGTGTCGCGGCCGATCGGCCGTTCTACTCGGGAAAGCACAAACACCACGGGATGAACATCCAGGTACTGTCCGCACCCGACGGCGAACCACTGAGCCCCTTCTCCCGTCGGCCAACACTTGCGGCCGACCCGAGAAGCACCCCTCCGCGACATGGTGAACGGGATTCTCTACGTGGTGCGCACCGGCTGCTAGTGTCTGCACCTGCCTGTGGACTTCCCGCCGTGGCAGACCGTGTACCGGCACTTCGCTCGCTGGGAGGAAACCAAGGTCACCGAGCAGCTCATGGCCGTTCTACGCCGTCGGCTGCGCACCGCCCAAGGACACGGGGACGAACTTTCCGCTGGGATCATCGACTCCCAGAGCGTCAAAGGCGCCGACACTGTCGGCCAGCCCACCCAGGGCTATCATGCGGGCAAGAAGGTCAATGGCCGCAAGAGGTTCATCGTCACTGACACCCTAGGGCTGTTACTGGTGGTGTGCGTGATGGCTGCCTCGGTCCAGGACCGGGACGGGGCCAGGACCACCCTGTTGAGCCTGTACCTGTGCACCCCTGTGTGGTTCGTGTTCGCTGACGCGGGGTTCGCGGGAAGGCTGGTGGACTGGGCCGAGAGGTTCGTGGCAACCATATTGCACATCGCGCGTAAGGCTCCTGGCCAGGTGGGATTCGCGGTGATCCCGCGCAGGGAGCTGTCAAAGAATTAGTCCCTGGTTTCGTTGTGTCGTTTGATGGCCGACGCTGCCGGAATGGCAGCCCGGAATTCTTCGGCCGTGGCTGGTCGGTGTGGCCCCGGCTCGACGGCCACGCCGAGGACGTCCAGGTCGCTCCCGGCCTCGCGCACGGCCCCCCGGACAGTGCCCTGCGAGACCCCGAACAGTTCAGCAAGCAGGGGCGGAGCGAGCTTCCACCGACGCTTGAGGACGGCGACCAGCAGCCGGTCCTGCGTCGAGAGCAGGCGGGCCCCGGTGTTGCCCGCCGGTTTGGTCGCGAACGGGATCGTGGTGGGGTGCTCGGCCAGGTGGCGGCGATACCGTTCGACCAGGACCTCCCACTCCTGGTCGGTGAAGCCGCTGATAGCCGGATGACGAAGCCATGCGGGGTGCTTGTCGCCCTCGGGGAACCGGCCGAAGGCCGGGTCGGGGGCGGCCCCGGCCGGTGAGGGACGCAGCGTATAGTTCCACTCGCCGTGCCAGTCGTGCCGGTCCAGGGGCAGGCGGTCGACGTCGGCGGCCGGTATCCGCACGCCGACCGGGTAGGCGGCGGGGTCAAGCTCGGCGGTCACGGTCAGCCCGGTCCGGGTGGTGGTGGCGCCGATCAGGGAAACCACTGCTTCGTGGCCGGTCAGCGGCCTGCCGCGCCAGTTTGAGGAGATCTGCGCGAACAGGCGGTGCTCGATCTTGTTCCACTTCGACGTCCCGGGCGGGAAGTGCAGCACGGTGACCTCGACCCCGCTCTGGCGAGCGAAGCGGTGCAGGCCCCTCTTCCAGGCCCGGACCCGGTAGCCGTTCGACCCGCCCGCGTCCGCGGTGATCAGCAGCCGCTTCGCCTGCGGGTAGCGGGCACGCCCCTCAGCCCGCCACCAGCGGGTGAGGGTGGCCACAGCGAACTCGGCGGTATCGGCGTCGCAGCCGACCGAGACCCACCCGGTGTTGGCTGCCAGGTCGTAGACCCCGTAGGGGACGGCCTTGGGCGCGTCCTTGTCCGGGAAGTCGTGGGCACGAACGTCGACGGGGTTCCCGGCGGGCCGCCAGGTGGCCCCGGCCACGGCATAGTCGCCCAGGACCTCTTTCTTCTTGGCGTCCACGCTCACCACCGGGTCACCCGCCTCCAGGTAGGAGGCGACGGTGTCGCTGATGTAGCGGAACTGGGCGTCGCGATCGGGGTGGCGGGCGCCCTCGGTGGTGCGGTGGGTGCCCTGGAGGCTGAACCCCTCGGCTTTGAGCAAAGACGCGACCGTCTCATGGCTGACCGGGTGTCCAGCGGCGGTGAGTTCGACGGCCAGGTTGCGGGTGGACTTGACCGTCCATCGCAGCGGCGTTTCCGGATCCCCGCACTCGAGGGGTTCCACCAGGGACAGCAGCGCCGGGGCCAGGTCCGGGTCGGCCTCCCGCGCTGAGGGACGTCCCGCCCCGGGGCCCCGTACACGGTCGGTGGGGCCGGTATCAGCGAGCAGTTCCCTGGCTCCGGCGGACACCGTGGAGTCTGCCGCGCCCGAGGCTGAGGCGACCGCCCGGATCCCGCCGTGCCCCAGTAGCCGGGCCAGTGCGCCCAGCGTCAGCCTTCGCTGCCGCTCGTCCAAAAGCGGCATAAGCCGCGTAGTGATCTCACTCAGTAGCGCTGTGTCATGTTCCCGCACGACAGGATTCTAGAGCCAAACCAGGGACTAATTCTTTGACAGCTCCCTGGATCCCGCGTCGGTGGGTGGTGGAGTGCTCGCTGGGTGTCCTACGAAACCTTCACCCGCCCACTCGACCTTCTCGGGTTTACGTAACCAGCACCGATGCCGACCTCACGAGACTTTGTAATAGCCCTGCCCTGGCCCAGCTGATCCGGCCTATGCCGGACTTGCATAAGCTCTACTCACGACCTACAGCCTCTCGAGGAACCGCAGAGGGCCCTTTATGTTGAGAGGCGCACGACGGGTTCGAGGGCAGGTCGTAGAAACCTACCGTGAGTGAGCATGGCAAGGTGCCACGCTCCAGCCTTACTCAGCCAGTATGCCACCGGAACGCTGAGCTCTGCCCCATCGTCTGTCAGCATCGATCAGCCAGCGGGTTCGAAGGTCTCGGACATGCGGTCCAGGAGCGCGTGGTTGACCGCCTGGTCCTCCGGGCTCACCAGGAACAGCGCATAACCCTTGTCGTCGGTGTGGAAACCCCGGTTGATGGCGTGCATCTCCCCGTTGCTCCCTTGGAAGGTGAACTCCCAGTCGGCGGCGCTGACGTAGTCGTCGGCCCAGCCGGCGTCCAGGTCCTCGATGCCGATCAGCGAGTAGCCGGAGAAGTTCTGACTACCGATCGGCTCGAAGTCACGCCAGTCGTCGCCGGCGTCCGCGTTGGGGTTATTGGTCTGGTCGACCAGCAGGTACCCGCCCTCGGGGTTGCGGAAGTAAACCTTATGCTCATCCCGGTCGATCTCCCAGTCCTCGGGGACGTCGACGGCGAACCCGCTGGAGTCCTCGTGCCTGGTGAGGAAGTCCCAGTCGTCCTCGGCCTCGTCCTCGGCCTCGTCGTCCTCCGAGGCCTCCGCGTCGTCCTGCGAGGGTTCCTCCGCCGGTGCGCTCTCCTCGCCGGCGCCCCCGGCGGCGGCCTCGTCGGCCTGGTCGGAGTCGGAGCCCTCCTGCGATTCCGCTCCCCCGGTGGGCGCGGCGACGTCACCGGGCCGGTTCGCGCTGACGAAGACGGTGGTGACCGCCGCTCCGACCAGCAGGACGAACACGACCGCCGTGGCCACCAGCACGCCGACACGGGACCGCTTCCGGCGGTCGCGGCGAGGCGTGCCCACCGCCGCGCCGGACCCGGCCGGGGTCGCGGTCGCCTTCACGGGGGCGGACTCGGCGGCGTTGACCGTCCGGTCCACCGTTCCCGAATTCGTCACCGGGTTCCACTCCGGCTCGTCCTCGGGGGCAGGCTCGGAGGGGCCCGCGGACAGGGGTGCGGCCACCGCGGTGGCGGTGAGCGAGGAGGAGGTCCTCTCGGCGTCGCGAATGCCGAGCAACAGGGAGCGGACCTCGGTGACCGACGGGCGGTCCTCGGGTCGCTTCTCGCACAGGGCTTCCAGGACCGGACGCAGCGCTCCCGCGTTGGGGGTCTCCGGAAGGTCCTGGGTGACGATGGCCGTCAGGGTGGCCATCGGGGTGGGCCGATCGAAGGGCAGGGTGCCCTCCACCGCTTGGTAGAGGGTGATGCCCAGGGCCCACATGTCCGAGGCCGGGGTGGCGGAGCGACCGTGCGCGATCTCCGGCGCGAGATAACTCGGCGAACCGATGAGCAGGCCCGTGCTGGTCAGGTGGGTGGAACCGTCCAGGTGCGCGATCCCGAAGTCGGTGAGGACGGCCCGGTCGTTGCCCGCGATGAGCACGTTGCCGGGCTTGATGTCGCGGTGCACGATGCCGTGGCCGTGCGCCTCGGCCAGCCCGGCGGCCGTCTGCTCACCAATGCTCGCGGCACGTTCGATCGTGATCGGTCCCCGATCCCGGATGACGTCGCCGAGGGACGGGCCGTCGACGAGTTCCATGACGATCCACGGGCGACCGTCCTCCTCGGCCACGTCGAACACCGTGATGATGGCGGGGTGGCTGAGCTGGGCGGCGCTGCGCGCCTCGCGGAGCATGCGGGTGCGCAGGACCTCCACCTCGTGCGCAGGGAGGTGGGGCGGGGTGGTCAACTCCTTGACCGCGACCGGGCGGTCGAGCAGGACGTCCGTCCCACGCCAGACGCGTCCCATTCCGCCCTCGCCGATGACCTCGTCCAGACGGTAGCGGTTGACCAGGACACGGCCGGGGTCGGCTTCCGAACTGTTCATGTTTGGCAATCCTCGGGAGGGCCCGTCCGAGACGGGCAGGAGCGTGATCGGGAACGGGGACAGGGATGTGGGGACCAAGAAGAGTGTAGGAGCCGCCGGGCCTGTTCGTGTGCTTCCCGTAAGGTGCGAACTGTGTCCCCACGGGGCGACAGATCCGACGAAATCACCCTTGAGGTGCGAAGACCCCGCCGGGATCCACGTGGATCGATCCCGACGGGGGAGGCGTCTTCGGGTGTGTTTCCGCAGGCCCGTGCTCTGGTCGGAGGTCAGCGCCTCAGCAGCACCGGCAGAGTCACGACTCCGGCACCGATGATGGACGGTGCCGCCGTCAGTTCCGCTTCGTCCACCGCGAGGTCGAGTTCGGGGAACCGCTCGAACAGGCGCGGCAGGACCTCGTTGACCTCCATGCGGGCCAGAGTCGCGCCCAGGCAGTAGTGCCTTCCGTGGGAGAAGGTCAGGTGAGAGGTGTCCTCACGTGTGATGTCGAACTCCCCGGCGGTGGGACCGTAGTGTTCCTCGTCCCGACCGGCCGAGGCGTAGCCGATCAGCAGCGGCTCCCCCGCGGGGACGTGGACTCCCGCCAGCTCGATGTCCTCGGTGGTGTAGCGCATCGGTACGTACTCGCCCGGTCCGTCCCAGCGCAGTACCTCCTCGATCGCCTTGGACCACTCCACCTCGCCCTTGCGCAGCAGTTCCAGCTGGTCGCGGTGGACGGTCAAGGCCCGCACGGCGTTGGTGATGAGGTTCATCGTGGTCTCGTAGCCGGCGCTGATGAACAGCACCAGGTTCCAGATGAGCTCGTCCTCGGTGAGCCGGTCCTCCTCGTCCCGGGCCGCGATCAGGGCGGTGGTGAGGTCGTCCCCGGGATCGGCGCGCTTGGTGGCGACCAACTCGGTGAGGACCCCCCACATCTCGAAGAAGATGCCCATCGCCTCTTCGGGGGTGACGCTCTGGTCGAAGAACACCCCGACCAGCCGGTGCAGCTTGGGTCGGGTCTCCTCGTCGACCCCGAACAGGTCGCTGATCACGGTGAGCGGCAACGGTTGGGACACCAGGGACTTGAGGTCCACGGTCCCGTCCTCGGACTCGGCCGCCGCGCGTTCGACATCGTCGAGCAGGGATTCGACGATGTCCACGACGGCCGGGCGCAGCTTCTCGATCCGGCGCGGGGTGAACGCCTTCGACACCAGCTTGCGCAGCCGGGTGTGGTCCTCACCGTCCTTGGACAGCATGTTCTCGTTGATGATCCAGGAGATCAGGGGCCAGTCAGCGGGGATCTCGCCGGCGTTGAACGCCTTCCAGTGCTCCTTGTTCTTCTGGATCCGCGGGTCGGCCAAGGCGTCGCCGACCGCCTTGTGGGTGGTCACGACCCACGCATCAACCTCACCAGGAAGCTCGACAGGGACGACAGGGGCGACTTTCCGGAGGTGGGCCGATTGGGATCGGAGGTTTCCGGGGGCGAGTCGGACTCGTTCCAAGGTGTTCCTTCCACTCGGGGTGTGAGAGGGGGCTGTGGGGAGAAACCGACGGGAAGCCGCACGGGGGCCCAGGACAGGGCGGACAGCTGCCAGCGCAGCTCTGCCAAGGGCACGGCCTGTCGCAGTCCGGGAAGCCGGTCGAAGAGGGTCCGCAGGGCGATCATGGTCATGGTGATCGCCTCCTCCCGGGCCGGACAACGGTGGGAACCCGCGCCCCAGGCCACGTGGGCCCGGTTGCTCGTCTCCACCATCTCCGCCGCGTTCTCCTCCACGTAGAAGCGGTTGGCGGCGGCGAAACCGAGCAGGATGGGCGAGCCTGCCTCGATCACGCGGCCGGCACCCAGTGGCACGTCCACCCGCGGGTAGATGACCGGGTAGTTGGTGATCGGCGGGTCCTGCCACAGGACACGGTCGACGGTGTCGGTCAGGGCGGTGGGCGAGGGGGCGCGGTCGCCCGGCAGGTTGGGGTCGGCCAGCAGGGCGCGCACACCCGAGTTGATGAGGTTGGCGGTCGGCTCGTTGGCCGCGGCCACCACCAAGAGGAGCTGCATGATCACCTCCTCGTCGCTGAGCGCGGCGCGGTGCTGGATCAGCCTCGTGGTGAAGTCGTCGCCGGGTTCGCGGTGTTTGGCGGTGACCACCTCGGATAAGGCGCGCTCGGCCTCGGCGTTGGACCTCTCGGCGTCGATGCCCAGCCAGAGGTTGCGCATGGCCTCGACGAAGCGCACCCCCTGGTCGCGGTCGAAGCCGAAGAGGTCGTTGATGACCAGGAGCGGCAGCATCCGCGCGTACTCGTTGAGGAGGTCGGCCTCGCCGCGTTCACAGAACTCGTCGATGAGTCCGTTCGCGTACCGTTCGGTGGCCTCGGCGAGCCGTTCGGACGTGATGGCGCCGAGCCCGTCGGTGATGGCCCTTCGGTAGCGCTGGTGTTCACTGCCGTCGACGAAGAGCGCGTTGGCCCGCGGGGCCATCATGGGAAGCACCGAGGCGTCGGCGCCGACCCGACCCTCCCTGAAGTCCTTCCACAGGCGTGCGTCGTGGCCGAACGTCGTTTCGTCCCTGGACCAGGAGATAAGGGTGGCGTAGTCGGTGACCAGCCACCCGTGCACGCCGGGTTCCAGTTCCACCGGCACGACGGGGCCGTGTTCGTCCCGCATCGCCGAGTACACGGAGTACGGGTCCGGGTGGGGTTCGTCTTGGTACAGCTTGGCTCTTGGGCAACCGGAAGACACGGGCGGACCTCTGCTGGGGGGTAGACAGCGGAGCGCGACCTCGTCGAGGCGCTCCAGGGTTCCGCGTGAACCCTAGCTGTTCTCCTCCCGGGTGACGAGGGTGAGGGTGCGCCCCTCTCGGGCGCACCCCACGTCATCAGCCGTTTCGTGGTCGGTTCGCGGCCACGTCGAGCGTGTTCCCGCTCAGCGGGCGGAAGCGGCGCAACCGTCCGCTGTTGCTCACCACGAACACGCTGGACAGAGCCATCGCCGCGCCCGCGAGCATCGGGTTGAGCAGGCCCGCGGCGGCCAGCGGCAGCGCGGCGGTGTTGTAGGCGAACGCCCAGAACAGGTTGCCCTTGATGGTCCCGAGGGTGCGGCGGGACAACCGGACCGCGTCGGCGGCGGCCCGCAGGTCGCCCCGGACCAGGGTCAGGTCACTGGCCTCGATCGCCACATCCGTGCCGGTGCCCATCGACAATCCCAGGTCGGCCTGGGCCAGGGCGGCGGCGTCGTTGATCCCGTCACCCACCATGGCCACGACACGTCCCTCCGACTGGAGTCGACGGACCACCGCGACCTTGTCCTCGGGCATCACCTCGGCGATGACCTCCTGGACACCGACCTCGTCAGCGACGGTGCGGGCCACGGTCGTGTTGTCGCCGGTGAGGAGGATGGGGTTCAGCCCCAGATCGCGGAACCGGCGGATCGCTTCGGCGCTGGTGGGTTTGACCGTGTCGGCCACGGCCAGGACACCGCGTGCCCGGCCGTCCCAGCCCACGGCGACGGCGGTGCGCCCCTGGGACTCGGCCTCCTTGAAGGCCTGTTCCAGCCCCTCCGGCAGGTCCTGGGACCACTCCGCCAGCAGGGCGGCCCGGCCCACCAGGACCGCGTGACCGTCCACGATCCCCTGAACACCCCGCCCCTCGATGTTGGCGAAGTCCTCAGGGGTGGGCAGGTCGCCCACGCGCACGGCGGCGCCGGTGGCGATCGCCCGGGCGATGGGGTGTTCGGAGGCCGACTCCAGGGCTCCGGCCAGGCGCAGCACCTCGGCCTCGTCCTCGCCCTCGGCGACGGTGACACCGGTCAGCGCCATCTTTCCGGTGGTGACGGTGCCGGTCTTGTCCAACACCACGGTGTCGACCCGGCGGGTGCTCTCCAGCACCTCGGGGCCCTTGATGAGGATCCCCAGCTGGGCGCCGCGCCCGGTGCCCACCAGGAGGGCCATCGGGGTGGCCAGGCCCAGCGCGCAGGGGCAGGCGATGATGAGCACGGCGACGGCGGCGGTGAAGGCGGCGCCCGCGGGGTCGCCGGTGCCGAGCCAGAAGCCCAGGGCGGCGACCGCGATCATGATGGCCACCGGGACGAACACCCCGGCGACCCGGTCGGCGAGACGCTGCACGTCGGCCTTGCCGTTCTGCGCGTCCTCGACCAGGCGCGCCATCTGCGCGAGCCGGGTGTCCGACCCGACCCGCGAGGCGCGCACGACCAGTCGGCCGCCGGCGTTGACGGTGGCGCCCACGACGGCGGACCCGGGTGAGACCTCCACCGGCACGGACTCGCCGGTGAGCATGCTCATGTCGACGGCGGAGGTGCCCTCCTCCACCTCCCCGTCGGTGGCGATCTTCTCGCCGGGACGGACCACGAAGCGGTCCCCGACGGCGAGCCGATCGACCGGGACGAGTTCCTCGCGCGCCGAGCCGCCCTGGCCGCGCAGCACGGTGACCTCCTTGGCGCCCAACTCCATCAGGGCGCGCAGGGCGGAACCGGCACGTCGCTTGGCACGCGCCTCGAAGTACTTGCCGAGGAGGATGAAGGAGGTGACCCCCGCCGCGACCTCCAGGTAGATGTTGGCGGCCCCGTCGGTGCGGGCGATGGTGAGTTCGAAGGGGTGTGTCATGCCCGGAACCCCGGCGGTGCCGAGGAAGAGGGCGTACAGGGACCAGAGGAAGGCGGAGATGACACCCAGGGAGACCAGGGTGTCCATGGTGGCGGCGCCGAGCCTCAGGTTCTTCCAGGCGGCGACGTGGAAGGGCAGGGCGCCCCAGACCACCACCGGCGCGGCCAGGGTGAGGGAGGCCCACTGCCAGTACGTGAACTGGAGCGCGGGGATCATCGCCATGAGGATGACCGGGGCGGAGAGCAGCATGGAGACCAGTGCGCGGTTCCACAGGACCCGCGTGGGGTCGTCCGGTTCGGCGTCACCCTGTTCCGGTTCCGAGGTGGGCGCCGTGGCGGTGTAGCCGGCCTTCTCGATCTGGGCGACCAGATCGTCCACCGGGGTGGGCGCACCCTCGAAGGTCACCCGCGCCTTCTCGGTGGCGAAGTTGACGCTGGCGGTGACGCCCTCGATCTTGTTGAGCCGTTTCTCCACCCGGTTGGCGCAGGCCGCACAGGTCATCCCACCGATGGCCAGTTCGACCGGCGCGGACCCGACGGACGCCGTGCTGCCCTTGCTCATCTTCCACTCCAGGTCATCTCTGGTGTTCCTCGTCGCCGTCGCCGTCGACGTGGTCCTGTCCGTCCTCGGGCGCGTGCTCCACGCTCTCGCTCCGGGAGCCCTCCCCCTCCGGCAGCACGGGACCGACCATGGAGCCGGCCCCGAACGCCGCCGCGAACACGACCACGAGGCCCACGGCGTAGAGGCCGAGTTTCGTGGTCACGCCCATGTCAGACCGCCACCTCGTAGCCGGCCTCGTCGATCGCGGCGCGCACGGCGGCGTCGTCGATCGGCCCCTCTCCCGAGACGGTCACCTTCTTGCTCTCCAGGTCGACCTCGACACCGGTGACCCCGGCGACGGCGCCGACCTCCTCGGTGACCGAGTTGACGCAGTGTCCACAGCTCATTCCCTCGACGGTGTAGACGGTGGTGCCGGCCATTCGTGCCTCCTGGTGTGTTGGTACGCGGGTGTTCACGGGTCAGTTCCCACTGAGACCAACATACCCCCCTGGGGTATGCACATGTCAAACACCCATGACGTCCTCATCAGCACTCCGTCGCCAGGTTACCCCAGGGGGGTACCAAGAAAAGGCAAAAATCCACCTCGAAAAGGACAGACCCCCTGGGTGGACGGACGACACATCATCCGACGCCCAAGGGGCCCGTCGTACCCGTTCGGTACATACCCTCCCCCGGTTCCCCGGGTCGGGTCGGCGGAGCTACTCGGTCTTCAGTTCCAGGCGGGCCACCACCCGCTCGCTCAGGTGGTGTTGAGCCAAGGTGAAGCCGGACCGACGGAACATCTCCACCGTGCCCGTGTAGACCTCGGCGCTGGGGGCCCGGCCGCCCGCGGTGTCGACCGGATAAGCCTCCAGGACCCGGGCGCCGTTAGCGCGCGCGTACTCGATGGCCCCGTCCAGAAGATGACTGCCCTGCCCACGTCTACGTCTGCGCGGCGGCAGCCAGAAGCAGACCAGGGACCACACCCCCGCCTCCTCCGGGTCGGCGGGACGCAGGGTCCGAGAACGGGACAGCCGGATGAAGTCCTCCCGCGGCGCCACGGACACCCAACCGCAGGGCCCATCCTCGTCATAGGCGAGCAGCCCGGGCACCCGGCCGTCCGAGGTGAGCCGCCGCAACTCCTCCTTGTTGTCCTGACCACGCGTGGAGCGATCGCAGGAAATACTCGCCGTGTGGTCCTTGGCCCTCCTTCGGAAGAACGTGCACCAGCAGTGCCCGTAGGCTCCCGTCGGACCGAACAGGTTCTCCAGGTCTTTCCACCGCTCGGCGGTGGCGGGCTCGATTGAGACGATGGACATCGGACTCCCTCGCGAGGCACAACTCTGACCGCCACAACTGTGATGCAGCACACTAGCGGTGATCCGCTGTGACCGAAAGAACACGGATGCCCGATAACTCCTATTCTTAGGGGTTTGTGTGCATTTTCGACAGAATCGAATGGCAACCAGAACGCCGCGGGGCGCGTCCAAGACGTCTTGGACGCGCCCCGCGGGACGGCGAGCCGGCGTTTCGAGGGCCGGTGCGCGTCAGGAGTCCGCGGACTCCTGTTCGCGCCGGGCCGTTCCCTCTTCGGGTGCCCAGCACTCCACGCCCCGCACGTCCGGCAAGCGGTCCCGGGTGAACACCGGGTCGATCCCCTGTCGACGCTGCTCGTTGTAGTCCTTGAGCAGGCGGCAGGCGATCACCGTCAGCGGAGTGATCGCGATCAGGTTGACCAGCGCCATCAAGCCCATGGTCGTGTCCGCCAGGGTCCAGATCAGGTCGATCGAGCCCAGGGAGCCCAGGAAGGTGGCGACCAGGAAGACCACCTTGTACACGAACAGAACGGTCCTGTTCTCGCTGAGGTACTCGATGTTGGACTCGCCGTAGTAGTAGTTGCCGAGCACCGAGGTGAACGCCACCAGGAAGATGATGAGCGTCATCAGGTGCAGCGCCCACGGGCCCAGCATCGACATCAGGGCCATCTGGGTCATGTCGCCCTCCAGCACACCGTCGAAGGTGCCCTGGTAGCCCAGCAGGACGATGAAGGCGGTCACCGAGCAGACCACCAGGGTGTCCACGTAGACGCCGAGGGTCTGCACCAGGCCCTGCTTGACCGGGTGGGTGACCGAGGCGCTGGCGGCGGCGTTGGGCGCCGAACCCAGACCGGCCTCGTTGGAGAACATGCCTCGCCGCACGCCCTGGATGATGACCACGCCCAACGCCGCCGCCGCGAACTCGCCCAGACCGAAGGCGTTCTCGATGATCGACATGAACATGCCCGGCACCAGCTGCCAGTTCATCACCATGACGACCAGGCCGATGACGACGTAGATGCCGGCGAAGAGCGGGATGAGGGCCTGCGCGGTGTTCGCGATACGACGAACGCCACCGAAGATCACCAGGCCGGTGAGGAAGACCAGCAGCGCACCGATGACGGCGGAGAGGACCGGTCCGGTCGCCACACCCAGTTCCCCGGCCGAGTTGGCGACCGTGTTGGTGATGGTGTTGCTCTGGACCGCGTTGAACACCATCGGGAAGGTGATGATGAGGATGACCGCGAACACGATGGCCAGCCAACGCTGTCCGAGACCGCGTTCGATGTAGTAGGCGGGGCCACCGCGGTACCCCGCGGGATGGCGGACCTTGTACAGCTGCGCGAGCGTGGACTCCACGAAACTGGCGCCGCACACCACGATCGCCATCGCCCACATCCAGAAGACGGCGCCGGGGCCGCCCAGGGAAATGGCGATGGAGACGCCGATGATGTTGCCCGTGCCGATCCGGGCGGCCGCGGAGATGAAGAAGGCCTGTAGCGAAGAGACGGCCTTCTTCCCGTCCGGCGCGATCTCGGGCTTGCTCTTCAATACCCGGAACATCTCCGGGAACATGCGGAACTGCACGAGACCGGACCGAATGGTGATGTAGACGCTCACCACGATCAGGAGCGGGATGAGAATCCACGCCCAGAGGAGATCGTCGTTGAAGACGCCGACCATCTCGGTGAGCCGGGCATCGAGTGCCGGGGCTTCGGCTGCGAATATCACGAGGACGGGGCTCCTTTGCTCCAAAGAACAGACAACCGAAACCTCATGCCCACATAGTGGTACTGAACACCATTCGCCGCGCTCTGACACACGATGGTGATGGTTCCGTTACCGGTTCTCGGAACGCTGAGGTCAGCCCTCGTGCACCAGGTCCGCGTAGTCCGGATTGCGCTCGAAGAACGTCTGGGCGAACGGGCAGATCGGCACGACCTTCAGGTGACGTCCACGGATGTGGTCCAGGGATTCCCGCATCAGCGTGCTGGCCACGCCCTGCCCCTCGAAGGCGGACTCCACCTCCACGTGCGGCAGGGCCAGCACGCCTTCCGCGATCAGGTGGTAGGCGGAGAACCCGACCACCTCGCCGTCCGCGCTAACCTCGTACCGCGACCGTTCCGGCACGTCGACGACGGTCAGTTCCATTGCGACTACCCCAAGTCCGTGCGTTCGTCGCGCACGTGTCGTGCGCGTGGTGGGCCCACAGGAGAACACGTTCCCACACCCACCACACGCCCACACATCGGGATGCCGAACGGGTCAGTGACCTCCGAGATGGGGGTCGGTGATCCCGCCGGGACAGGCCAGCGCGTCGATGTCCCAACCCAACCTGCCCGCGCCCGCCCGATAGGCGCTCTCCAGGAACCCGAGCACGGCGGCGCGCGGGTCCTCCTGTTCGCGTGCCTTCGCGTACCGCAGCAGCGCGAGGTGGCCTTGGCCGCTGGGCACCCACTCGGCCACGTCCGGCACCAGTGGCTCGCCGGTGAGCCCGTCCGGTTCGGGTGAGGCGTAGGCGTAGAAGCAGGGTTCGGGGACGTTGTCGTCGCCGAACCAGAACCCGAAGCTCGTCACCTCGTGTGAGTACGCCTCGCGCACCAGCTCGCCCACGCTCTGGGGCTGATCGACCGGGTGCGCGGAGAACCGGGTGACCGCGATGTCGAACGTGTGCCAGAAGTGGTGCACCGGGCTGGTCTTGCCGGAGAACCCGGCGGCGAACTCCTCCAGTACCAGGTTGACCTGGCTGAGGACCCGCCAGTACTTCGTGGCGTGCTCGGGCACGTAGGTCGCGTGTTCGTGGTCGTCCACGAACGGCCGGTCCCCGTCCGGCAGGTCGAACGGGGTCGCGTCCGGGATGCTGCCGTCCACCCCCAGACTGTCCAGCGCCGACTGGAACTGTAGGTAGAACGAGGAGACGCTGTGCCCCTGCAACGGGAAGGAGGCGGTCTGCCCGTCCAGGTTGCTCGCCACGAGACGGTGGCGCACGAAGTCGAAGTCCACGGTGAAGACGGGGTTACCGTCGACCAACCCCATCGGACGGCTGGTGATGCCGTCGCCGGTCAGGTGGAAGGGCACGTGCCACCAGTGGTTGCGGCGTTGGCTGTGCCGCAGTCGGACCTTTCCCACGATCTGTTCGAAACGATGGATGGTCTCTTTGGTGTCGTTCCACTCTTCGAGCGGAAACGCTGGGAACAGCTCCACGGGTACTCCTGCCGTTTCTGTGGCCGGGCGCGAGCCGCGCGTGCGGTGGAAGACGTAGGGCGGGTCGCCCCACGAGCGACAGGTCCGGACCGCTCATGGTTCCTTCCCGCTCGCGTCCGACAACGGGAGCGGGACGCGTGGCCGCGTCCCGTGGGGTTCCATGCCCACATCCTCCCCGGGCGACCCCACCTCGGCCCGGCGGGGCGCCGGGAGCGTGTACCGGATCGCCTCCACCACCCGCGCGTAGGGCGTCCCGTGCTCGCGCAACGCCTCGGTGAGCAGGTCGAGACCGGTCCGGTGGTCCACCAGCAGCTCCAGACCGATGTCGGCGTCGCCCCTGGCCGTGAACTCCAGCATCACGGTGAGGTGGTCGGGCAGCTCACGGGCGTGCGCCCGCCAGCCGCACTCCGCGTACGCCCGTTCGATCTCCGCCAGGGCGTGACCGCGGCGCCGGGTGTCCCCATCGGTGTAGTGGGTCATGTGCAGGGCCCGGCGGCAGCGCGGGTCGAATACGTCCGCGTAGTGCGCGCACAGTTCGAACTCCGGCGTGCTGGCGGCGTGTTCGCAGAACTCCAACAGTTCGGTCCGGGCCGGTCCCTTGGGCAGCTCGGCGACGGCGCGCGCCACCAGCGGGAGCCGTTCGAAGAAGCCCTCGTCCGGGTAGCCGAGCAAGACGGAAGCGGACTGGTGGGTCACCGCCCGGGTGTGGGTCCGACGAGCTTCGCGTCCGGCGCCCAGCCATCCGGCCCGTGCTCCGTCGTCGTTGTTCGTATCGTCGGTGGTGGTGCTCATGGTCGACCCCTTACGCGGGCCAGGGGCTCCCGCCCCGCCCGTTGTCGGTACCGTCGTCCTTCCGGGGTGGGAAGAGTCCGTCGGGGCGCTCCGAACCCGCCATTTTTACTCCGCGTCGCCATAAAGAAGACACCCCATTTGCCGGCCCATTAACGCAGTGAAGACAAGAGACCGGGAAAGCACTTCCGTCCTCGGCTGTATTCCGTTAATAAATATGCCTGTTACGGCAGGAAAGTCACGTTTCCCACACCGCTTCGGGCGACAATCACGACAGCCGAGAAGAGGGGTGCACCGCGGTCTCGGCTGTCCACAGGCTGTGGACGGTGGCGGACGGGGTCAGATCCCGGCGAGGTCGCGCGCGCGGACCAGGACCGCCGAGCGGTTGCCGACCTTGACCCGTTCCAGCGCCCGCACCCCCTCGGGCAGCTGCACCCGGCGCGTGCGCGCCGTCATCACGACCACGGAGCGTTCCGGCAGTACGCGCCCCATCGAGGAGAGCAACCCGGGGACCGGGTCCTGCGGGGTTTCGCCCTCCCATCGGGTCATCTCGCCGTAGGGAACGTCGGTGACCACGAGGTCGGCGTCGACCGGTTCGGTGAGGGTGAACACGTCGGCCACGGCCGACTCGTGCGGAAGGTCGCCGCCGGTCGCGGCCAGTCCGGCGGCGAGGTCACGGGCGGCCTCGGCGCGCTCCACGTACGTGACCCGGCCGAAGTCCAGGGCCGAACGGCGCAGTTCGCGCTCGCGTTCGGCCAAGCCCTCGGCGGTGAGGAGTTCGAGATTGCGCGTGGCGATGGCGACGGCGTCGGCGTCCACGTCGGAGGCGCGCACGTGGGTGAGCAGATCACGGTGGAGCAGGCCCAGGACCGTGACCAGGTAGCCGCTGCCGCAGCAGGGGTCCCACAGGCGGGCCCGGTCCTCTCCGAGGTGCACCATCGCGCGTTGGAGGAGTTCGCTGGCCAATCGGACGGGGAACCCTGGAAATCCCGGCGCGGACCGCAGTACCTGTCCGCTCGCCAACGCCGAGTGATCCGTACGCTCGGTGGCGTACCGGTAACTCACAACCGTCCCCCGTCCAGACCGACAACGTCCCCCACAACGCCGAAGGCCCGGTGTCTGAGGGACACCGGGCCTTCGATGCTGCGGTCCTGACGGGATTTGAACCCGCGGCCTCCACCTTGACAGGGTGGCGAGCACTCCTAACTGCTCCACAGGACCTCGCTGCGTTCACAACTCTAGCGCGACTCGGGAGTACTTCGCACCATCGTCGGCCTAAAGTGGTTCGAAAGCACCTGGAACCGACGAGAGGCCCTTGCGTGAGCGACCCGTCCGCCCCTCTTCCCACCGGCCCCGACTCCACCCGGGTGGACCGTTGGCTCTGGGCGGTGCGCCTCACCAAGACCCGCTCCGATTCCGCGCAGGCGTGCCGTGGCGGGCACGTTCGCGTCAACGACCGGCCGGCCAAACCGTCCACCACGGTCAAGGCCGGCGACGAGGTGCGGGTACGCCTGCACGGCACCACCCGGATCGTGGACGTGACACACGTCATCGTCAAGCGGGTCGGGGCGTCCGTCGCGGTCCGCTGCTACCAGGACCGCACCCCCGCTCCGCCGCCGGAGGCCGGTGGGCCGGTGATCCGGCGCGACCGCGGCGCCGGTCGACCCACCAAGAAGGACCGCCGCATGCTGGACCGGCTGAAGTCCGACTTCCCCCCACCCGCCTGACCCCCAGGAGCC
>NZ_FRFF01000193.1 GCF_900143625.1 Nocardiopsis sp. JB363
TGAGAGGGCGAGTTTGGTGTCCCAGGGTTCGTAGGCGGGTTCGCCGGTGTGGTCGGGGCGCGTGTGGCCGGTGGTGGGGTCCAGGTCGGAGCGGATGAGGAAGTCGGCGCGTCCGTGGAAGGCGACGCGGTCGGTGAGGCGGTGGTGGAAGACGCCTTGGTAGATGACGGGGGCCCCGGCGCGCATGGCCTGGGCGGTTTCGCGGGCGGCGCGGGCCAGGTCGTGGTCGTGGGGTTCGGGGTCGGCGATGGTGGCGACCTCACCGAAGACCTGGCGTAGGCGGTCGAGTTCGGCCTTTTCGTGGGCTTGGCCGTGTTGGGCGACCAGGGCGTCGACGGGTTCGGGGCGGGGTGCGCCGGGCACGTGGGCGGCCAGGGCGCTCTTGAGCGCGGTGCGGTGGTCGCATTCGAGGGTGTCGACCAGGTCGGTGGGTGAGACGACCCATCCGGAGGTGGTGCGGAACAAGGCCCTGTGCTCCCCTTGTGTGTCGGCGTTGGTGGTGGTGCGGGATTGTTTCACCACGTTTGGGTGTGAAGGCCCGGTCCTTCAGGGCCGGGAGGAAACACCCTCGCCCACGCTTCCCGACCATCAAAGACCGGAAAAACACGGAGAAGTTCTCTGATTCGACCCCACGCCCGGGTCGAGGGTGATTAGCGTATTGGACCATGAAGCTGGTGGTGCGGGTCAAGCTGCTGCCTTCGCCGGAACAGGCGAAGGCACTACAAGCGACCCTGCGCGCCTGCAACGCCGCCGCCGACCACGCCTCCCAGGGCGCTCAGACCACCGGAGCTCGCGACAAGGGCGACGGCTGGTGATCCTGGATTCGCAGGAGACGACCGATGATCTGGTGTGGGACATGACCGAGGTGCTCACCTCGATGTGCGCCCGCCTGTACGGCAAACGCTCCGCCAAGCACCGAGCCGCCCGCGCCGTGGCGGCGGCCACCGGACCGCAGGCGCCGTGACCGGGCAGGTAGTGCAGGCCTACAAGTTCGCCATGGACCTGACCCCCGCCCAGGGGCGGGACCTGTCCCGGCACGCCGGAGCCGCCCGCCTCGCCTACAACTGGGGGCTGGCCCGCATCAAGGCCAACCTGTCCCAACGCGAAGCCGAACGCTCCTACGGCATCGTCAACGACGACCTGACACCGCCGGTGAACTGGTCGCTGTACTCCCTGCGTAGGGAATGGAACCAGGCCAAACACCAGGTCGCGCCGTGGTGGTCGGAATGCTCCAAGGAGGCCTACAACACCGGCCTGGATCAGCTGGCCCGCGCGCTCAAGAACTGGTCCGACTCCAGTAAGGGAACACGGAAGGGCAAGCGGGTCGGGTTCCCCAGGTTCAAGTCCAAGCGCAAAGCCACCCGGTCGGTGCGGTTCACCACCGGCACCATCCGTGTCGAGGCCGATCGCAGGCGTCTGACCTTGCCGAAGGTGGGCACGCTCAAGACCCACGAGTCCACCCGCAAACTCCAGCGCCGCATCCAGGTCGGGACCGCCCGCGTGCTGTCGGTGACCGTACGCCAAGAATCGGGCCGCTGGTTCGCTTCCTTGACCTGCCGGGTGGACCGTAACGACCCCTCCCCGACTCGACCGGACGCCGTCGTGGGCGTGGACGTGGGCATCAAGGCCTTGGCGGTACTCTCCGACGGCACGGTGGTGGACAACCCACACCATCACACCAACGCTTTGCGTAAGCTGCGACGCCTGTCCCGCACGGTTTCGCGCCGCCAAGGGCCCGACCGGCGCACCGGCCAAGCCCCCTCCAATCGGTGGCACAAAGCCAACAGGACCCGCAACAGAGTCCACCATCAGGTGACCAACCAGCGGCGGGACGGACTGCACAAACTCACCACCGAGTTGGCGGCAACCCACGGAACGGTCGTGGTCGAGGACCTGCACGTGTCCGGGATGCTTGCCAACCGCAAGCTGGCCCGCCACGTGGCCGACGCCGGGTTCGCCGAGGTTCGCCGCCAGCTGACCTATAAGACCCAGTGGAGGGGCGGGAGCCTGGTCGTGGCTGACCGGTGGTTCGCCTCCTCCAAGACGTGCTCGGATTGCGGCGCGGTGAAAGCCAAGCTCGCCCTGTCCGAGCGCACCTTCGTATGCACCGAGTGTGGTGTGGTTCTGGGCCGGGATCTCAACGCCGCACGGAACCTGGCCGCTCTGGTTGAGCGGTATGTCGCCGGGAGTGGCTCGGAGACACAAAACGGACGTGGAGCCGACCGTAAGACCGGGCTTGTCCCGGCGGGTGGCTGTGAAGCGTTTACCCCGCACCGGGATGACTCCCGGGTCAGACGGGGACTTTCGCCTAGTAATAGGTGAATCATTGAGAGCCACTGAGGCTCCAATGAACGGTGACGTGTGGGGTCCCGCCGCTGGTGGGGGCCGGTGTGGGCCCTGGGTGCGGATTGTACGCCGGTGGGGGTATTGACATGGGTGGGGGCGCCCGGGATCTGGTCCCGGGCGCCCCCGTCGTGATGGTTATGGGTGGGTTTAGCCCACGACTTCCCAGGCCACGTTGCCCACGCCGGAGCCGGTGCCGATGATGTCGTCGAAGGCCGCCGTGGACAGGTCCAGGCAGCGTCCGTCGATGTAGGGTCCGCGGTCGTTGATGCGCACGGTCACCGACTTGCCGTTGTTGGGGTTGGTGACCTGGACCATGGTGTCGAAGGGCAGGGTCTTGTGCGCGGCCGTCATGGCGTTGGTGTCGAAGGTTTCGCCGTTGGCGGTGGTGGCGCCGTGGAGGTCCTCGCCGTAGAAGGAGGCCTGGCAGGTGCCGCCCTCGCCGGAGCCTTCGGAGGAGTCTTCGGAGGTGGTCTCCTCTTCTTCCTCTTCGGGTTCGGGTTCTTCGGCGATGGTGGTGCCGGCGGCCGATTGGGACTGGGTGGCCCCGCTGCGGGCGCTTTCGGCGCGCTCCAGTAGTTCGGGGTCGGCTTGGCCGTCTTCGGTGGTGGCCTGTAGTGGGTCGGGTTGGGCCTGGGGGATGCCCACGGCGGTGGTGGCGTCCTCGGGGCCCGCGCCGGAGGAGATGACGGCGGCCGCGGCGCCGCCGCCGACCACCAGGGTCAATCCGGCGGCCGAGGCCACGATGAGGGCGCGTTTCTTACGGGAGCGTGCGGCCGCCTGACGTGGGCCCAGCGGCGCGGGGGCCGCGGGGGTGTAGGCGTCGGCGTATTGGGCCGTGCCATCGTCGAGGTGGTCGTCCACCGGTGGGTTCTGGGGCTGGTGTTTGCCCACGACGCAGTCCTTCGAACGGGAACAGTTCAGGGCGGGCCGTCTCCTGGCGCACGCGGGGCACGGTGAGCGGGGAGGTGCGTGGTGCGCCTGGTGGTGTCGGCCCCCGGGGTGTTCGGGTGGGGGC
>NZ_FRFF01000072.1 GCF_900143625.1 Nocardiopsis sp. JB363
GCCCCCGTTGTGCTTCTTCTGCTTTGCGTTTCCGCTGGGCTTTTGAAGCGACTCTTCGAAGTTTACATGCTCCGAGCACCGCTCGAACCAGGTTGCTGTGAAGAGGATGTCTGTGATCGCGGCCCGGTTCTGAACGTGAACCCTGAGGTTCGTACGTTCGCCGTCCCGCAGCGACTCTTACGAGTTTAGGGGTCTCGGGGGCAGACGTCAAGTCAGGACCCGGATCGGATGCCTTCGCGGCGATCCGGGCCTCGGTCGCCCCGGTTCGGGCGGCTTCTCAAGGCCCCTGACGTGCGCGATCCTCACACCGGGTCCGCGTGGTCACGTCGGCTGTTGTCGAACATCGGCATCATGCCCTGTTCGTACCCGACCCAAACCCGGGTTTTCCTCGGGACGAGGAAGGGGCCGACCTCCACTCGGAGATCGGCCCCTCTGTGAGCGGATCGCCCTCACCCGCGCAGGACGACGCCGCCGACGTTGCGCTTGCCCTTGCGCAGGACGACGAAGCGGTCCTGGAGCACGTCGTCGGCGGACAGCTTGGCCTCGACGTCGGTGACCTTGACGTTGTTCACGTACGCGCCACCCTCCTGGATCGCCCGGCGGGCCGCGGACTTGCTCGGGGTCAGCCCGCTCTGGGCGAACAGGTCGGTGACGAGCAGGTCGGTGACCTGCCCCTCCACCTCGGTCTTGGGCACCTCGGACAGTGCGGAGTCCAGGGTGCGCGCGTCCAGCTCGGAGAGATCGGCACGGCCGAAGAGGGCCAGGCTGGCCTCCTTGACCTTGCGGGTCTCCTCCTCGCCATGAACCAGCGTGGTGAGCTGCTCGGCGAGAGTGCGCTGGGCGGCACGGGCCTGGGGACGCTCCTCGGTCTGGCGCTCCAGGTCGGCGAGCTCCTCCTGGGACAGGAAGGTGAACACCTTGAGGTAGCGGGCGACGTCGCGGTCGTCCGCGTTGAACCAGAACTGGTAGAAGGCGTACGGCGAGGTGAGTTCGGGGTCGAGCCAGACGGTGCCGGACTCGGTCTTGCCGAACTTGGTGCCGTCGGCCTTGGTCAGCAGGTTCGTGGTGAGGGCGTGCGCGGGGCCGTGCGGCTCGTTGCCCTCCATCCGACGGACCAGGTCGAGACCGGCGGTGATGTTGCCCCACTGGTCGGATCCGCCGGTCTGCAGGACACAGCCGTAGCGCCGGTAGAGCTGCACGTAGTCGTAGGACTGGAGCAGCACGTAGCTGAACTCGGTGTAGCTCATGCCCTCCCCGTCGAGACGACTCTTGACCGTCTCGCGGGCCAGCATCTGGTTGATGCTGAAGTGCTTGCCGACGTCGCGGAGCAGCTCGATGGCGTTGATCTCGCCGAGCCAGTCCCCGTTGTTCGCCAGGATCGCGTCGGTGGGGGCGGGCCGCTCCCCCTCCGGCGTGAATCGCAGGAAGGACGACAGCTGGCCGGCGAGGTTGCGGACCCAGCCCTGGACCGTCTCCACGGAGTTCATCTGCCGCTCGGCACTGGGCTTGGGGTCTCCGATGAGACCGGTGCCCCCGCCCACGAGGGCGAGGGGGCGGTGCCCGGCCCTCTGGAAGCGGGCCAGGGTGAGCGCTTGGATGAGGTGGCCGACGTGCAGGCTCCCCGCGGTCGGGTCGAAGCCGCAATAGAGGGTGATCGGACCATCGGCCAGCGCCTTGCGGAGTGCGTCAAGGTCGGTCGTCTGCGCGATGAGTCCGCGCCACTGGAGTTCGTCGATGATGTCGATCACTGTGTAGCTCTCTGTCGGATAGGTGGGCCCACGGCCCGATCTGCTTAGCAGTCTAGGTCGGCGCACCGGGTGCCTCACCCGAATTTCCGTTCGGTGCGCCCTTGACCGCTGAAGCTAATAGCATTAGCTTTTAAGCTAATACCCATAACCAACATGGAGGAGCACCGGCCATGCACCAGCTATCGCGGCCCGAGGGACGCATCGCCTACGACCTGTACGAGGGGGACGGCGACGGGACCCTCGTGGTCTGCGTTCCCGGCATGTTCGACCACCGCGCGTCCTTCCGCTTCGTCGGCCGGGCCCTGGCCGCCGCCGGGTACAGGGTCGCCGTCATGGACCTGCGCGGCCACGGGGACAGCGACATCACCTTCACCGCCCACGACAGCCGCGCGGCCTCGTCCGACGCGATCGCCCTGGCCGAGGAACTGGGCGGGGAGCGAGTGATCATGGTCGGCAATTCCATGGGCGCCGCCGCGGTGACGATCGCCGCCATCGATCGACCGGACCTGGTCGCCGGCATCGCCCTGCTGGGTCCGTTCCTGCGACAGCCCTCCCTCGGTCTGCCGACGCGGGCCATGATGCGGATCCTGCTCACCCGCCCCTGGGCGCCGTGGGCCCTCACCTTCTGGTACGACCGACTGCACGTCGGGCGCACCCCGGAGGGCCACGACGAACAGAAGGAGCGAGTCCTGCGGATGCTGCGTCCAGCGGACCGCTTCCGGGCGATCGCGGCGACGATCAACGCGTCCAACGAGACCGTCGACTCCACCGACGGGATGATCGCCGAGGCGGTCGTCATCATGGGCGAGGGGGACCCCGATTGGAAGGACCCGGGAGCCGAGGCGCGCTGGGTCTCCTCCGTGGTGGGCGGCCGGCTCGTGATGGTGCCCGACTGCGGTCACTACGCCCAGGCTCAGCGACCGGACGTGGTCGCCCCCGTCCTGGTGGACCTGATCGAGCGGGCGGTCGCCGATGCCTAGAGCCGGCCTGACCCCGGAGGTGGTCGTCACCGAGGCCTCCCGGCTGTGCGACGAGCGAGGGTTCGAGGCGCTCTCGCTGGCCGCTGTGGCCAAACGGCTGGGGGTGGCCACACCCAGCCTCTACAAACACGTCCCGGGGTTGGCCGAGCTGCGCCGCCGGGTGGCGTTGGGGGCCGTGGACGACTTGACCGAACGGCTGCGCGCGGCCGCGGTCGGGCTCTCCCGTGGTGCCGCCGTACGCGCTCTCTTCACGACGTTCCGGGTGTACGCGCACGCGCACCCCGGGCGTTACACGGCGCTACAGCGGGAGGCCCCGTCACCGGAGGACGCCGAGACCTACGCGGCGTTCGCCCGCCCGGTCGAGGTCATCGCCTCGATCCTTCGGGGGTTCGACATTCCGCAGGACCGCGCGGTGCACGTCATCCGGGCTCTGCGCAGTGCCCTGCACGGGTTCATCGACCTGGAGACGCACGGCGGGTTCCAGATGCCGGAAAGCCTCGACGAGAGCTACGCGCTGCTGGTGGACGGCTTCGTCCGGATCCTCGAACAATGGCCCGAGGCGGACAGGGCCTGAGGTTCTCCGGGACTCTTCGATGGTCCAAGCTTGGAGTATCCGTTACCTTCTCTCCGCTGGTCGGGGAGCACAGATGTTGGAGTCTCCCGCATGTCGAAGCAGTCCTCTCCCGGGGGCCGAAAGCCGAAGTCCAAGTCGGCGGCCGTCATCAGCGCGTTGGTCGGCGTGGTCGTGGTCGCCGTCTTCGTGTTGCAGCAGATGGGGGTGATCGATCTGGAGGGCGACGGTACCTCCACCGAGCCACAGGGCGCTCCCGGTAACATCTCGGCCTCCGACCTCGACCAGGCCCGTGAACGCGTCGAGGAGATCCGTGTCGAGGAGGAGAGCGACCCCGGCGGCTACGACCGGTCGTTGTTCCCGCACTGGAGCGAAGAGGACGGCTGCACGACGCGCGAGGTGGTGCTGGAACGCGACGGCGAGGGTGTGCGGACCGACGAGGATTGCCGGCCGACCTCCGGCAGCTGGTTCAGCCCCTACGACGGTGAGACCTTCGACGACGCCTCGGATCTCGACATCGACCACATGGTCGCTCTGAAGGAGGGGTGGCGGTCGGGCGCCCACGAATGGTCGACCGAGGACCGCGGGCAGTTCGCCAACGACCTGGACACCACCCAACTGTGGGCCGTGAGCGCCTCGACCAACCGTTCCAAGGGCGACGCCGACCCGTCGGACTGGCTGCCGCCGCTGGAGTCGTCGCACTGCGACTACGTGGTCTCGTGGATCGAGGTCAAGCACGAGTGGGATCTGAGCATGGACCCGGATGAGGAGACCGCGGTGCGCGAGGTGCTGGAGAGCTGCTAGAGATCGGCCGGGACCACTCCCCTGGCGGTGGCGAGCAGTCCCTCCTCTCCCACGAGCCCCGAGGCGTCGCGGACCTCCACCGCGACGCCTTCGCCCGGGACCCAGAAGGCCTCGGTGTCGCCGTACAGTCCGGGAGCGCCGTCGTCCCGGGTCAGGTCGGTGAGCTCCCAGTCGTCGGGGTCGCGTTCGTGGTAGCGGGCGAGGAAGGCCCGGACCGCGGCCAGGTCGACGAGTTCGTCGCCGCGCAGCACCAGGACCTGGAGCACCACCTGGAATCCGCCGCTCTCCTTGGCCTGTTCCCAGACCCTTGAGGTGAAGGCCACGTCCTCCCACTCGTAGGTGAAGTCGGCGGCCGAGGCCTGCGGCCCGACCGGGTCGGGCAGGTGCGTGACGGTGAATCCGTCCAAGGGTCCTCCTCGGGGTCCTGCGGCCGGTGCGGCCGCGGTGAGCACGAGTGCGAGTACGACGGCCAGGACCGTCGGGGCCCACCTGGTCAGGGACATTGCGCCTCCACCGGTGACCACGGGACCCTCCCGCGCCACCCTTTCCATCGTCGGCGCGGCGGCGGCCCGGTACCAGGGTGTCCTCGAACCTGTGGATAACTCCGGTCCGACACACCCTAGTGAGAGGGTCGGTGCCCGGCCACGTGCGAGTCGTAGAGGAACTCGGCGATCGCGAGGGAGGAGGTCGCCGCGGGTGAGGGCGCGTTGCGCACGCACACCACCCGCCCGTGTGTGTCCACGTGGAAGTCGTCCAGCAGGGAACCGTCCCGGCCGAGTGCCTGGGCGCGCACCCCGGCGGGGGCGGGGCGCAGGTCGGCGGTGGTGATCTCGGGCAGCAACCGGCGCGCCTGCGCCGCGAACACCGCTCGGGACGCCGAAACGACCGTCTCGCGCGCACCCACCGTCCAGTGTCGACGGGCCAGCCGCCAGAAACCGGGCCAGGCCAGGGTCCGGCCGAGTTCACGGGCGCGCAGATCGCGGGCGCGATATCCCTCCAGCGCGGTGGCCAGGATCGCGTTCGGCCCGGCCATGACCTCGCCGTGGACGTGGCGGGTCAGGTGCACGCCGAGGAAGGGGTAGCGCGGGTCGGGCACCGGGTACAGGAGGCCGCGGACCAGGTCCCGGCGTTCGGGGACGATCTCGTGGTAGTGCCCCCGGAAGGGGACGACACGGGGGTCGGGGTCGGCCCCGGCCATGCGCGCGAGTCGGTCGCTGTGCAGACCACCGCAGAGCACGAGCCGATCGAAACGGTGGATGATCCGCTCGCCTTGGGGGTCTCCGGTGAGGACCTCGGCACCATCGTCGTCTTGCCGCAGGTCCAGCACAGGGGTGTTGAGCAGTACCCGTCCCCCTCCCCTGCGGACGTCGTCGGCGAGCTGTTCGGCGACGGCGACGAAGTCCGTGATGGCGGTGGTGGGCGAGTGGAGCCCCGCCAGGCCCACCGCGTGGGGTTCGATGTCGCGGATGCCGTCGGGGCCCAGGCGCGTGACGTCGGGGACGCCGTTCTCCTTGGCCCTTTCCTCGATGTCGTCGAGGCGGGCCTCGTCTTCGGCGTTGACGGCGACCAGGAGCTTGCCGGCCTCGCGGTAGGGCAGGTCGTGCTCGGCGCAGTACTCGCGGAGCATTCCGACGCCTCGGCGGCAGAGGGTGGCTTTGAGGGACCCGGGCCGGTAGTAGAGGCCGGCGTGGACGACGCCGCTGTTGTGTCCGGTCTGGTGCGCGGCGACCCGGTTCTCCTTCTCCAGGACGGTGACCCGGGTGCCGGGGCGGTGGAGGGTGATGTGGCGGGCCAAGGCCAGTCCGACGATGCCCGCTCCGATGATGCCGATGTGTTCGGTGCTGCGCATGGGCGCACGCTAGCAACACGGTGGTGGAGCGATGGGAGCGGGTGCCGGAGGCGGGTGTTACAGGGAGTGCAGTCCGACGAGGACGGCGTGCAGGATGTCCTGGCGTTCCAGGGGCCGTGAGGGACCACAGCGTTGGAGGGCTCCCTCAGCGACCATGGCGGCGACCATGGTGCGGACCTGGCCGACCGGAAGGCCGACCTCGGCGACGAGTTCTGCGATGGTCCGGGCGCTCAGGGCGTGGGCGAGGATGGCTTCGCGCTCGGGTCTGAGCCCCTCCTTCGGACTCGGGGTTCTGGCGGCCACGACCAGGGAGAGCAGGTCGAGATCGGCCGGCCCGTTCTCAGGCGGGATGTCCGGTTCCCCGAAACCCGCGTCGATGGCGTAGGGGCGGAGGAACCGTTCGTTCTCCGCGGCTTCCTCGGTGTCCCGACCTCGGGAGAAGGTCCCGGTGTGGTCGAAGGCGTCTCTTTCCGGACGGCGGGCGTGCCGGCCCTCAGCGTTCACTGCGTCCTCCTGGTGGCGTCTGGGTCGGGAGCGGCGCGATCCCGTGGGGGCCGGACGGACCGAGGTGGCTCTGTGGGCCCGAAGCGCCCACGGTCCATTGCGGCCCGGAGTGGACGGGCGGCCCCTGGGGAGCGGAGGCCCCGACCCCGTTGCCGGCGTGCCCGTTCACGGGACCGGAGACGGTGAGCGGGTTGTCGACGGGTTCGAGCAGGCCGTCGGGGATCAGGGCGGTCGCTCGGGTCCCCCCGTAGGGCGAGGGGTGGAGCCAGACCCTGATGCCGTGGCGTTCGGCGAGGCGGGCCACGACGAACAGACCCAGGCGCGGGTCGTCGGGCAGCGCCATCACGTCGAATTCCGGGGGCCTGGTGAGGGTCCGCTCAGCGGCCGCGTACCCCTGTTCGGACATGCCCAGGCCCCGGTCCTCGATCTCCACCAACAGCCCTTCGGGGGCCGGGGCGCAGCCGACGTCCACCGGGGTTCCCGCCGGGGAGAACTGGGCGGCGTTCTCGACGAGTTCGGCCAGCAGGTGGACGATGTCGGCGACGGCCTGCCCGTGCATGAGGACACGGGGCGCGGAGGTGAGGCGGACCCGTTCGAAGTCCTCGGTCTCGGCGATGGCCGCGCGCAGCACGTCCACCACGGGGCGGGGTTGGCGCCAGCGCCGGGCGGACTGCCCGCCACCGAGGATGATGAGGTTGTCGGCGTAGCGGCGTGCCCGCGTGGCCAGGTGGTCCAGGCGGAAGAGACGGCGCAGGGCGTGGGGATCCTGTTCGTTGTACTCGATCTCGTCGAGCAGGCGCAGTTGGCGCTGGACAAGGGTCTGATTGCGAAAGGCGATGCCGAGGAAGGCCCGGTTGGCGCCGCGACGGATCTCCGCTTGGCGGACGGCGGCCTCCACCGCGGTGATCTGGGCGCTGTCGAAGGCCTCGGCGACCTGACCGATCTCGTCGTCCCCTTGCTCGTCCAGGGGCGGCAGTTCGTCGATGACGTCGACCTTGTGACCCAGTTGGGCGCGCTCGACGATGTCGGGCAGGTCCGCGTCCCGTTCCATGATCTGCTCGCGCAGCCCGGAGAGGCGTTCGCTGAGGCGGCGGGAGGAGCGACCGACCAGGGCGATGGCGGTCGCGCCCCCGAGAAGGGTGATGGCGGCCCCGGCGGCGTACATCCAGATTTCGAGGACGGCGGCGCTCCAGGCCAGGTCGACGGTCCTTTCGGTCTGGGACCGGGTCAGCTCGCCCAAGGCCTCGACGGAGTCGGTGGAGGAGGCGTCCCACTCGGCCGCACCCACCTCCACGGAGGAGTTCCACTCGCTCAACGGTCCGCCGTCGACCTCGTCGACGCCTTCGGCGACCGGGGGGCGGGTGACCACGCGTCGGCTGAGCCGTTCGGTCTCGGTCCAGGCGGCGCCTTCGGTGATCGCCTCGTGGTCACGGCTCACCTCGGGGTGCATGCCGTGGATGGCGCCGTCGAAGGTGGCCCGGTAGGAGGCGGTGAGATAGGTGAAGTGGGCCGTCTCCTCGTAGCCCATCCGACCGGCGGCGATGGCCCCGGCCAGGAGAGCGTCGGCGGTCGAATAGTCCTCGTACGCGTTGAGGAGTTCACGGGTGAGGACGGCGTCGGTGAGGTTCTCCCCCACTCCGGTGGAGTGGACCAGGGCGACGGAGGTGCTCTGGAGGGTTTCAACGAGGGCGCCGTAACCGACCAGGATCTCCTCGCGGGCTCCGGAGGGGGCGTCGACCGATTCGCGCAGCATGGCGAGGCCCTCGGTGGCCTCGGTGATCTCGGCGGCGCCGCGACGGACCTCACCGTCTCGGTCCTCGAAGCCCGCGGACAGATCGACCGCGCTCTCCAGGGCCTCGTCGGTGCGGCCGCGCTGTTGGTCGAGCGCTTCCCGGACGGTGGAGGTGTCACCGGCGTCCTGGGCACCCAGGTGCACGACGGACAGTCGGCGTTCGGTGCGCAACTCTTCGGCCGCCGCGGACAGGACCTCGGTCCCCTGGCGTGTCTGTCCGATGTCGCCCACGAACCGGGCGGACTGGACCGC
The DNA here is from genome assembly GCF_900143625.1 of Nocardiopsis sp. JB363. Classification (GTDB taxonomy): domain Bacteria; phylum Actinomycetota; class Actinomycetes; order Streptosporangiales; family Streptosporangiaceae; genus Nocardiopsis. The sequence goes on from NZ_FRFF01000072.1 coordinate 8,501, forward strand.
GCCGACGGTGGCGATGATCAACCAGAGCGCGAGGAAACACAGGCTCGGGATCAACACGATGCGGGTGAGTTGCCCGCGGATCGTCCGGGTGGACGCGTGGTTTCTGCGCATGGCCCCCTCCGGCCCGTGCGGGTGCCGGGGCATTCCGTGGAGGTGCCGCGGCGGCTTTCGGTCCTGCCGAGGCTATCGAAAAAACATTGCCGTACGTTGCCGAATAATCACAAACAGTTATCCATGCAGGTGCGAAAACCGGTCCGAAACGTGTTAGGTGGACCGGAACCCCCGGATGAACACCCAGGTCACGGCGGATGGGAACAGAACAGGACCGCCTGGATCTCCGGGCGGTCCTGTTCTGGAACCCTCAGGCCATGGGCGTGTCGCGCCCTCAGGCCTCGGGGCGGTGTCGGGAACCCACCGGCGCGGGCAGTTCCTCGGCGGTCGGGGGCTGTTCCACCCCCAGGGAGTTGAGCACCTCGGCGTAACGCAGGGCCGCGATCTTGCCGAGCAGGCTGTCGGAGCCCATCGATGTGCCCGGTCGGGCCCCGAAGCGCTCGGCGAGGTCCGCCAGGCGCTCTGCCGGGAACTCCGGCCCCAGGGCACTGGGCGCGATGACGGGACGCCGACTGCCGCCCTGATGCAACTGGCCCATGACCTGTTCCATCGAGGCCTCGTTCTCCAGGTCGGCGGGCAGAACGGTCAGGCCCAGGCGGGCCGCGAGCAGAACCGCGGTCACACCGGCGGCGCCCACGGCCCCCTCCCCGCCGACGGCACCGACGACGACGCCGTCGGCCATGGTCGTGTTGCGGGCGGTGACGCTGATGAGTCGCATCCGGTCGGCGCGGACGTACCCGGCCTCGGCCAGGCGAAGGTGGAGGACCTCGGCGAGCATCGGGTGCGGGCCGAGTCCTTCGGTCACCCGGACGTTGGCATCGGTCTCGGAGACCGCGGTCTCGATCGCGTTGCTGGTGGCCAGGTGCGGGGCGGTGACCAGCGGGACCACCACACCGGCGAGCGGCCGGTCGTCTCCGTCGCGCAGGTCGGTGAGGGCCTCGGTCAGGGTCTGACGGTCGCCCTCGATGTGTCCGTAGCGGATGGTGACCTCGGGGCGGTAGGCCCGAACGAGGTCGGCCATCCGGGCGCCGATCGACTCACCGTCGGCCCCCAGGGCCTGTTCGGCCGTGCCCGGCACCGCCATGATCAGAGCGGGGGTACCGAACCAGTTATCGAAGGACAACGGGTTGCGGTGACGTCCAGAGCGCCGCTTGGGCAGTTCACGTGGGGGAAGTCGGTCAGAGTTTCGCATACCAGGATTCAGACGAGAGGGCGGATGGGTGCGCATGAACAAAGCAGGGGTGACTGCGGCGACATTGTAGCGTTCAACACCACATTCAGGGGCGTTCACCCTGAACGTATACCGGTTCGGCCCCCTCTCGTTGCCCGGGGGCGCCCCGGTCAGCCGCTCAAGGCGGGCCGGCGGCCCTCGATGACGTGGGTCACCAGACGGACGAGGACCTCCTTGGCCGAGGCGCGTTGACGCGCGTCCGACATCAGCACCGGTACGTGTGCCGGGACGTCGAGGGCTTCGCGCACCTCCTCGGTCTCATAGGAGGTGGCGCCGTCGAAGCGGTTGACCGCCACCACGAAGGGAACCTCGCGGCGTTCGAAGAAGTCGACGGCGTGGAAACAGGTGTCGAGTCTGCGGGTGTCGGCCAGGACCACGGCGCCCAACGCGCCTTCGGCGAGTTCGTCCCACATGAACCAGAAGCGGTCCTGGCCGGGTGTGCCGAAGAGGTAGAGGACGACGTCCTGGTCGATGGTGATGCGGCCGAAGTCCAGAGCGACCGTGGTGGTGGACTTGGACTCCACCCCGGAGAGGTCGTCCACGCCGTAGCCCGCCTCGGTCATCACCTCCTCGGTGCTGAGAGGGGTGATCTCGCTGACGGCGCCGACCAAGGTGGTCTTGCCTGCGCCGAACCCTCCGGCGACGATGATCTTGACTGCCTGCGGGATCGCCTCTTGGGCGTCCGGCCGGTTTTCAGAGTCTGCGGATGCCATCGAGTACCGCCTGAAGCACTTTCTTCTCGGGAAGCTTGGTCATGGGCGTGTCCGCCCGGGTCCGGACGTCGCCCTGGGCGATCAGGTCACCCAAGAGGACCCTGACGACGGTCAGGGGGATGTCCAGGCGCGCGGAGACCTCCGCGACCGAGATCGGGCGACGACACAGGTCGAGGATTTCCTGACGTTCGGGGTCTTGAGGGCGCCCGTCGTGATCACCCACCGCCATCACGATCGTGATCATGTCCAGCCGCCCGCCCTCGGTGGGAGGCCGGGTGCGGCCCTTGGTGATGGTGTAGGGACGCACCAACGGACCGGCGGGAGCGTCCCCCGGACGCGCACCCGAGGTGGGACCTTCGGAGGTGGGGTGGCCTCTCCCCCAGTGCCGGGTGCGGTCTCGACCGTGGAACGGTCCCCGCCCCCGCGCACCTCGCCGTTCATGTGCGGCGCTCATGAGCCGGCACCTCCCGTGGACGTGAGTTGCCCTGGACGGCGGGGCGCGGCGGTGAGGAATTGGCCGACCCGCTTGACCCGGAGGTTCATTTCGTAGGCGACCAGTCCGACGTCCGCGTCCTCGGTCGCCAGCACCGCCAGGCAGGCGCCCTCGCCCGCGGCGGTGACGAACAGGTAGGAGTGCTCCATCTCCACCACGGTCTGTCGGACGTCTCCGCCGCCGAAGTGCCGCCCGGTGCCCCGTGCCAGGCTTTGAAAGGCCGAGGCCAGGGCCGATAGGTGTTCGGCGTCCTCGGCGCCGAGGTCCCGGGATCGGCCGAGCAGTAGTCCGTCGGCCGACAACACGATCGCGTGACCGGCGCCGACGACACGGTCCACCAGGTCGTCGAGGAGCCAGTCCAGGTTGTCCGCAGCCTTGCTCTTGCCCACCATCTCAGTCGCTCTCTCCCGTGTGGTCGTCGGCAGCTGCACCGACCTGGTCTTCGCTTCCGTGTCCGAGACCGTCGGCGCCGAGGTCCTCGGCCCGACCGCGTCGAGTTCCGGCACTGAAGGCGTTCATCATGCGGCGTGCCTGTTCCGGGCTGCGCTGTGTCGCCGACGCGGACTCGGCGGGGGCACTGTCCCGGAGCCGTGGCGCCAGGCTGGCCTGCTTACGACGTCGAGGCAGTCCCTCCCGGTCGGGGCCCGCGCCGACCCTCGCGGATTCGATCTGCGACACCCGGTCGTCCTGCCGCTCCGGTCCCTCGCCTGTGGCACGCCTCGCGTTCCGTCGGGGCAGTGGCGCGTTCCCGCTTTGCGGGTGGGGGACCTGGCGGAGCGTGGGCGGCCGGGTGAGTTCCTCCCCGGCGCGGGGAGCGACTTCCTCGTGGTGTTCGGGCACCGGCCGCAGGATCGGGCGTCCGGGCCTGGTCCCCGCCTCGGTGGCGAGCAGATCGGCGGCGTCGGGCTCCGCCTCGGGACCGCCGGATCCGTTCGCGCCGGACCGGGCCAGGGCGGTGATCCCGGCCAGGTCGTGCGAGGGGCCGGAGGCCACCAGGTCGCCCGGGATCAGTACGACGGCCCTGGTGCCCCCGTAGGGCGAGGGGCGCAACTGCACCCCGATGTCGTATTTGCGCGCCAGGCGGGCCACCACGAACAGGCCGAGTCGACCGTCGGTCCCGGGGGTCATCATGTCGAACTCGTGGGCGTGGGCGAGGGTGCGCTCGGCCTCGCGCAGTACCTCCTCGGTCATGCCCAGGCCGCGATCCTCGATCTCGATCGCCACGCCCTTGGGGACGGTGCCGGTATCGATGGTGACGTCGGTGTGCGGCGGTGAGTAGGCGGTGGCGTTCTCCACCAGTTCGGCGAGCAGGTGGATGACGTCGGCCACGACGGACCCCACCAGGGACAGCTCGGGCGCGGAGGTGAGTTCGACGCGGGCGTACTCGTCGGTCTCGGAGATGGCGCCGCGCAGGATGTCGACGAGAGGCACGGGGTGGCGCCAGCGCCGGCCCGGCCGACCCCCGCCCAGGATGATGAGGTTCTCGGCGTGCCGACGTCCACGCGTGGCCAGGTGGTCGAGCTGGAAGAGGCTTTCGAGCAGGTCGGGATCCTCCTCCTCGCGTTCGACCCGGTCCAGGAGCTGGAGTTGGCGTTGGACCAGCGACTGGTTGCGATGGGCGATTCCGAGGAAGACCCGGTTGACCCCGGCCCGGATGTCGGCCTGCTTGACGGCGGCGGCCACGGCGGTGCGTTGGGCGGTGTTGAAGGCGTCGGCGACCTGACCGACCTCGTCGCCGCCGTGGTCGAGCTGTTTCATCTCGGTGTCCAGGTCCACCGGTTCTCCGGCCTCCAGGCGGCGCACGATCCTGGGCAGGTCGGTGCGGGCCATGGCCAGGGTCTGGGCCCGGAGGGTGGCCAGGCGGTGGGTGAGCCGGCCGGCCGAACGTGCCGCGACACCGTAGGCGACGGTGCCGGCGAACAGCGAGGTGATGCCTCCGCCCACGGCGAGGGTGAACATCCAGGAACTGGACGATTCGGTGGCCTCGACCACGGCGTCCGCGCGTTCCGCGGCCGTGGCGGCCAGGACCTGCTCGATCCGATCGGCCGAGGCACGCCAATCGCCGAGTCCCGTGGGGACGGAACGATCGTGGACCCGTTCACCGGTGAGGGGGTCGATCTCGACCGTGCCCTCGTGGTGGGCGAGGGTGCCGGCGATCTCCGTCGCCCGCACCCAGGACGCCGAGTCCAGGAGTTCGGCGACCTCGTCGGAGCCCTCACCCTCGGACGCGGCCAAGGCTTCCAGGCGACCGGACACCTCCCCGTTCAGGGAGGCGAGGTCGGCCCGGCGGCCCGGGTCCAGGTCGCCTTCGGTCAACACCCCGCTGACGACGGCGTCGGCGTGGGCGAATCCCTCCTGGGCCCAGAGCAGGTCCCCGGTGGTCGCGGCTTCGAGGGCGGCGGGGCCGTCGTCGAGTCCGCGGACGGAGTGCTCGTAGAGGCGGACTCCCAGCCGCGCGGCCTCGGTGTACACCCGCATGGTGTCCTCGGCCTCCCCCGGTTCGACGAGGTCGGCGGCGCGCGTCTCCTCGACCGCCGAGAGGGACTCCTGGAAGGCGCTCGCGCGCGGGTCCGGGTTCTCGGGGTCGCCTTCGAGGATGTCCCAGACCTCGCGCACCCCCTCCAGGGCGGTGTCGGTCTCCCCCGCCGCCGCGGCCCACACGCCGCGGCGGTCCGCGTCGGGACGGGCGAGGTATTGGGCGCTCACCCGTCGTTCGTGTTGGAGCGCGGTGAGCGCGGTGGTGAGTTCGGCGGCGGCCCGGCCGTCGGTGACCGAGGAGCGCAGGGAGACCGCCTGGGCGAGGGTGGCCGAGCTGAGCACCAAGAACAGCACGAGGAAGGTGATGCCGGGGATCAGCACGATGCGGTTGAGCTGTGTTCTGATCCCGGACCCCGGACCTGCGAACTGTCCCACTGTGCTCCTCCCCCGGCCATGGCCGCGGGCACCGAACAGCACGCGTCGGAGTGGCGGTTCCCGCGCCGATGATCACGTTGTGCGCAGAGGGGAACACGCGTGGTGCCCGCAGTGTCAGGACGCTATCGCACTCCCCCCGGCGGCGTACGGGGAATTCCACATCGGTCGTGGAAACCGTGCCACCTCGGGTGATGCGGTCGTCAGGGGCGGCCTCACGAACGCGCGTGGGCGCGCGTCCCGGTGGACGCGCGCCCTGTCCTCTCAGGAGACGAAGCCCTTGCGGTGTTCCTCGATGGCGGAGCGCAGCCGTTCCAATTGCTCGGCGACCCGGACCGGGGCGGTGCCGCCCTTGCCCGAGCGGGAGGCGAGGGAACCGGGGACGGTGAGGACCTCGCGGACGGCCGGGGTGAGGTGTTCGGAGATCGCGGCGAAGTCGGCGTCGGTCAGGTCGGGCAGGTCGGTGCCGCGTTCCTCGCACACGCGCACGCAACCGCCCGCGATCTCGTGGGCGTCCCGGAAGGGCACCCCTTCGCGGACCAGCCACTCGGCGATGTCGGTGGCCAGGGAGAAGCCCTGCGGGGCGAGTTCGGCCATCCGGTCGGTGTGGAAGGTCAGGGTGGCGACCATGCCGGTCATGGCGGGCAACAGCAGGTGGAGGTTGTCCACGGCGTCGAAGACCGGCTCCTTGTCCTCCTGTAGGTCCCGGTTGTAGGCCAACGGCAGACCCTTGAGGGTGGTGAGCAGGCCGGTGAGGTCACCGATGAGGCGACCGGCCTTGCCGCGGGCCAGCTCGGCGACGTCGGGGTTCTTCTTCTGCGGCATGATCGACGAACCCGTGGAGAAGGCGTCGTCGAGGGTGATGAAGGAGAACTCCTTGGTGGCCCAGAGGATGATCTCCTCGGACAGGCGGGACAGGTCCACGCCGATCATCGCGGTGACGAACGCGAACTCGGCGACGACGTCACGTGCGGCGGTGCCGTCGATGGAGTTCTCCACGGAGTCGGGGAACCCGAGTTCGGTGGCGACCTCCTCCGGGTCCAGTCCGAGGGAGGAACCGGCCAGCGCACCGGACCCGTAGGCGGAGACGGCGGCGCGACGGTCCCAGTCCCGGAGCCGTTCGACGTCACGGACCAGCGGCCAGGCGTGCGCCATCAGCTGGTGGCCGAGCAGTACCGGCTGGGCGTGCTGCAGGTGCGTGCGGCCGGGCATGGCGGCGTCGGGGTGGGCGCCGGCCTGGTCGGCGAGGGCGCGCACCAGGTCCAGCAGGGCGTCGGCGATGGAGCGGGCCTCCTCGCGCAGGTACATGCGGACCAGGGTGGCGATCTGGTCGTTGCGGGAGCGTCCCGCGCGCAGCCGTCCGCCGAGTTCGGTGCCGACCCGCTCGATGAAGCCGCGTTCGAGCGCGGTGTGCACGTCCTCGTCCTCCAGGACGGGGGTGAACTCCTCTGAGGCCACGTCGACCTCCAACCGGTCGAGTCCCTCGATCATGCGGTCGAGTTCGTCGGCGTCGAGCAGCCCGGCGCGGTGCAGGGCGCGGGCGTGGGCGCGCGATCCCGCGATGTCGTGGCGGGCCAGCCGCCAGTCGAAGTGGGTGCTCAGCGACAGGCGGGCCAAAGCCTGGTCCGGTCCGCCCTCGAAGCGGCCGCCCCACAGGCGCAGGGCCTCGGGCTGGTCGGCCATGGTGTTCTCCTTGAGTGTTCGGTCGGTGTGGACGGTGCGGGCGCCGTCAGGGTCTGCGGTCGGCCAGTCGGAGGAGGGCGGCGGCCAGCTCCTCACCGCCCCGGGGGTCGCGGGAGATCACCAGGATGGTGTCGTCTCCGGCGATGGTGCCGAGGATGGCGTGGAAGTCGGTGTGGTCGATGGCCGACGCCAGGAACTGCGCGGCCCCGGGCGGGGTGCGCACGATGACCATGTTGGCGGAGGCCTCGGCGGAGACGAGCAGGTCCTCGGCGAGCCGGTTCAGGCGGGCGCCGGAGACCTGTTCGAGGTCGAAGTTGTCGGGGCGGGTGCGTTGGAGGCGCTCGCCGCCCTCTCCGGGAAGGACGTAGGCCAGGTTGCCGTCGGCGGTGCGGAGTTTGACCGCACCGAGTTCGTCCAGGTCCCGGGAGAGGGTGGCCTGGGTGACCTGCACCCCGGCCGCGGCCAGGCGTTTGGCCAGCTCGCCCTGGGACCGGACGTCCTGGCGGGTGAGGACGCCCGTGATGCGTGCGTGTCTGGCGGCCTTGGTCATGGGGGCGGTGGCGCCGCCGTCGTTGCTCGTCATTCCCGGGTCGGCAGCTTGTCGTTCTCCTCCAGGAGGAACGCCAGGAGGGCCTTCTGGGCGTGGCGACGGTTCTCGGCCTCGTCCCAGACCACGCTCCGGGGTCCGTCGATGACCCCGGCGGTGATCTCCTTGCCGCGGTAGGCGGGCAGGCAGTGCAGGACGATCGACTCGGGGTGGGCGGCGTCCATGAGCGCCTCGTCGACGATGAAGGGTCGGAAGAGGGCCTCGCGGGACTCCTTCTCCTCTTCCTGGCCCATGGAGACCCAGGTGTCGGTGGCGACCACGTCCGCGTTCTCGGCGGCCTCCCGGGCAGCGGTGGTGACGGTGATCGACCCTCCGGTGGCGGCGGCGACCTCCCGGGCTCGGGTGAGGACGACTGGGTCGGGGTGGGAGCCCTCCGGTGCGCCGATCCGCACGTGCATGCCCGCCGTGGCGCCGCCGAGCAGGTAGGAGTGGGCCATGTTGTTGGCGCCGTCGCCCACGTAGGCGAGGGTGAGGCCGGCCAGTGCTCCCTTGTGCTCCCGGATCGTCTGCAGGTCGGCGAGGATCTGGCAGGGATGGAACACGTCGGTGAGGGAGTTGACCACCGGCACGTCGATGTGACGGGCCAGGTTCTCCAGGTCGGCTTGGGCGAAGGTGCGCCAGACGACGGCGGCGACCTGGCGTTCCAGGACCCTGGCAGTGTCCTCCAGGGGTTCGCCACGGCCCATCTGGGTGCTGCCGGAGTCCAGGATGAGCGGGCTTCCGCCCAGGTCGGCGACGCCCACGGAGAAGGACAGGCGAGTCCGGGTGGAGGGTTTGTCGAAGAGGAGGGCGACGGTGCGCGGCCCGGCCAGGGGCCGGTGACCGAAACGGTCCCTCTTCATCTCATCGGCCAGGTCCAGGACACGGGCCTGTTCCTCGGGGGTGAGGTCGTCGTCACGCAGGAAGTGGCGGGTCATGCTTGCTGCTCCTTCGTCGCGGCGGCCTCGGCCGCGTCCAGGATCGTCGGCAGGGCCTCGATGAACACACCGATCTCCTCGGGTGTGATGACCAGGGGCGGGGCGATGCGGATGGCGTCGGGGGCCACCGCGTTGACGAGGAACCCGCGGACCGCGGCCTGCTCCTGTACGTGGGCGGCGTGCGGACCGCTGAGTTCCAGGGCCCGCCACAGACCACTGCCGCGCTGGCCGGCCAACAGGGGGTGGTCGATCCCTTCGAGCTGCTCGGCGAGTACTCCGCCCATGGCCCGAACGTGCTCCAGCAGGTTCTCGTCCTCGATGGTGTCGATGACCGCGAGCGCGGCGGCGCAGGCCACCGGGTTGCCGCCGAAGGTGGATCCGTGGTCGCCCTTGTGGAAGGCGTCGGCGAAGCGACCGAAGCCGAGGGTGGCGCCGATGGGCAGGCCACCGCCCAGGCCCTTGGCGAGGGTGAGCACGTCGGGGCGCACGTCGTCGGCCTGGTGGGCGAACCACGCGCCGGTACGGCCGATGCCGCTCTGGATCTCGTCGAGGACGAAGGCGGCGCCGGTGCGGTCGCACAGGGCTCGGACGCCGGCGAGGTAACCCTCGGGGGCGGGGACGACCCCGGCCTCTCCCTGAGTGGGTTCGAGGAAGACGGCGACGCAGTGCTCGTCGACGGCCTCGGTGAGCGCGTCGAGGTCACCGTGCGGGACGAAGCGCACGTCCATGCCGAAGGGACCGAAGGGTTCGCGGATGGCGTCCTTGCCGGTGAGGGCGAGCGCGCCGGAGCTGCGGCCGTGGAAGCCGTTGCCCGCGGCGACGAAGTAGTGCCTGGCGGGACCGGCGGCGCGCTTGACCAGTTTCAGGGCGGCTTCGTTGGCCTCGGTTCCGGAGTTGGAGAGGAAGACCTTGGCGTCTCCCCCCGCCAGGGCGATGAGGCGTTCGGCGAGCTGGACCTCGCGTTCGTGCACGAACAGGTTGCTGGTGTGGGCGAGGGTGGCCGCTTGGCGTGCGACCGCCTGGACCAGGGCGGGATGTCCGTGTCCCAGGGCGGAGACGGCGATGCCCGCGATGAGGTCGAGGTACTGACGGCCGTCGGCGTCGTAGACCTCGCAACCGCGCCCGAGGGAGAGGGCGATCGGGGGGACCCCGTAGTTGGGCATGAGCGAGGCTTCGAAGCGCCCCCTCAGTTCGCTGCTGGTCACTTTGTCTCTCCCGGGTTCGTGCCGTTGGTGTGGGTGGGGCGCCAGGGGCGCGGATAGTGGCCGGTGCCGCCGAGCAGCTCGGCCTCCAGCTCCTCGTCGGCGACCATCGTGCCCACGCCCCGGTCGGTGAAGACCTCCAGGAGCAGGGAGTGCGGGACCCGGCCGTCGATGATGTGGGCTTGGGGAACGCCGCCCTCGACCGCTCGCAGGCACGCCTCCATCTTGGGGAGCATGCCCGAGGACAGGGAGGGCAGCAGGGCGCGCAGTTCGTCCACGTTCAGCCGGCTGATGAGGTCGGTGTTGGCCGGGTAGTCGGCGAACAGGCCCTCGACGTCGGTGAGCATGATGAGTTTGCTGGCGCCGAGCGCGACCGCGAGCGCGGAGGCCGCGGTGTCGGCGTTGATGTTGTAGACGCCGCCGTCGTCGGCGCGGGCGACGCTGGAGACGACGGGGATGCGACCGTCGGCGATGAGCGCGGAGACCGCACCGGGGTCCACCCCCTTGACCTCGCCGACCCGACCGATGTCGAGCTTCTCGCCGTCGACCTCCACGCTCTTGCGCTCGGCGTACAGGAGGTTGGCGTCCTCACCCGACATACCGACGGCGAAGGGGCCGTGTTGGTTGATCAGGCCGACGATCTCGCGATTGACCTGGCCGGTGAGGACCATGCGGACGATGTCCATGGCGTCGTCGGTGGTGACGCGCAGACCGGCGGTGAACGTGGACTCCACCCCGGAGCGTTCGAGCATGGCGCTGATCTGGGGGCCACCGCCGTGGACGACGACGGGACGCAGTCCGGCGTAGTGCAGGAAGACGATGGACTCGGCGAAGCGGACCCGCAGTTCCTCGCTGACCATGGCGTTACCGCCGTACTTGACCACGACGGTGCGTCCGTGGAAGCGCGAGAGCCAGGGCAGCGCCTCGATGAGGTTGGCCGCTTTGTCCAGGGCCCGGGCCTGCTCCTGTGAGGTGCGGGAGTTCATGCGGTGACCTGCTTGTCTTCGGTTGTGGGGGGATCGGCGGCGAGTTGGGCGGCGAGTTCGGCGCATACCCGGGCCAGGAGGTCGCGGACGACGTCCTCGTCCGTCGGGCCCTCGGCGGCTCCACTGGCCAGGAACAGCACCGTGTCGTTGGTGCCGGTCAGTGGCGCGAAGACCTTCGCGGTGGCCTCCTCGACCATGGCCTGGCACTGGTGGTGGTCCAGGTCGGCGTCGGTGGTGAGGACGCACAGGACGGATCCCACGGAGGGGTCGGGGCCCTTGGCCATACCGCCGACCGTGACTCCCCCACCACGCCGGAAGGCGATCTTGGCGACGGTGTCGTTGGTGCGGATGGCGTCGGCGGCGGCCAGGCCACCACCGCGTCCGGCTTCGGCGACGGCCCTGGTGAGGCCTTCGTCGAGGGTCTTCAGGGGTGGTCTGGTCCCCACGGGGCCGGCCGCGCACAGCACGATCTCGGCGGCGGAGTCCTTGAGCAGTTCGGCGGCGTGTTCGGCTTCGGAGTGGGCGTCCTGGAAACCGGGCGGCCCGGTGCCGGCGTTGGCGCAGCCGGCGTTGAGGACCACGGCGCGCACTCGTCCGCCCGAGACGACCTGGCGGGACCACAGCGCCGGCGGGGCCGGGTCCGAGTGGGTGCCGAAGACGACTCCGGCGGCCCGGGAGGGCCCGTCGTTGACCACGAAGGCGACGTCACGGCGGCCGTCGGGGACGATTCCGGCGTGGACGCCCGCGGCGCGAAAGCCCAGGGGTGCGGTGACACTCATGGGGTGTCCTTCCTCAGGGGGCGACCGCGGCGAGCGGCAGTCCGGTGGTCTCGGGGAGCCCGAGGGCGAGGTTGGTGCTCTGGACGGCACCGCCCGCGGTGCCCTTGGTGAGGTTGTCCAGGGCCGCGACCGCGACCATGCGGCCGGCGTCGGCGTCCACGGTGACCTGCACGAGGGTGGTGTTGGCCGCCAGGGTCATGGCGGTGTTGGGCCAGGTGCCCTCGGGAAGCAGGTGGACGAAGGGTTCGTCGGCGTAGGTGGTCTCGTAGGCGGCGCGGACCTGGTCGGCGGTGACGCCGGGCTTGAGGGGGGCGGTGCAGGTGGCGAGGATGCCTCGGGGCAGCGGCGCCAGGACCGGGGTGAAGGACAGACGGACCGGCTCTCCGGTGACGGAGGTGAGGTTCTGGACGATCTCGGGGTTGTGCCGGTGGGCGCCACCGACCCCGTAGGGGCTGAGGGCACCCATGATCTCGCTGCCGACCAGGTTGGGTTTGGGCGCCTTGCCCGCGCCGGAGGCCCCGGTGACGGCGACGACGGTCAGGTCGGGCTCGACGAGCTGTTCGGCCAGGCCGGGGAAGAGTCCGAGGGTGGCGACGGTGACGTGGCAACCGGGGACGGCGATGCGGCGGGCGTCGGTGAGGCGTTCGCGCTGACCGGGAAGCTCGGGCAGGCCGTAGGGCCAGGTGCCGGCGTGGGGGGTGCCGTAGAAGCGTTCCCACGCGGCGGCGTCGTCGAGCCGGAAGTCGGCACCGCAGTCGACCACGAGGGCGTCGTCGCCGAGCTGTCGGGCGATGTCGGCGGACTGGCCGTGCGGCAGGGCGAGGTAGACGACGTCGTGGCCGCGCAGTTCCTCGATCGTGGTGGGGGCCAGGATCCGGTCGGCGAGCGGCAGCAGGTGGGGCTGGTGCTGGATGAGCGGGGTGCCGGCGTTGCTTCCGGCGGTGACGGTTCCGATCTCGATCTCGGGGTGTCCCAGGAGCAGACGCAGCAGCTCACCTCCGGCGTAGCCGCTGGCTCCGGCGATCGCCGCTGTGTATCCCATGGTGAGACCCCCCTCTTCGAAATGGACTGGACCATCATGCATGCCCTTGCAAGTTTATGCAACAAAGTCCGCGTGGAGCCACCATCGATCACGTGACATGGACGACAGAGGTACGGCGGTCAGCGGCCGGGCATGCGGGTGGCGATGCCGGCCAGGCGCGAGGTGCCCTTTCCGCTGGAGCGGGCCTCCCGGCGGTCGGCGGTGCGGTACAGACCGTTCACGATCTGGGTACCGACCCAGCGCAACGGTTCGGGTTCCCAACCGCCGGCCTCGTGGCCGACCCAGGGCAGCCGGGTCAGGTCGGTGCTGCGGCCCAGGACGAGGTCGCGCAGGGTCCGCCCGGCCATGTTGCTGGTCGAGACGCCGCTGTGGGCGTAGCCGCCGGCCCAGGCCAGGCCGGACTCGGTGTCCAGGTGCACGGTGGGCGACCAGTCCTTGGGCACCCCCAGCACCCCGGACCAGGCGTGCTCGACCGGCACGTCGGCCATCTCGGGGAACATGCGGGTCAGGGCGCGCCAGAGTTCGACGATGGCGTGCGGCTGAGTGGCGCCCTCGTCGCCCGAGGAGGCACCGGGGCGTCGGGGTGTTCCTCTGCCGCCGATGGCGATGCGCCCGTCCGTGGTGCGCTGGGCGTAGACGTAGGAGTGGGCCGCGTCGCCGAGGACCTCGCCGCCCTCCCAGCCGATCCCCTTCCACAGCGGGTCGGGGATGGGTTCGGTGACGATCATCGAGGAGTGCATGGGGCGCCACCGGCGGCTCTGGCCGCGCAGGGTACCGGTGAAGCCCTCGGTGGCGCGGACGACGTGGTCGGCGCGCACGGTGCCGTGGTCGGTGACCACGGCGGGACGCTCGGCGCCCTGACGAGGGCGGATCTCCTCGACCGTGGTGCCCTCGAACAGGTCCACGCCCAGCCCCTCCACCACGCGGGCCAGTCCGGTGACCAGCTTGGCCGGGTTCAGGCGGGCGGCGTGCGGCGTGTAGCCGGCGGCGACCGCGTCGCGCACGGCGATGCGGGGGGTCTCGTCGGAGTCGACCATGTGGAAGTCGTCGGGCCAGTAGCCCCAGTCCTGGAGGTACTCGATGTGACCTTGGAGCCGTGCGCGCTGGGCCTCGTTGCCGGCCACCAGGTACATACCGCCTTTGACCTGGTCGGCGTCGATGCCCTCGGCCTCGGCGACCGAGAGCACCTCGTCGACGGTGGTCATCAGGCCGCGTTGCAGCGCGACCATGGCGGATTTGCCGTGTGACTGTGCGTAGCTCTCCCGGGAACCGGCGAACTCGGCCGACAGCCACCCTCCGTTACGGCCGGATGCGCCGAACCCTGCGAACTCACGTTCGATCACGCACACGCGCAGGTCGGGCTGGTCCTTCTTCAGGTAGTAGGCGGTCCACAGGCCGGTGTAACCGGCCCCGACCACGCAGACGTCGTAGTCGGCGTCCGCCGGCAGAGGTGCCCGTCGCTCGGGCACACCGGTGTCGCGGAACCAATGGGAGACGCCGCCGTTGGCGAATCGCGTGGACCGGGGAATCGGCCTCAACTGGGCAGCAGTGGTGAAAAGCCTCATGATTCCCCCCGGAACGTCCGTGCTCCCGACCCACCCCACGCTGGGTCTCCGAACTCTGGCCAACCTACATGGGGAACGACCATGCGTGGGATGGTTCCTGCACATTCGCGAGGATCTCAACCCCCCTGAATGGGGATTCGACTACGCAGAGTTCCGAGATCCTCAACTCGAACTGTCACGGAGGGTACGCGCGATGGTGGCGAATTGTCGAACGCCTTCGGCCCCCAACGGGGTGAGCACGTGTTCGTGCAGCCGTTCGACGTGTTTGTCGCGTGCCGCGCTGATGAAGGTCAACCCGCTCTCGGTGAGGGTGGCGTAGACGACCCGACGATCCTCGGCACAGTTGTGCCGCTCCAGGTAGCCCTCCTTCTCCAGCCGGTCGGCGAGCTTGGTGAAACCACCGGTGCTGAGACTGACCTCGCGGGCCAGGCGGCTCATCGGCAACCGGTGGTCGGGGGTGCGCTGGAGACGGATGAGCACCTCGAACCAGGGGCCTGCCATGTCCTTACCGTCGGGTGTTATACCCCGAAGGAGCTTGGGCTGGATGGAGTGCATCGCCTCGGAGACCAACCCCCAGGCGGTGATGAGGTCGTCGTCGCTGGGACGACCCTCGTCTTGGGCGTCCTCGACCCTGTCGGCCGGTTGTGCGGTCATGATCTCTCCCCTGTCGTCACCCAGGGCTCCCTGCGTCACACCACACCCTGGAGAAGTATCTTCCGAGTAAATATTACCCGAAGATAGCAACCAGGGACAGTATTTTCCTGAGAAATAAATTTCCCGTCGGCGCGCTCTCGCGCCGACGGGTGTGTATCGGACCTGTGTACGGGAGCCCGTCCGGACTCCCGCCATCAGTGTCGAGCCATCACGGCGTCCAGCGACGCCCTGAGGGTGTTGGCCATGTGGTCGATCTGTTCCCAGGTGATCACCAGGGGCGGCGAGACCAGCAGAGCCCGAGGAATCGGCCGTACGATCACCCCTCGGGTACGTGCCTCCGCGAAGATCTCCGCCGTGGTGACCCCCCGCTCGGTGAGCGCTTCCTCGGTGAGTTCCACCGCGCCCATCACCCCGACCCCGGAACGGACCTCCGCCACCAGCGGGTGGTCGGCCAGCCCACGCAGGGCCGAGTCCAGGTGCCGTTCCACCTCACGGGAGACCGTGAACAGGTCCTCCCGCTCCAGGATGTCCAGGTTGGCCAGGGCCGCCGCGCAGGCGGACGGGTGTCCCGCGTAGGTGGTGCCCTGCAGGAACGGGTGCCCCTCCTGGTTCCAGAACGGGTCGGCCACCCTGCCGTTGACCATGACCCCGCCCAGCGGAAGGTACCCGCTGGAGACACCCTTGGCGAAGACGATCATGTCCGGGCTCACGCCGAAGCGCTCGATCCCGAACCAGTTGCCCATCCGCGCGAACCCGCAGATGACGCTGTCCACGACGAACAGCACACCGTACTTGCGACAGATCCGCGCGACCTCGGTGAAGTATCCGTCCTGCGGTGGGAAGACGCCGCCGGCCCCGATGACGGGTTCGGCGAAGAAGGCGGCGACCCGGTCCGCCCCCACCCGGAGGATCTCCGCCTCCAACGCGGCGGCGGAGTCGTGCGGGATCACAGAGGTGTCCTCGATGAGACGGCCGTGCCCGGTACGGAACCGCTCCATCCCGATGATGCTGGTACCGAAGCCGTTGAGACCGTGGTACCCGCCGGTGCGGCTGATCAGGTGTTGACGGTCCGGCTGCCCCAGCGCCGCCCAGTAGCTGCGGGCGAGCTTGGCGGCGGTGTCGATCGACTCCCCTCCCCCACAGGTGAGGATGGTGCGCGGGTCCTCGATCGGAGCGTGCGCGGCCAGGCGCTCGCTCAGTTCCAGGGCGGGTTCGTTGGCGAAGTCCCCGTAGATGGTGTAGGCGTCCAGCGTGTTCATCTGACGATGGACCGCGTCCGCGATCTCGGTGCGACCGTGCCCGACGTTGCAGTACCAGAGGCTGGCCGTGCCGTCGAGGTAGCGGTCTCCGGACCGGTCCCACAGCCACACGCCCTCGGCGCGGGCCACCACGAATTCCGGGCCCTTGGCCACGGTGTTCATATCGCAGAAGGTATGCCAGAGACGGCTGGGCTCCCGGTGATCCTTGGGAGTGAGCGCGGACGAGACAACCGTTTCGGTCATATGGCGACCTCCGAGCCGTGACATGCGCGAAAGCGCGCAGTGGAATACGGATCCGACCCCTTACCCGGGCGCCCAGGTTGTGTCAGGTGATTGCAGGCTAAGTTGTCGACCCGCTCCACAGCAAGAGCCAAAACGAAGGTTCATGCCCCGAAACACAAACTTCATTCCGGCTACCCTCGGTCCAGACGCCCAAAACCCCTGCTGTACAGGAAAAACAGGCCTCAAAAAAACTTGGAATCCGGGGTCGAACATCGGACGTTTCGCATGTACACCGGGGTTTCGAAGGGTGCGGGGCGAGCCCTCCCCCAGGGAGAACCCGCCCCGCTCACGCGCGATCGGCGTGTCGCCGACCTCAGCCGCGCAGAACCGCTCCGGTGCGCTCGGTGGCCAGGGCCACCGCCGCGTCACGGGCCGCGCCGGCCTCCTCCGCGGTCAGAGTCCGGTCACCGGCCCGGAACCGCAGCGCGAAGGCGACGGACTTGCGTCCTTCCTCCACCTGCTCACCGTCGTAGACGTCGAACAGGCGCACGCCCTCCAGTAGTTCACCGGCGCCCTCCGCCAGGGCGGAGCTGATCGCACCGACCGGGACGGAGGCGTCCACGACCAGGGCCACGTCCTGGGTGGCCACCGGGTAGGTGTGGATCTCGGGGGCGGAGATGTCGGTGCGGGCGCTCTCGATCCGGTCGAGGTCCAGTTCCATGGCGGCGGAACGCTCGGGCAGGGAGAACGCCTTGACGGTACGCGGGTGCAACTCACCGGCGTACCCCACGAGTACCCGCTCTCCCTGGACGCGCACGTACAACGCCGCGCAACGACCGGGGTGCCAGGGCGCGTGGGCGTCCGCCTCGATCTCCAGTTCCACACCGGACACGTCCGCGACCTCGCGGGCGGCCTGGATCGCGTCGGCCCAGGAGGCCTGTCGACCCGGACCCCACCAACCGGTGCGCTCGGCGGCGCCGGAGAGCACCACGCCCACACGGCGCGGCTGAGCGGGAAGGGCCGCGTCGATCCGGGCCAGTTCCGCCACGCTCGGACGACGGTCCACCGGCGGGATCGGGGCGCGTTCGGCCACGGGCCCGGGCCGGTAGACCAAACCCATCTCGAAGAGGCCGACGTCGTTGAGACCCCGGCCCACGTTGCGCGCCAGAGTCTTGAGCAGGCCCGGCAGCAGCGTGGGGCGCAGCAGCGGTTCCTCGTCGTTGAGCGGGTTGGCCAGGCGCACGTTGGCGCGACGCGGGTCGTCGGCCTCCAACTGGAGCCCGTCGAGGTCTCGCTCGCCGACGAACGGGTAGGTGAGCACCTCGTTGTAGCCGACGGCCGCCAGGGTCCGGCCCACGGCACGGCGGAGCCGCTGGCTCCGGGTGAGCCCGCGCCCGAAGCCCTTGAGCCCGATCGAGGGGATGTTCTCATAACCCTCGAAGCGGATAATCTCCTCTGCGATGTCGTTGGGGTCGGTCAGGTCCGGCCGCCAGGACGGCGGAGTCACCGTGAGCACGTCACCATCGGCCTCGTAGGTGCACCCGATGGCGCGCAGCCACTTCTCGGTGGTGCCCTCCGGATAGTCGACCCCGGCGACGGAAGCGGCGTGCCCGGTAGGCACCGTGATGGTGGCGGGCGCGGACTCGTGGTGGACGTGGGTGTAGGCCGACTCCACCGTGGCGCCGCCCAGCTCGGCGAGCAGCCGAACCGCGCGGGTGGCGGAGACCAGCTGCACCCGGGAGTCGACACCGCGCTCGAAACGGCGCGAGGCCTCCGAGGAGAGCTGGTGGCGACGCGAGGCCCGGGCGATGTGACGCGGTTCGAAGTGCGCGGACTCCACCAGCACCGAGCTGGAGGAGGACCCGATCTCGGTGTCCAGGCCGCCCATGACGCCGGCCACCGCTTGGGCGCCGGACTCGTCCGCGATGACGATGTCGTCGGTGTCCAGGGAACGCTGGACGTGGTCCAGGGTCTCCAGCTTCTCGCCCGCCTCGGCGGCGCGCACGGTGACGGTGCCGGTGAGCCGGTCACGGTCCCAGGCGTGCAGCGGCTGGCCGAGTTCGAGCATCACGTAGTTGGTGACGTCCACGGCCAGGGAGACGGGGCGCATCCCGCTCTGGTGCAGGCGACGCTTCATCCACAGCGGGGTGGGCGCCTCGGGGTCGAAATCGGTGGCGCCACGCAGCACCAGGCGGTCGGCCAGGGCCGGGTCGGCGATGACACCGGGGTGGCCCGCACCGGTGGGCTCGGCGACGGTCATCTCGGCGGGGTCGTGGAAGCGGACCCCGTACAGGGCCGCCACGTCACGGGCCACGCCGCGCATGGACAGGGCGTAGCCGCGGTCCGGGGTGACGGCGATGTCGAGGACGTCCTCGCGCAGGCCGAGCGCGGCGATGGCGTCGTCTCCCACCGCGCCGAAACCCTCCGGCAGGACGACGATGCCGGTGTGGTCCTCCCACAATCCGAGCTCGGTGGCCGAGCAGATCATCCCGGCGGACATCTTGCCGTAGGTCTTACGGGCGCCGATCTCGAACCCGCCGGGGAGTTCGGCTCCGGGCAGGGAGACGACGACCAGGTCGCCCTCGGAGAAGTTGCGGGCACCGCAGACGATCTCCTGGGGCTCTCCGGTGCCGTTGGCCCGCCCGACGTCCACCATGCAGTGGCGGATGGGCTTCTTGAATCCGGTGAGCTCCTCGATCTCCAGCACACGGCCGTAGACGATGGGGCCGGTCAAGTCGTCACCGAGCTCGTCGACGGTCTCGACCTCCAGACCCGCCAAGGTCAGGCGGGAGGCCAGTTCGCGGGCGGTGACGTCGGCGGGCAGCTCGACGTACTCGCGCAGCCAGGTCATGGGGACACGCATCAGATCTCACTCCCGAACGCCGAGGTGAAGCGCACGTCACCCTCGACCATGTCGCGCATATCGCGCACACCGTGCGCGAACATCAGTGTTCGTTCCACTCCCAGGCCGAAGGCCCATCCGCTGTAGACCTCGGGGTCCACCCCGGCGGCGGTCAGCACGCGCGGGTTGACCACGCCGCAACCACCGATCTCGATCCAGCCCTCGCTGGAGCAGGTGCGGCACGGCTCGTCGGGGTTTCCCACCGACGCGCCCCGGCACACGAAGCACTCCATGTCGACCTCGGCGGAAGGCTCGGTGAAGGGGAAGTAGGAGGCGCGGAAGCGGGTCCGCAAAGCCTCACCGAAGAAGGACTCGACGAAGGTGTCGATGGCGCCGCGCAGGTGCCCCATCGTGATGCCCTTGTCGACCACCAGACCCTCGAACTGGTGGAAGACCGGGGTGTGGGTGGCGTCGAGTTCGTCGGTGCGGAAGGTCTTGCCCGGTGCGACGACGTAGACCGGAAGCTCACGGGTCAGCAGGGAGCGCACCTGCACCGGGGAGGTGTGGGTGCGCAGGACCATGCCGGACTCCCCGCCGTCGGGTCCCTCCACGAAGAAGGTGTCCTGCATGGTGCGGGCGGGGTGGTCGGGCTGGAAGTTGAGGGCGTCGAAGTTGAACCACTCCGCCTCGACCTCGGGGCCCTCGGCGATCTCGAACCCCATGCCGACGAACACGTCGGCCATGCGTTCGGCGACCGTGGTCAGCGGATGCCGGGCGCCGCGGGGGCTGCGGTCCCAGGGCAGGGTGACGTCGACGCGCTCCTCGACCAGGACGCGCTCATCGCGCTCGGCCTCCAGAACGGCCTGGCGGGCCTTGACGGCCTGTCCGACGTCACGGCGGGCGCCGCCCACGCGCTTGCCCGCGTCGGCCTTGGCGGCCGGTGGCAGGGCTCCGATCTCGCGGTTGGCCAGGGCCAGTGGAGAACGGTCGCCGGCGTGGGCGAGCCGGACCTCCTTGAGTTCGGCGAGGTCGCCGGCGGCCTCGATGGCGGCCAACGCCTCCTCGCGCATGCGGGCGACCTCGTCGGGGTGCAGGGGGGTCACCTCGACCGGGTCGAAGGAATCGTTCGGTGCAGACATGTGGTTGCCTCGCCGTCACCGCATCCGCGCGGGGCGGGTGCGGGCGGTGGTCATGGGTCCGCGCGGGGGCGGACGTAGCCGACAGGAAGAAGCACGGGGTTACCGCGAGCCGGACGCGAAGCCGACCAGGTGTCACAGCAAGCCCGAGGTTGACGGACCACGCCGGACGGAATCCACGGCGGGATAACGGGACGGGGCCTCGTGCGCCCACCGGGGCCGAAGAGTCTGAGGGCTCAGACGAACTCGGGTGTCCCGGCGGGCATCGTAAATCGGAACTCTGCGCCACCGTTGGGGGCGCGGCCGACGGTGATCGTGCCGCCGTGGGCCTCGACGAGGCCCTTGACGATGAACAGTCCGAGTCCTGTTCCACCACGGCGCTTGCTACGCCAGAACTGGCGGAAGACGCGCGGAATGGTCTCGGGCGCTATGCCCTGGCCTTCGTCGCGCACCGACACCGCTGCTCCTCCTTCACACGGCTCGATCACGATACTGACAGTACCAGCGCCGTGCCGTACCCCGTTTTCCACGAGGTTGGTGAGGATCTGTTCGAGCTTGTCGGGGTCCAGCCACATCTGGGGCATGTCCCCGTGCGTCTCGACCCGGAAGCGCTCCTCCGACTCACCGGAGGCGACCCGTCCGGAGACCACCCGACGGACGGCCTCGGACAGGTCGACGACCTGGCGTCGCACTTCCAGGCGTCCCGACTCGATCCGGGAGACGTCCAAGAGGTCGTGGATGAGGCGGGTGACGCGGTCGGCGTCGGCGTTGACGGTCTCCAACATGAACAGCTTCTGTTTGTCGGTGAGCCGTTCCCATTTGGTGAGGAGGGTGGAGGTGAAGCCCTTGACGCTGGTCAGGGGGGACCGTAGTTCGTGGGCGACCTCGGAGACCAGGTCCGCGCGGGAGCGCTCGGCTCGCGCGGAGGCGTCTCGGAGGCTGACGACCAGGCGAACGAGGTCGCCGCCGGGGCGGGCGCGCACGTAGCGGGCCGCGACGAGGACCTCGCGTTCGTCGGGCAGACACAGGACCCGTTCGATCTGACGGGTGCGGTCGCGGTCACCGCCGTAGGGGGCGCTGGCCTCCCACCAGTCGTGTCCGTCCAGCCCGCGCAGGGGCAGGGCGGTGCGGTAGTCGCGGCCGAGCGCGGATGTGGTGGGGACGCCGACGAGGTGGGCGGCCTGGGTGTTGAACAGGACGACACGGCCGCGCGCGTCGGCGACGACGACGCCGTCGGGCAGGTCGTCGGCGTGCAACGGGATGCCGCCGGTCGCGACGATGTCGAGGTCGGAGGTGACGGGTTCGTCCGCCGGTTGCGCCGCCGCGCCGTCGGAGTCCTCCGCCGGTCGATCCACCTGCCGGCCGCTGCCCACGCCTCTCCCAGCTCCCCTCCGAAGGTCCGTGGCGCAGGTGTCCTGGGCCGCGGATCTGTGATCGGTGGTGTCCGTCCTCAGTGGACTCTCCCTGGACACCACCGCAGGTCTACCCTGCTCTCCCACCTGGTACGCCTCGCGTGTCGGGGCACGATCTCGGGTGGGAGTCCGAGCGTACAGACACCGAGGCCCGCCCACTGGTCATGGACGGGCACCTCCTTCGGACGCGGTCCTCGTCCGAACGCTCACACCGTGTGGTCGAGTCTGCCGTGCGGACCGGGCGATCGCACCCTTCTACCCGTGACGCGGGACGCGCGAGGGTGGCCACGCGGAATCCGCATGAACACCGCGGTGCCGGTCCGACCCTATCGACACTCGGGCCCCGTGCACGTGCATTCCGGGAGGTTGTCATGACCTGTTACCGAGTGTGTACACCCAGCGAAGCTCAGGCCCACCACAGGGAGGTTTCGAACACGGAGGGTGATCAACCGTGGAAGTATCCGAACGTGGTCAGGGGCGGTTCAAGAGCGTCTCTGTTGGCGCGCCGTCGTGTACAGGCACACCGCTGCGGCCGTGGCCAGATTCAGGCTTTCGGCCCCGCCGTAGATCGGGACGCTGACCGCGCCGTCGGTCAAACGGACGGTCTCCTCCGGCAACCCCCAGGCCTCGTTGCCGAAGACCCAACCGACCGGACCGTCCAGGTCACCGTCGTCGGCGACCTGGTGCAGGTCCTTGTCGCCCCCGCCGTCGGCGGCCCACACCTTCGCCCCCGCCTGGTTCAGGAAGTCGATCGCGCCGGCGACCGGCACACCCACCACCACGGGCAGGTGGAACAGGCTTCCGGCGGAGGCCCGCACGCACTTGCCGTTGTAGGGGTCCACGGACGCGTCCGTGAAGATGACGACGTCCGCACCCGCGGCGTCCGCGGTGCGCAGGACCGTCCCGGCGTTTCCGGGGTCGCGCACGTGGGAGAGAACGACGGCCAGACGCACGTCGGTGACCTTCTCCAAGGGAACGTCGACGAACTCGCAGACCGCGAGGACCCCCTGGGGGGTGATGGTCTGCGCCAGTTCGGACATCACGTCCAGGCTGACCCGATGGGTCGGCACGCCGGCGGTGTGGGCGGCGTCCATCAGGTCGATGTGACGTTGCATGGCCTCCGCCGTGGCGTAGACCTCGACCACTCCCTGGCCGCTCCCGCCATACGGAGGTCCCCCGCCGCCGTTCACCGCGGCGAGAGCCTCCCGCACAGCCTGAGGGCCCTCCGCGAGGAAGCGCCTCTCACGCTGGCGGAAGGTGCGCTTGGCGAGCCGCCGAACCCCCTTGATCCTGGGTGACCGAACGCTCGTGAACTCGTGGCTCGCCATCGCTACCTGTCTTCGTCTCGCCGAACTAGGCCGCGGCGGAGGCCGGCAGGGCCTGCTTGGCCTTCTCCACCAGCACGGCGAAGGCGGCCCCGTCGTTGACGGCCAGCTCGGCCAGCATGCGACGGTCGACCTCGATCTCGGCCAGCTTCAGACCCTGGATGAGACGGTTGTAGGTCAGGCCGTGAGCGCGGGAGGCAGCGTTGATACGCTGGATCCACAGACGACGGAACTGCCCCTTGCGGTCCTTGCGGTCCCGGTAGGAGTAGGTCATCGAGTGGAGCATCTGCTCCTTGGCCTTGCGGTACAGACGCGAGCGCTGCCCGCGGTAACCACTGGCCCGGTCGAGAACGACCTTGCGCTTCTTTTTGGCGTTGAGAGCCCGCTTCACGCGTGCCACAGTGACTCCCTCATTGGTTCTTCCGGCGCGCCCAGCGCGCCGACCGGTCCGGCCAGGACGGGCCCGGCGGCCGTGTTCGCTTCAGGTGGTCGCCCTTCGAGCGCTCAGAGCGAACCGACCGGGTCGGACGCGGGGCACTGTCGAGAAGGGCTGAGGTTACTGCCGTTTCCTAGCGACCCAGGAGCTTCTTGATGCTCTTGGTGTCGGCCGGGGAGAGCTCCGCCTCGTTGCTCAGCTTGCGCTTGCGCTTGGAGGTCTTGTGCTCAAGGATGTGGTTCTTGTTGGCACGGCGGCGCATGATCTTGCCGGAACCGGTGACCTTGAAACGGTCCTTGGCTCCGCTGTGGGACTTGTTCTTCGGCATGTCGCCGTCGTCTCCTACTCCGTCGGCGCGGCATCCGCCCCGGGGACGAATGTCGCGATTGTTCCGCGCTAGGCGGGTCTCGGATCGCACGCCTGTGCATCGTGGGCTGTTCGCGCACAGCCCACCCCACCACCGGCCGCCTTCGAGGCGGCCGGCCGGTGGGGGAATTGCTAGGCCTGGTCGCCGCTCTCGCCGCGGGACTTGTCCCCCGCCGCAGCACGGGCCTCGGCCTTGTGCTCGGAACGCCGCTTGTGCGGACCGATCACCATGACCATGTTGCGGCCGTCCTGCTTGGGCTGGGACTCGACCATGCCGAGGTCCTGGACGTCCTCGGCCAGACGCGCCAGCAACCTGCGCCCGAGTTCGGGGCGGGACTGCTCGCGACCACGGAACATGATCGTCACCTTGACCTTGTCCCCACCCTTGAGGAACCGAACGACGTGACCCTTCTTGGTCTCGTAGTCGTGCGGGTCGATCTTCGGGCGGAGCTTGATCTCCTTGATGATCGTGTTCGACTGGTTCTTGCGCGACTCACGGGCCTTGACCGCGGACTCGTACTTGAACTTGCCGTAGTCCATCAGCTTGGCGACCGGCGGGCGCGCGGTCGGCGCGACCTCGACGAGGTCGAGGTCGGACTCCTGGGCCAGACGCAGAGCGTCCGGCACGGAGACGATTCCGACCTGCTCACCGTTGGGCCCGACGAGTCGGACCTCGGGCACCCGGATACGGTCATTGATGCGGGGCTCGGCGCTGATGAGACCCCTCCCTAGCTTTCTCGGATTACCTGGGACCGGCCGACCACCTCGAAGTGGTCGACCTGTTCGACCGGGTCGCCCGCTCTATCAGGCCACCCGCCCGCTCCGGGGTCCGTGCAAAGCAAAAACCCCGCCAGCGTGTGCAAGCGGGGCGATCCGATCGGACGTGGAGGACGAAGGCGCGACGCACCCGGGCCTGAAGAACAGCCGAGGGGTGGGAGCCGAACACTCGCCATCCGACCGAAGACCCACACGGACGAAAGTCCGGTAGGTGGGAGGATCATCTCCGCTTGCGGTTCCCCTACGCCTGAGCGCAGAGGAATGAAGTCGATTTACATCGAGTGTATCAGCACTCCGAAGCGCTCCAACCGCTCAGGAATCGGCGGTGGCGCGACGCTGGAGCTCCGCCTCGCCGGCCTCGCGCATGGCGGCCACCGGAACGTCCACGGCCCCCGTCATGAGTCGGACCTGGGCGACGGCCTGGTGCAGCAGCATAGGAAACCCGCCCACCACACGTCCGCCCCGATCGGTGACGGCCACGGCGGCCTTGGTCGGCCAGGGCGCGTAGACGACGTCGAACAGGTCGGCCCGGCAGTCGGCCAAGGCCTCGGCGTGGACGTCCGTGGCGCCGGAGGGCAGGGTGGACATCACCAGGTCCGTGTCCAGGTGCCGTTCCACCTCGGCCAACGGGGCCACCTCGATCGGCGTCCCCAGCCGTTCGGCCGCCGCCACCACTTCGCCGGTGCGTGCGGTGCTGCGGGCCAGCACCCTGACGGTGCCGATCCCGCCCAGCTCGCGCAGGGCCGCCAGGGCGGAGGCCGCGGTGGCCCCCGCCCCCAGGACGACCGTGTCGCGCGGTGCGGTGACTCCCGCCTCGGCCAGCGCGACCGCGATGCCCTCGACGTCGGTGTTGTGCGCCGCCCACCCGTGGTCCTCCCGGACCAAGGTGTTGGCTCCGCCCACCCGCGTGGACAGGTCACTGACCCGGGCGGCCAACTCCATGGCGCGACGCTTGAGCGGCATGGTCAGGGACAGACCCGCCCAGTCGTCGTCGAGTCCGCCGAGGAAGGGCGCGAGGCCCTTCTCGTCGCATTCGTGACGACCGTAGGACCATTCGGTGAGCCCCATCGCGGCGTAGGCCGCCGTGTGCAGGACCGGAGACAGGGAGTGCGCCACCGGCGACCCCAGGACCGCGGCGCGCATCAGCTACCGCCACCGCCCCAGGTCTCCTCGAAGGCTTCCTTGAGGAGCTCGAACTCCTCATGGGTCTCGGCGAACTCGGTGACACCGTTCTCGGGATCGGTGGCCACGAAGTACAGCCACTCACCCTCCTCCGGCTCCAGGGCCGCCTCGATGGCGTCCTCGCCCGGTGCCACGAACGGGCCCGGGACGAGACCGGTGCGGTGGTAGGTGTCGAACCCGCTGTCATCGGCCTCGCAGGCGGACAACTGATCGTTGTTCAGTGCGATGCCGTAGTCACCGATGGCGTAGAAGCAGGTGCTGTCCATCTGCAACGGCATGTCGATGTCGAGCCGGTTGTGGACCACCCGGGAGATCTTGGGCATGTCCTCCGCGCTACCGCTCTCGGCCTGAACGATCGAGGCGATCGCCATCATCTCGTTGGCGTCGTAGCCGAGCCCTTCGGCCCGCCCCTCCAGGTCGAGTCCCTCGGTCACCTGACGATGCTGGGTGACCATGGTGCGCAGCATGGACAGGGCGTCGGTGTCGGGCTCGAACCGGTAGGTGGCCGGGTACAGGTAACCCGCGGGCCCCTCGGAGGCGTAGTCCGGCAGACCGAGCTCGTCGGTCTGGGCGTAGGCCTCTTCCAACTCTTCCTTGCTCGCACCCGTGCTCGCGGCCAGCTCGTCCAGGATCTGGTCACCGCGCAGGCCCTCCCGGATGGTGACCCGGCCGCCGAGGCGGCTGTCGGGATCGAACAGGGCGGCCACGGCGGCCTCCCCGCTCATGCCCTCGGCGAGGGCGTAGGTACCGGGGGCGAGCGCCTCGCCGGACTCCCCGAGCGCGTTAGTGAAGGCTCGGCTACTGGCGACGACACCCTGATCGACCAGGGCCTGGGCGACGGAGCCGCCGCTCTGCCCGTCCTCGACGGTGATGACGACCTCGCCGGAACCGGTCCCTTCGAAATCGCTCGGGAACACGTAGGTCCGCATGACCGCGAAACCACCACCGGCGATGACCAGCATCAGCACGAGGGCGAGCAGGATGGTCGGACCCTTGCGCTTGCGGCGCGGGGGACGTCCACCGCCGCCTTTGGCCGATTCCCGCCGCTTAGCCTGTGCCTTCTTCGCGGCCTTGAGCCGCTTGCGGGTGGCTCGTCCGTCGCCGTAGGAGGCGGCGATGTCCTCCAGGCTGTCCTCTTCGTAGTCGTCCTGCACCGGATCCTCGTCGAACTCCTGCTCGACCGGCTCCGGTTCGGGCTCGGCGCGGCGGCCTCGACGCCGACCACGGCGACGCTTGGGTTCCTCTTCCTCGGGCAAGGGGAAGGCGCCGGTGGCGGCGGTCTTCTCCTGCACCGGGAAGGAGCCGGTGGACGCTCGGGGTTCGTCCTGGTCACGGGGGTCGTCGGGAAGGTCGGGAAGGGGGAAGGCACCGCTGCTCGGTTCGGCCGAACGCCGGCGGCGGCCACGGCGGGTTCCGGGTTCCGGTTCGGGTTCGGCGAAGGCTCCGCTGTCCGGTCCTGCCGCGAAGGACCCCGTGTCGGATCGGGATCCACCCGTGGCGGGGAAGGATCCGGTGTCGCCTGGTTCCTCGTCGGCCCCGCGACGGGCGCGGCGTCGACCACGGCGTCCGGGCGGTTGCTCGTCGGGAACGGCCTCGAACGCGCTGGTCTCACGTCGGCGGCGGGCGCGGCGACCTTTGGGCTCCTCGTCGGGGTCTTCGGCGAAGAACGCGGGGGTGGGTTCGTCCTCGTCGTCGCCCCACAGGGGTGAGCGGGCCTCGGGTGCTTCGTCCGCGCGGGTACGGCGAGCCCTGCGGGGCGGCTCCGCCGGAGGTTCCTCGGGCCGGGGACGGCCGGGCGTCTCGGAGGATCCACCGAGACCGGCCAGGGCGGCGAGGGCCTCCTGGGTGGGATCGGCTCCGGGCGCCTGGTGACTGCCCGTGTCCGTGGGCGCGCCCCGGGGACGCTGTCCACCGCGGGCCGCTCGGCTACCCCTCAGGGCGTCGGCCGCGCCGAAACGGCGCGGCGGCTGCTCATCGACTTCCGGCGGTTCGGCCCTGCGTCGACGCCCCGAGGGCGGACCCATCGGATCGTGGCCGGGAGGCTCGTTCCAGGCGTTCTGGCCGGGTTCGGGGCGGGCCCGACGGCCGCGCGGCGGGGGTTGCGCGGGCAGGGGATCGCTCAGCGGGTCGTAGTCGTAACCGCCCTGACGGTCGGCACGGCCACGGTAGGGACTATCGGGGTAGTCATCCCTGTCGGTCATGAATCTCCCTGGCTGGCACGGACGATCTCGCCCGGGGGATGGCCTGTTGACCGTTCCTGGTCCAAGGCACTCTGCAAGAGCACGGTCGCCGCCGCCTGATCGATCACGGAACGGCGGGCACGGCCGCCCTTGGCACCCTTCTTGCCGAAGGAGGCGCCGGCGAGCAGCTGACCCTGAGCGGTCACCGTGGTGAGTCGTTCGTCCACGAGCCTGACGGGGACGGGGTCGAGGAGTCTGACCAAGGAGTTCGCGAACCCACGGGCGGACCGAGCGGCCGGTCCCTCCTTGCCGGACAGTGATGCAGGGTAACCCACGATGACCTCACGGGCCTCCCTCTCCACCACGAGAAGGGCGATGCGCTGGGTGTCCCCCTTGCCGCGAGGGATCGTTTCGACGGGGCTGGCGAGCATCCCGCTCGGGTCACTCGCCGCGACGCCGATACGGGCGTCACCAGGGTCGACCGCCAGTCGGACTCCATGCCTCACGAGGACGCCTCCCCCGGTGCGGGGGGAGTGTACGGAGGGGCTGTGCGATCGACGGCACAGCACCGCTGTTGGGAGATCCTCAACACGGTGGTCCTGTTCATCAGCGGGGTCGCGGGAAAGCCGCGCAGACAGCCATGGGGTTCGGCTGTGGCGCGCCACAGTATGCCCGATTCGATGCCGGTGCGCAGCCTCGGCCTCGGCATCCGTCAGCTCGGGGTTCTCCGACCGGGTGGAGGGCCTCGTGTCGGGCTGCGGCGGGTGTCCAGGGCGAACACGTACCGTCCGAGTGTAGATCACCCAGGCCCCACCTCGCGTCGGACTCGGAGGCTTGTACGGGTTCGGTACGATCACGGATTCGGTACATGAGAACAACCACATAGTCACACAGAGTCACACTACGGGCGTTTTCGGTGTCCGTTGTGGAGCGCGCGGATTCGGAGTGGCGAACGCCCCGCGCGGTTCCCTCGGGTCCGCGCGGGGCAGATCACACTTCTCAGGCGCCGGCCACGCGCGCCTCCACGGCGCGCAGGGCCTCGTCCACCTTGCTCGGGTCGCTGCCGCCGCCCTGGGCGATGTCGGGCTTGCCGCCCCCTCCGCCGCCAAGCGCGCGGGCGGCCACGCCCACCAGCTCACCGGCCTTGGTCCCGGCCTTCTGCGCGGCCTTGTTCGCGGCGATCACCACGACCGGGCGGTCCTTGGGCACCGCGGTCATCGCGACGACCACGGGCTCGTCCTCGCCCAGGCGACCGCGTACGTCCAGCACCAGCTTGCGCAGGTCGTCGCCGCTCGCACCCTCGGGTGCCTCGGTGGCCACCACCAGCGTCGAACCGTGCCGGCGCGCACCCGCCGCGATCTCGCCCGCGGCCTGAAGCACCTGGGCCGCGCGCAGCTTCTCGATCTCCTTCTCCGCGGTACGCAGCCGCGAGACCATGGAGTCGATCCGCTCGGGCAGCTCCTCGCGCGGTGTCTTGAGCTGTTCGGAGAGCTGACCGACCAGCGCCGACTCCTTGGACAGGCGCTTGAAGGCGTCCACGCCCACCGCGGCCTCGACGCGACGCACGCCCGAACCGATGGAGGACTCCCCCAGCAGCTTGACGATGCCCAGCTTCGCGGTGGAGCCCACGTGGGTGCCGCCGCACAGCTCGACGGAGTAGTCGCTCATCTCCACGACGCGGACCCGGTCGCCGTACTTCTCACCGAACATGGCCAGGGCGCCCATCTTCAGCGCCTCGTCCAGGTTCTTCTCCGCGGTCTGGACCGCGATGTCCCCGGCCAGGACGGTGTTGACCTCCTCCTCGACCTCGGCCAGGCGAGCACCGCCCAGCGCGTTGTCGGCGGTGAAGTCGAACCGCAACCGACCCGGGCTGTTCTCCGAACCCGCCTGGCCCGCGGTGGGGCCGAGCGTGTTGCGCAGCGCCGAGTGGATGAGGTGGGTGGCGGAGTGCGAACGCTCGATGGCGTTCCTGCGGCCGGTGTCGATGGCCGCGTGCACGGTGTCGTCCAGGACGACCTCGCCCGAGCGCACGGTGCCGCGGTGCACGAAGAGGCCGGGCAGGGGCTTCTGCACGTCCTCGACGTCCACGACGCCGCGCCCGTCCACGGTCAGGGTGCCCTTGTCGGCGAGCTGGCCACCGCTCTCGGCGTAGAAGGGGGTGCGGTCCAGGACGATCTCGACCTTGTCGCCCGCCTTCGCGGCGGGTACGCCCTCGCCGTCCACGACGAGGCCCTTGACGTGGGACTCGCTGTCGGAGTCGGTGTAGCCGAGGAAGTCGGTGTCGCCCGCCTCCTCGTGCATCCGCCCATAGAGGGAGATGTCGGCGTTGCCGAGCTTCTTGGCCTTGGCGTCGGCCTTGGCGGTGTCCCTCTGATGCTTCATGAGTTCGCGGAAGGCGTCCTCGTCCACGCTCAGACCCTGCTCGGAGGCCATCTCCAGGGTGAGGTCGATGGGGAAACCGTAGGTGTCGTGGAGCTGGAAGGCGTCGGAGCCGGAGAAGACGCTGCCACCCGCGGCGCGGGTGCGCTCGGCGGCCCGGCCGAACAGCGTGGTGCCCGCGCGCAGGGTTTCGGCGAAGTTCTTCTCCTCGGCGTCGATCACACCGTGGATCACCTCGGCCTTGTCGAGCAGGTCGGGATAGATGTCCTTCATCGCGTCGATGCTGACCCCGGTCAGCTCGTTCAGGAAGAAGGAGTCGGTGCCCGAGAGCAGACGCAGGTTGCGGATCGAGCGGCGCAGGATGCGGCGCAGCACGTAGCCGGCCTTCTCGTTGCCGGGCTTGACGCCGTCACCGACGAGCATGACGGCGCTGCGCACGTGGTCGGCGACCACGCGCAGCATCACGTCGGTCTCGTCGTCCGCGCCGTAGGTGGTGCCGGTGAGCTCCGCGGCGCGGTGCAACACCCGGCCCATGATGTCGGTCTCGTAGATGTTGTCGACACCCTGAAGGACCGAGGCCAAGCGCTCCAAGCCCATGCCGGTGTCGATGTTCTTCCTGGGCAGGTCGCCGAGGATCGGGTAGTCCTTGCCGCTGCCCTCACCCCGCTCGTACTGCATGAAGACGAGGTTCCAGATCTCGATGTAGCGGTTCTCGTCCGCCGCGGGGCCGCCCTCGACGCCGTACTCGGGGCCGCGGTCGTAGAAGATCTCGGAGCAGGGACCGCAGGGACCGGGCACGCCCATGTCCCAGTAGTTCTCGTCCATGCCCAGGCGCTGGATGCGCTCGGGGCGCACCCCCACCTCGTCGCGCCAGATCTGCGCGGCCTCGTCGTCGTCGAGGTAGACGGTGACCCACAGCTTCTCCGGGTCGATCCCGAAGCCGCCCTGGTCGACGGGGCCGGTGATGAGCTCCCACGCCAGTGGGATCGCCTTCTCCTTGAAGTAGTCCCCGAAGGAGAAGTTGCCCAGCATCTGGAAGAAGGTGGCGTGCCGGGAGGTCTTGCCGACCTCCTCGATGTCGATGGTGCGGATGCACTTCTGGACGCTGGTCGCGGTCTCCCATGGGGCCGTGCGCTGACCCAGGAAGTAGGGCTTGAAGGGGACCATGCCTGCGGGCACCAGCAGCAGAGTGGGGTCCTCGGCGATCAGGCTTGCCGAGGGCACCACGGAGTGTCCGTTCTTCTCGAAGAAACCGAGGAAGCGGCGCGCGATCTCTGCCGTCTCCATTGTGATGCCCTCCTGTGTTCGGCTCCACCGCTGCGGAGGCGGCGGGGTTGTCCCTGAGTGGGACCGTGGTCACGCATGGTCGATAGGGGCCCATCGTAGAGGGGAATCCCGCACCGGCGCGCATGGTTTGTCGTGGCCGCCGAGGGACCCGTCATCCGGGACGACGGTGGCGGTCCGGTCGTTCCACCAGGCTATCGCCGCCGGACCGCCGAACGCCCGTGGGGCCCGCCGAAGCGGGCCCCACGGGGGCGATCTTCGCTACCGATCAGAGGCCGTAGTAGGCACGCACCCGCGGCGTGAACATCAGGCCCGTCATCACGGTGTGGAGGATCAGCGGAACCCACCATGAGGAATCCCCCATGACGATGAAGAACAGTGAGAACAGGGCGGCTGCGACAACGAACCCGACGACGCTCCGGAAGACGCCCTTCCTTCGACGTCTCATGAGCGCGGCGAGCGTGATCGAGAAGGCGCCGTATCCCAGTGGGAGGAAGACCAGCACGACGTTCGGTGCATCGACGATGAGGTGCAGGACGCCGATGAACAGGCCTGCAAAGACACCGCAGGAACCGAGGACGAACATCAGGACACGGGCCGCGACCCCTTGGCCCGGGAGGGCGGTCACACCCTGGAACGCCCTCGTGGGAGGACGGGGCGGACGACCGATCGGCGCGGGGTTTCGGCGCACCGGCCCGCGCGGCGGTTCCGGGTACTCGGACGGAGATGGGGGATGCACAGGGCCCCTCTCGGTGTGATGTGTTCACGACGCCTCGGGGATCCTACTGAGAGGATCGACGGGGCCGACCCGTGAGTCGACCCCGAACGAAGGCGTACCGGCTCAGTAGGCGCCGGGGTGACCGGGCGCCGCGGGGTACCCGGGGCCGGCCGGCTTGTTCTCGTAGTAGGCGCGCGTGTTGGGCACGACCATCAGGACGATCATGCCGATGGTGAAGATCAGCGGGATGATCGAGGCGAACCCTCCCATGACCACGGCCAGGACCAGCAGCAACGCGGCCAGGCCTTGGAAGACCACGACCGACCACATGACGCCGGCGCTGCGTCGGCCCATGAGGGAGGCCAGCACGATGGACAGCACCCCGTAGATGAACGGGATCGCGCCCATGATGCCGAAGTACGCCCCGGCCTGACCGCCGGAGAGCGGCAGCCCGGCGTCCCCCATCCCGTCGAGGAAGTCCCGGCTGAACTGCCCCTCGCCGGTGGCCATCACCGCGAGGAGCCAAAAGAGCACGCCGAACAGCACCCCGCACACACCACCGATGAACTTCAGGACCCGCACGGCGATGGCCGTCCCCGGCATCCCCGTGGGTACCGGAGGGCCCGGCTGGTAGGCGTACGCCCCGGCGGCGTAGGGGTCGTGGGGCGGTTGTGGCGGATACATGCGAACCTCCGTCTGTTCTTCGACTACATCGAGAACCCTATAGAGGCACACTTACCCAGTGTGAGACCGACCAGATGACAATTCCGGGCATCTTGCAACGGTTTCCGCAAGAACCGGTCACCATCGGTCACCGTTCGACGGAGTCGGTTGGTGACCCGGATCCCCGGGGGTCGAGTCACAGACTCCACTCCCCTGTCAACGACTCCAGCAACCGTTCCTGACGCTCTTCGAGCACCTCAGGAGTCCATTCGGAGTGAGTGAGAACCTGGCTGGTGAGCGCGAAGGTCACCACACCGCTCTTCCCCAAGAAGTACTTCGCCTTCTTCTTGGGGAAGTCGAAGTTCTGGGCTTCGGAGTTCTTTCTCCTGTTGAGCAGGACGAGATTGCCGATGCGATGGGTCCAGTACTCACGCGCCGCCTCGTCGAAGGTGGAGACCCACTCCTCGCCTGGTGTCTGCGGAAGAACGTGCTCGACCGTGATGGTCTCGTAGTCGTAGACGACGCCGGGCTCGTCCGCGAGGATCTCGTCGAGACGCAGTAGGACGTAACGGCGGACCTTAGTGGACAGGTATAGCTCACCATCGAGTTCGGCCCTGGTCGCCCGCTTCTCCTCTTCGGTGAGATCGAAGGAAAGCGCGTCCAGGCCTTTACCGGAGTTGAGCTCGCGCACGAGTTCGACGTAACGCTGGATCCGGGGCGTGCGATAGACCCGGCGGATGAACATGCTCGCGGCCAGGCGTTCCAGTCGGCGGAAGTATCGGTCGAGCCATTCGGGGTCATGGCCGTGGTGGCGCACCGCCCAGAGCGCGGCCGGGCGCCAGTCGCTGTTGTCGAGCTGTTCCAGTCGCTTGAACCAGGCGTTGACCTTGTCCTGCCCTGTCGGAGAGGAGTAGAGCTGGTCACGGATCTGGACATAGGCCTCGGTGTAGGGGATCAGGACGTCGTCGATGAACTCCATCGCCCCCTTGGCGTCAGGGAAGTCAACGAGGACCTGTTCGGGGAACTCCAGCAACAGTTCCCGCCGTGCGCGCTCACCCGAGAAGATCAGCCGCAGATGCAAGAAGATGTCGGCGAAGTCGTCACGCCCCAGGGTCTCCTCGGCGTCTTCCCACTTGGCCGCGTACACGCTGCTCAGCTTGGGATCCAGGTCACCGATGATCCGTGCCTTGAAGATGTCGGCCGGAGACAGGTCCAGTCCACGGGCGTTCATGACGCTGAAGATCCGGTGTGCGCTGTTCAGGTCAGGGGTGCTGACCACGACGAGGTAGGTCCGTTCACCGAGCATCCCGGCGAGTTCCAACCGACTTTCTTCGGACCACTCCCGCAGCTTGTCTCGCAGGGCCTTCGCGTTGTCCCGGACCGCCTTTTGGGCGCTGGTCTTCAAGGCCGAGGGAGGAAGGTCAAGGAGGCTGGACACGGAGCCGGTCGTCTGCACGTGCTTCCGGAAGAATTCCGTGTCCTTGGGGCGTAGCGCCAGCCGGGGTTTGGGGTCCAGCTTGAGCATCTTGCTGCCCGGCTCCGCCACCATCCCCTCCAGCTCGGTCCGCAGCTTCGCGTCCCCGGCCTGGTCCCGCAGGATCGCGAAGAGGATCGTGAGGGTCGTCAGTCGCTGCTGACCATCGATGACCTCGGCACGGGCCGACTCCTTGCCTTTGACCAACACGACCGACCCGAGAAAGTAGGGTTCTTCCCCGTCGCGCTCCAACGCGTCCGTCAGGTCATCGAGAAGCTGGAGCGCGTCCTCGACCTCCCAGGCATAGGGGCGTTGGTAGTCGGGGATGCGAAAGTCGTAGTCACTGGAGAAGACCTTGTGCAGGGGGACCTCGTGGGCTTCGAGTTGTTGCATGCACTCGATGGTGCCCGAGTCCGGTGACTTTTTCGTCGCGAAGGTGGGTTCTTCGCGCCCGCGCGAGAACGCAGCCGGGGGCCACGTCGAGAAGCGCCCCCGGCGGGCGTCGGTACCGAATGAAAAGGATGGTTCGCATCGTTGAGGATGGTGCGATCAATCGTCCCGGCGGGCCGATGATTCTTTCGGAGTGATCGTAGGACCGCTCACGGCACCTCGGCTCGGGGAGTAGTGGCGGAGCAGTTCGGCCTCCTCCTCGCGAACGGCCTCGGCCAGGTCGTCGTTGAGTTCGCGCAGGGCGCCCTTGTACTGGCCGACCCTGTTCTCCACCCGGTCGGCGATCCCGCCGGGCGTCAGCGCGTTCCGGGCCCGGTTGACGCGGTGGACCACGTAGCCGCCCACCACCGCCCCGGCGGCGACGTAGAACAGTCGGCCGATCACCGGCGCTCCTTCCGGCGACGTCCCCGCATCACGGCCAGGGCCTTGCGGCGTCCCAGGACCTGACGGATGGCGTAGGAGAACGACGCGACCCTCACCAACGGTCCGGTGAACACCGAACGGGTCAGGGCCGTCATGGTGGAGACATCCTCGGAGGAGGCCTGCACGTTGGCGGTGATCTCCTCCACGCGCTCCAGCGAAGTGTGGGTACGCTCCATGGTGGAAGCCACGTCGTCCAGTAGTGGCGGGGTACGTTCACCGAGTTCGGAGACGACCTTGGTGGTCTCGTTGATGAGCTTGATCAGTTTGACGAGCGCCACGCACATGAACGTGGCCAGCACCGCCCAGACCACCGCGGCGACGAGCGCGGCGACCTCTCCTCCGGTCAGCATTGAGGCTCCGTAGGCAGATAGCAGGGTTGCTTCGAGGGTGTGCGAACGCGCCCTAGGGGCGAACACGGGGCACACGGGGGTGGGGAAGCCGGCGACTGCGCCGGGTCGGGCTCCCGGTCCGGGAACGTCGCGGGGCCCTGAACGGGCCGGGGACGAGCCGGTTTCGGCCGACCCTATCGTGTCCACCCGCTGTCCGCGCGGGCACGCCACGGTGTGCCGGGAACCGGATGGGGGTGAGGTGATCGTCTGCCTCGCCCACCGCCCTGGCCGATGCGGGACGCGGGGATCGACGAGGTCACGGTCTTCCGCGAGAATCACTCCAGAGCGGGATCTTCACTACGATGTCCGGACACCACGCCGCCCGCCTGCCAATGGAAGCACCGACAGGACACCCATGAGCCCTCGTTCTCCCCGAGAGATCTCCGTACTGGTACCACCGGACCTCGCTCCCCTGTATCCGGACGACCCGTCGCGGATCGGTCCCTACCTCGTCCTGGGGCGGTTGGGGCAGGGGTCCACCGGCACCGTCTACGCCGCGGTGGACACCTCCTCCTCCAGCGCGGACGACCGCCTGGTCGCGGTGAAGGTGCTCAAGGCCCCCGAGCTCGACACCCCCGACGCCTATACGAAACTGGCCCGCCGGTTGCGGAACCTGTCGGCGGCCGACCCCGAGCGGGTCGTGGTGCCGATGACCTTCGACGCCGACGCCAACCCGCCGTGGCTGGCCATGCCCTACCTGGCGGGGGAACGACTCTCCCACTTCGTGACCAAGAGGGGCGGCCTGGGCTTCGGCAAGCTCATCGCGTTGGCCACCGGGCTGGCCGAAGGGCTGGCGTCCCTGCACGCCCGAGGGGAGCCCCACGGCTCCCTGCGCCCCAGCGAGATCCTCCTGGAGTCGCGCGGGCCGCACATCATGGAGTGCGCCATCGCCGCCGACTCCGAGCGACTGCTCGGTTCCGGGGCGACCTGGTTGGGTCCCGAACGCTACCGAGGCGGCCCGCCCACGACCGCCGCGGACGTATTCGGCTGGGGTGCGGTGGTGGCCTTCGCCGGAACCGGGCGTCTGCCCTTCGGCCCGGGCGAACCGGAGGAGATCGCCCAGCGGGTGGCCTCGGGCACCTTCGACCTGGAGGGTCTGTCCAAGGGGCTGCGGCCCGTGGTGAGCCGTGCCCTGGACCCCAACCCGGACCACCGGCCCAGCCTGCGCGAGGTGATCGGCGCGGTCATCGCGGTCTGGCAGACCGAGACCGCGGAGGAAGACGCGCCCCCGACTCCGGGCGACCGCGAGGAGATCAATCGGCTCCTGGAGCGGGAGTGGCACGGGGTGGAACCACCGCCCCGGATCCCCGAGGTGATCCGGTTGGAGGGGCGGATGTCCAACAAGCGTCCGACCCGCACCCTGTTCGTGGTCGGTTCCGCCGTCCTGGCCGCGGTCCTGATCGGCGGGGGGATCTGGGGGATCGGCCAACTGGTCGGCGACAGCGCCCAGGCCGGTCCGGTCGCGGACGGGGCCGAGGAGGACGCTTCCGAGGACGCGAGCGCCGCCGAGGAGGAAGAGGATCCGCTGACCCTGGTGGTGCGCTTCGACTCCGAGGAGCAGGAGGAGCCCGAACCCGGCGAGGAGGAGCGTTCCTGGGTGTACACCCCCGTCACGCGCGAAGGCGAGGTCCCGCGCAACCAGGGTGTACCCAGCCACGAGGCCTGGGCCGAGGAGTGGGAGGAGGACGGCGAGCCCGGTGAAGCGATCATCGACCCCGACGCCGAGGTCCTGTGCGCCAAGTTCTGCGCCGCACCCGACCACGTGTTCCTCGACGAGGAGGGGCGCGGCACCTGGGAGCTGACCGGTAGCGACTTCGAGGGCTACCTGTCCTGGGGACCGGTGCTGATCGTGGAGGTCACCTTCGCCGAGGAGCAGGAGGGCGAGGGCCCCCGTGAGGTCGTACAAGTGACGGAGCTGTTCTCCGACTAGTTCCGACCGCCGCCCCGCAGCACCTCCTTGATCTTGTTCAGGACCTCGGTCAGGCGGCGTTCGGTGCCGTGTTGGGTGGGCCGGTAGTACTCGCGGTCGGTGAGACCGTCCGGGGCGTGCCGTTGCGGGGCCACCCCGCCCGGGTAGTCGTGCGCGTAGCGGTATCCCTTGCCGTGTCCCAGGTCGACCGCGCCCTTGTAGTGGGCGTCGCGCAGGTGCGCGGGGACCGGTCCGGCCTTTCCGGCGCGCACGTCCGACATGGCCTCGTCGATGGCGGTGATGACCGCGTTGGACTTGGGGGCCAGGCTGATGTGGATGACCGCTTGGGCCAGGTTGATCCGGGCCTCGGGCATGCCGATGAGCTCGACCGCCTGGGCCGCGGCGATGGCGGTCTGGAGCGCGGAGGGATCGGCCATGCCGACGTCCTCGCTGGCGTGCACGATCAGCCGGCGGGCGATGAAGCGGGGATCCTCCCCCGCCTCCACCATGCGGGCCAGGTAGTGCAGGGCGGCGTCGGCGTCGGAGCCGCGCATGCTCTTGATGAACGCGCTGATGACGTCGTAGTGCTGGTCGCCGGAACGGTCGTAGCGGACCGCGTGACGGTCGACGGCGCGTTCGACGTGGGCGCCGGTGATCTCCACCGGCTCCTTGGCGGGTGGGCCGGAGACGAGGGCGGCCGCCTCCAGGTAGGTCAGGGACCGCCGTCCGTCTCCCCCGGCCAGCCGGATGAGGTGGTCGGCGCCCTCCTCGGTGAGGGTGTAGCGCCCGTCCAGACCGCGTTCCTCGCTCAGGGCACGGTCCACCAACGTCCTGACGTCGGTGTCGTCGAGCGACTCCAAGGACAGCAGCAGGGAACGCGACAGCAGCGGGCTGACCACGGAGAAGAACGGGTTCTCGGTGGTGGCGCCGATGAAACTGACCCAACGGTTCTCCACCGCGGGCAGCAGGGCGTCCTGCTGGGTCTTGTTGAACCGGTGGACCTCGTCCACGAAGAGCAGGGTGCGGGTGCCGTTCATACCCATGCGGCGTTTGGCCTCGTCCACGACCGCTCGCACGTCCTTGACCCCGGCGTTGACCGCGGACAATTCCACGAACCGGCGCTTGGTGACCCGGCTGACCACGGAGGCCAGGGTGGTCTTCCCGGTCCCGGGCGGCCCCCACAGGAACACGGACATGGGAGCGTCGTCCTCGACCAGGCGACGCAGCGGGCTGCCCTCGCCCAGGAGGTGGCTCTGACCCACCACCTCGTCGAGGGTGCGCGGCCGCATGCGCACGGCCAGCGGCTCCTGTCCCTTGGCCGCTTCGGCCCCGGCAGCGTCGAACAGTGTTTCGGACATCAGTTCAGAGTAGGCCAGACCGGTGACGGCCCGGGCTCAGTTGGAGGGGACCGACAGGTTCTCCGGGCTCCCACCCTGCTCGGGCGGGGCCGGGGTACGCGGCGGCATCCGGGTGATGAGCAGGGCGATGTCGTCGCCCCGCCCGGCGGGTGCCATCTCGGCCAGGACCTGGGCCGCCGCCTTGGGGTTCTCCGCGTATTCGGCGAGCGCCTCCCCCACCAGGGCCAAACCCTCGCTCATCGGCATCTCCGAGCTCTCCACGAGCCCGTCCGAGCACAGCAACAAGGTGGTGCCGGGTGCGAGCACACGCGTGGTGACGGTGTACTCGGTGTCGGGCATGACGCCCATGGGCGGACCGGTCTCCGGGGACCACAGCTCGTAGGTGCCCTTGGCGGCGAGCACCGCGGGCGGCTGCCCGGCCCAGGCCGCCTGCATGACGCCGCTCTCACGGTCCACGACCAGGTACCCGCATGTGGCGAAGACGATCTCACCGGTCTCGGTGAGCAACCGGTTGGTCTCACCCAGGACGACACCGGGGTCGGACTGGTTGGTGGCGTAGGCGCGAAAGGCCACCCGGATCTGCCCCATGGCGGCCGCCGCCTCCACACCGTGGCCCTGCACGTCACCGACCAGGAGCCCCACCTTGTTGTCGGGCAGTTCGATGACGTCGTAGAAGTCGCCGCAGATCCGCCACTCGGCGCGTGAGGGCAGGTACTTGGTGGCGATGTCCATGTCGGGGAAGCTGGCGACCTGGCGGGGCAGCATACGGCGCTGGACGGCGTCGGCCAGTTCGAGTTCGGCCTGTTGGGCCTTTATGCGCTGCAACGCCTGTCCGGCGAGGCCGGCGAAGGTGAGCATGAGCGCGCGTTCGTCGCGGCTGGCGTGGTGGGGGCGGTCCCATATCATCTGCCACACCCCCAGAGCGATCTTGCCGTCACCGAAGATCGGCACGGTGGCCCACGCCTGGCCCCGGACGGTGCGCATCATCTCGGCGGCGGCCGGGAAGCGGCTGACGATCTCGGCGCGGCTCTCGAAGAAACGGGGTTGACGGTCCTGGATGACCGCGCCCATCGGGTAGTCGGTGTCGTCTGCGCGACGCCCGTCGATGTGGGAGATGCCCCCGCGTTCCACCGCGCTGGGCGAGGCCCGGAGCATGCCCTCCTCGACGTAGAGGGCGACCGCGTTGAACCCGCCGAAGATCGGCAGGAACTCCTCGCTGAGCAGGTCCATGACCTTGTCCACGGTGGTGGCCGAGACCAGTTTGGAGGACAGCTCGGTGACCAGGCGGCCGTGTTCGGCCTCGGTACGTCGACGGTCGGCCAGGCGGCGGACCAGCTGGACGTGCTCGGTGACGTCGTCGACGATCCCGACGAGGCGGTCGGGTGTGCCCGGGACGAAGCGGGCGCGCACGTGGAGCGAGCGCTCGTCCCCGAGACGATCGAAGACCCGGAAGCGCTGCTCGTAGTCGCGACCGTGGAAGGACGCGGACATGGCGTCGCGGACCCGGGCGGTGTCGTCCGGGTGGATGCGCGTCAGAATGTTCTCCAGCTCGCAGTCGTTACCGGCCAGGAGCGCGCCCAGCGGGGTGGGCCCGAACAGTTCGCGGATGCGTCCGCTGCTCAGGTCCAGACTCCACAGGACCGAGTCGGAGTTGTCGGTGCGCAGGTCACCGACGACCCTCAGGTCCGCTTCCTCGGTGGAGAGGGTGTGGATCAGGAGCACCGCGGTGTCGTGGTCGGTCTCGGGTCGGACCGGGCGCACCTCGACCTCCGCCATCCGGGAGGCCTTATCGGTGACGGCCAGGCGCAGGCGGACACGGCGGACGTCGCCGTTCACGGCGTCCCTGTGCAGGCGAGCACCCCGGGCGACCTCCCCGCCTTCCAAGAGGTCGAACCAGGCCGTGCCGGAGAGATCGGCGACGGTACGGCCGAACAGTTCGGTGAACGCGAGATTCGCGTGCCGGATCGCACCATCCTCCGCGGTGAGGGCCATGGGCTCGGGCGCATGGCGGAAGGCTCCCGCGAGTGCCGCCTCGGAGCCATCGCCTGAAGCACGTTTTCCGTTCACGTATGACTCATCCTCATGTCGTCTCGGACGCCACACCCGCGCTCAGACGCGGTCACCCCTGGAACGTTCCGATTCGGCTCATTGTAGTGTCCGAAAGCGGACCCGGCCCGGGCAGGGACCGGAACGGGCACGAAGGCTCCCGTTCGCTTTCGGGCGCGTCACCTCGCCCAATACGCCGATGCACTCCCCGCCGACACGGATGATCCACGGTCGGCCCCACCTAGGGATATCCCTCCCGGACGACCCCCAGGCGCGAATCGTTACGCTCGCGTGACTTGGTGGCGCACAAATGCACTCCGCACCCTCCGCGCCTCCAAAGGAGGTCGGCCCCACCGGTGCACCGTCTTCACTCCAGGACGCGTGCCGTTCTCGGTATGGGAGGGTGATTCGCCCCCAACGGTAGGGGATGACGGCCCCGATCGCATCCACGTACGTGCCACATCCGCATTCCGGGCGTGCATTTTGGTCACTTAATCACCATTTTCAGGTATATGACTGAATGTGGAAAGTTCAAAGAGGAGACTTTACGGGCACCGATTCTGCAGCGGAGAACTCGCCGAACTTCCCCGAGGACACACTTCATGGACCCTGTCACCGGCCGCCCCGCTCCGAGGACCCGCCTATCCACCGTCCGGAACTGGACCTGTCCCCTCTGCACCCACAGCAACCCCGACGACGAGGACATCTGCTGTCAGCAGTGCGGCGCCGGCAAACGCTGACGCGCCTCGCCCCGCCCGCCCCGTCCCCGTACATGAGGACGGGGCGGTGCGCTGAGGTCGATCCCCGCACACCGCCCCGTGAAGAGCCCTGAGTCGCTCTACTCGACCTTCGCGGCCTTCTTCTCGGCCTTCTCCGCCTCCGGGTCCACGTCCACCCCGGCCTCGGCCCGTTCGGTGTAGGCGTAACCGTCAGCGCGTTGAAGCAACCGAACATGCCGGTGGTGCACGCCTTGAACCACCGTTCGACCGCTACGGATGTTGAACTTTCCACTGGCCCTGACCGCGACCCTGCCCACGTGAGTGCCCACCTTCTTGCCACGGGGGACGACGGCCCTGACGAAGTCCCCCGTAGCGAAGCCGAAGAAGCGCTTCTGCCTGGGCATGAGCAGCCGAGGAAACCCATACCGGTCGCTCCTGGTTCGGGCATGGCTACCTCGACCCGTGCACTCCGCGATCAGGACGGTGGACACGACCTCCCTGACCCCACTCGGCTCACCAAGGGCCAACGCATCCAGTGTGTGCGATTTGGGAAGTCCCCACCTGTGTCGATTCCACTTCGTGCGGCCACCTGAAGACACACTGGTAGGAAAACCATCCCGCAGCCTCCGCAACAGAGCCCACCTTGTGGACTGGACCACCGCCGCGTCCCGAAGCGGCGCCCTCACCTGGGACAGAACCTTGGCAAGAGTCCGTGGTCTTCCCTGAAGGAATTCCTGAAGAGAGCGTGAGTCCTTATCCTGATTGCAGGGTCCACATGCGATGACCAGGTTCGACAACCGATCCGAGCCGCCTCTGCCACGGGGATGGATGTGGTCGATGTTCAACGGAACACCCGTCACGCCACAGTGAGGTGATCTCAGCGATTTTGCTTCTCGATATTTGTCAGAGCCAACGCCGCTTGCACGATCGAGCCGATCTTGGATGGGCTCATCGTGGTGTGGCGCAGCACTCTCCATCGGCCGGTAAGCACGGCCATCGCGCGCTCGCCGATGCACCGCAGACCGCGTAGGAGCCGGTTGTGGGCCCGGTCATCGACATGCCATCGGTGCTCGTCGACCTGGGGCGGACGCTTGATCGGGGTGCGCACACCCACTCCGGCGCCCTCGTAGCCAGAATCGGCCAGCGTCACCACCCCGCCGGCCATGGCCTTGTGCAAAAGCGGGAACACGTGCAGGCGGGCGGCGGTGATGTCAGCTGTGGATCCGGGCTCGACCTCAGACACCCACAAAGGTTCTCCGCGAGCGTCGGACAGGAACTGGATGTTGCCGCCGTGGCGGTGTTTGTGGCCGCTGTACCAAAGGTCGCTTTTGCCGGTGGGGCCCGGCTCCGCGCTACGGTCGGAAGGAAATAGTTTTCCGTCCAGGATCAGAGGGTCCTGCGGAACCAGACGGGCGTGTTCGAGCACTTCGTACAGGTCGGGGGCTTGGTCGGCCAGCACGTCGACACCCTCGTCGATGTAGCGGTA
Source organism: Nocardiopsis sp. JB363 (assembly GCF_900143625.1). Classification (GTDB taxonomy): domain Bacteria; phylum Actinomycetota; class Actinomycetes; order Streptosporangiales; family Streptosporangiaceae; genus Nocardiopsis. The sequence goes on from NZ_FRFF01000072.1 coordinate 51,829, forward strand.
GCCGGTGGCCCGGGAGATGTGGTTGTCCCTGGCCAGCGCTTCGATGGCCGTGTCATCGCGAAACCACCGCAAGATCAGGACCGCCTGTTTGTAGCAGGTCAGGGAGCGGGTTCCCGTGCGGGTGCCGCGGCGCCGGCGTTCGGCGTTCAGCAGAGCCGAAAGATGCCAAACGGTGGCCTGGTCCACGTCGAGGGTGGCAGTATAGGGAACCACGTGGAGCCTTTCATGGTGGTCCGGTGCAGATTCGACACCTCGCCTTCTACCTGGGGCTCCACGTCTGTGTCAGGGGAACGGAAGTTCACCCATGAATGCACTTCTCGTCTTGATTGTCCATTTCCTGCCGATTCCCAGTTACTGAGATCACCTCAGTAGGCACAGCTTCGATCCCACTTGGCCAGAAGATACTCGCGCGCCTCGAACCCATACAGCGTTCCGCGCTGGTACTCGACACCTTCCAAGGGCCGCCCCGCGGACAGAGCATGAGTGTCGAACCGCGCCAACTCCATGTGGACCGTCCTCACCGGCACCCATCGAGCTATCCGCTCCACCCAACTCGCCACACTCTCCACCTGATGCCGGAGCGAGGGCGGGAGCCAGCCACGCGCCCGACGCCTGTTGTGGAATCGAGGCCCTCGGTAGCGCAGGTTCCGGCTGCGCCTCGCTCTTCGCAGGCTGGAGCGTCGCTCCATCTTCTGGCGGATCCACCTGCCTCTATGCTCGATCACGAGGGCGAACCGGCTATGCCTCACACCGGAGCGTGCAGCGAATACCGCGATCCCCGTGTGTTTGGATCCAGGATCGACTCCGACCTCACAACCCTCCACTTCGGACTCGGCGAGTTCACGGTCCTTGAGCCGGATGACGAATGGTGTTCGTCGATGCACGACCGCCCGTCCGGCCTTGAGCAACTTTCTGGCCCGGGCCGGACGGCACGGATCCAACGGGCGTCCATGTCTGTCGATCACGAACACGGAAGGGTGCACCTCACGGTGCTTCTCCCCGACCTCGATGAAGTCAGGGGTAACGCCGGCACCGCCAGGTGCGGCGGCTCCGGTCTCACCTCGCACATGTCCCGCAACGGCTGCCGTGGAGTGGCCTCCGAACCCCGTTTCGTCCCTGATCCCGGGGGTGTCTACTGATTCGGATTCCAGAGCAGGCCGCTGGTGAAGCACGGCCTGGTGGGTCTTCCCACCTTTACGGAACGTAGCCAATATCAGTCACCTCTGAACTCGTATCGGCTTGTGCTGGTAACGGCGGCCCCGGCCCCTTGGGACGTGAAGCTTCCACCCATCAGGCGGAGGATCCCGCTACGTAAGGCGTCTCGATGCGCGTTTCCGTCCGGAAGACACGGGTTTCACGGTTGGCCACACTGGAGCCGTCCCACAACAGCAACTCCTCGCGATGGCACACGAGCTCCTCGCCCTCCTCACCGAGCTCGACGTGACTGGAGCTGTACAGTCCCAGTTCGTAGCCCCTGGACAGTTCCTCGATCGTCCACCGGTAGAGCCCGCTGCCAGAGGGGATCTCCCCTTTCAGGTGATGGGTCACCAGGGTGAGGAAGGTAGGGGCTTCCTTCGGTTTCGGTGAGGCCCAGACGGCAGAGAGCAGGTAAGCATCCACGAAGTCACTCCTCTTAGCAGCTCCAGGATCTTACGGTAACATGGATTAATCCACCTAGTTGGAATATCTGATAGATATGATTCAATCCGGCTCACACGATGCGCGGGGAGTTCGATGGCTCAGGTGAACATCCGGCGGCACCGGCTCGGCCGCAAGCTCGCTGAGATCCGCAAACAGGCGGGATTCACACAGGCCCAGGTGGCCGACCACCTGGAGACCCTCCAAGGGTCCTTCGCACGCTACGAACGAGGCGAGCGCATCCCCAAGCGCGCGGTGCTTCACCAGCTCTTCAAGATCTACGAGGCCTCAGATGACGTTCGGCAGGAGGTCATGTCACTCTTCCGTCTCGCGGAACAGCCGAGTTGGTGGCATCCCTACCGCGATCTCCTACAGCCCGAATACGCGGCCCTGTTGGACCTGGAAGTGGACGCCTCGGAGATCCGGACCTATCAGGTGATCGTCCCGGGGCTCTTGCAAACCCCCGAGTACACGCGTCAGATCCTGCTGTACGGCCCGCAGGAGCTCGACGACGAAGAGGTCGAGCGGCGCCTTGAACTGCGCATGGCACGGCGGCAGATCCTCTCCCATGAGGCAAGCCCTCGTCTCCTGGCCCTCATGGACGAGGGCGCACTACGCCGAATCGTGGGAAACGAACAGGTGATGCGGGAACAGGTCCAGCACCTTCTGAACGTCTCAGGCCAAGCACAGACCTCGGTACAGATCGTGCCGTTCTCCGCAGGCGCCCACCCGGCCGCGGTAGGGGGCCTGACCCTGCTCGACTGTGACGATCGTCGAGTGGTCTACGTGGAGACCACCGTGGGTGAGCTGTTCTTGGACAAACCCACCGAGGTCACCACCTCCGCTCGTGCTTTCGAGAGCCTGCTGGGCTTCGCGTTGAGTGTGAAAGAATCCCGTGAGCTGATGGAGAAGTACGTCGAGGAGTACTCGTGAGGATCAAATCGAGCTTCAGCGGGCAGAAGGGGGAGTGCGTGGAGGTGGAGCAGGTCGGCGACGAGTTTCACGTCACGGACAGCAAGCACCCCGAACGTCCCGCCCACGTGTACACCCGTGGGGAGTGGCGTGCGTTCCTCCAGGGTGCACGTAACGGCGAGTTCGACTTCGACGTGTTCGATGTAGAGGGCGTCCAGGCCTGACATCCGGACCGAACGGGGCGGGGCATCCGAATCGGTGCCCCGCCCTCGTCTATCTCACCGCGAGGTAGACGACGAAGTTGTACCAGCGGAACACCTCATCCACCCGAGAGAACCCCGCCTTGAGCAGTGCGTCACGATTCTCCGAGACACGGTACGGAACGAGGACGTTCTCCAGGGCTTCCCGCTTCTTCGCGATCTCGGTCCGGGAGTAGCCGCTGCGCTCCTTGTAGTCGTGGTAGAGGTCGATGTAGACCCGGGAGAGGTCGTTGTCGTCTCCAAGCACCTTCTCCCCCAGCAGCAACGCCCCGCCTGGTTCGATGGACGCACAGATCTTCGCCAGGACCGCGTCGCGCTGAGGCGGTCGAACGAATTGCAGGGTGAAGAGCATGATGACGACTCGTGCACCGGGGAGATCCGGCAGACATTCCACCGAATCCTCAAGGATGTCGACCTCGTGGCCGAGACCCTCCGCTCGAATCTTCTCCCGACACCGTGCCCGCATCGCGGCCGAAGGCTCCACACCCACGAACTTCACCCGGGTCTTCGGAGAGATCGCCTTCATCAGTCGGACCAACGTGTTCCCCGTGGAGGAACCCACGTCGTAGACGGTCCCACCCTCCTCTTCGAGGAAGCTTCGACTGAGTTCGACGGACATCCTCTGGATCTCGTCGTAGAACGGGATGCTGCGGTCCAGCATGTCGTCGAAGACGTCCGCCACACCCTCATCGAAGACGAAGTCGCCCACCTGGGTCCTGTCCACGAAGATCTCGTCACGCATCGAGACTCCTCTCCAAGACCATGACCAGGAAGTAGGGGATGCGGCTCGACTTGTCGAAGATGACGGGATCTCGTTCCGCGATCAGCTCGTCGGGCTCTGGTTCCAGCACTCGACGCACGAGAAACCCCTGGCCGATGAACTCTTCGAAGTACCTGGACATCGTCCTGTGGTGGGTTCGAATCCCTCGGATCCTGACCTCGCCGTGCCGGTCCTCTCGATCCTTCAGGCATTCCCCCTCGACGAAGTAGTCATCGAGGACGTAGTGCCGGTACTCCCACCCTTGTGGGCCGGGAACCTTGTACCAACCGCCGCGATCCTTCATCGGGTGTGGGAGCGACAGCACGAGACGGCCCCCGGGTTTGAGCGCCGAGTGAAGACTCCGAACACTGGCCGACAAGTCGGCGATGTGGTCCAGGACGTTGAGGCAACAAATAGTGTCGTAGCGTCCTTCAGCCTCGGTGAGGGCCTCCAGACCGGCACGATGCACCTCAACGCGCTTCTCCCACCCCTGGACACGGTCACGAAGGATCCGCTCCATCGCCCCATCTGGCTCATAAGCGTCAACGTTCGCTCCCAGGGCCACGAGTCGATCCGTGACCTGCCCGGAGCCCGCACCTACGTCTGCCACCCTTTGCCCCTGGATCGACCCCACGAGTTCGGGAACGAGAGGATCGAGCAGAACCGCGTTGAAGGAATGCACTTCGCGTTCCTCCGCGTACTGAGCCGCGATGCCCTCCCAATCCGCCTTCGTGCTCTCTCCACATACGGAACAGCCGGCGTCGCGCTGACGAAACTCCTCCCAGGTGGTGTCGTACGAACGGGAGTCAATGAGCATCCGGCGTCCTTCCGTCACCGCGGGGAGCCCCAAGAGCCACCGGATCGCCTCATTGGCCTGTACCGATGCCACCAGAGCGTTCAGGGGTCCAAAACTCGGGGCCTGCCAGTGAGGGTTCAGCTCAACGTCGAGTGTTGGCTGCACGGAAACGCTGTCGCCTGTGTTCTCCTCCGTCTCCGGAAGACTCTCGGCCTGCTCTTGGCTGCAAGGGAAACAAGGTGTCCTCGGTGGCAGAAGCAAGGGCCCCACACTGCCGTGCCCCTCGATGTATCCCGAGGCACTGAACGGGATCCCCCGGCTCTGACAGGCGCGACCGGTCCAGAGGTGAACGTCGGCCGGACGGTCGGCGGACAGTAGAACGATGTCCGATCGCGCGGCCACCCGCCCCGCCAGATCGGAAGAAGTGAACGATTCGGGGATCGTGACCACTTCCAGGTCCGAACGGAGTTCGAGCAGTCTTTCCGCCGCGACGTCGACCTTGAGTCGGCCGACGTCCTTCTCCTTGAAGAGCGTTTGCCGGGTGAGGTTGGACAGCTCCACCACGTCACCGTCCGACATCACCAGACGTCCGACCCCGGCGGCGGCCAGATGCGTCGCCACATGGGTGCCGATTCCACCCATACCCACCAGACCCACCGTGACCTCGGAGAGCCGCTCCTGCGCGCCCTCGTCGACCCCCATGAGCTGAAAGAAAAGACCGTGGCGGTCGTACCGGCCACGGTCTTCGGGTGCGGGGACAAGGACACGGGCCTGTTCCAGGTCAGCGATCATCGCTGTGCATTCGGCCCGTGTCCAGCCGGAAAGCTCGGCTGCCGCCTCTACCAGTCCTTCACGTTCCCTTGGCCGAATACAGCCTTGGAGCAACGGAATGAGGAACTCGGGTGGTTCCTCAAGGTGCCACGCGTTCGGTGGAAGGGTCCCTATGCGGAGACCACCATCGGTTCGACGAATCGAGAGGTAGGGCGGCAGCCAAAGCTTCATCTAGCTCCTTTTTTTGTCTCCCTGAGGGATGACCGTTCGGATGTGCACGTCACTCAGCTGCTTCTCAGAGACGGCCGCGGGGGCACCCATCATGAGGTCCTGGGCGTTCTGGTTGAGCGGGAAGGCGATGGTTTCGCGGATGTTGGGCTCATCGGCCAGCAACATGACGATCCGGTCGATGCCAGGAGCGATGCCACCGTGAGGCGGAGCACCGAACTTCAGGGCCTTGAGCATGCCGCCGAACTCGGCTTCGACGGCGTCCTTGTCGTAGCCGGCGATCTCGAAGGCCTCGTACATGATCTCGGGCGAGTGGTTCCGGATCGCGCCGGAAGACAACTCCACACCGTTGCAGACGATGTCGTACTGCCAGGCCAGAATGTCCAGAGGGTCCTTGTTGAGCAACGCGTCCATCCCGCCCTGCGGCATGGAGAACGGGTTGTGGCTGAACTCGATGTCGCCCTCGTCGGAACGCTCGAACATCGGGAAGTCCACGATCCAGCAGAAGCGGTAGACCTTCTCCTCCGCCAGGCCCGCGCGCTTACCGGCCTCGACACGGACCGGGGCCATGATCCGGTTGATCTCGGCCTCGTCCTCACTGGCACAGAAGAACAGGCCATAACCGGGACCGGCGCCGAGGGTGGTCAACAGCTCGTCAGAGATTTCGGTGACGAACTTGGCAATGGGACCGGTGAGTTCGTTGTTCTCCCCGACCTTGAGCCAGGCCAGTCCCTTGGCGCCCTGTTCGACGGCGAAGTCGCCGATGCCGTCGTAGAACTTGCGCGGCTGCCCGCCCACGTTCGGCACGGCCAAGGCGCGGACCTTCTTACCGGCGAAGGCGCGGAAGTCGGTCTTGTCGAACAGCGCGGTGACGTCGAGCATCTTCATCGGTACTCGCAGGTCCGGCTTGTCGGTGCCGTACCACTCCAGGGCGTCCCGGTAGGCGATGCGCGGGTAGGGAGAGGTGATCTCCCAACCGGTGGAGAACTCGCGGAAGACGTCGGTCATGACCTTCTCGATGACCTCGAAGACGTCCTCCTGCTCGACGAAGCTCATCTCGACATCGAGCTGGTAGAACTCACCGGGCGAACGGTCCGCGCGGCTGTCCTCGTCCCGGAAGCAGGGGGCGATCTGGAAGTACCGGTCGAACCCGGCGATCATGAGGAGCTGCTTGAACTGCTGCGGCGCTTGGGGCAGGGCGAAGAACTCGCCGGGGTGCAGGCGCGAGGGGACCAGGAAGTCGCGAGCACCCTCAGGGCTGGAGCTGGTGAGGATCGGGGTCTGGAACTCATTGAAGCCCAGGTCCGTCATCTTCTTACGGATGGCGGCCACGACCTGCGAACGCAGCATGACGTTGCGGTGCATCCGCTCACGACGCAGGTCCAGGAAGCGGTAGGTCAGGCGACGCTCTTCGGAGGTGTTGTCCTCGGGGAAGACCGTGAGGGGAAGCTCCTCGGTCGTTCCAAGGATCTCCACCTCCGCCGCCTCGATCTCGATCTCACCGGTGGGCAGGTTCGGGTTGATGTTCCCGGCGCTACGCGCAGAGACCTCGCCCGTGACCTGAATCACCGATTCCTTGGAGATTCGGCTGAGTTCCTCGAACACCGGGGATTCGGGGCGAGCCATGAGCTGCGTGACGCCGTAGTGGTCGCGCAGGTCGACGAAGAGCAGACCACCGAGATCCCGGCGGTTGTGCACCCAGCCAGAAAGGCGCACCTGCTGCCCGACGTGCTCCTTACGGAGCTGACCACACGAATGAGTCCTGTAACGATGCATGAGTTACCAAGTCCACTAACTACACGGCTGGGTGAGGATGCCGGGGAGCCCGCGGCCGGGTCCGGCTGAAGGCATGGCATGCCCTTGAACAACTGGGATCCTACCGCCAACCACGCCACCTGGCCTCCTGGTTCAAGTGGCACACGGACCCCCGAAGGCCCGGGGGTCCGATCCCGGCCGCTAGTTGGCGACCACGGTGGTGCTGCCCTTGACCTTGCGGACCGGGGTCATCGAGATACGGCGCATGCGGCTCTCCTCGGGCTGTATCGAACACCGCCGGGATCGACGGCACTCGAAACGCTACGCCAGCATGCTGGAATATTCCAAGGCTTGGAAGGAAACCATATCTCTGAAGATAGGAAATTCCACGACGCGTAAGACCGGGTCAGCCAGCGATATCGCGCAGGTAGGGGTTGGTGGCGCGCTCGCGCTCCACGGTGGTGGCCGGGCCGTGCCCGGGCAGGATCCGAGTGGCGTCGGGGCGGTCCAGGACCGCGGAGGCCAGACTGCGGTTCATCGCGTCGGTGCTGCCACCGGGGAAGTCGGTGCGGCCGATGGATCCGGAGAAGACCAGGTCACCGGCGAACATGACCGGGACGCCATCCTCGGCGGTCACCGTGTAGACGACCGAACCCGGGGTGTGGCCGGGGGTGTGCTCGACACCGAACTCCACCCCGGCCAGGGTGAGGGTGTCGCCGCCACTCAACTCACGCAGGTCGGCGGGGACCGGGTAGGGGCCGGGGCCCAGCAGCATTTGCAACTGCGCGGCGAAACCGGCGTCCACTCCGGCGGCGGGTTCGGTGAGCAGGCCGTGGTCCTCGACGTGCAGGTACACCGGGACCCCGTGGGCCTCGGCGAGTTCGGCGGCCGACCACACGTGATCGAAGTGTCCGTGTGTGAGCAGGATCGCCGCCGGGGTCAGGTCGTGTTCGGCCAAGACCTCGGCCACCTGGACCGTGGCTTCCTGCCCGGGGTCGACGATGACGCAATCGCCGCCCGGGGCCGGTGCGAGCACATAGCAGTTCGCGGCAAGGGGCCCGGTGGGAAGAGCGGCGATGAGCACGGCAGCGGTCGTCCTGTCCTGGTTTGTCGTGGTCCGGAAGGGATCGGCCCGGGTGCGGGGCACACGAACCGGTCGGGTACAGAGCCTACCGAGAGGGAGGAGGAGCGGCGAACCGAAAAGCACAGGGCGGAAGGCGTTTGATCACCATTCGATCACCGCGCATGCCCGGGCTCTTTGCGGAACCGCGTGGTAATGCCATATTGGTCACCGTCGTCGTGTGTGTCGGGGCCCTCGACCTGCGCCTCCTTTCCGGGGTGCCGGGCCCGGGCCGACCACAGGAGGACGAAAGCAGACCCGAAAGATCTGCGTAGACGTTGAACACGGCGCGTCGTTGTCCGCCAGAACGTGGGGATATCGTGCAGGGCACGGTGGCCTTCCCCTCACGAAGAGGCCCGGATACCGCCGCGACGACCCGAACCCGGCCCCGCCCGGCCTGGTTCACGACAGCAGGAGGACACGGTGACCACGGACCCTTGGGGCCGCGTAGACGACGACGGCACGGTCTATGTGCGCACAGGTGATGGCGAGCGGGTCGTCGGATCGTGGCAGGCGGGTGCCCCGGAGGAGGCCCTGGCCTTCTACCGGAACAAGTACGACGCCCTCGTGACCCAGGTGGGGCTGCTCGAAAAGCGGCTCCGCAGCACGGACCTGTCCGCCTCAGCCGCGATGAGCAGCATCGACAAGCTCCGCGACGCGGTCAAGGACGCCAACGCCGTCGGTGACCTGGACGCGCTGATGGAGCGTCTGGAGAAGCTGTCCGGCCGCGCCGAGGAGCGCAAGGTCGAGCAGAAGCAGGCTCAGGAGCAGGCTCGCGGCCAGGCCCGCGAGATCAAGGAACGGATCGTCGCCGAGGCCGAACGGGTCGCCGTCGAGACGACCCACTGGAAGTCCGGTGGCGAGCGCATGCTCCAGTTGATCGAGGAGTGGAAGAAGGCCCCTCGGGCCGACCGCCCCACCGAGCAGGCGCTGTGGAAGCGCATGTCGGCGGCGCGCAACTCCTTCTCCAAGCGGCGCAAGACCTACTTCGCCAACCTGGACCAGCAACGCGAGGGGGTGCGCACCGACAAGGAGCGCATCGTGGAGGAGGCCGAGGCACTGTCGGGTTCCACCGAGTGGGGGCCCACCGCCCGCGCCTACCGGGACCTGATGCAGCGTTGGAAGGCCAGTGGCCGCGCGGACAGGTCCAGCGAGGACAAGCTGTGGACGCGGTTCAAGGCCGCCCAGGACACCTTCTTCGACGCGCGCAACGCCACCTTCGCCGAACGTGACGCCGAACTGAGGGTCAACGCCGACGCCAAGGAGAAGATCCTGGCCGAGGCCAAGGCGGAGATCCCGGGTATCACGAACCCGCGCCGTGCCCGCGCCCGCCTGCGTGACTTCCAGGAGGCCTGGGAGGAGGCCGGCGAGCTGCCCCGCGATGTCCGCGACAAGCTGGAGGGTTCCTTCCGGCAGATCGAGGAGGGTGTGCGCCGGGCCGAGGACGCCGAGTGGGATCGCACCAACCCCGAGGCCCGCGCCCGTGCCAAGGACACCGTCGACCAGCTGTCGACGGCGATCCAGGGTCTGGAGACCAAGCTGGAGAAGGCCCGGACCGCGGGTGACGAGCGTCGGATCAAGGAGCACGAGGCCGCCCTGGAGGCGCGCCGTTCCTGGCTGACCGAGGCCGAGAAGGCACTCGACGACATGAGCTGAGGCCCCTCGCCGCGAGGACCCGTCACGGGCCGCATCCCACCGGGGTGCGGCCCGTTCGCGTGCGCCACATACTCAGCGGTGCGCGTCCAGGTGGTAGACCGGCGCGCGGTCGGAGGCGGGGTCGGGAACGGGGTCGGGGTCGACGTCGGGCACCGGATCCGGGGCCTGGTCGTTCGGTGGCTCCGGTTCGACTCGTGGTCCACGCGAGCCCCGGTAGCGCAGGTATCCGCCGACCCCCGCGGCGAGGGCCACCACCAGCGCCACGCCGGCGACCACCCAGGCCATCGGCAGCTCGCGGTGCACCCGGTGGACGCTGGCGGTGCAGGAGGCGAGCCGCGCGTCGGCGGCGGGGCGCATGCAGACGGTGGAGACCGGTTGTACGCCTTGCTCGGGCAGGGTGGTGACCTCGGCGGTGACGGTGAGGACGTGCCGCTGGCCCGGCTCCAGGGGGATGTCCCAGACGCCTTGGCCCGCCTCCACGCCTTCGGGGGCCCCGGAAACGTAACGCATCGACTCCGGCAGGAACTGCACGACCTGGGCTTCGGGTACCGCGTCGTAGCCGGCGTTGCGCACCCTGATGGTGTATTCGATCCGGTCACCGATCCGGAGGTGCTCCTCGGAGCGCTCACCGACGGTGACGTGCAGGCTTCCCGCTCCGGGTACCGGCCCCTCCTCGTCCTCCGGGGCCGGTTGCCCGGGAAGAGCGATCAGTACGGCCAGTCCGACCGCCGACACCGCCGATGGCACGGCCATGGTGTTCTCCCTCGCGAAGCATCGCGCCAATGACTCGAAGTACGTACTTTGTAACACTGTGTAGTCATCGAGCGTGGGAGGCATGCGGGGAAATGTCCCATGGACGCACCGAGGGGGCGCACGCCCCTCGCGGTCGGGCGCCCCCTCTCGGAGTGCCCAGGTGTCCAGGCGCTTACGCGAGTCTAGGCGCCCACGAACGACCGCAGCGCGGCGGCGCGGTCGGTGTTCTCCCAGGTGAACTGCTTGAGCTCACGGCCGAAGTGACCATAGGCGGCGGTCTTGGAGTAGATCGGACGCAGCAGGTCCAGGTCGCGCACGATGGCGGCCGGACGCAGGTCGAAGACCTCCTTGACGGCCTTCTCGATCAGCTCCGGAGCGACCCGCTCGGTGCCGAAGGTCTCCAGGAACACACCGACCGGGTGCGCCTTGCCGATCGCGTAGGCCACCTGGACCTCCACGCGCTCGGCCAGCTCCGCGGCGACGATGTTCTTGGCGACCCAGCGGGTGGCGTAGGCGGCCGAACGGTCCACCTTCGACGGGTCCTTGCCGGAGAAGGCACCGCCACCGTGGCGGGCGTAGCCGCCGTAGGTGTCGACGATGATCTTGCGGCCGGTCAGACCGGCGTCGCCCATCGGGCCGCCGATCTCGAAGCGACCGGTCGGGTTGACCAGGAGACGGTAGTCGTCGGCGTCCAGGCCGTAGGCGGCCACGACCGGCTCGATGACGTGCTCCCGGATGTCCGGGGTCAGCATCTCTTCGAGGTTGATGTCGGCGGAGTGCTGGCTGGAGACCACCACGGTGTCCAGGCGGACCGGGGTCTGACCCTCGTACTCGACGGTGACCTGGGTCTTGCCGTCGGGGCGCAGGTAGGGCACCGTGCCGTCCCGTCGGACACCCGCGAGCCGCTCCGAGAGCGCGTGCGCCAACTTGATGGGCAGGGGCATGAGCTCGGGGGTCTCACGGTTGGCGTAGCCGAACATCAGACCCTGGTCACCCGCGCCCTGACGGTCGAGGGCGTCCTCTTCGTTCTCGACACGCGCCTCGTAGGCGGTGTCGACGCCTTGGGCGATGTCGGGGGACTGCGCGTCGATGGAGACGTTGACCCCGCAGGAGTCACCGTCGAACCCCTTGGCGGAGGAGTCGTATCCGATCTCGAGGATCTTCTCGCGCACGATGGCGGGGATGTCGACGTAGGTCTGGGTGGTGACCTCACCCGCGATGTGGACCTGACCGGTGGTGATCAGCGTCTCGACCGCGACCCGGCTGGCGGGGTCGGTGGCGAGCATCGCGTCGAGGATCGCGTCACTGATCTGGTCGGCCATCTTGTCGGGGTGGCCTTCGGTGACGGACTCGGAGGTGAAAAGGCGGCGGGACACGTTGCGTGACTCCTTGCAGCGGCTGCTGGCTGACATGGTCGGTGCGGTCCGGCTCGCCCCGGCTGCGCGCCGGGGGTGGTCAATGCCGACCGACGGGGTTGGTTATTCGTCCACTGTAACGGGAGCAGTGGGGATGGTCGCCCGCTGGTCGACCTGGCAGGTCGCACACGGGGCCCGTTCGAAGTGTGCCGTACTCGACGGTAGGAATCTAGCGTAGCGACATGGGGATTTTCTCGCGTTCACCTCGACGGAGACCGTGTTCCCGCCGGTACCGGGCACGAACGCTCTCAGGAGGATCGCTCTGGAAGGCGTTCGACCACCAGGTCCCACACCCGGTCCGCGAGGTCCTCCTTGGGGCCGGTGGGAATGTCCACAACGGCACCGTCGGCGGCCAGGACCGTCGCCTGATTGTCCTCGGTGCCGAAGGCGCGTCCGCCACCGACCTGGTTGACCACGAGCAGGTCGCACCCCTTACGGGCCAGCTTCGCGCGGCCGTTGGCGATCACGTCGTCGGTCTCGGCCGCGAACCCCACGATGGTCTGGTCGTCGCCCTCCCTCTCCCTGGTCGTGACGAGACCGGCGAGGATGTCGGGGTTCTCGACCAATTCGATGGGGGCCGGGGCCGCACCGGACTTCTTGATCTTGGACGCGGCGCTGGTGACTGGACGGAAGTCGGCGACGGCCGACGTCATCACCACGATGTCCGCCGCCTCGCGCTCGGTCTCCATGGCCTCGGCCAGCTCCACGGCGGAGGACACCCGCACCAGACGCACACCTGCCGGATCCGGCAGGGAGACGTTGGCGGCCACCAACGTGACGTCGGCGCCGCGCGCCGCGGCGGTGCGGGCCAGAGCGTAGCCCTGTCGCCCCGAGGAGTGGTTTCCGATGAAACGCACCGGGTCGATGGCCTCACGTGTGCCGCCCGCGGAGATGACCACGCGCCGGCCGGACAGATCGGGTTCGGTGGCCCCGCGGCGCAGGACCAGACGGGCCGCCTCGAACAGCTCGGCGGGTTCGGGGAGTCGACCACGGCCGGTGTCGACCCCGGTCAGCCGGCCCACGGCCGGGTCGAGGACGATGGCGCCACGCGAGCGCAGCGTGGCCACGTTGTCCTGGGTGGCGGGATGTTCCCACATCTCGGTGTGCATCGCCGGAGCGAACACGACCGGACAGCGGGCGGTGAGCAGGGTGTTGGTCAACAGGTCGTCGGCGATCCCGGCGGCGGCCTTCGCCATGAGGTCAGCGGTCGCCGGGGCCACGACGACCAGGTCGGCGGACTGGCCGATGCGTACGTGCGGGACCTCGTGCACCTGATCCCACACACCGGTCTCCACGGGCTGCCCGGACAGGGCCGCCCAGGTCGGCTCTCCGACGAAACGCAGGGCGGAGGCGGTAGGTACGACACGGACTCGATGGCCGGACTCGGTCAGACGGCGCAGGAGCTCGCACACCTTGTAGGCGGCGATGCCACCGCCGACGCCGAGGACCACCTGGGGAACGTTCTCTGTGTCACTCACATCAGTGTTCTACCAGGACGCGCCCGCCGCACGCCCCGGGTGGGGTGTGCGACGGGCGCGATGAAGCCTGAAGAACCCGCTCTCGGGCTCAGAGGCCTTCGAAGGGCTCCGCGGTGAGCAGGCCGGACTTGACCTCGCGCAGGGCGATGGACAAGGACTTCTCCTGGACCTGGGTCTCCACCAGCGGGCCGACGTACTCCAGCAGGCCCTCGCCCAGCTGGGCGTAGTAGGCGTTGATCTGACGGGCCCGCTTGGAGGCCATGGTGACCAGGCTGTACTTGCTGTCCACCAACTCCAGCAGGTCGTCGATCGGCGGATTGGTGATGCCTTCGGCGACGGGCTCGGTACCAGCCACTTCGTTACCCCCAGAGACGGTCTGCGGCTCGTCGAAAAGCCGTGACGTTGGTTGGATGGATGGAATGGTTCTCGAAAACCCCGGTGAGACGGGTGGGCGCCACCGCCGATATCCGGCGCGGCCGCTGCCGGCCCTGCTATCACACCTTGGGTTCGGTCATCAACGCTAGCAGCTCGTCGCACACGTCCTGTACGGACGTGTTGACCAGGGTTGTGTCGAATTCCTTCTCGGCGGCGAGTTCGATCTTGGCCGCCTCCAGCCTGCGCTGGATGACCTCCTCGCTCTCGGTGCCGCGGCCGGAGAGCCTGCGCACCAGCTCCTCCCAGGAGGGCGGGGCGAGGAAGACGTGCAGGGCGTCGGACATGGACTCGCGGACCTGGCGGGCCCCTTGGAGCTCGATTTCGAGCAGGACGGGGGTGCCGGTGTCGAGGCGTTCCTGGACCGGGCCGCGCGGGGTGCCGTAGCGGTTGCCGGCGAACTGCGCCCATTCGAGCAACTGGTCGGCGGCCACGAGGCGGTCGAATTCCTCGTCGGAGACGAAGTGGTACTGGACGCCGTCCCGTTCACCGGGGCGGGGGGCGCGGGTGGTCACCGACACCGACAGCCACACGTCGGGGTCGACCTCTCGCAGGTGCGCGACCACCGTGCTCTTACCGACGCCCGAGGGTCCGGACAGGACGGTCAGCCGTTTCGCGACGGGGCGGGCGGGGTCCGCGTTCTGCGCAGGCATGTGAGATCAGGATTCCATTCGGCGTGTTCGCCGCGCGGTGGGCCATCGGTCCGCCGGGACCGGCCGGGTCCGGCACGGTGCCGCGCGGATTGCTCACGCGGCCGCCGAAGACGTGCCGCGTACGTTCGCGGGAGATCCCTTTATACCACCGGGCCGCGGCGCGACGGACGGAGTGTGACCTGGGGCCCACTCCTTGTCCGCCGGCCGCGGCCTCGGATCCTGCTTCTCACCGATGAGACCCCACCGGATGCGGGGGCTCTTCACGCGTCTGTGGGGGACGCGAGGTCCGGTGTTCGGCTATCTGCTCCGTACTACCGAGCACTACTTGGTGAGGTCACCGAACTCGCTCTCCAGGGCGGCACGCTGGTTGGTGCCCAGACCCCGGACACGGCGCGACTCAGCAATGTTGAGCCGCTCCATGATCTGCTTCGCGCGGACCTTGCCGACACCGGGGAGGGATTCCAGCAGAGCCGAAACCTTCATCTTGCCGATGACGTCGTCCTTGAGGCCGTTGGAAAGCACCTCGGACAGCGAGATCCCGCCGTTCTTGAGCTTGTTCTTGACCTCAGCGCGCTCTTTTCTGGCCTTGGCGGCCTTCTCGAGAGCCGCGCTGCGCTGCTCGGGTGTGAGGGGAGGAAGGGCCACGCCGGGTCACCTCGGATTTCTACTCGTTTGTAGAGGGCGGACGCCTGCGCAAGTTAGTAGGTCCGACCCCTGTTAGGCAACGTAAAGTGCCCTTTCAACGGCTATTTCATTGAAGGAACTACCTAGAGTAGTCGATCAATTGCGGTCGGAGACGAAAACCAGGACTTTCGTCCCGATTACCGAGGGGGCGAAGCGTCCGACCAGCGCAGGTCACGCAGGGGTGACGCGGGTCACCCTTTGCCATGACTCCGGGGTTTCGGACACGCCTAATTGATCACCGTCTGTGACCCGCAACTGTGGGTGATGGGGCGGATGCGACGAACCGGGACCGGTCCGTACGGTCGGGCCGGGGTCCGCGCAGCGCAGCGACCCCGGGCCCGGCCGCCGGATTTCAGACACGGGCCCCCGCGCGCCGAACGGCCGCCGCGATGGAGGCCGCCGCCGCACCGGGATCCGCGGCACGGGTGATCGGGCGACCGATGACGAGAAGGTCCGCCCCTGCCTCGATCGCCTCCTCCGGGGTCGCGACCCGGGACTGGTCACCCTTGTCCGCACCGGCCGGGCGCACGCCCGGGGTGATGAGGGTGACGTCCGGGCCCACCTCTGCGCGGACCGACGCCACTTCCTGTGGCGAACACACCAGTGCGCGCGCTCCCGCGCCCACCGAGAGCGCCGCCAGGCGCCGGACCGCGTCCCGTGCCGGACCGAGCAGCCCCACCTGCTCCAGGTCCGTCTCTCCCATGGAGGTGAGTACCGTCACCGCCGCGATCTCGGTGTCCGGGGCGGCCTCGACCGCTGCCCGGACCATGTCCGCTCCCCCGCTCGCGTGCACGGTCAGGAACGAGGGACGCAGCCCCGCGACACTGCGCGCGGCGCCGGCGACGGTGGCGGGGATGTCGTGCAGCTTCAGGTCGAGGAAGACACCGACGCGGTTGGCCCCGCGCACGGCGCTGATCACCTCGGGCCCGTAGCGCAGGTACAACTCCAGACCCACCTTCACGGTGCTCACGTGCGGTGCGACGGCGGAGGCCCAAGTGGCCGCGGTCTCGATGTCGCCCGCATCGATCGCGACGGCGATGGGCGCGGAAGGAGCGGTCATGTCGGTCTCTCCAATCATGTGACCCGGCCGGAGCCCGGGGTCCGGCACTCGCCGCCGTTCTTACGAACGTGCTTACGAATGCACATCCACTGTCATGTGCACACCGCATGGTGTGCGATTCCCTGGATCGAGCGCTTCATGCACCCGATCCGCGTCACTTCCCTGTAACGGCCTTCCAGTCGGCCGCAGGCGGACGTTACCCCCGAACCCTGCTTCAGATGCCGGGAGCGGCCATTCGGCCACTCAGAGCCATCTCAACGCTGTTCAGGCCGGTCAGAGCGTTGCCGCCCGGTGACCCGTGAATCACAGGCCCGAACGGTGCGCGGCCCCCACCAGGGCCGAGGCCTTGGCCACCCCTCGGGCCTCCAGCGCTTCGGTGAACTCGCGCAGGATCCGCGTGCAGGCGGAGGGGTCGGCGAAGTTCACCGTCCCCACCGCCACGGCGCTCGCCCCGGCCGCCATGAACTCCAGTACGTCGGAGCCGGTACGCACGCCGCCCACACCGACGATCGGCACGTCGGGGAAGGCCTCGTGGACCCGGTAGACGCACCCCACGGCCAGCGGACGGATCGCCGGCCCGGAGAGCCCGCCCATCCCCCCGGTCACCGCGGGACGCAGCGTGCGGGTGTCCACGCTCATCCCTCGCAGGGTGTTGATCATCGTCAGCCCGTCGGCCCTGGCGTCGACGCAGGCCTCGGCCAGCTTCAGCACGTCCGGGACGTCCACGGCGATCTTGGCCAGCACGGGCAGGTCCGAGCGGGCGTGTGAGCGCACCGTCTGCACCACGGCGGCGGCCTGGGCCGGATCGTCGGCGAAGTGCCGTCCGGCGGGGTCGGTCGGGTCGGGACAGGACAGGTTCACCTCGATGGCGTCCACCCCGTCGGCGGCCGAGACCCGGCGGGCCAGCTCACCGAACTCGCCAACGCCCGAGCCCGCGATCGACACGATCGCCCGGCCGCCCCGGGACAGCAACCACGGCAGGTCCCGTTCGAGGAACACGTCCACGCCGGGTCCCTGGAGGCCGGTGGTGCTGAGCATCCCGCTGGGGGTCTCCGCCATACGCGGGGCGGGACGGCCCGCCCGCGGCTCCAACATCAGCGACTTGGTGGTGACGGCGCCGATCTCCGCCACGTCGAAGAACTGCGCCAACTCCCGCCCCGAACCCGCGCACCCGGCGGCGGTCACCACCGGGTTGGGGAGCTTCAGGGGTCCGAGTCGGGTCCTGAGGTCTGCGTTCACGTGTTTTCGCTCGCTCGTGGTCGCCCGGACGACCCGCGCCCGGGACCTGGGGTGACTCATCATTGCCTGTCAGGCGATATCACGGGTCGGTTCCGCCGCGCTGGCGGCCCCCGACCCCTTCCAACCGGGTGCGCCCAGCGCGTCGAAGGGAATGGTGCCCACGTCGTCGAACCGCACCTGTTCGCCCCGGAAGACCGGGCCGTCCACGCAGGACCGCACCATCCGCGTGATGCCGTCCTCCCCCACCACCGGGATCACGCAGGTCATGCAGATCCCGATGCCGCAGGCCATGGTCTCCTCCACCGCGACCTGTACGGGGACGCCGTGGTTGCCGGCCACCTGGGTGACGGCGCGCAGCATCGGCATGGGGCCGCAGGCGTACACGGCGTCGGAACGGGTGTCCTCGATCACCCGGCCCAGGACGTCCGTGACCCGCCCGCGGGTACCGAAGGAACCGTCGTCGGTGGTGAACTCGGCGGTCTCCGCGATCCGGCGGGCGGTGATCGCGCTGAACACCCGATCGGCGGAGGCGGCGCCTAGGACGAAGTCCACCCGGCAGCCGCGCCGACGCAGCGACTGGGCCAGTGGGAAGAGCGGGGCACTTCCCGAGCCTCCGCCCACCAGCACGCAGTTGACCGGGTCCCGGGGCAGGGGGAAGGGACGGCCCAAGGGGCCCACCACGTCGAGCAGGTCGCGTGATCTTCGCTCGGCCAGCCAGGCGGTCCCGGCGCCGCGCACCGCGAACAGGAACTCGACGGTTCCGCCGTAGTCGGGTTTGACGTCGTGGATGGCGAAGGGGCGACGCAGCAACGCGCTGGAGTGGTCGCCTCCCACCGCCACCGAGACGAACTGCCCGGAGCGGAACCGCTCGGCTATGCCCGGTGCGACGACGGTGATGGCGTAGTAGGCGTCCACCCTGCGCACGTTCAGTACGGGGCACCTGACCTGCACCGGTCCGTTGTCGCTCATCTGTGGTGGCAGCCTCTCTGGACTCGCGGCGGTACGGCCCGGGTGCCGCGGGGCCTCCCCACGGCTCCCGGACCCTCCGCTACAGCCTAGGAGTCTCCGCGACTCGCCGTGAGCGCTCGTGCGTGCTCCTGCAGGGAACGCACCCCCACGTCGCCGCGCACACTGGCCTCGATGGCCTGCACGGCGGCGGCCAGACCCTGCACCGTGGTGACGCTGGGGACCCCGCGAACGATCGCGGCCGTCCGGATCTCGTAGCCGTCCAGACGCGGGCCGGCCTGCCCGGCGCTGCCGAACGGGGTGTTGACGATGAGGTCGACCTCCCCGTCGTGGATGAGCTGCACGATGGTGCGCTCACCGTCGGGGCCGGGGCCCTCGCTGTGCTTGCGCACCACGGTGGCGCGCACGCCGTTGCGACGCAGGACCACGGCGGTGCCCTCGGTGGCCAGGACCTCCAGACCGAGGTCGGCCAGACGCTTGACCGGGAAGATCATCGAGCGCTTGTCCCTGTTGGCGACCGACACGAACACCTTGCCCTGGGTGGGCATGGCGCTGTTGACCGCCAGCTGGGACTTGGCGAAGGCCGCCCCGAACTCCACGTCCAGACCCATGACCTCACCGGTGGAACGCATCTCCGGGCCGAGGATGGTGTCGACGCCTTCGCCGTGCTTGTCGATGAACCGGTTGAACGGCAGCACCGCCTCCTTGACGGAGACCGGGGCGTCGGCGGGCAGGTCGCCGCCGTCGCCCTTGGCGGGCAGCATGCCCTCGGCGCGCAGGTCGGCGATGCTGCTGCCGGCCATGACCCTGGCCGCGGCCTTGGCCAGCGGAACCGCGGTGGCCTTGGACACGAACGGGACCGTCCGGGAGGCGCGCGGGTTGGCCTCCAGGACGTTGAGGACGCCCGAGGCCAGCGCGTACTGGACGTTGAGCAGTCCCCGTACCCCGGTGCCGCGGGCGATGGCCTCGGTGGAGTAGCGGATGCGCTCGATGTCCTCGCTGCCCAGCGTGATGGAGGGCAGGGCGCACGCCGAGTCGCCGGAGTGGATGCCGGCCTCCTCGATGTGCTCCATGACGCCGCCCAGGTACAGGTCCTTACCGTCGTAGATGGCGTCGACGTCGATCTCGATGGCGTCGTCGAGGAAGCGGTCGATCAGGACCGGGTGTTCGGGGCTGACCTCGGCGTTGCGCTCGATGTAGTCGGCGAGCATCGTCTCGCTGTAGACGATCTCCATGCCGCGGCCGCCCAGCACGTAGGAGGGGCGGACCATGACCGGGTAGCCGATCTCGTCGGCCGCGGCCTTGGCCTGCTCGAAGGAGTAGGCGGTGCCGTACTTGGGCGCGGGGAGCCCGGCGGCGTCCAGCACCTTGCCGAACTCGCCGCGGTCCTCGGCCAGGTCGATGGCCTCGGGACTGGTGCCGATGATGGGCACGCCGGCGTCCTTGAGGCGTCGGGCCAGGCCCAGCGGGGTCTGGCCGCCGAGCTGGACGATGACCCCGACGACCGTGCCGGTGGCCTGTTCGGCGCGCACGACCTCCAGGACGTCCTCCAGGGTGAGCGGCTCGAAGTAGAGCCGGTCGCTGGTGTCGTAGTCGGTGGAGACGGTCTCGGGGTTGCAGTTGACCATGACGGTCTCGAACCCGGCGTCGGAGAGCGCGAAGGAGGCGTGGACGCAGGAGTAGTCGAACTCCACGCCCTGGCCGATGCGGTTGGGGCCCGAGCCCAGGATGATGATCTTGGGTTTGTCCCCGGCGGGGACCTCGGTCTCCTCGTCGTAGCTGGAGTACAGGTACGGCGTGTGGGCCTCGAACTCGGCGGCGCAGGTGTCCACGGTCAGGTAGACGGGGTGGATGCCCAGGGCGTGGCGGAGTTCGCGGACGACGTCCTCGGACCTGCCGGTGATCTCACCGATCTGGACATCGGAGAAGCCGAGCCCCTTGGCCTCGCGCAGCAGCGCGGCGTCGAGCTTGGGCGCGACCGCCAGGGTGCGCGCGGCCTCCTCCAGACGCAGCATCTGGTCCAGGAACCACGGGTCGATCCTGGTGGACTCGTGCAGTTCCTCGACGGTGGCTCCGGCGCGCAGGGCCTGCTGGACCTGGCGCAGACGGTGCTCGGTGGGCCGGGCGGCCTCGCGCACGAGCTCGTCCTTGTCGCCGGGCTCGCCCGCCCAGGTCAGGCCCACGCCGGACTTCTCCAGGGAGCGCATGGCCTTCTGGAGCGCTTCGGGGAAGGACCGGCCGATCGCCATGGCCTCGCCCACCGACTTCATGGTGGTGGTCAGGCCGGCGTCGGCGCCGGGGAACTTCTCGAAGGCGAAGCGGGGCACCTTGACCACGACGTAGTCGAGCGTGGGCTCGAAGCTGGCCGGGGTCTTCTTGGTGATGTCGTTGGGGATCTCGTCCATCGTGTAGCCGACGGCGAGCTTGGCGGCGATCTTGGCGATCGGGAAGCCGGTGGCCTTGGAGGCCAGCGCCGAGGAGCGGGACACGCGCGGGTTCATCTCGATGACGATGATGCGGCCGGTCTCGGGGTCGACGGCGAACTGGATGTTGCAGCCGCCGGTCTCCACGCCGACCTCGCGGATGACCGCGATGCCGATGTCCCGGAGTTCCTGGTATTCGCGGTCGGTCAGGGTCATGGCGGGGGCGACGGTGATGGAGTCGCCGGTGTGCACGCCCATGGGGTCGAGGTTCTCGATGGAGCAGACGACCACCACGTTGTCGTTGGTGTCGCGCATCAGCTCCAGCTCGTACTCCTTCCAGCCGAGGATGGACTCCTCCAGGAGCACCTCGGTGGTCGGGGAGAGCGTCAGGCCTTGGCCGGCGATGCGGCGCAGCTCGTTCTCGTCGTGGGCGAAGCCGGAACCGGCGCCGCCCATGGTGAAGGAGGGCCGGACCACGACCGGGTAGCTCAGTTCCTCGGCGGCGTCCAGGCAGTCCTGGAGGGTGTGGCAGATGCGTGAACGGGCGGACTCGCCGCCGATGCGCTCGACGATGCCCTTGAAGGTCTCGCGGTCCTCACCGGACTGGATGGCCTCGATGTTGGCGCCGATGAGCTCGACGTCGTACTTGGTCAGGATCCCGGCCTCGTCCAGGGCGACCGCGGCGTTGAGCGCGGTCTGTCCGCCCAGGGTCGGCAGGAGCGCGTCGGGGCGTTCCTTGGCGATGATCTTCTCGATCATCTCGGTGGTGATCGGCTCGACGTAGGTGGCGTCGGCGATCTCGGGGTCCGTCATGATCGTGGCCGGGTTGGAGTTGACCAGGATGACCCGAAGGCCTTCGGCCTTGAGGACGCGACAGGCCTGGGTTCCCGAGTAGTCGAACTCGGCCGCCTGCCCGATCACGATCGGGCCGGAGCCGATCACGAGGACGGATGAAAGGTCACTACGGCGCGGCATGCTCTGTACCTCTTACTACTTGGCAGCCGGTGCGGGCTGGGCGGACATCAGGTCGACGAACTCGTCGAAGAGATCGGCGGCGTCGTGGGGGCCCGCGGCGGCCTCCGGGTGGAACTGGACGCTGAACACGGGGCGGTCCAGCAGCCGCAGGCCTTCGACGACCTGGTCGTTGAGGCCGATGTGGCTGACCTCGGCCCGGCCGTAGGGGGTGTCGAACGGTGCGTCGAGTGGTGCGTCCACGGCGAAACCGTGGTTCTGGCTGGTGATCGCCACCTTCTTGGTGCGGGTGTCGATGACCGGCAGGTTGGCTCCTCGGTGTCCGAAGGGCAGCTTGTAGGTGCCCAGGCCCAGGGCGCGGCCCAGGATCTGGTTGCCGAAGCAGATGCCGAAGAGCGGCGTGCCGGCCTCCAGGACACCGCGCACGGCGGCCACGGGGCCGTCGGCGGTGGCGGGGTCGCCGGGACCGTTGCTGAAGAAGACACCGTCCGGGTCCAGGGCGAGGATGTCCTCGGCGGTGGTGGAGGAGGGCACCACGGTGACCCGGCAGCCCCGCTCGGTCAGACGCTGGGGCGTCATGGACTTGATGCCCAGGTCGACGGCGACGACGTGGTATCGGACCTCGACGCCCTCGGGCGGCTGGATCTCGTAGGCGGTGTCGGTGCTGACCTCGCCCGCCAGGTCGGCGCCGGCCATGGAGGGCTGTTCGAGGACGCGCGCGAGCAGCGCCTTCGGGTCGGTCTCGACGCTGCTGACCCCGGCGCGCATGGCGCCCTTGTCGCGCAGGTGTCGGGTGAGGGCGCGGGTCCCGGTCAGGGCGATGCCGACCACGTTCTGGCGGCGCATCTCGTCGTCGAGGGCGCCCTTCGAACGCCAGCTGGAGGTGATGCGGGAGGGCTCGCGCACCACGAAGCCGGCGACCCAGATGCGGATCGACTCGGGGTCGTCGTCGTTGACCCCGGTGTTGCCGATGTGCGGGGCGGTCATCACGACGATCTGGCGATGGTAGGAGGGGTCGGTGAGGGTCTCCTGGTAGCCGGTCATCCCGGTGTTGAAGACGGCCTCGCCGAAGGTCTCACCGACGGCTCCGAAGGATCGGCCGTGGAACACGCGACCGTCCTCCAGCACCAGAATCGCCGGTCCACCGATCTCCTCGGACACGTTTGCCCCCTCTGTCGTGCCAGGTCCGGCCTGGGCTTGGTAGCTCATTTGATCTTCCCTTCCAGGACGGTCGGGACGCCGCGCAGGAACGTGGCGATGATCCGACCGGGCAGGTTCATGCCGCGGAAGGGTGTGTTGCCGCTCTTGCCGGCCATGGCGGCGGCGTCGACGTCGACGGGCGCGGCGGGGTCGTACAGAACGATGTTGGCCGGCTCGCCGACGGCGAGTTCACGGCCGTGTCCACCGACACGACCGATGCGGGCGGGGGCGGCGGACATGCGGTCGGCGACCTGGTCCCAGGTGAGCAGACCGGTCTCGACCATGGTCTTGTGGACCACTCCGAGGGCCGTCTCCAGTCCGATCATGCCCATCGCGGCGGTGGACCATTCGGTCTCCTTGGCCTCGACCGGGTGGGGGGCGTGGTCGGTGGCCACGATGTCGATGGTGCCGTCGGCCAGCCCCTCGCGCAGCGCCTGGACGTCCTCGGCGGTGCGCAGCGGCGGGTTGACCTTGTAGACCGGGTCGTAGCTCTCGACCAGGTCGTCGGTGAGGATCAGGTGGTGGGGGGTGACCTCGGCGGTGACGTCGCAGCCGCGTTCCTTGGCCCAACGGATGATGTCGACCGAGCCCTTGGTGGAGACGTGGCACACGTGCAGACGCGAGCCGACGTGCTGGGCGAGCAGACAGTCGCGGGCGATGATCGCCTCCTCGGCGACCGCGGGCCAGCCGGGCAGGCCGAGGCGGTCCGAGACGCAGCCCTCGTTCATCTGGGCGCCCTCGGTCAGGCGCGGTTCCTGGGCGTGCTGGGCGATGACGCCGTCGAAGGCCTTGACGTACTCCAGTGCGCGGCGCATGAGCAGCGCGTCGGAGACGCAGATGCCGTCGTCGGAGAAGACCCGGACGCGGGCGGCGGAGTCGGCCATGGCACCGATCTCGGAGAGCCGTTCGCCGGCCAGGCCGACGGTGACGGCGCCGACCGGGCGCACGTCGCAGTACCCGGCCTCCTCTCCCAGGCGCCAGACCTGCTCGACCACGCCGGCGGTGTCGGCGACGGGGTCGGTGTTGGCCATGGCGTGTACGGCGGTGTAGCCGCCCATCGCGGCGGCGCGGGAGCCGGAGGCGACGGTCTCGGCGTCCTCGCGGCCGGGCTCGCGCAGGTGGGTGTGCAGGTCGACCAGGCCGGGCAGGGCGATCAGTCCGGTGGCGTCCACGACCTCGGCCCCGTCGGGGATCGGCAGGTCGGGGCCGATAGCGGTGATGGCGCCGTCTTCGAGCAGCAGGTCGACGGGGTCCTCACCCAGCGGGCGTGCCCCGCGGATCAGGTGGGTTCCCTGGTTTTCGGGCATGGAGATGTCGGCTTTCTCGTGTTCGTGAAGTTCGTGGGCGGTGGGAGGGGCCTCGAACGCGCGGTGGCGTGGGTGGGCACCCCTTCCTCTAAGAACCGCCGAGCAGCAGGTAGAGCACGGCCATGCGCAGGCTGACACCGTTGGCGACCTGCTCGGTGACGGTGCAGCGGGGCGAGTCGGCGACCTCGGCGGAGATCTCCATGCCGCGCACCATCGGGCCCGGGTGCATGACGATGGCGTCGCCCGGCATCCGGTTCAGGCGTTCGCGGTCGAGACCGTAGTTGCGGCTGTATTCGCGCACCGAGGGGAAGAAGGAGTCGTGCATGCGTTCGGCCTGCACGCGCAGCATCATCACCACGTCGGACTCGGGCAGTACCTCGTCGAGGTGGTAGGACACCTGGCAGGGCCAGGTGTGCACCGAGACCGGCATCAACGTGGGCGGAGCGACCACGGTCACGTGCGCTCCCAGGGTGGTGAGCAGCAGGACGTTGGAGCGGGCGACCCGGCTGTGCAGGATGTCGCCGACCACGGCCACGCGCAGCCCTTCCAACCGTCCCAGACGCGCGCGCATGGTGAAGGCGTCCAGCAGGGCCTGGGTGGGGTGCTCGTGGGTGCCGTCGCCGGCGTTGAGCACGGATCCGTCGATCCAGTTCGCCAGGCGGTGGGGGGCTCCGGAGGCGCTGTGTCGGATGACCACGCCGTCGGCGCCCATGGCCTGGAGGGTGAGGGCCGTGTCCTTGAGGCTCTCCCCCTTGGAGACGCTGGAGCCCTTGGCGGAGAAGTTGATGACGTCGGCGGACAGTCGTTTGGCCGCCAGTTCGAAGGATGTGCGGGTGCGGGTGGAGTCCTCGTAGAAGAGGTTGACCACGGTGCGCCCGCGCAGGGTGGGGAGCTTCTTGACGGAGCGGTCCCCCACCTGGGCGAGTTCGCCGGCGGTGTCCAGGATGAGCGTGGCCTCGTCACGGCTGAGATCACCGGCGGAGAGCAGATGGCGCATCAGGTGTCCCCTTCCGTGGTCTCGGAGCGCTGGAGGGAACCGGGCCGCGTGCCTTCCTTGAGGGTGGCGGAGGGCGAGGGCCCGAGGAGGACGGCGTCGAGGCCGTCGGTCTCCTCCAGCTGGACGGTGACGCTCTCGCGCAGGGAGGTGGGCAGGTTCTTGCCCACGTAGTCGGCGCGGATCGGTAGTTCGCGGTGGCCGCGGTCGACGAGGACGGCGAGCTGGACGGCGCGGGGCCGGCCGAGGTCGCCGAGGGCGTCCAGCGCGGCGCGCACGGTGCGACCGGAGAAGAGGACGTCGTCGACGAGGACGACGACGCGGTCGTCGAGGCCGCCGGCGGGGATCTCGGTCCTGCCGAGGGCGCGCGCGGGTGCGAGCCGCAGGTCGTCGCGGTACATGGTGATGTCGAGGGAACCGGCGGGAACGTCGAGGTCCTCGACCCGCTCGATGCGTCGTGCCAGACGTTCGGCGAGGGGAACGCCTCTGGAGGGGATGCCCAGGAGGGTGACGTCCTGGCCGCCCTTGGTGCGTTCCAGTACCTCATGGGCGATCCGGGTCAGTGCCCGGTTGATCTCGTTGCCGTCGAGGACGGCTCGGGTGCCTTCGGGTACTTCGGGTACGGACGCCGGGACGCCCGTCTCGTTGTCGTCCCGCGCGGGTTTTCGCGCATGCAAAGTAGTGACCCCTTCCCTGCCTCACAGAACAGGTCGTTAAAGGATGTCGATCGGGCTCACGCTACCAGCGAGGACTCCGGCCCCCTTGGGTGCGCCCCCACGCCTGAAAGCTCTAGTGTGATGCTCATCACATTACATGCCACGGATTGCCCAGCCAAGAGTATCTATTTCGTGACACTCCGGAATCGTCCCTCATTCACGGGAAACACGAAATTCCCTGCAGGAGTGGGCTTTTCGCCCCTGAAGGGCGCCCCACTCGTCCCGAGCTTTCCGGAAATGAGAGGCGTCTCACCTACGCACGGTTTGGCCACTGATTAGTCGCGTTTCACACCAACGGCTTGACCTGGACACCGGCACCCCTCTACCGTCACTGTCTGTAACCATTACCGGGTGGGGTTGCACCCCGTGACCATCCGCTGGACCGCCCAGGCGGCCCGCCGAGTACGAGCGGACGTCTCCCCCACTCAGGCCAGCCACCGTCACGGCCGGGAGCGACAAGAACATGCCATCCGAATACGCCAAGTCCCTCGGTGCGCGACTGCGTGCCATCCGCACTCAACAGGGCCTTTCCCTGCACGGAGTGGAGGAGAAGTCCCACGGACGCTGGAAGGCCGTCGTGGTGGGCTCCTACGAACGTGGCGACCGCGCCGTCACCGTTCAGAAGCTGGCCGAACTGGCCGACTTCTACGGTGTGCCGATGTCGGAACTGCTGCCCGGCGGCGCCGCACCCACTCCGTTGGGGCCGACACCCAAGCTGGTCATCGACCTGGAGCGCATGCAGCAGCTGCCGCAGGAGAAGGCCGGTCCGCTCTCCCGCTACGTCGCCACCATCCAGAGCCAGCGGGGTGACTACAACGGGCGGGTGCTGTCCATCCGCCAGGAGGACCTGCGCTCACTCGCGGTCATCTACGACAAGTCTCCCGGTGACCTCACCGAGGAGCTCATCAACTGGGGCGTCCTCGACCCCGAGGCCCGCCGCGCCGTCGACGCCTTCTGACCCCGGGCGCGAGTAAGCACGATCGCTCGCGAGGAGCCGGGTGTCGCCCTTACGCGGCGGCACCCGGCTCCTCGTGCGTCCGATCCCCGCGATCGGGGACCCGGACTTGCGACGGGGCCGGGTAAGGGCTTCCCCTCCCCGACCCGGCCCCGCCACGCCCGCACTTCGGCGGACTTATCGAACTGATGTTCGATAGGCACCAGTTAACACCCCCGCGAACGGAGCGTCAAGGAGAGTCTCGAGGATACGTCCGGGACCACCGGCCCCGTGAAAACCAGGTCGAACGTCGGCACCACCGCCTACTCTGGACTCGTGGCAGTCGACACGGAGTTACGTGAACTCGCCCCCGGCGCCTTCACACACGTCGTTCCGGCGCTTCTGGAGGTCTACGAGGCCGCCATGCGCCCGCCCCCGGAACAGTTGCCGGGTCGGTCCTCGGTCATGCACGGCCACAGCCTCTACCCGGGCTTCCGGGGCGTTCTGGCCGTCCACGACCAACGCGCCGTGGGGTTCGCCTACGCCTTCCACGGCGTGCGGGGCCAGTGGTGGCACGACATGGTCACCGAGGGTATGCGCACCCAGGGGCGACGAGGCCACCTCAAGCGCTATCTGAGCGATCCCTTGGAGATCGCCGAGGTGCACGTCCACCCCGAGGCGCAGAACCAGGGGATCGGCCGCCGCATGCTGCACCGACTGTGCGAGGGAAGGCCCGAACGCACGGCGGTGCTGTCCACGCGTTCGGGCCCCTCGGCGGCTCGCCACCTCTACCGTTCCTGCGGGTTCGTCGAGGTGCTGGACCCGTTCTGCTTCCCGGGAAGCCCGGATCAGCCCTTCTCGATCATGGCCGCGCGTCTGCCGCTGACGGCCTCTGCTCCGGAGCGATCTCGCGGTAGATCTCCCTGGTGGCCGTGGACTGGTTGAAGGTGATGAAGTGGATGCCCGGCGCGCCCTCCGCCAGCAGCCGCTCGCACATGTTCTGGGCGTGCTCGATCCCGAACGCCCGCACCGCCTCGGCGTCGTCGCCGAAAC
This sequence comes from Nocardiopsis sp. JB363, assembly GCF_900143625.1. GTDB lineage: Bacteria > Actinomycetota > Actinomycetes > Streptosporangiales > Streptosporangiaceae > Nocardiopsis. The sequence goes on from NZ_FRFF01000072.1 coordinate 80,004, forward strand.
GCTCGAAGCGCTCGGCCAGCGCGCGCGGGAACGGAGCACCCGACAGCATCTCCGAACGCCGGATCGAGGCCAGCTTCACCACCGGGAACACCTCGGGGATGATCGGGATCTCGCAACCGCGGGCGGCCACACGGTCGCGCAGCCGTAGGTAGTCCTCGGCGTCGAAGAACATCTGGGTGATGGCGTAGTCGGCGCCCGCCCGGCACTTGCGCACGAAGTGGTCGGTGTCGGTCTCGACGTCGGCCGAACGCGGGTGCTTGAAGGGGAAGGCGGCCACACCCACGGAGAAGTCGCCGCTCTCCTTGAGCAGCCGGACCAGTTCCTCCGCGTAGGTGAGCCCCTCGGGGTGACTGACCCACTCGCCATCGGGGTCGCCGGGCGGATCACCGCGCACGGCCAGCATGTTGGACACACCCGCGTCGCACAGACGACCGATGAGGTGGCGCAGCTCGGCGACGGAGTGGTCGACCAGCGTCATGTGCGCGACCGGCATCAGCGTGGTGTCGGTGGCGATGCGCTCGGTGGTCTCCACCGTGAGGTCGCGGGTGCCGCCGCCGGCTCCGTAGGTGACGGAGACGAACGAGGGGCCCAGCGCCTCGATCTCCCGAATGGCCCGCCACAGACGCTCCTGCGAACGGGCGTTGCGGGGCGGGAAGAACTCGAAGGAGAACAGCGGGTCGCCCGAGTCGAGCAGATCTCGGATATGGCGCGGCCTGGGGGCCGGGCTTCGAGGCGCCACGAGGCGTGTCGGTGCAGCGAGCATGAGCCCCATGCTAGGCCAGGACCCCGATTCGCGGACACTTCATCTCAATATCCAAGATGAACATCGACTCGATCGTCCCACGTACCATCATGCGAGACGATTTTCCCTCTTCGCTCGCCCGATTGTCCATATCGCGGACGCCGAGAATTCCATCACCGAGAATCACCGGAGGACACCGGGAGCGCAACCGAACACCCGGGCCTCTACCCCCTCAGACAGGGACTAACCTGCTGGTTATGGCCCCTTCCACTGCCTCTTCAGCCGTGTCCGTCATCCGTTCCGACGTGGACCGCGAACTGTCCGACTTCTGCGCCGACCACCGTGTTCGGCTGCTGGAGATCGGCGCCGAGTTGGCCCCCGCCATGGACGCTCTGGAGGGCATGGTCTCCGGCGGCAAGCGGCTGCGCCCCACCTTCGCCTACTGGGGGTGGCGTGGCGCCGGCGGTGCCGAGGGCGACACCAGGATGGTCCGGGCGGCCGCGTCCCTGGAGTTCCTCCAGGCCTGTGCTCTCGTGCACGACGACGTGATCGACAACAGCGACACCCGGCGCGGGCTGCCCGCCACCCACAAGCGCATGGCCGGGCTGCACGCCGACCAGGGTTGGATCGGCGACAGCGACGGGTTCGGCCAGGGTGCCGCGATCCTCATCGGGGACCTGTGCCTGGCCTGGTCCGACGAGATGTACCAGGCCAGTGGGTTCGAGCCTCGGACGTTGCAGGACGGGCGGGCCCCCTTCGACGCGATGCGCACCGAGGTCATGGCCGGGCAGTACCTGGACACCCTGGAGCAGGTGCGCGGCACCGCCACCCGAGAGGCCGCCCTTCGGGTGATGCGGTACAAGTCCGCCAAGTACACGGTGGAGCGTCCCCTGCACCTGGGCGCCGCGTTGGCCGGCCGGGGCGCCGAGCCCTCCGGGGTCTACACCGACTACGGCATCCCGCTGGGGATCGCCTTCCAGCTGCGCGACGACCTGCTGGGCGTGTTCGGCGACCCGACCACCACGGGAAAGCCGGCCGGTGACGACCTGCGCGAGGGCAAGCGGACCCTGGTGGTGGCCGAGACCCTGGTGCGGTCCGGGGACGAGGACGCCGAGCGCTTCCGCTCGCTGTTGGGCGTCCCCGACCTGTCGACGGACTCGGTGGAGTGGATGTGCTCCCTGATCGAGTCCAGCGGCGCCCTGTCGGCCTGTGAGTCGCTGGTCGAGGAGTACTCCGAACAGGCGCTCGCCGCGTTGGAGAGCCCTGAGCTGGACGAGGGCGCGCGCGGTCCGTTGAGCGAGTTGGTCGTGGCCGCCACCCGACGCTCCCACTGAGCCGGCGCGCTCGGCGACGACGAGAGCCCCCGAAACCCCTAGGGGAGGTCCTGGGCGGATTCGGGGGTTTTTCCATGCCGGGTGCCGGTTGTGCTGTTCGTCCTCCCCGGGATGGAATCGGAGGAACGCGATAGATCTCGACAGCGGGAGTCCTCCATGTCCAGGCAGACCGCCTCGAACGACCCGACGAGCATGACCGGACGGGCCTTGGCGCCCGACCTGGCCCGTGGCTTCATGTTGCTGTTCATCGCCCTGGCCAACACGGTCTGGTACCTGTGGGCCGTGCCGAGCACGGGCGCCACCATGCACCCCGAACCCCAGAGCGTCCTGGACACGGTGGCGCAGTTCTTCACCGTCCTGGCCGTGGACATGCGCAGCTACCCGATGTTCGCGTTCCTGTTCGGCTACGGCATGGTGCAGCTGCTCCGGCGCCAGGAGGCGGCCGGGGCGAGTCCCCAGGAGGTCTCCGCGCTGCTGCGCAGACGCAACCTGTGGCTCCTCGTCTTCGGGTTCCTCCACTGCCTGCTGCTGTGGATGGGCGACATCCTGGGTGCCTACGGTCTGGCCGGCCTGGTCCTGGGATGGCTGTTCCTGCGCCGGCGGGACACCACGGTCATGGTGTGGGGCGTCGTCCTCATGGCCCTGATGGCGACACTGGCCGTGTTCAGCCTCCTGTCACTGCCCTTCCTGGCCGGTGTCCCCGTCGACGACGCCTTCAGCATGCAGGACATGGCCGCCAACGTGGGCGAGAGCTCCCTGGTGGCCGCGGCCGTGGGCCGGATCTCCGCCTGGCCCCTGATCGTGCTCGGCCAGGGTCTGCTCGGCTTGGCGGTGCCCGCCGCGATCCTGTTCGGGTTCTGGGCCGCCCGCCGCCGCTTCCTGGAGGAGCCCGGACGGCACCGCAGGACCCTGACGCGCGTGGCGATCGTGGGCATCACGGTGGGCTGGCTCGGTGGTCTCCCCCTCGCTCTGCAACAGATCGGGGTCCTGGGCCTGGATCCCATGCAGGCGCAGATGCTGTCCATGCCGCACATGTTCACCGGTGTCTTCTGCGGTGTGGGTTACGTGGCGCTGATCGCCCTGGTGGCGCACCGGATCCAGGAACACGGGCGTACCGGCGGTGTGGTGGTGACCGCGTTGAGCGCCACCGGCAAACGGTCCCTGAGCGCCTACCTGGCCCAGTCGGTGCTGTGCGCCCCGCTGCTGGCCGCCTGGGGTGCGGGGCTGGCCGCCGACATGACGTCGTGGACGATGTTCCTGTTCGCGATCGGGGTGTGGCTGGTCACCGTGGTGGCCGCCTACGCGCTGGAGCGCGCGGGGCGTCGTGGCCCGGCCGAGGTGCTGTTGCGCCGGCTGGCCTACCGGCGCGCCACCGCCGCGGTCACCCCTTCCCCCGGCGGGGACGACCTCTCACCCCAAGAGCACACCACTCCCTGACCGACGAGCTCAAAAAGGGGCGTGCCGATGAGCGCCAGGCACGTCCCCGTACTCCAGGATGGCTGTCATGGGTGACGATCACATGACAAACCACACCATAGGGGTGACCGGGTCCACGGGAGCGGTGGGCGGGCGCGTGGCCGCCCGGATCGCCCGGCTCGGGTTGACGCAACGGTTCATCGTTCGTGACATCAACCGCGCTCCGGAGTACCCGGGCAGCAGCGCGTCGATGGCCGCCTACGAGGACGGAGCCGGCTTCGCACGGGCCTGCCAGGGTGTGGACACCCTGTTCCTGGTCTCGGCGCACGAGTCGGAGGATCGAATGGACACCCACGTCAGCGCGGTGGACGCCGCCGTCGAGGCCGGGGTGTCCCGCATCGTGTACCTGTCGTTCCTGGCCGCGGGTCCCGCAGCGACCTTCACCTTCGCCCGGACGCACTTCTTCACCGAGGCGCACATCAGATCCACCGGTGTGTCCTACACGTTTCTGAGACCGAGCCTGTACCTGGACCTGCTGCCCCATTGGGTGGACGACGAAGGCGTGGTGCGCGGCCCGGCCGGTGACGGACGGGTCGCGTGGGTGTCCCGGGACGACGTGGCCGACGTGGCCACCGCCGTGTTGACCGACCCGGTGGTGATCGCCGCCTCGGAGGAGATCGCCTACGACGTGACCGGGCCGGAGGCGCTGTCGGTGGGCGCCACGGTGGAGAAGCTGGGCCGGCTCACCGGCCGTTCCATCCGCTACGTGCCCGAGACGTGGGAGGAGGCGTTGGAGTCGCGCCGTGCCACCGGTGCGACGGAGTGGGAGATCGAGGGGTGGGCGTCGTCGTACGCGGCGATCGCGACCGGGGAGATGGACGTGGTGGCCGACACCGTGCCGGATCTGACCGGGCACCCGGCGCAGTCCATCGAGGGTTTCCTGCGGCGTCATCCGAGCGCGTTGGCGCACGTGGGGGTCTGATCCCGTCGTTTCCGACCCGAGGGCTTGACCTCGACCTTGGTTGAGGTAGGAGGGTCGTCGGAACAGACGACGGAGTGGAGGCGCGATGCGCGCGGTGCGAGCGGTCGGGTTCGGCGGCCCCGAGGTCCTGGTCCCCGAGGAGTTCCCCGACCCCGAACCCGGGCCCGGAGAAGTGGCCGTGGCGGTGGAGGCCGCCAATGTGATCTACCTGGACACCCTGATCCGCGCCGGCCTCACCGAGGACTTCTTCCCGGTCACGCCGCCGTACGTGCCCGGCGGGAGCGTGGTGGGCCGGGTCCACGCGGTCGGGCCCGGGGCCGACCCCTCCTGGACAGGCGTTCCGGTGCTCGCGCGCACCGGGCACGAGGGCGGGTACGCCGAGCGGATCGTGGTCTCCGAGGAAGGGCTGTTGCGTGTGCCCGAGGGGGTCGGGCACCAAGAGGCCTTGGCGTTGCTCGTCGACGGCGCCACGGCGATGCGCCTGGAACAGGCCGCACGGTTCCGACCGGACACCTGGGTGCTGGTCCTGGCCGCCGCCGGTGGCGCGGGAAGTCTGGTCGTGCAGCTCGCCCGTCTCGCGGGGGCGCGGGTGATCGGCGCGGCGTCGAGTCCTCGGAAGCGGGAGTCGGCCCGGTCCCTGGGAGCGACGGAGACCGTGGACTACACGGCACCCGACTGGCGGGAGCGGGTCCTGAAGATCACCGACGGAGCCGGGGCGGACGTGGTGCTCGATGGGGCGGGCGGGACAGGGGGAGAGTCCTCCTTCGACCTGGTCGCCGCCGGGGGCCGTTTCATCGGCTACGGGACGGCCGGAGGTTCCTTCGCCGAGGTGGACCAAGGCGAGGCCGACCGGCGCGGGATCACCGCTCTGGGCCTGATGGACCTGAAGGAACAGGAAGGGCTGAGTATGGCTGATCTGGCCCGCTTGGCCCTGGAGGAGGCGCGTGAGGGACGGCTCCGCCCGCACGTGGGGATGACCCTGCCCCTGGAACGGGCCGCCGAGGCGCACCGGGCGCTGGCCGAGCGTCGCGTGGTCGGCAAGGTGCTTCTGGTGCCCTGAGTCCACGGCCCGGTTCAGGGGCGCGCGGTGAGCCGTTCCTTGAGGGCCGCCGCCGCGGCGCGGGGGTCCTCCGCCTCGGTGACGGCGCGCACCACGACCACACGGGTGGCCCCCGCGTCGAGCACACGATCGATGTTGTCCAGGTCGATGCCGCCGATGGCGAACCAGGGTCGTTCGGTACCCAGCGCCGCGGCCCGCTCCACCAGGCCGAGACCGGCGGCAGGGCGCCCCGGTTTGGTGGGGGTGGCCCAGGTCGGTCCCACACAGAAGTAGTCGCTGCCGGGTTCCTCGGCGGAGGCCATGGCGGCGTCGACGTCGTTGTTGGAGCGACCGATGACCGGGTCGGCGCCGATGACGTCCCGGGCCATGGGCACGGGCAGGTCGCGCTGTCCCAGGTGCAGGACGTCGGCGCGCACGGCCCGGGCGATGTCGGCGCGGTCGTTGACGGCGAGCAGGGCGCCGTGGCGTTCGCACGCCTCGCGCATGACCTCCAGCGCGGCGAGTTCCTCGCGGGCCTCCAACCCCTTGTCCCGGAGTTGGATGACGTCCACCCCTCCGGCCAGGGCCGCGTCCGCGAACTCGGCGAGGTCACCGCGCTCGGTACGGGCGTCGGTGCACAGGTACAGAAGGGATGCGTCCAGGCGCTCGCGCAGGCTGGTTCCGTGGTTGGTCCTCACACCCGACACATTAGGCCCTGGCCGCTGAGAGGCCCAAGGGCGCACCCCCTGGTGCGTCCCTCGGGCAACCACGACTCAGAAGGCCATGCTCTGGGCGCGGCGGCGCACCTCGGTCCCCCGGTTCTCGTGCATGGCCTGGATCGGGGTGCCGGGAAGGCTGTCGTCCGCGGTGAACAACCAGCGCAGGGCCTCCTCGGTGGAGAAGCCCGCGTCGGAGAGCAGCACGATGGTGCCGGGCAGTCCCTTGACGAAGTCATCACCGTCCAGGAAGGCGGCGGGGATCGAGATCTCTCCCTTGCGGGCCACGCCGATGAGGCGGTTCTCGCGGATGAACGTCTTGATCCGGTTGGGACTCACGCCCAGCGGCTTGGCCGCCTCACGCAGGGTCAGCCAGTCGCCGACCAGTTCGTCGATGTCGAGGTCGTTGTGTGTCACCCTCCCAATCTGCCACACCCCACCGGCCACCGAGGACCACCCGAACCCGTTGTCCTAGGATGGCGGGGAGCGAACAGACACGTCCCGCGGGAGCCGGGTGGGCCCGGCTGAGAGGGAGACCGAGCGTCTCCGACCGCACGAACCTGATCCGGATCATGCCGGCGAAGGGAGGGGAGAGCGCACCATGCGCGACTTCGAAGATCCCCCGAACACGACCGTTCGTCCCACCCGAAGCGTGGTCGTGGTCGGTGGTGGCGTCATCGGGAGGGTCACCGCCTGGCGGGCGGCCCGACACGGTCTGGACGTCACCCTGGTCGAACCCGACCCCGTCACCGAACCCGCCGACGCGCGGGCCTCCTCCACCGTCGCGGCGGGCATGCTCACCCCCGCCACCGAGGCGGTGTTCGGTGAGGAGGAACTCATGGGGTTGGGCGTCCGCTCCGCGCGGATGTACGACTCCTTCGTCACCGAGGTGGAGGCCGCCGCCGGTATGTCGGTGGGCCACCACCGCACGGGCACGCTCCTGGTCGCCTTCGACCGGGACGACCTGGCCGTCCTCGACGAACTGCACGCCCTGCAACGGCGCCTGGGCATCGCCACCGAGCGGCTGAGCAGTCGGGAGTGCCGCCGTCTGGAACCCCACCTGGCCCCTTCGGTGCGGGGCGGGGTGCTGGCCTCCGACGACCACTCCGTCGACCCCCGTCGTCTCCTGCGGGCCCTGGCCCGGGCCGCCGAACGTTCGGGAGCGCGTGAGGTGGCCGGTTCGGTGACCGAGGTCTCCTCCCCCGGACCCGACGGCGCCCGGCTGGGCGTGCGTCTGGCCGACGGCACCGTTCTCCCGGCCCACCAGGTCGTCCTCGCCACCGGCTGTTGGGGCGACCGGATCACGTTGCCCGCGCCGGTGCTGCCGCCGATCCGCCCGGTCAAGGGGCAGCTGCTGCGCGCCCGGGTCCGTGACGGCGAGCCCCCTCTCGTGGAACGGACCGTGCGCGGCCTGGTCCGCGGTTTCCCGGTCTACCTGGTGCCCCGCGCCGACGGCGAGGTCATCGTGGGCGCCACCCAGGAGGAGCTGGGTCACGACACCGCACTGACCGCGGGCGGACTCTGGCAGGTGCTGCGGGACGCGCGCGAACTCGTCCCCGGGATCACCGAACTGGAGATCACCGAGACCTGTGCGGGCCTGCGCCCCGGGTCTCCCGACAACGAACCCCTCCTGGGCCCCACCCGGGTCCCGGGCCTGCACCTGGCCGTGGGCCACTTCCGGCACGGGGTGCTGTTGGCCCCCGTGACCGGAGAGGTCATGGTCGAAGCGCTCACCACCGGGGTCCTGCCCGAGTACGCGCGCAGGTTCGCCGCCGACCGGCCTCTGTCCGGTGGCGCCGCGTGAGACAAGCCGACGACGTGGGAGTGACTGTGGAACTGATCATCAACGGCGAGAGCCGCCAAAGTACGGCCACCACGGTCGAGGCGGTCGTACGCGACCTCACCTCGGCCGGGAGCGGGGCGATCCCCGGCGGGATCGCGGTGGCGATCAACGACGAGGTGGTGCGGCGCACCGCGTGGGCCGACACCGCCCTGGTCCCGGGCGACCGCGTGGACGTCCTGACCGCCGTGCAGGGAGGCTGAACCATGACCGACATCCTCGACACCCACAGCGACGTCGACACCGTGGAGGACCCTCTGGTCATCGCCGGCGTCCCCTTCTCCTCCCGACTCATCACCGGGACCGGCGGCGCCCCCTCCCTCCATGTGCTGGAGGAGGCCCTGTTGGCCTCGGGGACCGAGTTGACCACCGTGGCCATGCGTCGGGTCACCCCGGGCACGCAGGGTTCGGTGTGGGACGTCCTGTCCCGCAACGGCATCCGGCCGTTGCCCAACACCGCGGGCTGCTTCACCGCCGTGGAGGCCGTGCGCACCGCCCGGCTGGGGCGTGAGGCCCTGCAGACCGACTGGGTGAAGCTGGAGGTCGTCGCCGACGAGCACACCCTGCTCCCCGACCCGGTGGAGCTGCTGGACGCCGCGGAGACGCTCGTCGACGACGGTTTCACCGTGCTGCCCTACACCAACGACGACCCGGTACTGGCCCGGCGCCTGGAGCGTCTCGGCTGCGCCGCCGTCATGCCGCTGGCCGCGCCGATCGGCTCCGGTCTGGGCATCCGCAACCCGCACAACCTGGAGCTGATCGTCGAACAGGCCGGTGTGCCGGTGATCGTCGACGCCGGGATCGGCACCGCCAGCGACGCCGCCCTGGCCATGGAACTGGGGTGCGACGCGGTGTTGTTGGCCACTGCCGTGACCCGCGCCCAGGACCCGGTCCTCATGGCGCGGGCCATGCGTGACGCGGTCCGGGCCGGACGCGGCGCCCGTCGGGCGGGGCGCATCCCGGTCCGGCGATACGCCCTGGCCTCCAGCCCCGATCCGGTCTGAGCGGAACGATCCCCGGCCCGCCCGGCCACGGAAGGCGTCCGGGCAGGTCGGGGCCATCGTCGCGGCCTCAGGTCAAGGCCCGGCCGGTGCGGCGTCACGCGGAGGTTTGGTGTCGTCCCCTACCGTGGATGAGATGCGTGTGCCGAGAGAGGGCACCGCACCCATGTAAGACAGCCCAGGCGCGCGCATCCCCCGAGCGCACACGGACCGGCCGTGTGCCGCATGGTGCGGGGCCGCGACCGTGAACCGCGGGGCAGAACCGACCCCGGATTCCGCTATCGTGTCGGTTCGACATCTGGTGTCGGGTACGCGCCATCGGCCGCGACCTCCCGCGCTCCCCGCAGCAAGGACACAACTCCGCCGTGGACATGACGACTTCCGACCCGCTTGTAGGCGCGACGCTGGACCGTCGCTACTTCGTCGAGTCCAGGATCGCCGGTGGCGGCATGGCGACGGTCTACGTCGCCCACGACCTCAGGCTGGACCGCAGACTCGCTCTGAAGGTCATGCACCCGTCCCTGGCGCAGGACCCTTCCTTCGTCCAACGCTTCATCAACGAGGCGCACTCGGTCGCCAAGCTCTCGCACCCCAACGTGGTCCAGGTCTTCGACCAGGGCGAGGACCAGGGACACGTGTTCCTGGCCATGGAATACGTCCCCGGACGTACCCTGCGCGACCTGCTCAAGGAACGTGGTCGACTGACCCCCCGGCAGACGCTGAACTTCATGGCTCCGGTGCTGGCCGCCCTGGGCGCCGCCCACCAGGCCGGCATGGTGCACCGTGACGTCAAGCCCGAGAACGTCCTCCTCACCGAGGACGGTCGGGTCAAGGTCGCCGACTTCGGACTGGCGCGCGCGGTCGAGCAGTCCAACCAGGGACTGACCCGCACCGGCACCCTGATGGGTACCGCCGCCTACCTGGCCCCCGAACAGATCGAGAAGGGCGTCGCCGATGCCCGCAGCGACGTCTACGCCGCGGGCATCATGTTCTACGAGCTGCTCACCGGCGGTCAGCCGCACACCGGCGAGACCCCCATCGCCATCGCCTACCAACACGTCAACGAGGACGTACCGCGGCCCTCGCACTTCCTGCCGGGTCTCCCGCCCGAGGTGGACGCCCTGGTCACCAAGGCCACGGAGCGTGACCCCAGGTACCGGCCCGGCAACGCCGGTCAGTACCTGGCCAAGGTGCTGGAGGTCCTCCGGACCCTGCCCGAGTCGCCCTCGGGCTCCCAGCACATGACGCCGGTCGCGCCCTCCGGCGCGGCAGGCGTCACCATGACCGCGCCCCAGCTGATCGCGGGCGGGGCGGGACCGGGCACCGAGAACGCCACCATGGTCGTCGACATGAACGCCGACGACTACGACGACGGCTACGGCTCCGATGACGGGGGCGGTTCCTGGTTCTCGCGCAACCGCCTGCTGGTGGTGGGCGCCGCCGCCATGGCGCTGCTCGTGGGCGTGGTCGGCTGGTGGTTCCTGCTGGGCCGCTTCGAACCCGTCCCCGACGTGGTCGGCGCCACGCCCGAGATCGCCCGGGACGAGATCCGTTCGGCCGGACTGATCTACGACCTGTCCGAGGAGCCGGTCTACAGCGACGTCTCCGTGGGCGAGGTGGGCGCCACCGACCCCGAGGAGGGTGAGCGCCTCTCCCCCGGCGACCCGGTGACGGTGTACGTCTCCAAGGGGCCGCAGGAGGTGGAGATGCCCGACATCGCCGGGCAGAACATCGCCGACGCCCTCAAGGACCTGGAGGACCTGGGCTTCGAGACCGACCGGATCGAGCAGGAGGAGGTCGAGTCCCCCGACAACGATCCGGGCCAGGTCATCTCCAGTGCGCCCGAGGCGGGGGCCACCGCCGACCGCGAGGAGACGGTGACGCTCACCGTCAGCAAGGGCATTCCGGTGCCGAGCCTGGCCGGCGAGGAGCGCGAGGACGCCGAGGCCACCCTGGAGGATCTGGGCCTGACGGTCGAGATCGTCGAGGAGGACAGCGAGAACGTGGACGAGGGTCAGGTCATCGACCAGACCCCCGACACCGGCACCAACGTGGGCCCCGGGTCCACCGTCACCCTGACCGTGTCCACCGGTCCGCCGGAGGTGGAGATCCCGGACGTGCTCGGCGAGCGGATCAAGGACGCTCGTGAGACCTTGGAGGACGCCGGTTTCGACGTCAAGGTGGAGCGCATCCTGGGCGGTCGGACCATCGGCCACCAGTCGCACACCGGTGAGGCTCCGGAGGGCACCGAGATCACGATCACCGCGACACCCGGCGGTGTCGTCATCGACCCGGACGAAGACGACGACTGACCGCCGAGGAACGTCCACCACCGCCCGGGAGGGGCGGGGAGCTCGTGCTCCCCGCCCCTCCCGGCGTTGGGGCCCGATACGGCCGGCCCGCTGTGCTCACGGGCCCGCGCCCGCTACGCTCGGCGCATGGACGGCGAGAACATCCGGGTACTGGTGGTGGACGATCACCCCATGTGGCTCGACGCGGTCGCCCGCGACCTCGGCGAGGCGGGGATGACGGTGGTGGGGACCGCGGGCGACGGCGCCAAGGCGATGCGCATCGCGCCCGCGGCCCGCCCCACCCTGGCGGTGGTGGACCTGAACCTGCCCGACACCACCGGGGTGGAACTCACCGCCGCCCTGATCGCCCTGCCCGAACCCCCGCGGGTGCTGGTGTTGTCCGCCAGCGGGGAGAGCGAGGACGTCCTGTCCGCGGTCAAGGCCGGGGCCACGGGCTACCTCGTGAAGTCGGCCGGGCGCGAGGAACTTCTGGACGCGGTGCGCCGTGTCGACGCCGGGGACGCGGTCTACACCCCCGGACTGGCCGGTCTGGTCCTCGGTGAGTACCGCAGGTTGTCGAGCGAGCACGATCGTTCGCGGGAAGGGGCCGAGAACGCGCCGCGGCTCACACCCCGGGAGACCGAGGTGCTGCGCTTGGTGGCCAAGGGCCTGGCCTACAAACAGATCGCGCGCCGACTCACCATCTCCCATCGCACGGTGCAGAACCACGTGCAGAACACCCTGACCAAACTGCAGCTCCACAACCGTGTGGAGCTGGTGCGTTACGCCATCGACCAAGGGCTGGACGACTGAGGGCTGGACGACTGAGGACGGGCCGGCCGGGTTCCGTCCACCGGGACGTCCGGCTCTTTCGGACACCCGCACCACCTGATGGGGTGTGGGTTTCGGAAGGCGTTTCCCGTTGCGGGGTTGGCCCGAACTCCCCGCCCCCACTATGGTCTAGACCATATTGGCGCCAGGCGCCGTGAACACATCGAACGTCGAGGAGAAGTCGCATGCGAGTCGGGGTCCTGACCGGTGGCGGAGACTGCCCAGGTCTGAACGCTGTCATCCGCGCCGTGGTCCGTAAGGGCATCAAGGACTACGGCTACGAGTTCATCGGCTTCCGGGACGGCTGGCGTGGGCCCCTGGAGGGCGACACCATGCCGCTGGACGTCAGCACCGTGCGCGGCATCCTGCCGCGCGGCGGGACCATCCTGGGCTCCTCGCGCACCAACCTGATGAAGATCGAGGGCGGCGTCGAACGCGTCAAGGACAACATGGCGGGGTTGGGCGTGGACGCCCTCATCGCCATCGGCGGCGAGGACACCCTCGGGGTGGCGCGCCAGCTGCACGACCGCGGCGTCAACGTCGTGGGCGTGCCCAAGACCATCGACAACGACCTCAACGCCACGGACTACACGTTCGGGTTCGACACCGCCGTCAACATCGCCATGGAGGCGATCGACCGGCTGCACACCACCGCCGAGTCCCACCACCGCGCCCTGGTCGTGGAGGTCATGGGCCGGCACGCCGGGTGGATCGCCCTGCACTCGGGCATGGCGGCGGGCGCCAACGTCATCCTCATCCCCGAGCGCCCCTTCGACATCGACGAGGTCGTCAAGCACGTCCAGAGCCGCTTCGAGACCCAGTACGCCCCCATACTGGTGGTCGCCGAGGGTGCTCACCCCAAGGAAGGCCAGATGGAGCTCGCCACCGGCGCGAAGGACTCCTTCGGGCACGTGCGTCTGGGCGGCATCGGCCAGAACCTGGCCGAGGAGATCGAGAAGCGCACCGGCAAGGAGTCCCGTTCGGTGGTGCTGGGTCACGTCCAGCGCGGCGGTACCCCCAGCGCCTTCGACCGGGTGCTCGCCACCCGCCTGGGCGTGAACGCCATCGACTCCGTGCACGACAAGGCCTTCGGCAAGATGGTGGCCCTCCAGGGCACCGACATCGTCCGGGTGGACCTGGCCGAGGCCACCGACACGCTCAAGACGGTCCCGGCCGAGCGTTACGAGGAAGCCGAGGTCTTCTTCGGCTGATCCGAAGAGCACCATGGACGGCCCCTTCCGGTCCGGGAGGGGCCGTTGGTGTGTCCGGTGTCCGCCGGGAATGTACCGAGCGCTCCGTGGATTGTTCGATACTGGAAGACAGCGGTGGACGCGCCCGGTCCCACCACCGCCCGCCCCTCATCTCCTCACCGGGCACGAAGGCATCATCTTTTCCGGAGGTAAGCACCATGTCCGCGTCGCTGGAGTCCGCGCCGCTCCCCGTAACCGAGGCCGGAGCCGACGCCGGGCTCGGCGAGCTCTGCGTGCTGATGAAGCTCGGTGAGATCGTCCTCAAGGGTTCCAACCGCAAGCTCTTCGAGCGCCGGCTGCACAACAACATCCGCTCTTCCGTGCGCGATCTGGGCGATATCCGTCTCTCCCAGCGGGGCGCCGGCGTCATCATCGTGCGCAAGCCCGAGGCGTCGGACCTGGAGATCGCCGCGATCGCCGACCGTATGGCCAACGTCATGGGCGTGGTGTGGGTGCACCTGGTGCGCCGGGTCCGCAAGGACCTCGACGCCATCGTGGACGTGTCCGTGCGTTCCATGGCCGACCGGGAGGGCACCTTCGCGGTGCGCGCCCGCCGCCGGGACAAGCGTTTCGAGATGAACTCCGGTGAGCTGGCCGGATACCTCGGTTCCAAGATCATCGAGGCGCACGGCTACAAGGTGAACCTCAAGCGCCCCGACAACACCCTGTACGTGGAGATCGACAAGGACGAGGCGTTCGTCTTCACCGACGGCATCCCCGGCCAGGGCGGTCTGCCCGCAGGCATGAGCGGTCGCGGTCTGGTGCTGATGTCGGGTGGCATCGACTCGCCCGTGGCGGCCCACCGGATGATCCGGCGCGGGCTGAAGGTCGACTTCCTGCACTTCTCCGGGATGCCCTTCACCGGCCCCGAGTCCATCTACAAGGCCTACAGCCTGGTCCGGCAGATCGACCGTTACCAGGTGGGTTCGCGCCTGTTCGTGGTGCCCTTCGGCAAGGCCCAGCAGCAGCTGAAGAGCTCGGGCATCGAGCGCCTGCAGATCGTCGCCCAGCGGCGACTGATGCTCAAGGCCGCCGAGGCCCTGGCCGATGACCTGGGCGCGGAGTGCCTGATCACCGGCGACGCCCTGGGACAGGTCTCCAGTCAGACGATGACCAACCTGACCGCGCTGGACGACGCGGTGGACATGCCGATCATGCGGCCGCTCATCGGCATGGACAAGAGCGAGATCATGGACCAGGCCCGCAAGATCGGGACGTTGGCCATCTCGGAGCTGCCCGACGAGGACTGCTGCACGATGCTGACCCCGCGTCAGGTGGAGACCGCCGCCAAGATCCCCGACCTGCGCACGATCGAGAAGCGCCTGGACGCCGAGGAACTCGCCGAGTACCTGGTGACCACGGCCCAGATGCACAAGCCCAGCTTCCTGGGTGACGCGGCCCCAAAGAAGGGGGTCGTCCCGGCAGCGGCCACGGCCGTGCCCACCGTGTGAGCGACGGACCGGACACGAGAAAGGGAGCGGCGCCCCGAGGGCACCGCTCCCTTTCTCATACCTCTATACGTCGGCGAGCTCCCGCGCCGGGGCCGGGGTGAGCGTGCGTCCGCTCAGGGTGGCCAGGGTGCCGGCCACGTCGCGCAGCACACCCAGGTCCTCCTCGACCAGAGCCTGGGGGCCATCGCACAGGGCCGTCTCCGGGTTCGGGTGCACGTCCACGATGATGCCGTCGGCACCGATGGCGATGGCCGCGCGGGACAACGGCAGGACCAGGTCGCGCTTGCCACCGGAGTGGGACGGGTCGACGATCACCGGCAGGTGGGTGAGGTTCTGCGCCACCGGCACCGCGCTGATGTCCAGGGTGTTGCGGGTGGCCTTCTCGAAGGTGCGGATGCCGCGCTCGCACAGCACGATGTCGAGGTTGCCGCGCTGAGCGATGTACTCGGCGGCCATCAGCCATTCCTCGATGGTGGCGCTCATGCCGCGCTTGAGCAGGACGGGCTTGCCCGCGTCCCCGGCGGCCTGCAGCAGCGCGAAGTTCTGCATGTTGCGGGTGCCGATCTGGAGCATGTCCGCGTAGGAGGCGACCAGGTCGACGTCGGCGGCGTCCACGACCTCGGTGACGATCGGCATGCCGGTCTCGGCGCGCACGTCGGAGAGGATCTTCAGACCCTGCTCACCGAGCCCCTGGAAGGCGTACGGGGAGGTGCGAGGCTTGTAGGCGCCTCCTCGCAGCAGGGCGGCACCGGCGGCCTTGGCCATGTGGGCCGCCGCGAGGGTCTGCTCGGGCGTCTCGACCGCGCAGGGGCCGGCGATGACGGTCATGTGCTCGCCGCCGATCGGCACGCCGCGAACGCTGACGACGGTGCGGCTGTCGTGGTTCTCGCGGCTGACCAGCTTGTAGGGGGCGGAGATGCGCAGCACGTCACCGACACCGGGCTTGGCGCTCAGGCCCAGGTCCTGGAACCGCTCGACGTCGCCCACCAGCCCGATGATCGTCCTGCTGACGCCGCGGGTCACGTACGCCTCACCCCCGGAGGAGGTGACCAGCTCGACGAGCGCGTCGATGTTGTCCGCGGTGGCGTCCGGTGCCATAACGATGACCATGTGGGTTGTCCCTGTTCGTCGGTTGTGCGGCGGTGCCGCTGGGTCGTCTCGCCTGGCCAGTCCGGTCCGGGTGGAACACAAAGGAGCCCCGGGCCTGTACCGGCCCGGGGCTCCTGGGAAGTCGTCTGTGTCAGCGCAGGGCTTTACAGGCGACCGGGGAGATGGGCCGGTAGCCATAAAAGCGCCAAAAGTTCCGCTGCATGGCTGTGACTATAGCGCACGCCCGCGGCCGGCGCGCACGCCCGGGGTGAGTGATCTGGCTCTCGTCGCCGCCTGGCAGGATGACAGACGCCGCGGGTCCCACATCGGTCGTGGGAGCGCGGGGTCCATCGGCGAACGCCGGTGGACGAGCGAGCCTTGCAGGGGGAACGGAGTGTCCGAGGGGACGGAGCCCGACACGAGGGTCGACCGGGACGGGCTGCCACCGGGGCAGGCGGTGCGCCACGAGCACAAACCGCTGCACTACGGGCGGGTCCCCTCCTTCCGGCCGGCTCGGTGGGACTTCCGCGTGTTCGGGGCCACCGAGTCGTTGGGCACCTACCGGTGGGACTGGAACGAGTTCACCGCGCTGCCGCGCGCGCGGGAGATGCGCCACTTCCACTGTGTGATGCGGTTCAGCATCCCGGACGTGCACTGGGGCGGGGTACGCGCCACCGACCTGGTGGGGCTGGCGCCGCCCGCCCCCGAGGCCACACATGTGATGGCCTGGGGCGAGTACGGCTACAGCGCCAACATGCGCATGGACGACTTCCTCGCCGACGGGGTGCTGCTGACCACCCACCGAGACGGAGCCCCGCTCGCCCCCGAACACGGGTTCCCCCTGCGCCTGGTGGTGCCGCACCTGTACGGGTGGAAGAGCGTGAAGTGGCTGCGCTCGGTGGAGTACATGGTGGGCGACCGTCGCGGGTTCTGGGAGGACCGCGGGTATCACAACCGGGCCGACCCCTGGGGGGAGGAACGCTTCTCCCACCAGGAGGAGCCCGGTGACGGCCCGCCCCTGTGACCGACTCAGGCCTGCGGTCGGGGCACGCGCATCTCGAACTCGGTGCCCTCCCCCGGGTCGCTGTGGATCTCGGTAGTCCCACCCAGGTCGCCCACGCGCCCGAGGATGGACTGGGCGACCCCCAGACGGCCCTCGGCGCGCGCTCGCTCCAGCCGGTCCGGTGGGATGCCGGGGCCGTCGTCGCGCACGGTCACCATGACCGCGTCGGGTTCGTCCTCCACCAGCACCCAGGCCCGGGTCCCCTCCGGGCAGTGCCGTTCGACGTTGTCCAAGGCCGCCGCGACCGCCGCGGTCAGCTCACGGGCGGTGTGATCGGGCAGTTCGACGCGGGTGGCGGGCGCGGCGACGGTGACCCGGACCGACTGCAGGGGACGCAGCAGGTCGCGCAGGTCCAGGGGGCCGGCCTCCCCGGCCGAGACGTCGTGGACCGCCACCGTGGTGTTCAGCCCGTCCGCGACGAGCGACCGGAGCCGGACCTCCTGTTCACCGGCCATCCGCCCCAGTTCCGCGGCCTCTCCCCCGATCTCGTCACCGCGCCGACGCACCAGGGCCAGCACCTGCAACACCGAGTCGTGGATGGAACGGGCGAGTTGCTCCCGTTCACGGATGCGCGCCTCCAAGGTGACGGCCTGGGCGAAGCGCTCCTCGGCCTGTTCGGCCACTCGCGCCATGTAGCCCACGGCCAGGCCGGTCAGCAACAGCAGGACCACGCCTCGGGCGGTGGCTCCGGTGATGGCGGCGTCCATGATCACGCGCAGGGTGAGGTCGGCGATCCCATAAGCGATGGCGACCGTGGCGGCGCCTCGGCGGCCCCAGATGACGCTCGCGGCCAAGGCGGTCCCGGCGAACCAGTAGGAGCTCAGCGGCGGGGCCTGGGTGAGGTAGAAGGGTTCCGCTGCCAGGGCGGTGGCGAACAGACAGCCGAACGCGACGAGCAGGTCGGCGCACAGGAATCGTGAGGTGCGGCGGGAGGGGACGGCGTAGACCTGGTGGGTGACCACCGTCCACACCGCCATCACCACCAGGACGAGCCAGGCGACCCAGGGGCGGTCCAGGTACTGGTGGTTCTGGACCACCATGAGCAGCGCGTGGACCAGGGTGATGGCGCGGTAGAGGGTGAAGGTGCGCCAGAGGGGGACGTCGAAGCCCAGGGCTCAGACCACCGCCCCGTCGTCGGGACCGTTGTCGCCCGAGGACCGGGAATCGGCCATGCGCAGGATGAGCAGCACGAAACTGCCCAGGAACACCAGGATGCCCACCAGCATCATCCAGTCGGGCAGGGACACGCCCAGGAAGGCGGTGCCGAACAGCAACGCCGGCACGCCCAGGAGTCCGAACCAGGCGGCGATGCCGGCCCGGTCCCCCTGGATCAGCGGCGAGGGCGGAGGGGGTTCGTAGTGGCCCTCGCGTTCGGCCTCCGCCCGGCGCCGGTTCTCCTCGCGTGTCTCCTCGTCGTCGTCCTCGATGTCGCGCGGCAGGCCGGCGAGGATGTCACCGAGTTCGTTGCCGCGTTCGTCGGGCGCGTCGAGGTTCTCCGCGTCCGGCCAGGCGACCCGATCGCGCCGCGCGCCGGAGGTCTCGTCCTCGTCGTAGAAGCGGGCGACCAGGTCGTTCCAGACCTCGTCCTCCGCCCCCGGGAGCACGACCTCGTCGGCCAGGTCGGTCGTGGGACCGTCCAGGAGGTCGCCACCGACCGGGGGTTGGGGACCCTCCTTGGCGGTGAAGGTCTCCGGGTCCTGCTCGTCCTCCCCCTCGGGGCGGGGGTCCGAGCCCGGTGCGAGCAGGTCGGGTCCGGAAAGATCGGGCAGTTCGGAGCCCAGCACCTGTTCGGCGGCGCCCCGTTCCTCGGCGTCGACGTACAGGTGGTCGGTGGGCGGATCCTCGACCTGGCCGCCGGTGGGCTCCAGGACGTCCTCCTCCAGGGGGACCGCGTAGGCGGCGATGCCACTGCGTCGGAGCGCCTCCAGCATGAGGTCGGCGTGGGTCGGCGCGAGGAGTATCAGGGGGACGTAGGTGTCGGCGAGCAGGCCGTTGCCCCGACGTTGTGTCATCGGTCGGCTCCTTCCCCGCTTCTACTGAGTTCTCCCACGAAGGCGAGGCTGCCCTCGAAGATGGTGGCGGCGTCATGGTCGAGGGTCGCCACGTGGTAGCTGTCGTGAAGCAGGTGGATCGTCAGCCGGGTGTTGACCGCTCTCCTAGCGAGGATACGCAGACTCTCCGGTCCGACGACGTGGTCCTGTGTGCTGCGGTAGGCCAGGATCGGCGCGCGCAAACCGGACATGCTCTCCTGAACCGTGCGCCACAGTCTCGGGAGTGTCGCGGCGGCCGCGGTGGGGATCCGGTCGTACCCGCCCTCACCGGCCGGTTCGAGGGCGACGTCGCTACCGATCCCGGGCGTGGACGGCAGGAGGCGGGCGGCGAAGTGGCGGATGGGGGCGATGAACGGGAGCCGCCGATCCTCCACCGTCAGGGAGGGGTTGACCAGTACGACCCCGGTGACCACGTCGGGGTGTTCCTGGGCCAGGCGCAGGGTGAGCGCTCCGCCCATGGACAGCCCCATGACGAACACCTCGTCGCAGCGCGAGGCGAGATCGAGGAGCGCCTCCTCCACGGCCGCGTACCAGTCGTCGCTTCCGGTGGTGGCCATGTCCTGCCAGGTGGTGCCGTGGCCGGGCAGGCGGGGCAGTTCGACGGAGAGGCCGGACGCGGCCAGGTACTCGGCCCAGGGGCGCATCGAGTAGGGCGAACCGGTGAAACCGTGGCAGAGCAGCACACCAGTGCGGGACCCGACGTGGCTGAAGGGGTCCGCTCCCAGGAGGAGGGGAAGGGCGCTGGTCGGTCTCACTGGGTGGCTCCCGGGGATCGTGCGGCAGGGGGATCGGGATAGTGGACTCCCCAGCCGTGAGGCTAGTCGCTCGGGCAAGCGTTTGTCATCGAGTGCACGGTAACGTTCCCCTGCTCGAACCACGCGATGTCCGGGTGTGTTCCCTCGTTCGTCGGACCCCGCGGCGTGGGTCGGCCCCCGAGCCGCCCCGACCGGTGAGTATCCTCGACTATGCCCCGCGGTGCGGCCCCTCTTCACGACGGACACCGGCGTCCGGTTCCGGACGCTTTGGCGGTCACCCGTGCGTGGTGGGAGGATGACACGAGTCAACCTCCCCCTCGCCGTGTGGGGGCGTTCGTTGTCGGCCGAGCGGGACAGTGAGACGTGGCAGATCCTGCCCAGTGCTCCCCGCGTGTGCAGGGGTGATCTGAAGCGATGTTCTACTGGGTGGTCAAGGCGATCCTGGGGCCGGTACTGGCCGTGTTGTGGCAGCCCCGCGCCGAGGGCGTGGAGAACGTGCCCAGGCGCGGTCCGGCCATCATGGTCAGCAACCACCTGTCGTTCTCCGACCACTTCTTCGGGCCTTTGCCCCTGCCCCGCAAGATCACCTTCCTCGCCAAGGCCGAGTACTTCACCGGCACCGGGGTGAAGGGGTTCGTCAGTCGGGCGTTCTTCACCGGCGTGGGACAGATCCCGATCGACCGGTCCGGTGGCAAGGCCAGTGAGGCGGCGTTGCGCACCGGTCTGCGCGTGCTCAAGCGCGGCGACCTGCTCGGCATCTACCCCGAGGGCACCCGTTCCCCCGACGGCAAGCTCTATCGAGGCCGCACCGGTGTGGCCCGTCTGGCGCTGGAGGCCAAGGCTCCGGTGGTGCCGATGGCCATGATCAACCTCGAAAAGATCATGCCTCCCGGTCGCACCGTTCCCAAGCTGGGGGTCCGCCCCAAGGTGGTGTTCGGAAAGCCGCTCGACTTCTCCCGATACCAGGGGATGGAGAAGGACCAGCGGGTCCTGCGCGCGATCACCGACGAGATCATGTACGCGCTGATGGAGTTGTCCGGTCAGGAGTACGTGGACCGCTACGCCCAGTCGGTCAAGACCGAACTGGAGGCGGAGGCCAAGGAGGCCCGGCGCGAGGAGAACGCCGACGCCAAGGACCGTCGACGGTCCGAGCGCGCGGACCGCAAGGCCGACCGCAAGGCCCGCAAGAAGGCCAAGAAGGCGGAGAAGACGAAGACCGAGGACGGACCCGAGGACGCCTGAGGCTCGAAGCGACGCCGAAGGGGGCCGGTACGGAAGGAGTGTCCTTTCCGTACCGGCCCCCTTCACGTGCGACCGGGCCCGGTGACCCGCGGGTCAGTGACGGGCGAGGTCGGCGGCCCCCACGATGCCTGCGGCGCCGCCGAGTTCGGCCACCCGGACCTCGGCCAGGCGACGGCCCGGCCGGCCGGAGACGTGTCGGGCGAAGGAGGCCCGGACCGGGTCGAGGAGGATGTCGCCCGCGTCCGAGACACCTCCGCCCAGGACGAAGCACTCGGGGTCGAGGATGGCGGCCAGGTCGGCCAGGCCGAGCCCCGCCCACTCCCCCACGATCCGGAAGCACTCCAAGGCGGCGGCGTCGCCCTCCAACGCGGCCTGGGTGATGCACTCACCGCCGATGCCGTCCACGGTCCCGCCCGCGATGTCGAGCATGCGCTCGGCTCGTACGGGGTCGGTGCGGGCCAGGTCCTGGCCTTCGGCGACCAGGGCGCGACCGCTGGCGTACTGCTCCCAGCAACCGTGGTTGCCGCAGGCGCAGCGACGTCCGTGCGGGACCATCCGGTAGTGGCCCACCTCCGCCGCCACCCCGAAGCGACCGCGGTGCAGTTCACCGCCGAGGACGAGACCGCCCCCGATCCCCGTGCCCAGGGTGACGCAGACGATGTGGTCGCTGCCGCGGCCCGCACCGAAACGGGACTCGGCCCACGCGGCGGCGTTGGCGTCGTTCTCGATGACCACGGGAAGTTCGACCCGTTGTTGGACGCGCTCCTTGAGGGGTTCGTCGCGCAGCCCCAGGTTGACGGCGACCTGGACGGTGGAGCGGTCCTCGTCGACGAAGCCCGCCACCCCCACTCCGACCGCCTCGATGGGCGTGTCCGGGATGCGACCGCGCAGCTCCTCCACCGCCTTGGCGACGGTGTCGGCGAGCTGACCGGGATCGTTGGCGGGGGTCGGGTACTTGACCTTGTCCAGGATCTGCCCGTCGTGGTCGACGACACCGGCGGCGACCTTGGTTCCACCGATGTCTACGCCGATGGTCGGCATGGGGGCGGCTCCTTCACACTTTCGCCTAAAACCTGACATAAGTAGCGGGCTTGATGTCATCAGGTTTTCAAATGGTGCAAACCACTCGATTAAACCAGGCTCTCGACGCCGCGAACACCCCGGTGACGACTACTCCTCACCCCGCCCCTCACCTCGGCTCACGCCCTCCTCGACGGCGGAGGGTTCGTCGGTGGAGGACTCACGTCGCATCCGCGCGTCGCGCTCACGGTCGGTACGCTCGCGCTCCTCCCTCTCCGCGCGAGCACGATCGGCCTCCACGCGTCCCTGTTCCAGGCCGCGCTCGACCACGCCCCAGGTACGCCCCAGGGCGTCGGCCAGGGACAAGCCGGCGCGACCCAGGTGCCCGGCGACCTCCGGGGCGCTCTTGCGAACGATGTCGGCGAGCTCCTCCAGCGGAGGACGCTCCTGTTCGGTCTCCATCCGGATGGCCTCCTCCCACACGTCGCCCTTGGGCGGCGGATTGGTGACCGCGCTCACACCGCGCCGCACCCCCGCCGCCAGCAGTTTGCGCTGGAGCGTGCCGACCAGCCGTAGGGCGTCGTCGATGGGATCGGGGTCCTCGTTGCGGGAGCCGTTCCGTCCGCCGTTGTTCTCGGTCATCTCTGGCGAGCCTCCTGTCGTCCGTGGCATCACGTTAACCGCAGAACGAAGGGGCGGGCGGGCCACTCAGGGCAGGTTCAGGGGAGAGCCAGGGATGACTCGGGGCCCCTACCGCGTTGAGAGGATCGAAGAGGGTACCCGCCGGAGGAGACCACGGTCACCCCAGCCGGCGTAAAGAACTCATATGTAACAGGATGTACACGAAGGCACCGGCAGGCGATAGTCTCGGCTCCGCGCGAGGAGCAACCCCGACAACCCGTCTGACCTGCACATTCCGCAGATGGGATCCGGAAGAGACCCCCGCGCGTGAACCGGCACGGGAAAAGTCCGGACAGGCGGCTTGAACAGCGCTTTCGCCTGACCCCTCCCATCAAGCCCGGATCACCGTTGGATACCGAACGACAACCCTTCCTACTCACGAGTAGGGTCCTGTTGTTACGGTCGTCACGTCCCCATCCACCACACCCGTACACGCCCAGGAGCACCACGTGCGCGAATACAGCTCTCCCGCGAATGCTGAGATCTCCGATGAGGCGCGGCTGACCGACACGCTCTTTGCGCGCGCGGTCGCCGAGCCGAACGCCGTCGCCGCCCGTCGCCAGGAGCAGGCCGGAGCCGGCCAGTGGCGCGACGTGACCGTCGAGCAGCTGCACGGTGACATCGTCGGATACGCCAAGGGCCTCGTCGGCGCGGGCATCGGGCAGGGCGACCGCGTCGCCGTCATGTCGCGCACCCGCTACGAGTGGACGGCCGTCGACTACGCCATCTGGGCGATCGGCGCCGTCACCGTCCCGATCTACGAGACCTCCTCCGCCGAGCAGATCCAGTGGATCCTCTCCGACTCCGCCGCCAAGGCCGTCTTCGTGGAGACCGACGCC
Organism: Nocardiopsis sp. JB363; assembly: GCF_900143625.1. GTDB lineage: Bacteria > Actinomycetota > Actinomycetes > Streptosporangiales > Streptosporangiaceae > Nocardiopsis. The sequence continues at coordinate 103,637 of NZ_FRFF01000072.1, forward strand.
CACGCCGAGCGCATCGGGTCCGTCAAGGGCGAGGCCCCCGAGCTCGCCAACGTCTGGAAGTTCGACGGCGACGACCTGGAGACCCTGCGCGCCTCCGGCGCCGAGATCACCGACGAGGACCTGGAGAAGCGACGTACCGCGGTCAAGGCCGATGACGTCGCCACCCTCATCTACACCTCCGGCACCACCGGCCGCCCCAAGGGCTGCCAGCTGACGCACCGCAACTTCCTCTTCATCGCCCACTCGGCGCTGGAGGGTCCGGCCAAACCCATCATCAAGGAGCACGAGGGCACCCCCTCCACCCTGCTCTTCCTCCCCCTGGCGCACGTCTTCGCGCGTTTCGTCCAGGTCATGGTCATCGAGGGCAAGGCCGTCCTGGGCCACTACCCCAGCACCGGCCCGGACCTGATCGACGAGTTCTCCGTATTCAAGCCCACCTTCCTCCTCGCGGTCCCCCGCGTGTTCGAGAAGGTCTTCACCAAGGCGCAGCAGAAGGCCGAGTCCGAGGGCAAGGGCAAGATCTTCAACATCGCCGCCGACACCGCGATCGACTACAGCAAGGCGCTGGGCAAGGGCAGCGTGCCGTTCACGCTCAAGCTCAAGCACAGCGTGTTCAAGAAGCTGGTCTACAGCAAGCTGATGGACCGTCTCGGCAACGAGGCCAAGTACGCGGTCTCCGGTGGTTCCGCCCTGGGCGCGCGCCTGGGTCATTTCTTCCGCGGCGCCGGCCTGACCATCGTCGAGGGCTACGGCCTCACCGAGACCACCGCCCCGACGTCGGTCAACAGCCCCGGTTTCAACAAGATCGGCACCGTCGGCCAGCCGTTGCCGGGCACCACCATCCGCATCGCCGACGACGGCGAGGTCCTGCTCAAGGGCGACCACATCATGGTCGGCTACTGGCAGAACGAGAAGGCCACCGCCGAGGCCTTCGAGGACGGCTTCTACCGCACCGGCGACCTGGGTTCCCTGGACGACGACGGGTTCCTGAGCATCACCGGCCGCAAGAAGGAGATCATCGTCACCGCGGGCGGCAAGAACGTCGCCCCGGCCGTCCTCGAAGACCGGATTCGCGCCCACGCCCTGGTCAGCCAGTGCATGGTCGTCGGCGACAACCGCAAGTTCATCGCGGCTCTGGTCACGATCGACCCCGAGTCCTTCCAGCTCTGGAAGGAGCAGAAGAACAAGAGCGGTGAGATCGCGGACCTGACCGAGGACGCCGACCTCAACGCGGCGATCCAGGAAGCCGTCGACGACGCCAACAAGGCCGTCTCCAAGGCCGAGGGCATCAAGAAGTTCAAGATCCTGCCGCACGACTTCACCGAGGAGGGCGGCCAGATGACCGCTTCCCTGAAGGTCAAGCGCCACGTGGTCTCCAAGCATTGGAGCAAGGAGATCGACGACATCTACGCGGGCTGATCACCGCGGAAGGTCCGAGGGATCTTCGAGAGGGGGTCGGCGCCCATCCGGGCGCAGGCCCCCTTCGTCGTACTCGGGGCGCCCAGGGGGGCCCAGAAGGGCCGCGGGGCGTGGACCCGACCCTCGGGTGGTGCCGGCGGGATTCGGGGCCGCAGCGAGCGGTACAGCGCCTCGCAGGCTCGGAGCGAAGGGGCCGGGAACCAGGGGGAAACGCGAGGGACCCGGCCGCGCTCGGCGGCCGGGTCCCTCGTCTGTTCGGGGCGTGCCCCGATGGACTCTAGTGGTCCTTGTCCTCGGCTCCATGGTGCAGGTGGTGCCCGGTGTGGGCCTCCACCCCCTCGAAGGAGACGTTGTCCTTCGTGTACCAGTGGGCCAGGGCGCGGCGGAACTTGCCCATGCCCTTGCGGGCGTTGGGGTTCTCCACACCCTTGTCGTCGGTCTCGGGCTCCTCCAGCGCGGTGGAGGTGATGACCGGCTTGCTCTCCAGCACGTGAGTGGTCTCGTCCGAGTTCTCCTTGTGGACCTCGATGAACTCACCGCTGGGCAGCTGCTGGATGATGCCGCTCTCGTAACCGTGCTCCAGGCTCTCCCGGTCACGGCGCTGCAGACCCAGGCAGATCCGCTTGGCGACGAAGTAGCCCACGACCGGACCCACGAAGATCAGTACACGGAAGATGTACGTGGTCAGGTACAGGTCGATCGAGAACGTCTCCGACAGGATGTCGTTCGAACCGGCGAGCCAGAGCACACCGTAGAAGACGATGCCGCCGACGCCCAGAGCCGTACGGGTCGGGGCGTTGCGCGGACGGTCGGCGACGTTGTGGGCGCGCTTGTCACCGGTGATCCACTGTTCGACGAACGGCCAGGCCCCGAGCGCACCGAAGAGCAGACCCATGACACCCAGGCCCGGAATCAGGACCGCCGTGATGATGGGGTACCCGTTACCGATCGGGATCGTGAAGTCCAGCGAGTTCGGGAAGATGCGCAGCGAACCCTCCATGAAGCCCATGTACCAGTCCGGCTGGAGACCGGAGGTGATGGACGTCGGTGTGAAGGGGCCGAACAGGTGGATCGGGTTGATCTGGACGAACGCGCTCAGACCGGCGATGACGGCGAAGGTGAAGAAGAAGAACCCACCCGCCTTGACCGCGAAGGCGGGGAACATGGGTGTTCCGACCACCTTCTTGTCTGTTCGTCCTTGCCCTGGATACTGCGTGTGCTTCTGGTGCCACAGGATCATGAAGTGCGCCACGATGAGCGCCAGCAGGATCGCCGGGAGCAGCAGCACGTGCAGCATGTACAGACGCGTGATGATGTCCTCGCCGGGGAACTCCCCGCCGAACAGGAACATCGAGATGTAGGAGCCCACCAACGGGATCGCCAGCATCACGCCCTGGAGGATGCGGACACCCATGCCCGAGGGCAGGTCGTCCGGCAGCGAGTAGCCGAAGAGGCCCTCGACCATGGCCAGGGAGAAGATGGCGACACCGATGAGCCAGTTGATCTCACGCGGCTTGCGGAACGCACCGGTGAAGAACACACGGAGCATGTGCACCACCAGCGAGGCCACGAAGATCAGCGCGGCCCAGTGGTGGATCTGACGAACGAGGAACCCGCCCCGGACATCGAAGTCGATGTGCAGGGTCGAGGCGAACGCCTCACTCATGGGAACGCCCTGGAGGCGCTCGTAGGAGCCGTCGTAGACGACCTCCAGCATGCTCGGCTTGAACCACAGCGTGAGGAACACGCCGGTCACGAGCAGGATGATGAACGAGTACAGCGCGATCTCACCCAGCATGAAAGACCAGTGGTTCGGGAAGACCTTGCGCAGGTTCTTCTCGCCGGTCTTGGCCAGGTGGAAGCGGTCGTCGATGAAGTTGCCGACGCCGCGCAGCGCCTTGGGTGCTTGCGTGGTCTTACTCATCGACTAGTCCTTGTATTCCCAGAACGTCGGCCCGGTCGGCTCGTTGAAGTCTCCTCGGGCGACGAGGTAACCCTCGTCGTCGACGCCGATGGGCAGCTGCGGCAGCGGCCGGTGCGCCGGGCCGAAGACGACCTTGGCGGCGTCGGTCGCGTCGAACGTGGACTGGTGGCACGGGCACAGGATCCTGTGCGTGGTGCGCTCGTAGAGCGCCGCGGGACAACCGACGTGGGTGCAGATCTTCGAGTAGGCCACGATGCCCTGGTGAGTCCAGTTCATGTGGGTCTCGTCGCTGCCCTCACGGACGGGGGTGTCCATACCGGGCTTCCAGTCGTCCTCCGGCACCTTGATGAGCAGGATGACGGACTTGGCCTGGTCGGTGAGGCTCATCCCGTGCGGGTACCCGTCGTCTTCCAGCGCCGGGAGCGCGGAGATCATCCCGTTCGGGTCGTTCTCCAGGTCCTCGGCCCTGAGGTGACGGTGGGTCCCCTCGACGAACATGCGCATGCCGTCGACCCAGCGGGTCTCCTTCATCTGGTCACCGGGCATCGGCCCGGTGTCGCGCAGGAGCACGATCGGGGCCAGACCCAGCGGCAGCATGGCCAGGATGAGCGTACGGCGCATCAGCGGACGCTTGGTGAAGCCGCTCTCGTCGGCGCTCTTCATGAAGAACTCGCTGAAGGAGCTCTTCTCCTCCTCACTGGAGGGAAGGTCGTCGTAGGGAGAGGCCACCTCGTAGTGGGGCATCACGTTGCGCGCCCACACCGTCATACCGGCACCGATCGCGAACATGGCCAGGGTGAGCGTGCCACCCAGCAGCATGTTCGAGTACTGGCCGATCTGCGGGTCCGCGATCGCCGGCTCCCCCGCCGCGTTCGGCGGGAAGAGGAAGTAGGAGACCAAGAACCCGATACCGCCGAGGAAGGCGATGATGAACCAGACCGAGGCGAATTTCTCGCCACGGCGCTGCTGCTCCTCCGGACGCTTGTGGGTCTCCGAGGCCAGGTACGGCCCATTGTGCTCACTCTCGGAGTGAGCCGAGGTCTCGGTCACCACGTCGGTGGTGTCCGTCGGGGTGCCGACGACACGTTCGTCGGCACCGGCCTCGTTGTTGTCGTTGTTTTTCTCAGTCATGGGCACGCTGCTTCGCGGTGATCCAGATCGCGCAGGCGATGATCAGGGACAGACCGATGGTCCATCCGATGAATCCCTCCGCCACCTGGCCGACACGCTCCAAGTCGAAGATGCCGCCGGCGTTCGGTTCCGCCTGCAGCGTCTTCACATAGGAGATGAGCTCCTGCTTCTCCTCGGGGGTGATGACGCCGTCGCTGAACATCGGCATGGCGCCGGGTCCACTGACCATGGCCTCGTAGATCTCACGCGGAGTCGAGTCATGGAGCTCGGGGGCCCAACGGCCGTCGGTCAGGGCGCCGCCGCCACCGGACCAGCTGTGGCAGTGCGCGCAGTTGGTCAGGTAGAGCTTCATGCCCATGTCGACGTCGTCGGCGCCCTCGATGTAGGCGTCGTATTCGGCCTCGTACTCCTCGAGAGCGACCTCGTAGGACTCATCGTCCTCGAAGTCCGCGCGCTCGGGAGCGGCGTCCGGGACGTCATAGGGGATGTCGGCCCCCATGTCGTCGGTCCTGATCGACTCGTCGTAGTAGGCGATCAGGTCGGCCAGGTCCTGCTCGGACATGACCATGTCCTTGCGAGGCATCTGGGCCTCGGGGTTCATCGACGGCATACGGCCGGTGCTGACCTGGAAGTCGACAGAAGCCGACCCGACCTCACGGAGGTCGGGGCCGTTGGTCATCTCCCGGTTGCCGTCCTCGTCCGTGTAGGTGCCACTTCCGTCGTAGTTATGGCAGCTCGCACAGGTCTGGTCGAAGATGGCCTTGCCGTTGGCCGCGTCCACGTCCTCGGGGGACGGGGCCTCGGCCGAGAGCGTCTGCGCACGCGCCTCGTCCGAGGCGGGGGCCAGAGCGGCAAACCCCACCCCGAACAGGGCTAGCGCGAGGATGACGACGGCATACCCCGCCAGGGGATGCCGCCGCCGCGCGGTAATCCATTTCACGGTTTCCCCGTTTCGGGTCACTGGATGAAGTAGATGGTGAAGAACAAAGCGACCCAGACGACGTCGACGAAGTGCCAGTAGTAGGACACGACGATCGCACTTGTCGCCTGCTGGTGGGTGAAGCGCTTCGCGGCGTACGTGCGTCCCAACATGATGAGGAACGCGATCAGACCACCGATGACGTGGAGTCCGTGGAAGCCCGTGGTCAGGTAGAACATCGACCCGTAGGCGCTCGACTGAAGAGTCAGGCCCTCGTGGACGATGAGCTCGTAGTACTCATAAGCCTGTCCACAGATGAAGAACAGGCCCATGAAGAACGTGATGAAGAACCACATGCGCAGCTTCTTGACGTCGCCGCGCTCTGCGGCCCAAACGCCGAACTGCGCGGTGAAGCTGGAAGCCACCAGGACAATGGTGATCGTCGAGGCCCACGGCACGTTGAGGTGGACGTCCGCCCACTCGCCGAGCTCTGGGTTCCCGTTCGTCACCGATCGGATGGTGAAGTACATCGCGAACAGCGCGGCGAAGAACATGAGTTCGTTGGCCAGCCACACGATGGTGCCAACACTCACCAGGTCAGGACGCTTTGCCGCACCATGCGCTGATGCGGTTGCTGTTTTTGAGTTCGCGGTTGCTGTCGCCACGGGAGCATTATTACGGCATCCCGCGAAGACCCGTACTCGACCCCCCGTAAGGCGACGGATCAGCCCCGGGATCGACCGTCCTCCGGAGCTCGGGTGACGCCGCCAGCGTGACTCGGGCGTTACTGTAGCCGCCCTGCCGGTGATTCGGGGCATGCCACGCGCTCACATGCGAGAAGTAGCGCGAACCTGCGTGGCTGGGGCGTTCCGCGACGTTCAATACCCTTCCGAAAGCTCCCCGAACCCCTCAAAAGCAACGGCCGGATACCAAAAGAATCACCTTTGGACAACGCCGCGCCGGGGTGCCCGGAACGAAGGCCCCCGAGGTCCTGGCATCCTATGGTGTCCAAGGTCTCAACGCCCCCTCGCCCACCCACCCTCATCCGGGCCGGGCGCACGTGAGGCAATAGAGTCGAGTCGAACAGTCAACGAACGCCACGGTCGCACCCCCCTTGGCGGCGACCGAGGACTGACGCGATGGGACGGTTGCGCGATGAGCGGTACGGACACGGACGCCAGGATGCGCGTGCTGGTCTACAGCGACAAGGCCGACACCCGTGAGCAGGTGCGGATGGCCATCGGCCGCCGGCCCGCCACCGATGTCCCCAAGGTCGAGTTCGTCGAGTGCGCCACGGCGCCCGGCGTCCTGCGCAAGCTGGAGTCCAAGGACCCCGCCGAGCGCATCGATGTGGCCATCTTCGACGGTGAGGCCGCGCCCACCGGCGGAATGGGCCTGTGCCGCCAGGTCAAGGACGAGCTCTTCCGCTGCCCGCCGGTCCTGCTCCTGGTGGGCAGGCGGGACGACCGCTGGCTGGCGACCTGGTCGCAGGCCGACCAGGTGGTGAGTCACCCCATCGACCCGGTCGCACTCGCCGAGGCACTGGCCGAGCTCATGCGCCGGCGCGCGGTCGCGCTCACGGGATGACACGGGTGGGGCGTGACGCACACGGCCGGCTGACGGCCGAGAAGGACAACGGCGAGAGGGACCTGCGCCGTCGACTCGTGATGGGCGGGGCGCTCAACCACGGCGCGGACATCGGGCGATGGCGCGGCCGCGCCGACATTGCTCTCCTCCTCGTCCAGGGACGCTGAACGGGGCGGGCGCACCCGTGTGCCCGCCTTCCGGCGCCCCTCCCCTTTTCCACGTCCTTCAGCCAGGAGTCCCACATGAACGTCCCCGCTTCCTCGGCCGCCCCGGCCGAGAACAACGCGCTCGATACCAACGCCCAGGAGACCTCCGCCGTCCTGGAGCGGACCTGGTCCAACCTCATCACCGCCCTGCTGGGCGGGGTCTCCCTCAGTGCGGCCGACACCGAGTGGGCGATGAACGAGATCATGTCGGGTTCGGCCACCGACGCCCAGGTCGCCGGGTTCGCGATCGCCCTGCGCGCCAAGGGCGAGGGGGTGTCCGAGGTGACCGGTCTGGCCCAGGGCATGCTGGAGCACGCGGTGCGCATCGAGGTGCCCGGCCCCACCCTCGACATCGTCGGGACCGGTGGCGACCGCGCGCACACCGTGAACGTGTCCACCATGGCGGCGATCGTGTCCTCGGCCGCGGGCGCCCGGGTGGTCAAGCACGGCAACCGTGCGGCGTCCTCCTCGTGCGGTACGGCCGACGTGCTGGAGCGGCTCGGCGTGGTCCTGGACCTGCCGCCGGAGCTGACCGTGCGGCTGGCCGAGGAGGCCGGAATCTCCTTCTGCTTCGCTCCGCTGTTCCACCCGTCGTTGCGGTACGCGGCCAAGCCGCGCCGTGAGCTGGCGGTGCCGACCGTGTTCAACTTCCTGGGTCCGCTGACCAACCCGGCACAGCCCACCACCTCGGCCATCGGCGTGTTCGACGAGCGCATGTGCGAGGTGATCGCGGGGGTGTTCGCCCGCCGTGGTTCCTCGGCCCTGGTGTTCCGAGGCGACGACGGCCTGGACGAGCTGACCACGGCCACCACCTCCACCGTGTGGGTCGTCCGCGACGGTGAGGCGCGCCGTGAGCGGCTGGATCCGGCGGACCTGGGCATCGAGCGTTCGGCGCCCGACGCCCTGCGCGGCGGCGACGTGGAGTTCAACGCCCAGGCCGTGCGCGACATGGTGGCGGGTCGGACCGGCCCGGTGCGCGACGCGGTGCTGCTCAACGCCGGGGCCGCGCTGGCGGCGGTCGACGGTGTCGAGGGCGATCTGACCGCGGCCGTGCGCGCCGGCCACGAGCGGGCCGCCGCGGCGATCGACAGCGGCGCGGCCCAGCGACTGTTGGAGACCTGGGTGCGCACCAGCCAGGAGCTGGCCGAGAGCGTCTGAGGCGCTCTGAGGGGCCTTCGAGGACGACGAGGGGCGCGGTGGATCCCGATCCACCGCGCCCCTCACGCGTTCACGTGCCCGGCCGGGTCTACCAGCCGATGGCGAAGGCCGACTCCAGATCGTGCTTGGAGTAGGTCTGGAAGGAGATGTGGGTGTCGGAGGAGGTCACGCCGGGCACCTTGTTGACCCGTCCCGGGATCACGTCGGCCAGGTCCTCGTGGCGCCGGACCCGCACCATGGCGATGAGGTCGACACCACCGGTCACGGAGTAGACCTCGCTGACGCCGTCGATGTCGGCGATGGCCTCGGCGACCTCGGGGATGCGGTGGACGTCGGCCTTGATCATGACGATCGCGGTGATCACTGTGCCTCCTGGGCGTTGGTGAAGCGGGAGCGGGACTGTGTTCGTCTCGGGCCTTCCGCTTCGCTACGGCCCGTGTTCGACGCCCATGATGGAAGGGCCCCGGCTAGTACACGTCCGATAGGCGTGTTCCGGAGCGCCATCGCAGTCGGTAGACCACCAGTCCCGCGATCACCCCCGCGACGAAGCCGTAGACGTGTGCCGCGTAGGCCACGCTGGATCCGCCGCCCGGGGCGGTCGAGGATGTGACGTAGAGAAGATACTGAAGCGCGAAGTAGCTGCCCACCACGGCCCATCCGGGCAGACGCATCGGGATCACCCCGAACACCAGGGTGGTGACCCGGCTGCGGAACTGGACCACGAGGTAGGCGCCGAGCACCCCGGAGATGGCCCCGGAGGCACCGATCATGGGGATGCCGCCGTCCTGGTCGACCAGCGCGTGCCCGAACGCGGCCACCACCCCGGTGGCCAGGTACAGCAGCAGGAAGCGGACCTTGCCGAGCCGGTCCTCCACGACGGGGCCGAACACGAACAGGTACACCATGTTGCCGAGCAGGTGGGCCGAGCCGCCGTGCAGGAACATCGAGCTGAGCACCGAGAACCAGACGACCTTGCCGTCGATGGGTCCGCACTCGGGGGTCAGCGGTTCGGCCAGGTCGACCCGGCCGAGCATCTCGTCGGGGATGGCGCCCCAGCGCATGAAGTAGCCGTCGATCGAGCACACGCGTTCGAGCAGGTCGACGGGGTACCAGACGGCGGTGGCGGCCTGCGGCGAGAGCAGGTAGACGAGGACGTTGACCGCGATCAGGCCGTAGGCCACGACCGGGGCGCGGCGGACGGGGTGATCGTCATTGAGCGGAAGCGCGGCCATGGGCCCAGTGTGTCATCCGGGTGTGCGCTTCGGCGCCCCGCAACGGGCATGTCCACTCTCCTTCGACCTCGACCAGGCGCGTTCCGGGCGCGACCAGCCAGTCCAGGATCAGTTCGGTCTCCCCCGCGGTGGCGTGGGGGACCGGCCCGTATCCGGATGGGACGCGTTCGGCGGTGGCGACCAGGGAGGCGAGGAAGGCGGTCGGGTGGGTGCCCGGGGTGAGGACCGCGCTCGCGGCCAGGCGCCCGTGGCGGACCACGATCGTCTCCCACCCGGTGGCTCCGGGGCGTGAGGCGACCAGGTGCGGCACCGCGGCGATGGCGGTGAGGCGCTGGGCCCGGCGGGCGCCGCGGACGAACGCCATGAGGCGGTCGCGCAGGCTCGCCGCCTCCTCGTAGCGAAGGTCCTCGGACAGTTCGCGGATGCGGCCGGTGAGGGCGTCGACGACCACGTCCGGATCGGTGGTCATGGCGGTACGGGCGGCCTCGGAGTGGACGGTGTAGGCGTCCAGGGTCTCGGTGCCGTCGCAGGGTGCTCCACAGCGGCCCAGTTGGGCGAGCACGCACCTGGGGACCACGCGTTCGGGCGGGGCGAAGGTGTGGGTGCACTGGCGTAGCGGCAGCGCGTGCAGCAGCGCCTCCTTGGCCTCCTCGGCCTCACGCTGGGAGTTGTAGGGGCCCAGGTAAGGGGCGCCGTCGTCGCGCACGGCCCGCACGATCGACAGGCGGGGGTAGACGTCGGTGGTGAGTTTGACCCAGCGGGCGTTCTCGGGGTTGCGGGAACGGCGGTTGAACGGCGGTTTGCGTTCGGCGATGATCCGCAGCTCGCGGACCGAGGCCTCCAGCTCGGTGGTGCAGACGATGGGGGTGACCGACACCACCAGACCGGCCATCTCCCGGATGCGGCGACGCGACTCGGCCGCGGTGAAGTAGGAGGCCACTCGTCGGCGCAGGTTGTTGCTCTTGCCGACGTACAGGCTGCGCCCCTGGGCGTCGGTGAACACGTACACGCCGGGGCGCTCCGGCAGGTCCTCGGCCAGATGACGCCGGGACCGTTGGGCGCGGGTGGCGGGTTTGGCGACCGCGCGCAGCTCCTCGACGCTGGTGACGCCCAGCGGGGTGAGGCGGTCGATGAGGCCGTTGAGCACGTCCACGGTGGCTCGGGCGTCGTCCAACGCACGGTGGTTGGGGGCGATGTGGGCCCCGAAGTAGGCGGCGAGCGTGCCCAACCGGTGGTTGCGGACCTGGGACGCGGAGAGCAGTGCCCTCGCCAGGCGCAGGGTGTCGACCACCGGCGGCGCGGGCCATTCCAGGCCCTCCCGTTCGCAGGCCGCCTTGAGGAAACCGGTGTCGAAGGGCGCGTTGTGGGCGACCAGCACGGTGTCGGGGTCCTCGTTCAAAAAGGCGAGCAGGTCCGGCAGGACCTCGCCGATCGTCGGGGCCGTGGCCACCATCGACTGGGTGATGCCGGTCAGCAGGGTGATGGCGGCCGGGACGAGCATCCCCGGGTCGACGAGGGTGGTGTACTCGGCGACGATCTCGCCACCACGGACCCGTACGGCCCCGATCTCGGTGATGCGGGACCTGGACGCGCTGGTTCCGGTGGTCTCCAGGTCGACCACCACGAAGGTGGCCCCGGCCACCGGGGTACCCAGGTCGTCGAGGCTGGTCTGCTCGCCATGAGGTGTCGCGGACTGTCGAACCACGCGGTCAGGTTAGTCGGGGGTGGGGACCGAACACGTCCGGGATGACGGTCGACCCGCCCGACATGGAAAGATGTCGGTGTGGGCCGTCGTGACGTCGAGTGACCGACGGGTCGAGCGACGGTGGCCACGAACACGCAACGACACCGAGGAGGAACCGTGGGGATCGCGATGCCGGGTGACGATGAGCGTTGGCGGTGCACCGGGTGCGGCAACCTCACGCGGTTCGACGTGACGCGCACCGTGCGTTCACAGGACTACGTGCACCAGGAACTGTCCGGCGCCGGTGCCGTGGAGGAGCGCACCGTCCTCGCGGAGACGATCGAACGGGTGAAGTGTCGTTGGTGCGGCGCCACCGACAGCGTGGAGATCGTCCCCCGTCCCGACGCCGAACGGTCGGTCCCCGACACTTCGGCGGAGAGCTCGACGGGTCGGGCATGAGCGCCGGCCCGGTGACGGGCGGCTCCGACGACGAGGACCACCCCGAGCGGGAGGACGGTGAGGAGCGTCTCATGCGCCCACTGCCCGAGCCGGTACGCGCTCGGGTCGTGGAGTACGGGTCCGACGTGTTGGGCGGCATGCGCCCGTCGGAGCTGCCACCCGTGCTGCGCAGGGTCGCCAGGTTCGAACCCCGTCGGCGCGCCCGGCTGGCGGGCCCGCAGATCGCCGCGCAGCTGGAGAACGATCCGGGGTTTCGTCGTCTGGTCGCCGCCCGCGTGGACCAGGTGTGGCCCGAGCTCGCCGAGGGCATGCGCGCGGGGATCGTTCCGCCCGCCGCCGACCCCGTGACGGTGGCGGCCTGCGCCTACCTGCTGCGTCCCGACGGATGGCCCGGGATGATCGAGGACGTCCACCTCGAACTGGACCGTCAGCACAGCGCCAAGGAGGTGGACGAGGCCGCCGAGGCCCTGGAGAACGTGCGCCGGGAGCTGGAGGAGGCCCGCCGCGTCCACCAGAGGGACCTGGAGCGCCAGCGCGCCACGATCGTCGAGCAGCGCACCGAGATCGCCGAGTTGCGCCGCAAGGTGCACCACGAGCGCCAACGCGCCAAGTCGGCGACCTCCGAGGCCGAACGGACCGTGACCGAGTTCCGGGACCGTCGCGGCGAGGCCGAGGGCCGGATGAACGGTCTGGAGCTGGAGAACCGTCGGCTGCGTTCCCGGTTGGCCGACGCCGAGGCTCAGGTGGAGAATTCCCGCAGGGCGGTACGCACCGGGCGCAACGCCGACGAGGCCCGGCTGCGGGTTCTGTTGGACGTGCTGGTGGACGCCTCGCACGGTCTGCGTCGCGAACTCGCGCTGCCCACCGGCCTGGACAGCCCCGCCGACCTGGTCGCCGAGGACCGTGAGGAGCAGCGTCGGGTGTCCCTGGGCGGGCTGCCCGACGACGACCCGGGCCTGTTGGAGCACCTGTTGACCGTTCCACGGGTGCACGTGCTGGTGGACGGCTACAACGTCACCAAGACCGGGTACGGGAACCTGCCGTTGGCCGATCAGCGCAACCGCCTGCTCGCTTCCTTGGAGGGGCTGGCGAGTCGGACCAAAGCGGAGATCACCTGTGTGTTCGACGGCGCGGACGTGGACACTCCCCCGGTGACGCCCAGCCGCCGGGTCCGGCTGTTGTTCAGCGCGCCCGGGGAGACCGCGGACGAGCTCATCGTCCGACTCGTGCGGGTCGAGCCCCCGGGTCGACCGATCGCCGTTGTGACATCCGACAAGGAGATCGTCCAAGCGGTTCGCGCCGTCGGTGCGCGCGCCGTCCCCTCCCTGATCTTCCTGCGAAGACTCGACTGAAGGCACCTCCATTGTGACAACGGTCACCACCATGCGTGGTGGTGACCGATGCCCGTTGTGGTTGAGCGGGAGAGACCTGTCCGCTAGGTTCGTCCCGAACGTGAGTGCTTCGTCGGGTAGAAGGCCACTCTTGTGCCACCCCACCCCCGACGAGGACCCGCACACTCATGTGGGCCCGCCCAAGACTCGGGTCGCCCCCCGTCTTTTTCCGTCTCCCAGTCACCCCTGCGGATTTCTCAGACACTCAAGGAGCGTGGACCGCCATGAAGAACTCCGGTGGTCGGCGTACTGCTCGCCGAATCGCTACGACCGGCCTCGGTGTGGTCGCCGCCGGCACCTTCATCGCCCCCGGCATCGCCCATGCGGAACCGACCCAGGACGAGGTCGAGGACCGCATCGAGGAACTGAACCAGGAGGCCTCGGAGGCCGTCGAGGCCTACAACCAGGCCAAGGAGGACTACGAGACGGCCGAGGCCGCCTACGACGAACTCGATGAACAGGTCGGGGACGAGCAGGACCGCTACGACGACCTGCGCGAGCAGGTCCAGCAGTTCGCCAACGCCACCTACCAGGGCGGCGAGCTCGACTCCACCACGAACATCCTCACCTCCGACGGCCCCGAGTCGCTGCTGGAACAGAACGCCGACCTGAACTACCTGTCGGACGCCCAGCAGACCCAGCTCGACGACTTCGGCGACTCCTCCGAGCGTCTCTTCGCGCTCAAGGACGAGGCCGAGAAGGCCCTCGACGACGCCGAGGAGACCTTGGAGGAGAGCGAGGAGTCCAAGGACGAGGTCGAGGCCGCCGTCGAGGAGCAGCAGGAGCTCCTGGCGCAGTTCCCCGACGCGGACAGCTCCACCGAGGGCGCCGACGACAGCGGTGGCCAGTCCCACGAGGGCAGCGGCGACTCCTCCTCCGCTCTGGACTTCGCCTACTCGAAGGTGGGTCTGCCCTACGTCTACGGCGGCACCGGCCCCAACGGCTACGACTGCTCCGGCCTGGTCCAGGCGGCCTGGCGTTCCGCCGGCGTGGACCTGCCGCGTACTACCTACGCCCAGGCCGAGCTCGGCACCCGCATCAACGACATGGGATCGCTCCAGCCGGGCGACATCATGTTCTTCTCCGGTCAGGCCCACAACGGCCTGTACGCCGGCAACAACCAGATGGTGCACGCGCCGCGCACCGGCCGCAACATCGAGGTCGTGGGGCTGGCCGCCTACTGGGGCGGTCAGTTCGAGTTCGGTGTGCGTCTGTAGCGCACCGAGGTTCCTCTTCGAGGCCGTCGTCCCCTCCGGGACGGCGGCCTTTCTCGTCGCACGGTGTCCGCCCAAGTCACGGCAAGTCAGGGGTTTCGGACAGACCATCTCTTGCTCCGGAACGTCACGAAACAGTTGAGAGGCACCCAAGGAATGCACTAATGTTCATCGCCGAGCGTGGTCGCTCCTCTTCACCGAACCCCGTCGGTGACGACCGCGTCCGGGTCGGGCACTCCCCGCAGCCTTTCGGTCGGCCTCTTCGACTCCGTCCCGCCCGGTGCACGCCCTCGTCCCCCGTCATTCGGGACGAGGGAAGAAAGGTGTTGCCAGTGTCTGCATACCGTGGCGCCCCCGGTCGCCGATCGGCCGTCATCGCCTCGATCTGCCTCGGGGCGTTCCTCACCCCCATGGCCGTGGCGCACGCCGAACCGACCGCCGACGAGGTACGCGAGGAGATCCAGAGCCTCGAAGAGGACTTCATCGAGCTCAACGCGGCCTACAACGACGCCAAGGAGGCGCACGAGGCCGCCGAGGAGAAGCTCGAAGAGCTGATCGGTGACATCGAGACCGCCGAAGAGACCATCGATGAGCTGAGCGGCGGGGTGCGCAGTCTGGCCAACATCGCCTACACCGGTGTCGACCCGACCTCGCCCACCCAGCTGATCGGCGCGGAGGGTCCCGAGGAGGCTCTGGAGCACCAGGCCGACCTCACGTACCTGTCCGATCAGCAGCAGGCCGGTCTGGACCAGTACGTCGACGAGCTCGACCACCTGGAGTCCCTGCGCGAGGAATCGGAGTCCACCGAGGAGAGCGCCGCCGACTCGATGGCCGAGGCCGAGGAGGCCACCGAGGAGGCCGAGGAGGCCATCGCCGAGCAGGAGGAACTGCTCGATGAACTCACCGCCGAGGAACAGGCCGCGGCCACCGAGAACGTCAGCAACGACACCGGCGGTGGCGGTGGCGGCGAGGGTGGGGGCGGTTCGAGCTACACCGGCCCGGCCACCGGCAACGCCCAGATCGCCCTGGACTTCGCCTATGCCCAGATCGGCAAGCCCTACGTCTGGGGCGGCACCGGGCCCGGCGGCTACGACTGCTCCGGTCTGACCCAGGCCGCTTGGTCCCAGGCGGGCGTCAACCTACCGCGCACCACCTACGACCAGGTCAACGCGGGCCAGCGGGTGTCCTGGGAGAACATGCAGCCCGGTGACCTGATGTTCTTCTACGGCGCCAGCCCCACCCACGTGGGTCTGTACGCGGGCGACAACGTGATGGTGCACGCCTCCACGTCCTCGCGCCCCATCGGCACGGTCACCCTCAACGACTACTACCGCTCCAGCTTCACCGCCGCCGTGCGGCCGTGACGCGTTGAGCCTCCGCTTCTCTCGGGCCCGTGGTGAACGCACCACGGGCCCGTTCGCGTTCGGTTTCCGACAGGAGTCCGGGACGAACTCCCCCTAGACTCACCAGGGTGTCGCGAACCCTGATCATCACCAACGACTTCCCACCCCGCGCGGGCGGCATCGAGTCCTACGTGCACGAGCTCGCCCTGCGCCGCCCGCCCGGGTCGGTCGTGGTCTACAGTTCCGCCCCCGACGCCGCCGACGAGGCGGCGGACCCCCACTTCGACCTCCGTCAACCCTTCCCGATCGTGCGTGACGCGGCCAAGGTGCTGCTGCCCACCCCACGGGTGCTGCGGCGGGCGCGGGTCATCGCCGAACTGGAGGACTGCGACTCGGTGCTCTACGGGGCCGCGGCCCCGCTGGGGCTGGCCGCCGCCCACCTGCGTCCCCTGCGCCAGGTCGCGCTGACCCACGGACACGAGACCGGGTGGACGGTTCTGCCGGGGGCCTCTTCCGCACTGCGTCGGATCGGCGACACCGTGGACACCGTCACCTACCTGGGCGAATACACGCGACGCCGGTTGTCACGCTCCCTGTCCCCCGCCGCCACCGCGCATATGCGCCGGTTGGCCCCGGGGGTGGACACCGACCGTTTCCGGCCCGATGCCGGAGGTGCGCGAGTACGCGAACGTCTGGGCCTGGGTGAACGCCCCGTGGTGGTGTGCGTGTCGCGCATGGTGCCGCGCAAGGGGCAGGACACCCTGATCCGGGCCTGGCCGCGGGTGTTGGCGGACGTTCCCGACGCGGTGCTGCTGTTGGTGGGCGACGGCCCCTACGCGTCCCGGCTGCGTTCGGTCGCCGCCGGCCTGGACTCGGTGCGCTTCACCGGCCCGGTCCGGGCCGAGGACCTGCCCGCCCACTACGACGCGGGCGACGTGTTCGCCATGCCGTGCCGGACCCGACGGGCGGGGCTGGACGTGGAGGGGCTGGGGATGGTCTACCTGGAGGCGTCGGCCACCGGACTGCCGGTCGTGGCGGGCGCCTCGGGCGGCGCCCCGGACGCGGTCCTGGAAGGCGAGACCGGGCACGTGGTGGACGGATCCTTGCCGGGGCCGGCCGCCCGGGCGATCATTCGGCTCTTGAAGGACCGCGACCGCGCCGCCCTGATGGGCGCACGCGGCCGCGAATGGGTTTCCCGGGAGTGGTCTTGGGATCGCACCCTGCATCGCCTTGACGGCCTCCTGAGAGGCGTGGAGGGGCCCTGAGGCGTTATCGGGGGCCTGAGCCCGGGGTGATTCCGGAGGCTCCCGGGGCTCTCCGCCCCTAAAGCCCTTCTCCGTGAACGTTGCCGGGGGTGCCCGAGCCGTCGGTGCTCTGGGGTTCACCGGTGACGCTCTGCTCCAGCCACTCCTCCCAGGAGCGCTGGTAGAAGCCCCAGCCGTTGTCCCACTCCAGTTCGCGATCGGTGCCGGTGGTCTCCAGGACGTCGCCCATCAGCGATTCGTCGTGGAACCAGCGCGCGTCCTCGACGGACATGTTGGTGCACCCGTTGGAGGTATCGGCGCTGCCGAGGTTGCCGGAGTTCCAGGGGGCGGCGTGGGAGAACTCGCCGCTGTTGGAGGTACGTACCGCCCAGTCGACGTCGAGCCGGTAGTGACCGGGCTCCCCCTCCTCGATTCCGACGGTCGCGGAGTCCATCACCAGGGACTCGTACTTCTCCATGGTGAGGTGGACGCCGGAGGTCGTGGTGTTGAAGCGTTCGTCGGCGGCACCGTTGCTCACCGGGATGGTGCGGGTGTCCTCACCGTCCACGACCACCTTCATCTCGTGGTCCGGGACGTGCATCGTGGAGATCATCTCCCGACCGACCTCGAACTCGATGCGGTGATCGCTCACCCCGAAGACACCGTCGGAGGCCTCCACCCCGGCCAGACGCAGATCGACCGCGACCTCCTGGTAGGGCTCCCAGTACTCCTCGGGCCGAAAGACCGCCATCTCGTCGGAGACCCAGTTCCAGGCCCCCTGCGTCTCCTCCTCGGCGACGACCTCGATGGAGTTCTCCACCTGCTCTTTATTGGTGACGGGCAGGTCGAAGTTGATGATCACGGGCATGCCCACGCCGACGGTCTGACCCGAGGTGGGGAAGTTGGAGGCCAGTTCGAGACGCTGCCCGTCCGTGGTGTCCCGCGTGGTGAACTCGGAGACGACCTCGGTCTCCTCACCGTCGTCGTCGGTGGCGGTCGCGGTGACCGTGATCGCCGACCCGGGGTGCAGGTTCCAGTCGGCCGTCCAGGCGTCCTCGGCCTCGTTGAGGGTGCCGGTGACCTCCAGGGTCGTGGGCTCCTCTTCCGTCTCCGGTTCGCCGTTGCCCGCCTCGGACGGGTCGACCTGGTCGACCCGGACGTCGGTGATGGTGCCGCCTTCGGCCGCGACCCGGACCGGGGTGTTGGGCGGGATCTCGGTGGCTCCGGGTTCGGGCGTGATGGTCACCTCGGGGCCGGGGGCCTCGGTGCCCTGTGCGCCTGGCTCCGGATCCGGCTCCTCCCCGGCGCTACAGGCGGTGAGCAGGACGAGCGCGGCCGTCGCCACGACCGCTCGTGAGTGGGCCCGTCGCTTCACACAGTCCTCCAACGTCCGTTCGGTCGGCGCACGAGAGCGTACGGCCAGGGCCGGAGCCTCTCCGCGCCCCTTCGAGCAACGGTAAGGCAAGAGCCCCGGTGCCCGGCACGTGGTCCTGAGGGACCCGTGTCCGGCCACCGGGGCGGTGACGCTCATATCTTACCCTGGGTGATTGCCCACTCTCGAAGGGCAATCACCCTTCGGGGTGATCTCAGTGCTGGAACTCTCCGCGGTAGTACTCGAAGACCCAGCCGATCGTGGTCAGGATGATGGCCATGAAACCGAGGATCAGCATCCACCAGCCGATCGCCATGCCGACCGCCGTGAAGGCGACGGCCAGCGCGACGAACATCGGCCACCAGCTGTGCGGGCTGAAGAACCCGTACTCGCCGGCGCTCTCGGAGATCTCACCGTCGAGGCGCTCCTCGGGCGGCAGCCCGTGGTGGTGCTCGCTACGGCGAGCCGCCTGCCAGAGCCAGAACCCGATCATCCAGCCGAAGCCGATGCCCACGACCAACATGGTGGAACCGGCCCACTCGACCTGGCCGGTCTCCAGGTAGGACCAGTAGATGTACAGGGCCCCGACCAGACCGAAGAAGGTCGCGATCCCCATGAACAGGTAGGCCTGCATCTTCATATGGGCCGCCTCCTACTTCTTCTCGGAACCGGCCGCGACGGCACCGGGAGCCGCGACGTGCGGGTGGTGCAGGTCGAAGGCCGGACGCTCGGAACGGATCCGCGGCAGCGACGTGAAGTTGTGTCGCGGCGGCGGGCAGGACGTGGCCCACTCCAGGGAACCGCCGTAACCCCACGGGTCGTCCACACCGACCATCGGCGCCTTCTTCGCGGTGATGTACATGTTCCAGAAGAAGATGAGTGTGGAGGCCGCGAGCACGAACGAGGAGATCGAGG
>NZ_FRFF01000070.1 GCF_900143625.1 Nocardiopsis sp. JB363
CAGATGTGTATATGAGTCAGGCTCGGGGGTCGGCGCGGGGGTCCGGGAGGCCGGGGCCAGCCGCCCTTCGGCGTGCTCGGTCCAGTGCTCTGCGCCGGAGGTGGACGACAGCAGGCGGAAGTCGCGCGCCCCCCGCAGGTCGGGGGCCTCCACGATGATCTGGAAGGCCGTCCCGGGGCCGTCGGGGTCGATCTCCAGCGGTGCGCTCAGGGTCAGTTCGGCGATCTCGGGACGGTCGCAGACCCGCCCGACGTTCAGGAGCAGCTCCACCGTGGCGGTTCCGGGCAGGATCACCCGGCCGGATACCGCGTGTTCGGTCAGCCAGGGTGCGCGCGTGGTGTCGAGCCGGCCGGTGAAGAGGGTCTGGCCGGTCGCGCCGATCGGGGTCCAGGCACCGAGCAGGGGGTGGTCGGTGGGCGTGAGGCCGACCGATGAGGGGTCACCGGTGAGCTCGGGCTCCTCCATCCAGTACCGGCGGCGTTGGAAGGGGTAGGTCGGCAGTTCGACGTCGTTCGCGCCGGTGCCCAGGACTCGTTCCCAGTCGACACCGATGCCTTGACAGTGCGCCTCGGCCAGCGCCGTGAGGAAGCGGTCGCCGCTGTCCTCGTCCCGGCGGAGGGTGTGCACCACGGGGCGGTCCGCGTGCCCGGCGGCCTCCAGGGTCTGCCGCAACGGCATCGACAACACCGGATGCGCTCCGACCTCGACGAAGGCGTGGCCGGCGGCGGCCAGACGGCGGGACACCGATTCCAGGAGCACGCCGTGGCGCAGGTTCCGGTACCAGTACTCGCCGTCGAGCGTGGTCCCGTCCACGGGCTTCGTCGGCGGCTCGTCCCCCGGTTTCCAGGTGGGCGAGGGCGCCACGGTGGAGTGGAACGGAACGGTGCCCGGTCCGGGGCGCAGGTCGACCAGGCCGGCCCGCAGTTCCTCCTCGACCCGATCCATGAGGAAGCAGTGCGAGGTGTAGTCGACCGGGATCCGTCGTACGAAGGTCCCGTCCTCCTCACGGGCCGCCACGAACGCGTCGACGGCCTCGATGGTGCCGGCGACCGTGCTGGTCTCCGGGCCGTTGGCGCCGGCGAGGACGATCCGGTCCTCCTGGCCTTCGAGCAGACCGGCGAGCTCGGCCGCGCCGAGCCCGACCACGGCGATGCCGCCCTCCCCCGCGACCTTGGCCAGCGCACGGCTGCGGGTGACGACCACCCGTGCCCCGTCCTCCAGGGAGAGGATTCCGGCGACGCAGGCCGCCGCGACCTCTCCCTGCGAGTGGCCGACCACGGCGGAGGGTTCGACCCCCGCCGCACGCCACAATCGGGCCAGGGACACCAGGACCGCCCAGAGGGCCGGTTGCAGGACGTCCGCGGGCGCGTCCTTTCCCATGAAGGGCGGCGCTTGGGGTTCCTGTCGCAGAACCGCCGACAGCGACCAGTCGACGAAGGGGGCCAGGGCCCGTTCGCACTCGGCCACGGACTCGGCGAAGACCGGGGAGTCCGCCATGAGGCCCTTGGCCATGCCCGCCCACTGACCGCCCTGACCGGGGAAGACGAAGATCGGTTTCTCGGAGCGTCCGGCCCGGTGAACCTCACCGGTGACCAGGCCCTCGACGGTCTCGCCCCGAGCCAGGGCGCGCACCCGGTCGGTGAGGGTCTCGGTGTCGGCACCGACGACGACCGCGCGCCGCGCGAAACGGCCACGTGTGGTGGCCAGGGCGCGGGCGACGTCACCGACGGGCGGTGCGTCGCCGGAGTGGTCGGTCACTCGGTCGACGAGACGATCGGCCTGGGCCGTGAGCGCGGCCCCGTCGCGAGCGGACAGCAGCCAAGCGGCGCGCCCCTCGACCAGCGGACCGACGGTTTCCGGGGTCTTCGAGGTCTCGGAGGCGGCCTCGGGGGCCTCCTCCAACACCAGGTGGACGTTGGTCCCGCTGATCCCGAAGGACGACACACCCGCGCGACGCGCCCGTTCACCACGTGGCCAGTCCCGCGCCTGGGACAGCGGCCGCACACCGCCCGAGTCCCAGTCGACCAGGGTGGAGGGGCGGTCGGCGTGCAGGGTGCGCGGAAGCCGTTCGCGGCCCAGGGCCAGCACCATCTTGATGATCCCGACCGCGCCGGCCGCCGCCTGGGTGTGGCCCAGGTTCGACTTGACCGACCCCAGCCACAGGGGCTCCCCGGTCGACCTGCCACCGAACACGTCCAGGAGGGCGTCGGCCTCGATCGGGTCACCGAGTTCGGTGCCGGTCCCGTGGGCCTCCACCGCGTCGATGTCGTCGGGGGTCAGCCCGGCGTCGGCCAGCGCGGCACGGACCACACGCGTCTGCGCGGGCCCGTTGGGCGCGGTCAGGCCGCTGGAGGCGCCGTCCTGGTTGATCGCGCCGCCGCGAACGACCGCCAGGACGCGGTGACCGTTGCGTTCGGCGTCGGAGAGCCGCTCCAGGACGAGGGTCGCGGCGCCCTCGCCGAACCCGGTGCCGTCAGCTCCGGCACCGAAGGCCTTGCAGCGCCCGTCCTGGGAGAGCACACCCTGTTTGGCGGACTCGGCGAAGAGAGAGGGCCCCGACATCACGGTCGCGCCACCCGCCAGGGCCAGGGAGCACTCTCCTTGGCGCAGGGACCGCACGGCGAGCTGGACGGCGGTCAGGGAGGAGGAGCAGGCGGTGTCGATGGTCAGCGCGGGGCCCCGCAACCCCAGGGTGTAGGCGATCCTTCCCGAGGCCACGCTGGCGGCGACGCCGGTCATCAGGTAGCCCTCGGCCCCCTCGGGCATGGGCACCCTGCCCGAGGTGGTGGTCCGGGCGTAGTCCGTCGTGCTGATCCCGGTGAAGACACCGGTGGGCGTCTCGCTCAGGGTGGCGGGGTCGATCCCGGCGCGTTCGAGGGACTCCCAGGTGACCTCCAGCATGAGCCGCTGTTGGGGATCCATGGCCTCGGCTTCGCGGGGGGAGATCCCGAAGAACCCGGCGTCGAACCCGGCCACGTCGTCGAGGAACCCTCCGCCCGCGGACATGCCGGGTCGGGCGCGCATGTCCTCCACGTCCCACCCCCGGTCCTCGGGCAGGTCGCCGATGGCGTCGGCTCCCCCGTCCAGCAGGTCCCAGAGCTCTTCGGGGCCGTGCACCCCTCCGGGCAGGCGGCATCCCATGCCCACGATGGCGATGGGCTCACTGTCGCGCTCACGCATCCGCGTGAGTTCGGCACGGGTGCGTCGCAGGTCGGCGGTGACCCGCTTGAGGTAGTCGAGAACCTGTGCGTCGTCGGTCATGGGCGTGCCTCACCGCTTCACTTCGCGGCACCGCGGTGCCGGGGTTTGGGGCTGTGGTCGTCGGGTTCTTGTCGTCGTCGGCCGGGCTCAGTCGCCCAGGGTCTCGTCGATGAGAGCGAAGAGCTCTTCCTTGGAGGCCGTCTCCAGGTCGGAGTCTCCGGGTCTGGACTGGTCCAGCCGGCCCAGCAGGGCACGGAGCCGGTCCGCGACCAGGGATCCGTCTTGTCCCTCGTACTCGTCGAGGGCGGCGGTGAGGCCGTCGAGACGTTCCAGGACGACCTGCTCCGCGCTGCCGAACACGCGTTCCTCCACGTGCCGGGCCAACGCATCGCAGGTGGGGTGGTCGAAGGCGACGGCGGAGGGAAGTCGGACCCCGGTGAGCGCGGAGAGTCGATTGCGCAGCTCCACCGCCGTGACCGAGTCCATGCCGAGGTCCTTCAGGCCCCGGTCGGACGGGACGGCGTCCCCGGACCGGTATCCGAGGATGGCCGCCACGTGTTCGCACACGAGCTCGGTGAGTACTCGCACCCGTTCGCCGCGTCCCGCTCCGGACAGACGTCCCCGCAGGTCCGCGCCGGGCGTCTCCGGTGTGGCTTCGACGGAAGCGGGCGCCACCGCGGTCTCGACCGGATGGAGGTCGCTGATCAAGGGGCTGGGTCGGTTCGCGGTGAAGGCCACCCGGAAGCGTGGCCAGTCGACGTCGGCGACGGCCAGCGCGGTCCGGTCGTGGTCCAGGACGCGCCGCAACCCCTCCAACGCGGGTTCCGGTTTCATGGTGGGCAGTCCGTGTCGGCGCAGGAGTCCGGCCACGGCCTCGTGACCGGCCATGCCCGCGCCCTCCCAGGCGCCCCACGCGATGGACGTGGCGGGCAGTCCCAGGGACCGACGGTAGTGGGCGAAGGACTCGCAGAAGACGTTGCCGGGCGCGTAGTTGCCCTGGCCGGTCACGCCGAAGACGGCGCCCACGGACGAGAACAGAACGAACGCCGAAAGGTCCAGTCCACTGGTGAGCGCGTGCAGATGCACGGCTCCATCCGCCTTGGCGCGCAGGACCCGGGCGATGGCCACCGGGTCCAGGTCGGCCACGGCGCCGTCGTCCAACTCGGCGGCGGTGTGGAACACGGCCGTGAGCGGGAGGTCCCGGGGGATGCCGGAGAGGGCTTGGGCGAGTTCGGCGCGGTCACCGACGTCGCAGGCGGTGAGTGTGACCCGCGCTCCGGCGGCGCGGAGTTCGGCGGTCAGTTCCTCGGCCCCGGGGGCCTCGGATCCGCGGCGGCTGAGCAGGAGGAGGTGCTCCGCTCCCAGTTCGGCCAGGCGGCGCGCGGTGTGCGCGCCCAGTCCACCGGTGCCGCCGGTGACCAGGACCGTGCCCGAGGGCTTCCAGTCCCGGACTCCTTCCTCTCCGAGCGGCGCTCTGGCGAGTCGCCGCGCCAGCACCGTCCGTCCACGTACCGCGAGCTGGTCCTCACCCGGTGCGGCCCGTCCAGTCAGGACCGCGGCCAGGACGGTTCCGCTCTCCGGATCGCCGGTGTCGGGAAGGTCGACCAGACCACCCCAGTGGTCGGTGTGCTCCTGGGCCGCGACCCGGCCGAAGCCCCACAGCAACGCGGCGGCGGGATCGTTCACGCCGGTGCCGCTTTCGACCGCCCCACTGGTCAGGCACCACAGCCGGGCGTCGATCCCGGTGTCGAGCATGGCCTGGAGGGTGAGAAGAGCGTCCTTGTGGGCGGGGTCGGTGGACGGGGGGCGGATCTCGTCGGGGGCGGTGTCCAGGGCCGTGGTCAGCAGGACGCCGGCGATGCTCCCGACCCCGTTCCGAGCGGTGTCGAGCAGTGCGGCCACGGAGTCCCGCCCGGCGTCGTCGGGCAGGTCGAGGACGCGGGTGCGGTGGCCGCCGGCCTCCAGGGCCGCGACGCAGCTTTGAAGCGCCGGCCCGCTCCGGGAGCCGACCAGCAACCAGGTGCCCCGATCGGCGGCCGTGGCCGGCGGGTTCGTGGCGGCGGGGGACTCCGGAACGGTCACCCATTCCTCGCGGTAGGTCCAGCCGCCGGTGGGTCCACCGTCGTCGGCGGTGACGAGGCTTTCGGAGGGCCTATCGACGGCCACGGTCTCCGGCCCCGGCCGCCAGTAACGCTGTCGCTGGAAGGCGTAGGTGGGCAGGTCGACGGGGGTGGACTCCGCGTCGAACAACGGGGTCCAGTCGAGGTCGATCCCGTGGACGTGGGCCTGTCCCAGGGCCGTCAGGAACCGGACCGGGCCGCCTTCGTCACGGCGCAGGGTCCCGAACGCGACCGTGTCGTCGGCCCCGACGGACTCGGCGGTCTCCTGGAGGGCGGGAGTGAGCACCGGGTGCGGTCCGACCTCGACGAACACGTCGTGTCCGGCGGCGATCAGGGCCTCGGTGGCCTCGGCGAAACGCACGGGTTCGCGCAGGCCCTGGAACCAGTACGCCGCGTCCAGGGGACGCCCGTCCAGGAGTTCACCGGTCAGGGTGGAGTACAGGGGGATGTCCGGTCGGGCCGGCTTGATCTCGGACAGTTCCTTGTGGACGCGCTCGCTCAGGACGTCCACGAACGGTGTGTGCGACGCGTAGTCCACGGCGATCATCCTGGCCCGGACGCCTTCGGCCTCGTACCCCTCGACCACCCGGGCCACCGCTTCGGGTTCACCCGCGATGACCGTGCTCGAAGGGCTGTTGACCGTGGCCACGTGAACCCGCTCCGCCCACGGAACGAGGCGGTCGCGTACGGCCTCGGCGGGACTCGCCACCGAGGCCATCGCCCCGGTCCCGGCGAGTTCGAGCACGGCACGGCTGCGCAGGGCCACGATCTTCGCGGCGTCCTCCAGGGTCAGGGCGCCCGCGATGTGCGCGGCGGCGACCTCTCCTTGGGAGTGGCCGATCACGGCGGCCGGAACCAGACCGTGCGCCATCCACAGGCGGGCCAGGGAGACCATGACCGCCCACAACGCGGGCTGCACCACGTCCACACGGTCCAGGGCGGGTGCGCCCCGCGTGCCTCGGAGGACGTCGGTGAGCCGCCAACCGACGTGGGGTTCCAGCGCCCGTTCGCAGGCGCCGACGTGCCGGGCGAACTCGGCGGAGGCGTCCAATAGTTCGACCGCCATGCCCTCCCACTGGCCGCCCTGTCCGGGGAAGACCAGTACGGGACGACGGTCCGGGCGGGCCCGGCCGGTGGCCACGGTCGCCCCCGGTGTCCCCGTCTCCAGGGAGGTCAGCGCGGTCAGGAGTTCGTCACGGTCGCGTCCCACGACCACGGCCCGGTGTTCCAGGGCCGAGCGCGTGGTGGCCAAGGTCAGACCGACGTCGGCCGGCAGGAGGTCGGGTCGGCCCTGGACGTGTTCGCGCAAGCGCGCGGCCTGGGCGGTGAGCGCCTGTGGGTTGCGGGCGGACAGGGGCCAGACGGCGGCCCCGGTCACCGAGGCCGGCCGCGCGGGGACGTCCCGTGGGCCGGGTTCCGGTGCCTGTTCCAAGACCAGGTGGGCGTTGGTTCCGCTCATCCCGAACGAGGAGACGGCGGCCCTGCGCGGTCGACCGCCGTCCGTCCAGGGGCGGGATTCCTGCAGGAGTCGCACCCCGCCGTCCCAGTCCACGTAGGTGCTGGGTTCGTCCGCGTGCAGGGTGGGGGGCATGACGCCGTGGCGCAGGGCCTCGACGACCTTGATCACCCCGGCCACCCCGGCGGCGGCCTGCGGGTGTCCGATGTTGGACTTGAGCGAGCCCAACCAGAGCGGATGGTCCGCGGAACGCTCCCGCCCGTAGGCGGCGATCAGCGCTTGGGCCTCGATGGGATCGCCCAGGGTGGTCCCGGTGCCGTGGGCCTCTACCAGGTCGACGTCGGCGGGGGTCAGCCCGGCGTCGGCGAGGGCCCGGCCGATCACCCGGGTCTGGGAGGGACCGTTGGGGGCGGTGAGTCCGTTGGAGGCCCCGTCCTGGTTGACCGCGCCGCCCCGGACGATCGCCAGGACGCGGTGACCGTTGCGTTCGGCGTCGGACAGACGTTCCAGCACGACCATCCCCGCCCCCTCCGAGAAGGCGGCTCCGTCGGCGTCCCGTCCGAAGGCCTTGCATCGGCCATCGGGGGCCACCCCGCGCAGCCGGGTGAACTCGGTGAGGGTGCCGGGGGTCGACATCACCGTGGCGCCGCCGGCCAGGGCCAGCGAGCAGTCTCCCTCGCGAAGGGCGCGCACGGCCAGGAGCATGGAGACCAGCGAGGAGGAACAGGCGGTGTCCACCGTCAGCGCCGGGCCGATCAGCCCCAGACAGTAGGAGATACGACCGGAGGCGACACTCGACGACACCCCGGTCAGGGTGACGCCGTCGGCGGTGGGCCTGTGCACCGGCGGCCCGTACTCCTGTTGGACGAGCCCGACGTAGACACCGGTCTCGCTGCCGGCCAGGGAGGCCGGGGCGATCCCCGACCGTTCGAGCGTCTCCCAGGCCAGTTCGAGCAGGAGGCGCTGTTGGGGTTCCATCGCCTCGGCCTCACGCGGCGAGATACCGAAGAAGGCCGGGTCGAAGTCGAAGACGTCCCGCAGGAAGGATCCCCGGTCCATGTCGACGAGTCGGCCGTTCTCTCCCTCCGCCAGGAGTCCCGACAGGTCCCATCCACGATCGTCGGGGAGGGGACCGACCGCCTCCCGCCCCTCGGAGACCATCTCCCACAGCTGCTCGGGGGTGTCCACTCCACCCGGCAGCCGACATCCCGTACCCACGATCGCGATGGGCTCGGGATCGGAATCGCTCTCCAACTCGGCACGAAGCCGGGAGTTCTCCTTCATCGCGGTCCGGAGCGCCGCGACCAGGCGTTCGCTTTCGCTGCTCAACTCAAGCTCCTCGTCAAACGCTCGGTCCCCGCAGTGCGAGGTCCACCAGTTCATCGACATCCATCTCGTCGATGTCGTCCCCGCTTCCGGTCTCCGTGCGAAGCGCATCGGTCCGGTGCCTACCGACCCGCTCGGCCACGGCCTCGGGTTCCGGGGCCAGGAGACCGCCGAGCAACCGTGCCAGCGCTCGGGGGGTGGGGTGGTCGAAGACGGCGGTGGCCGGAATCCGCACCCCGACGGCGGTGCTGAGCCGATTGCGCAGCTCCACACTGGTGAGCGAGTCCGTGCCCTGCTCGGTGAAGGGGCGGTCTGGGTCCACCTCGGCGGCCGAACCGGCCCGGTGCCCCAGGACCACGGCGGTATGCGCGCGGACCTCCTCCAGCAAGGCGCGGGACCGCTCGTCCTCGTCCATGGCGGCCAAACGCGCGGCCGGGTCCCCCGCCCCGTCCGCGCCGCCGGTGGAACCGGAGGCGGTGGACGCGAAGGGCACGACGCGCTCGGCGCCGGGTTCGGGCAGGAGCCCACGGAGCACGCTGACGTCGGCGGCCGGGGTGAGCCACGCGGGTACCACGTGGATCGGATCGCGTGAGAGCGCGGTGTCGAACAGGTCGAGCGCCGCGTCGGGCCGCATCGGCAACAGGCCGCTCCGGCCGAGTACGGCCAGGTCGGTCTCCTCCAGATGACCCGTCATACCGCTGCCACCGGCCCACAGACCCCACGACAGCGAGATGGCGGGCAGACCCTCGCCGCGCCTGAGGTGGGCCAGAGCGTCACAGAAGGAGTTGGCCGCCGCGTAGTTCGCCTGTCCCGGGTTGCCCAGCACCCCCACGGCCGAGGAGAACAGGACGAAGGACGACAGGTCGTCGGTGAGCTCGTGCAGGTTCCACGCCGCGTCGACCTTGGGGCGGAGCACGGTGTGCAACTGTTCCGGGGTCAGCGAGGCAACGGTGGCGTCGTCGAGCGCGCCCGCGGCGTGGACCACCGCGCGAAGCGGACGGTCTCGCGGTACCGCGGCCAGGACACGACCCAGTTCCTCTCGGTCGGCCGCGTCACAAGCGACGACCTCCACGTTCGCGCCGAACGCCTCCAGTTGGGCGGTCCGCTCCGCCTGTCCGGGGGTGTCCGGACCACGACGGCCGAGCAGCAGCAGGTTCCGGACCCCGTAACCGGTGACCAGATGGTGCGCCAATCGATGGCCGAGCCCGCCGGTGCCACCGGTGATCAGTGTCGTGCCCTCCTGGGGGAAGGGCGCGGGGACGCTGAGGACCAGTTTGCCGACGGTCTCGCCACGCTGGAGCACCCGGAAGGCCTCCTGGACCTCACCGACGTCGTACACGGTGGTGGGCAGAGGGCGCAGGGCGCCCTCCTCGAACAGCTCCATCACCCGCGCGAGCATGTGGCCGATCCGTTCGGGGGCCACGTCCGGCAGGCTGAAGGCCTCATAGGAACGGCCCGGATACTCGGCGGCCACGTCGTCGGCGTCGCGGATGTCGGTCTTGCCCATCTCCACGAATCGGCCGCCCGGTCCCGCGCCGTCTCCGGGCGAACGCAGCAGACGCAGCGAAGCGTCCACGAACCCGCCCGATAGCGAGTTGAGGACCACGTCGACGCCCCGGCCGTCGTTGGCCTCCCTCAATCGGTCCTCGAACTCCAGCGTGCGGGAGGAGGCCAGCCGTTCCATCGGGAGACCGTAGGCGGCCAGCCCGGGCCACTTGTGCGGGCTGGCGGTGCCGAACACCTTGGCGCCCATGTGTTGGGCGAGCTGGACGGCGGCGGTGCCCACGCCTCCGGCGGCGGCGTGCACGACCACGCTCTCGCCGGGGCGTACGGCGGCCAGGCCCACCAGGCCGTGATAGGCGCTCAGGAAGGCCACCGGTACCGAGGCCGCCTGCTCGAAGGTCCAGCCCTGGGGCATGCGGGCCAGACGCGCGCGGTCCGCCACGGCGAAGGGGCCGAAGGCGCCGTCGAACATCCCCGCCACCCGGTCGCCGGGGGCGAGGTCAGTCACCTCGGATCCCGTCTCCAGAACGACACCGGCACCCTCGATGCCGATCCCGGTCTCTCCGTCGACCAGTCCCAGAGCGACCACGACGTCCCGGAAGTTGACGCCGGCGGCCCGAACGGACACCCGGACCTCGCCCGGTGCCAGCGTGGCGCCGGCCCCCGGCGCAGGCAACGCTTCCACTGAGTCCAGGGAACCGGGGCTCAGCGTGTCCATCCGCCACACCCGTGTGGAGGGCGCCAAGATGCCCGTTGCCTCGTTCGAGGGCCTCCTTAGACGGGGGACCAGAACGGAGCCCGAGCGCAGGGCGATCTGCGGTTCGTCGAGTTCGAGCGCCGAGGGCAGGACCTGGTGGGACTCCTCGGCGCCGTCGGAGTCCAACAGCACCAGGCGGCCCGGGTGCTCGCGCTGAGCGGCACGGAACAGTCCCCAGACGGGGCCGGCGGCGATCCCGGGGAGCGGTTCTCCCGGCTCGACGGCGACCGCGCGCCAGGTGACCAGGACCAGGCGGGAGTCGACCGTGCGTTCGTCCGCCAGCCACGCGCGAACCGATTCCAGGGCCGAATCCAGCCCCTGTCGCACCGCGTCGGGCAGGGTGTCGCCCTCGGCGTAGACCACGGAGGCGGGCAGCTCGGCACAGACCAGTGCGGGCACCGGCGCCTCGGGGTCCAGGTCCGCCAGGGAGGGGAGGGTCTCCGTACCGGTCTCCTCGGCTTGGAGATGCGGGGGTTCCACCGTCTCCCACCGGAGCTCGTACAGCTCGGGAAGTTCGCCCGGCTCCGGTTCGGGAAGAGCGTCCCGACCCAAGGGCCTCAGGGCCAGTTCGTCGACGGACCAGAGCGTCGCGCCTTCGGTATCGGTGGCCAGGAGCCGGTAGCGGTCACCACCCAACGGGGTGAGCCGCGCCCTCAACGTCCGAGGCGTCTCCTCTCCCTTTGCGGCGACCAGGCGGACGCCGCTCCAGGCGAACGGCACCACGGGGCCGTGGTGGTCTCCACCGCCTCCCGGCAGCAACGCGTGCAGGACGGCGTCCATCAGGGCGGGGTGGAGCGCGTGGAACACCTCGCCCGTGACGGCGGGGTCCGGCAGTTCGACCTCGACGAAGAGCTCGTCCGCGTACCCGTGCACCGACTTCAGCCCGCGGAAGGCCGGACCGTATCCGTAACCTCGAACGCTCAGGTCGGTGTAGTCGACCGGGATCCGTTCGGCGCCGGACGAGGGCGGGATGGTCGATCCCGGTTCCGTGTTCCCGGGGGTCTCCCCGGCGGTGACGGAGCCGGAGGCGTACCGGATCCAGGGACTGTCGACGGTGGCCTCGCGACGCGCGTACACGTTGACTTCGCGATGCCCCCGCCCGTCCAGGGCCGCGACGAGCACCTGAAGCTCCGCCGCTCCCTCCCGCCCCAGTGTCAGGGGGGCCTCCAACACCAGGTCGGCGACGAGGTCCGCGCCCACGCGCGCTCCCGCTCGGGCGACCAGGTCCACGATCGCGGTGCCGGGCGCCATCACCCGGCCCAGGACCCGATGGTCGGCGGTCCAAGACTGTTGGGAGACGGAGATCCGCCCGTTGAAGACCGCTCCCCCGTCGGCCAGGGAGAGTCCGTCGTCCAACAGTGGGGGCGCGGCCTCCTCCGAACGGACCTCGGGTCCACTCGGCACAAGCCAGTGGCGCGAACGCTGGAAGGGATCCTCCGGAACCGTGACCGGGGCGACCTCGTCGGCCACCCCCTCCAGCACCACGTGCGCGTTGGTGCCGCTGATCCCGAAGGAGGACACCGCCGCCCGCCGGGGGCGTCCGGTGTCGGGCCAGGCGGTCTCCTCGGACAGCAGGCGCACACCGCTGCCTCGCCACTCGACCCGTTCCGTGGGCTCCTCGACGTGCAGGGTCCGTGGCAGGCGGCCGTGGCGCAGTGCCTCCACGGTCTTGATCACGCCGGCCACCCCCGCCGCGGCCTGGGCATGACCGATGTTGGACTTGAGCGATCCGAGCAACAGGTCGTGCTCCCGCTCGTGCCCGTAGACCGACATCAGGGCGCGGGCCTCGATGGGGTCACCGAGCCGGGTGCCGGTGCCGTGCGCCTCGACCGCGTCGACCTCACCGGCGGTGAGCCCGGCCGCGGACAGGGCCTGCCGGATCACCCGTTCCTGGGCCTCCGGGTTGGGGGCCGTCAGCCCGTTGGAGGCTCCGTCGGAGTTGACGGCGCTACCGCGCAGCAGCGCCAGCACGGGGCGACCGTTGCGGCGGGCCTGCGAGGCCCGTTCGAGCAGGAGCATGCCCGCCCCTTCCGCCCAGGCCGTGCCCTCGGCTCCGGCACCGAAGGCGCGGCAGCGTCCATCAGCGGACAGGCCGCGCTGGGCGGAGAACTCCAGGAACATCCCGGGGGTGGCCATGACCGTCGCGCCACCGGCCAGCGCCATGGAGCACTCGCCCCGGCGCAGGGCCGCGGCCGCCTGGTGCAGGGCGACCAGCGAACCCGAGCAGGCGGTGTCGATGGTCAACGCGGGACCGTTGAGCCCGAGCACGTAGGCGATACGGCCGGACGCCACGCTCAGCGTGCTTCCGGTCAGTCGGTACCCGCCATCGGTGTCACCGGCCGGGTCGGCCAGTCGTGCGCCGTACTCGCTGGGCATCGCACCGACGAAGACGCCCACCTGTCGGCCGCGCAGTTCCTCGGTGTCCAGGCCGGCCCGCTGGATCGCCTCCCAGGAGGTCTCCAACAGCAGCCGCTGTTGGGGGTCCATGGCGTCGGCCTCGCGAGGGCTGATCCCGAAGAAACCGGCGTCGAAGAGGTCGGCGTCGTAGAGGAAGCCGCCGTTGCGCGTGTAGGTACGCCCGGGGGTACCGGGTTCGGGGTCGTAGAGGGATTCGAGATCCCACCCACGGTTCTCCGGGAAGGTTCCGATGGCGTCGGTCCCCTCCTCCAACAACCGCCACAGCCGTTCCGGGGAGCTCGCCCCACCGGGTAGGCGGCAGGCCATCGCGGTGATGGCGATCGGGTCGTCGTCCACGGGGCCCACGGGCGTGGGCTCGGCGGAGGCCGCTCGGCGCGGCGCGGACTTCTCCCGCTCACGGGCGGGTGGTTCCTCACCCAGTTCCTCGGCGACGTGCCCGGCCAGCGCGGCCGGGGTGGGGAGTTCGAAGAGGACGGAGTCCTCCAGTCGGACACCGGTCTCGTCCTCGATGAGGTCGGCCAGTTCCAGCAGCATGATGGAGTCGAAGCCGAGATCGCGGAAGGCCCGCCGCTCGTCGGCGGGGTCCAGCTCGTCCAGTTCCAGCACCTGGGCGCTCAGGGACGCCACCAGTCCGGAGGCGCCACCACCGGACGCGTCGAGCGGCGCGGGTGCGTTCTCCGGCGTCGCGGTGACCGGTACGACCGGGGTGAACTCGGGCCAGTGCCGGGCGCGTTGGAAGGGGTATGTGGGCAGGTCGACGTGGCGCGCGCCCGAGCCCCTGAAGAGGTTTCCCCAGTCCACGTCCAGTCCGCAGGTGAAGGCCTGGGCCGCCGCGGTCAGCAGCTGGGCCTCGTCCCCGTGGTCCCGACGTAGGGTCTCCAGCACCGCGCCAGGCGTCTCACCGGACGCCAACACGCGTTCGATCCCGTGGGCGAGGACGGGGTGCGGGCCGACCTCGACGAAGGTGTTGTGCCCCGCGGCCACCGCCTCGGCCACGGCGTCGGCGAAACGGACCGGGTTGCGCAACCCCAGGTACCAGTACCGGCCGTCCATGGCCGGTCCGTCCTGGCGCAGCTCACTCCCGGTCAGTGTCGACAGGACCGGAACGCGGGCCGGATTCGGGGTGACGCCGTCCAACTGTTCGAGCAGGGTCTCCCGGACCCGCTCGACGTGCGCGGAGTGCGAGGCGTAGTCGACGTCCACCAGGGCGGCGTGCACTCCGGCGTCCACACAGTGGTCCACGGCGGCGCGCACCGAGGCCGGGTCGCCCGAGACCACCACGGATTCGGGGCCGTTGACCGCCGCCAGGTGGAGGTCGTCCAGCGAGTCGAGGAGTTCTTGGACCCCTTCCGGGGAGAGCCCGAGGGAGGCCATGGCCCCGCTGCCGCCGAGGGAGGTCAGCGCCTGACTGCGCAGTGCCACCACCTTGGCGGCGTCCTCCAGGCTCAGCACGCCCGCCACGTGGGCCGCGGCGATCTCGCCCTGAGAATGACCGATCACCGCCGAGGGGCGCACCCCCAGCGCCTCCCACACCCGGGCCAATGCCACCATGACCGCCCACAGGACCGGTTGCACGACGTCCACGCGGGCGTCGGGGCCGACGTACCGGGGCGCTCCAGGCTCCCCGCGCAGCACCCGGGTGAGAGACCAGTCGACGTAGGGGTCCAGGGCCCGCTCGCACTCACGCAGCCGCCGGCCGAAGATCCTGGCGAGTCGACCGTCGCCGTCCAGGAGCGGGCGGACCATGCCGGCCCACTGCCCGCCCTGCCCGGGGAAGACCAGGACCGGACCCCGGTCGTCGCGTTCGCCCACCGGCACGCCGGAGGGACGGATCGACTCCAGGTCGCGGGTGCCGTTGCCGCCCGGGGCGAGGATGACCGCGCGGTGCTCCATGACCGTGCGGGTGGTCGCCAGCGAATAACCCACGTCCTCGGGGCGCAGGCCGGGCCGCTTGGACACGAAGGAGTGCAGGACCGAGGCCTGGGCGCGAAGGGCCTCCTCCGAACGGGCCGAGAGGATCCAGGGCACGGGGTCGAGCGTGCCCTCCCCCGGCGCCTGTCCGGGGGTGTCGGGCGAGCGCCGAGGCGGCGGCGCCAGGACCAGGTGGCAGTTGGTTCCACCCATGCCGAAGGAGGACACCCCGGCCAGGGGCGCGTCGGTCGGCCAGGGCTCCCGGACGGTCTGCGGGACCAGCCCCAGACCCTCCATGTCGATCTCCGGGTGGGGAGCGTCGAAGTTCCTGGTGGGGGGCAACAGACCGTGGGAGAGGCTGAGCACGACCTTCAGCAGGCCGACGATCCCGGCGGCGCCCTCCAGGTGTCCCACGTTGGTCTTGACCGAGCCCACCCGCAGGGGGCTGGAACGCTTGGCGAAGACGGTGCCGAGCGCGGCGGCCTCTACCGGGTCGCCGGCCGGGGTGCCCGTGCCGTGCAGCTCCACGTAACCCACGTGCGCGGGGTCGATCCCGGCCCGACGGTGGGCGGCGCGCAGGACCTCCGCCTGCCCTTCGGGTTCGGGCCGGGCCAGGTAGGGGGTGGGGCCGGAGTTGTTGACCGCTCCGCCGGACAGGACGGCGTGGATGTGGTCGCCGTCCGCCAGCGCGCGGTCGAACGGTTTGAGGACGAGTACGGCCCCACCCTCGCCTCGGACGTAGCCGTTGGCACGGGAGTCGAAGGTGTAGCAGTGGGCGTCCGGCGACAGACCACCGAACCGCTCGACGTAGTCGGTGCTCCCGGGGAGCAGGATGAGGCTGACGCCGCCGGCCAGCGCGACGTCGCACTCGCCGTTGCGCAGGCTCTCCATCGCCGTGTGCACGCCGACCAGGGAAGAGGACTGCCCGCTGTCCACGGTCATGCTCGGTCCGCGCAACCCGAGCGTGTAGGAGACGCGGTTGGCGATCATGCCGCGCTGGCCACCGGTCAGGCTGTGGTGCGAGGCGGGCTCGTCCCGAAGCAGGAGGGAGTAGTCGGAGGAGATCGCGCCGGTGAAGACCCCGGTCCTGGTGCCGTTCAGACTGTCGGGGGCGGTACGCGCGTTCTCCACGGCCTCCCAGCTCAGTTCGAGCATCAGCCGCTGTTGGGGATCCATCGCCACGGCCTCGCGCGGGGAGACACCGAAGAACGCCGCGTCGAAGTCCTCGGCGCGGTCCAGGTAACCGCCCCAGCGATGGTCCCGTTCGGCAGAGGTCCACCCCAGACGTTCGGGCGGCGGCGATATGGACTCCCGCCCCTCGCACAACAGCCGCCAGAAGGCGTCCGGCGTCGAGGCGCCGGGAAGACGACAGGCCAGCCCCACCACCGCGATGGGCGAGCGGGAGGCGACACCGCCTTGAGAGTCCCTGGTCATCGCGTTCCTCCGGTCGAACTCGACGTCCTCCCCCGGGCGGGTCCTGGCCCGAGGCAAGTCACGGCTCGGCTTGAAAAGTCTCGTGAAGGTGCACGCGCACTGCCCTTTAAGCGCAGTTCAGGGTGGGTCCGACAGACACGAGGCCCCCGTCTCCGAAACCGATGCTCAATCCGGAAATCGACCACAGGGACAAACAAGCCGCACACGGCTCGATTAACACTCCAACCACACGTTCCCCACCCGTGGTTTCGAGCCGTCCGCAGGGTGGATGCTATCTGCGATTCAGGACAGATGACAACGGAACACTAGTTTTCGGTCATTCCATCATGAGCATTCGGAGCACGGCACAACTGTGAATTTCCTGCCACCGTTATCAAAAAGAAGTGCCCGATGTCCATGGACATCGGGCACTACGAGGCGCAGCAGGTTCCGGTCACGCTCCGTTGCGCGCTCGAACCTCGGCGACGTACTTCATGGCCTGTTCCGGATCCAGGAGCCAACTGGCGTAGTCAGGCGGATAGTCCCATCCCTGAATCCAACGATCGGCCACCTCCGTGTGCACCGAAGCCGTCTCGACCAGCTCATAGAAGTGGGGAGGTAGATCGCCTTCATCCCACATAGTGGAATTCATCTCAGACCACATCTGGTTGTGGAGACCGAATTCCCAGAACTTGTCGAAGGCCGCCACCAGGAACTCCTCATCGAACCGGCGATCACCGTGTTCCATGATGGCCTCAAGGTAGGCCTTCGCGCATCGCGTGGAATTGTTCCAGCTCTGCCCCACATAGGGGTCCATCGTGACGACGACATCCGCCATACCCAGGACCTTTCCCCCCGAGGGCAGGGTCCCGACCGGGTTGCGCACCTGTGGGGTGAGGTCCTCGATCAGAGTGCTGCGACCACCGTCCACCAGCGCCGCGTCCCTGACTCGCTCGTAGTACTCAGGGGAGTACTGGCGAAGCAGATCCTTCATGCGGCGCAACTGCTCTTCGGGACCCGGCCGGTCGGGCCAAGCGTCCATGGGGCCGCCACGCTTGTCCACCATGAGCAGGTTGTGGCATGGGCCCTCCTGGCTCAGCATGGGGAGGAAGATGGTGTTCCCGGCCTCCTGGGCAGAGCAGGCCCAGCCGACGTTGTCGTCGTCCTCGGTGCTCGGCCAGACATCGTAAATCTGCGCCTGTGCGATGGACCGAGGCCTGGCTCCACTGAATCGGCTCTCGTCGTAGTCGAAGAGCTGACCGAGTTCTCCATGGCCGACCGCGACGATGATCAGGTCGAACATCCGGGAGAAGTAGTCGAGGTCGGTGACGGTGACGCCGTGGATGACGACCTTGCCGCCACGATCCTCGAAGAACTCCAGCCAATCGGCCATCTTGACACGGCGGTCCACCGCCACCATGTAGTCGTTGGCCATACCAGTCCGGCCCTTGAGGGAGAGGATCGGTTGGTCGGCTCCGGGGTAGAGATGGATTCGCTGCTGCCGGATCTGGGGACTGAGCGCGCTCCACAGATCCAGTTCGTACTGGCGCTCGTATTCGAGAGCGGTGGGGAAGGTGAACTGCGTGACGGACGGCCGTCCCGTCCGGATCTCCGTCGAGGACTGCCCCGTGATCACCGTGACGTCGTAGCCATGGGTCAGGAGACCGTGGGCCAGGTGCAGGCCGGCGTGGCCGGCGCCGACGATAAGGATCTTGCGCATTGTGTCGCTAACTTTCCTGGGAATCTACGGGGCAGTGGGAGGGTCGACCACGGGTCCGAACGGCCCCAGTCCGTCAGGCGACGGGCTCGCTCGTTCGGTTGTGCTCCAGCGCGTACCGCAACAGGGTCTTGAGTACGTCGCCGCCGGACATCCGGTGCCGGGCGTCGAAGTCGATGATGGGCACCTCCGGACTGACCTCCAGAGCCTCACGGACCTGCTCCGAGGTGTAGTCGAGGCGGCCCTCGAACTTGTTGAGCGCCACGATGTAGGGGATGCGCTTGTTCGTCTCGAAGTAGTCGACGGCGTCGAAGGAGTCCGCGAGCCTTCGGCAGTCGACCACGACCACGGCACCGACTGCGCCGCGGACGAGATCGTCCCACATGAACCAGAACCGGGCCTGACCCGGTGTACCGAACATGTACATGACCAGCTCATCGTCGATGGTGATGCGACCGAAGTCCATCGCGACGGTGGTGGTCGTCTTGTCCGGTGTGGCCGAGGTGTCGTCGTGTCCGACGCTGGCCTCGGTCATGATCGCTTCGGTCGTGACCGGTGGAATCTCCGACACCGAGCGCACCAAGGTCGTCTTGCCGGCGCCGAAGCCACCGGCGATGACGATCTTGCTCGACATCTTCTTGCGATTCGACCTGCTGTCACTGGAAAAGTCGTTCGAGACCACGAAGAGCCCTCTCCAGAACCTGGTTTTCGGATGGACTGCTGCCGGTGATGGTCGGGTGGATGTACACCAGGTCCTGCTCAGCCAGGTCACTGACCAGCACCTGCGTGACACCCAGAGGGATGTTCAACTCAGCCGAGACCTCGGCGAGAGAACGTGTCTCCCGGCACAGCTTGTGGATATTGATCGACTCCGGCATGAGGGTGCCAGGAGGGTCCTGCCCGGGCTCGGACGTCGAGACCAGGGTCTGCACCATCAGCGGATGCCGCGACCGTGTGCGTCCACCCGTGAAGGTGAACGGGCGAACACGGTTACTCCTTCGCCTTCGGAAGCTCATAGCCGAGGCAACCTCATTCCTGCCGAACCGTTACGGAACACGCCGTCGTCAGTTCTGGATGACTTCGCGCAGCTGCGAGCGCAGCTGCGGCGTGAGCACGTGGGCGACGTTGTCCACGAGCTTGGCCATCTGGAAACCGACGATCTTCAGCTCCGTACCGGGTGCGGTCAGCACCGCCATGCAGGAACCGTCGCTGATGGCCATGATGAAGAGGTGGCCGTGGTTGAAGCGGACGAGCAACTGCTCGCACTCGCCCCGCTGGAACAGTCCGGCGCCACCGACCGCCAGGCTGTGCAGACCGCTGGAGATCGCCGCGAGCTGCTCCGCGTGCTCTTCGGGGAAGTCGCTGGAGTGGGTCAGCACCAGGCCGTCGGAGGAGACCACCACGGCGTGCTCGACACCGCGCACGTCCCGGACGAACCGGTCGATGAGCCACGAGAAGTTCTCAACGCTGTCGTTCGTGGATTCAGTCATGCTTGTGCTCTACCTGCCTCGGCCGAGTTTCTTGTTTCGCTAGGGATCTGGGGGCCGGCGGAACCGCGCCGTGCCGCGGGGGTCGCCGTGTCGGTCGTCATTCCTGGTCGCCCTCGAGCTCCTCGCCTTCGAGAGCGGCGCGTTCCCCGTCGAGGAAGTCGCCGATCTCGTCGCGGATCTGCTCCGCCCTGGCCTCGCCGGTGAGCTTGGCGGGGGTGTCCTCCCGGCCCTCCGGCGCGGGCGGCGGGTTGTCCGAGAGCGCCCCGGGGTGCGGCATCATCCGCAGCGGCGAACCGTGCGGGGTGGCGCTGCGCCGGGGAAGACCGGCCGATGTGACGGTGGACCTTCCACCGGAGGGCGTTTTGGGGCCCCCGTTGGAGCCCTTCGTCTGACCGTTGCCGGACGGGGACGGGGTCGATCCGATCGGTGTCACGGAAGCGCTCGCGCTCGGGGTCGTCGAGGTTCGGGCCTGTCCGGGAATCCGGGGGGTGGCGATCCGCAGAAGTCCCTCGGGGATGATCGTGTAGGCACTGACCCCACGGAAGGAACGAGGTTCCAGACGGGCTTCCAGGCCGTGCTTACGGGCGATGCGGCTGGCCACGTACAGGCCCATGTGCCGGGGCACCTCATCGTCCAGGACCGGTTCGCCCTCCAGCCGGTTGTTGAGCTCGGCCAGCTGGGCCTCGGGGATGCCCACGCCCTCGTCCTCGACGACGATCATCAGGCGCCCGTCGTTCAGCTCCTGGGCGCTGATCACCACCTGTGAATGCTCGGGCGAGTTCGCGGTGGCGTTGTCCAGCAGTTCCGCGAGGAGGTGGCTGATGTCGTCGGCGGCCAGACCGGTGATGGAGGCCTGGGGGATCTTGCCCAGGGTGACCCTGGGGTAGTCCTTGATCTCCGAGGTCGCCGCGCGGGCCACGTCCAGCAGCGGGACGATCTCGTCGTGGGCATCGGACTCGCCACCGTCGTGCCCGGTCAACACCAGGAGGTTCTCTCCGTTACGCCGCATACGGGTCGCGAAGTTGTCGATCTGGAAGAGCTTGTCGAGCAGGTCGGGGTCCTGGGCGCTGGTCTCCAGCTCCTCGACCATCTCCAGCAGCGCGTCGACCAGGGAGAGGTCGCGCATCGCCAGGCCGGCGAGCGCCTCGTTGAGGAGATCGTCCCTGGAACCGCGCAGAACCTCGGAGACGGCCTCGGCCACCTCCGCCTTGGCGGCGTCCTCGTCCTGGCCGGGGGCGCTCTCGGGCGCGGGCGCGTCGGTCTGCGCCTCCCCCTTGGTCGGGGCCTCGGCGCGCGGCCGGTCCGCCTTCGGGGTCGCCTCCTCGTCCGCCTCCTCCGAACGGGTGAGCGCCTTGTCCTGGCGCACCTCCGGGGAGACGGTCGGTTCGGCGCGCTCGGCGAACAGGGTGGCGGCCGACTCGGCGGTGATCACCTGCGGCTGTTGCCCGGCGGAGAGCACGATGACGTGCTGAACGGGCTGACCGTAGGGGTTGACCTGGCCGTAGGGGGCGAACTGCCCCGGGTAGACCATCGGCTGCCCCGGAAGGACGTAGCCGGGCGGCTGGTAGGGCAGCGGATAGGCGTTCTGGTACGGCATCGGCTGCGGATAGGCCGGATAGTGCTGCGCGGGGTGCGGCGCCGGTGGCTGCGGCGGGTAGCCGGCCTGCGGATACCCGGCGGGCGGCGCGGTCGGGTGACCCTCGGGGTGCGGCCGCTGGTAGTAGTACGA
Source organism: Nocardiopsis sp. JB363 (assembly GCF_900143625.1). Lineage (GTDB taxonomy): Bacteria > Actinomycetota > Actinomycetes > Streptosporangiales > Streptosporangiaceae > Nocardiopsis. Next base: position 21,042 of record NZ_FRFF01000070.1, read on the forward strand.
GCTCGGCTCGGCCCGGTAGCCGTAGTCGGGGTACCCCTGGGGGCCGGGGTACGCGGGCGGTCCCTGGTGGCCGTACGGCCCGGGGTGACCCTGTCCCTCCCCGTGACCCTGTGGCGCGCGGTACTCGTGCGGGGCCGCGGGTCCGTAGTGTCCCCGCGGGGCGTAGGGGTCCTGACCGACCGGACGCTGCTCCCGGTCGTGTTCGGGGCCTTGGGGCCGGCCGGGCGCGGGGTGCCGCGACTCGTACGGCGTCTGCGGCGCCTGTGGGGCCTCCCCGTACCGCGGCGGCCACTGACTCTGCGGCGCCGGGGGCTCGGCCGGCGGCCACGGGGCCTCGGGCGGAGCTTCCGAGCGCGGCGGCTCCGCGCCGCGCCCCTCGGCCCGGTGCGGTTCGGGGGCCGCGTACTGACCCGGTGCGGGCCGGTGGTCGGCCTCGGCGGGGGTGGGT
>NZ_FRFF01000097.1 GCF_900143625.1 Nocardiopsis sp. JB363
AAGCCCCCACATCCCCCGACTCCGACCTTCCAGCCTTCCCCCTGCACGTCCCGACGACGGTGTGAGTGCTGTTCGTGGTCCCGCGGTCCGTTCGTCCGTTCCCGTCCGCGTCGCCGCCCGACCGGCGGTGGCGTCATGTGTCGTGGATGTCGGGTGACCGCCCGCTCCGCGCCGAGCGAGAAGGACCTGGATGGGACTGTCACAGAGAACGACCGGAACGCGGCGGATCGGCCGCGCCGGGATGGTGGTCGGTGCGGTGTTCGCGCTGTTGGTGCCGATGGCGGTGCCGGCGGCGGCCGACGAGGACGCTCTGGATCTCGACGAGACGTCGGTGGTGGAGGTCCACCTGGAGGACCGTGACGAACTGGACCGGCTCGTGGAGCTGGGCGGGGACATCGCACAGCTGGACCCGGCCGGTGAGGGCGGGTTCCTCGCCCAGGTGGTGATCGGCCCCTTCGATCAGGACGTGTACGAGGACGCGGGGTTCGACTTCGGTGACGTGGTCTACACCGAGTCCGACGCCGAGGAGCGCCTCGACGAACGCGAGGCCACCATCGAACGGATGCGGGCCGAGAACGAACCCGACGAAGGGGTGGGCACCCGCTCCTCCGATGACGACCTGGAGATCCTGCGGGCCGACTACTTCGAGGGGCGTGCCGGCGACTTCCTCTCCGTCGAGGTGCGTTCCTCCGCCGGTCAGGACGAGAATTTCCAGCTGACCGTGGAGCGTGACGCCGGGCCCGGCACCGACATCGGTGACGGCGGTACCCAGACCCTCGCTCCGTTCATGGACGTGGGCGTGTACATGTACCACCGGGGCCAGGGCGAGGTGGACGAACGGCCCGGACGGATCCGGGTGAGCAGTCCGCACGGCGGCACCGCGGAGGCGGAGGTCACCGAGTGGCTGCCGGACCCCGACGCTCCGGACGACCCGCTGCCGCGCACCGACTTCCTCAACGCGTACATGACACCGGGTGAACTCTACGACCGGATCCACCAGATCGCGGCCGACTTCCCCGACATCGCCGAGGTCGTGGAGCTGCCGCACCGCACCAACGGGTACCGCCGGCACGCCCAGGCGCTCCTCGGCGTGGGCATCGACGGTGCGAACGCCGACCGCGGTGTGATCGTGGAGACGCTCGACTACGGCCACGAGGGCGGCAACGACGTCGTGGTGGACCTGCACGACCCCTACGAGTCCGACTCCGAACTGTCGGTGGACGTGAGCGGAGACAAGATCATCGTCCACCTGGCCACCGACGGCGACGGGGAGATCACCACGACCGCGTCCGAGGCGGTGGCCGCGATCAACGACGCCGCCGACGATCTGGTGCGGGCGTTCACCTACCGCGGTGACGACGGCGACGGTGTGGTGCGGGCCGAGAGGGTCCAGGCCCAGGACTTCCTCAACGCCCCCGCGGAGGTCTCCCGCGAACCCGCTCCGGTGTACGCGCTGCGCATCGGCGCCGACCGCGACGGTTCCAGCACGGGCGTACTGGGCTACTCCCAGGAGCACGCCCGTGAGTGGCAGACCCCGTTGGTGGCCCTGGAGACCGCCGAACGCCTGGTCCACAACTACGGGATCCACGAGACCACCACCGAGCTGGTGGACGAACTGGACATCTTCCTGATGCCCTCGTTCAACCCCGACGGCGCGAACTACTCGTTCTACGACGTGCCGCTGCACCGCAAGAACATGACCAACTACTGCGACACCGACGGCTCCCGCGACCAGTGGGCGGTGGAGCAGGGCGCGCAGTGGGGCGTGGACAACAACCGCAACTACGGGTCCTACACCCTGTGGGACGGCTACTCCGGCGCCTCCTTCAACTGCACCAGCGGATCGTTCGCCGGGCCGGAGGACCTGGGGCCGATGTCGCAGCCGGAGAACCAGAACCTGGAGTGGCTGGTCGACACCCACGACAACATCGACTTCTCCATGAACATCCACTCCTCGGGCGACTACTTCATGTGGTCCCCGGGCGCCTACATCGCCGACGGGCGTGTGTCCACGCCCCGGCCGAGCGCGATGGAGGAGGCCTACTTCTGGGAGTCCTCCGCGAGCATCCTGGGCGCCATCAAGGAACACCGCGGCACCGTGGTGACCCCGGCCCGCACCGGACCGATCATCGACGTCCTGTACTCCGCGGCGGGCAACTCCGGCGACCACCTCTGGTACGAACACGGGGTCTTCGCGTGGAACTTCGAGCTGGGCCAGGCCGGGTTCCAGCCGCCGTGGGAGGAGGCCCACGCCCAGGGCATGGAGTACGCCAACGGGCTGTACGGCATGTTGGAGGTGGCCTTGGACCACCAAAGCGACCGGGTGCGCCCGCGTTCGGACGTCTCACCGCGGCCGGGTGAGCACGGAGGCCCGGTGGAGGTCGCCTTCGACACCACCGAACCCGCCGAGATCCACTACACGCTCGACGGAAGCCGCCCCACCTTCGACTCCCCCAAGCTGGAGCTGTCGGGGGTGCGCGGGGAGACGGAGACCCTGCTCATCGAGGAGACGACCACCGTGCACTGGTTCTCGGTGGACGTCGCGGGCAACGCCGAAGGGGGATACGACCCCGACGGGAACGCCCGCAACCACCGCCGGGGAACCTGGACCATCACCGGCTGACCGTTGAAACGACGAGACGACCCGGCGAGGCGGACGAAGTCCGCCGAGCCGGGTCGTCTCGGAGTCGAGTGGGCGCGAAGGGACTCGAACCCCTGGCCTATTGCTTGTAAGGCAATTGCTCTAACCAACTGAGCTACGCGCCCGGTGCTTCGCGAGAGAGCATACCGCTTCGCGCGGCTGTTCGCGCCCGGTTTATCCGTTCAGCGCTCGGGCCCGTTCCAGGTACTCGGTCACGTCCCTGGCCTGCCCGGTCGGGGTGAGTACCGACCAGCGGACGGTGCCCTCGGCGTCGATGAGGAAGGTTCCTCGGCGGGCGATACCGCGTTCGGCGTCGAAGACCCCGTAGGCCCGGGCCGTGGCGCCGTGCGGCCAGAAGTCCGACAGCAGCGCGAACGGGAAGTCCTCCCGATCCGACCAGGTGCGCAGGGCGAAGGTGGAGTCCACCGAGACCGCCAGCACGGTGACGCCGAGCTCCTTGAGTTCGGCGTGGTGCTCCCTCAGGTCCGCGAGTTCACCCGAGCAGATCCCGGAGAAGGCCAACGGGTAGAAGACCAACAGTGCGGTCTCTCCGCGCGGCAGGGCGGTGTCCTGGCCGTACTGGTCCTGAAGGGTGAACGTGGGGGCGGTGACGCCCTCGGTGATGTGACTCATGTTCACCTTCGTTCGGTTCGGCGCGCAGGCCGATGCCGGCGCCCGCCGATCGGCGGGCGCCCTGCCACGTCGCGCACCCTTTGGTACGGGCACGCGACGCCGGGCTCCGGGCCCGTTACCGCTTGGGGACGACCAGGCGGGTGCCCGACCACTCCTGACCGATGCTGACCGCACTGGTCTGGGACAGCCCCGAGGTCCCGGCCGCCTCCGCGACGTCGTTGGGGGACACGTGCAGATCACGTCCCGCCTTCGGCGTCAGGACCAGGATGGTCCCGCCGTCGGCGATGGTGGTCACCGTGTCCATCAGGGCGTCGGTGAGGTCGCCTTCCTCATCGGACCGCCACCACAGCAGTGCGGCGTCGACGTCGCCGTCGTAGTCCTCGTCGACCAGCGCCTCGCCGGTGAATTCAGCGATAGAAGCGCGCAGTCCCTCGTCGACGTCGTCGTCGAAACCGAATTCCTGCACCACCTGACCCGGCTTGAATCCGAGTCGGTCAGCCAAGCCGCGTTCGCTCTGTGCCTGGCCCGCGGTCGCGCTCACGAAAGTTCTCCTCCACAGATGGTTCTTGTCAATTTTGCCTGCCGAAGCAGTTGTCACAACGATGTCGGGCTTTTCGCCGCCCGTCGCGTGGGTCCGTAGCCATCGCTGATGGCTTAGTTCACACGGTAGTGCCTTCTCCCGTCAACGCGCGGGCGATCTCACGCACACGCCGGGCCACTACCCGGGCCGATCAATCGGCCTTGAGATAGGACAGCCGAACCTTGCGGTCAGGGTTGTCCACGTTCAGATCGACGACGGCTATGGACTGCCAGGTCCCCAGTTCGAGTCTTCCCGCGACCACCGGAACGGTGGTCTGTGGTGCGACGTAAGCAGGCATGACGTGCGATCGCCCGTGCCCCTGGGAACCGTGCGCATGGCGCCAGCGGTCGTCCGCCGGAAGCAGGTCGTCCAGGGACGCGAGAAGGTCGTCGTCGGACCCGGCGCCCAGTTCGATGATCGCCACGCCCGCCGTCGCGTGTGGGACGAAGACGTTGAGCAGTCCGTCGCCGCCGGTCTCGGCGACGAAGTCACCACACCGTCCGGTGATATCGGTAATGCTCTCCGAATCACCGGTGTGCAGCTCAAGGATCTGTGTCCGCATAGCGCCCACCATCGCGCAGCGCGGGCCCGGGTGCAACCATCCGCCGTGAACCTGTGGATGACGGAACCCTCCGGTAGGGGCCATACTCGTCGTCAACGTGCACCGAACTTAACGAAAGAAGGGGAAAGGGTGACTGTCTCGTTACGTCTGGGTCCGCAACTGCGGCATGTGGGAATCTCCACAGCGACGGTGTGGATGGAGACCGATTCCCCTTGTGACGTGCGGGTTCGGCTGGAGAACGGTGTCGTCTCCACCACACGGACCTTCACGGTCCACGGTCACCACTACGCCGTCTGCGAAATCGAGGGATTGCCCTCGGGCGCCGCCCTCACCTACGAAGTTTTTCTCGGCGAGGACCGGGTCTGGCCCGAACCCGAGAGTCCGATGCCGCCGAGCGTCGTGCGCACCCTGGACCAGGCGGCGCCGACCCGGTTGTTGTACGGCTCTTGTCACACCCCCACCGGCGACACCCCCGAGGGGCTGGTCCGGTACGGCCCGGATCTGTTGCGCGCCACCGCCCGGAGACTGGCCGCCGAGCCGGTGGAGGGCAATCTGGTATTGATGCTCATCGGTGACCAAGTGTACGCGGACGAACTCCAGGAACCGATGCGCGCCTTCCTGCACCAGGTGCGCGAACAGGACGACGACGGCGCCCCCGACGACGAGGTGGTGCGCTACGGCGAGTACGCCGAGCTGTACCGGCAGGCCTGGTCGGACCCGCAGGTGCGGTGGCTGCTGTCGACGGTCCCCACCCTGATGGTCTTCGACGACCACGACATCCGCGACGACTGGAACACCTCCGCGGCCTGGCGTCGGTCCATGGACGAACGACCCTGGTGGCGGACGCGGGTGACCAGCGGGTTGGGCGCCTACTGGGTGTACCAGCACGTGGGCAATCTCTCCCCGGAGGCCCGCGCGAAGGACCCCTTGTGGGCGGAGCTGAAGGACCACGATGAGCGCGGTGAGGACGCCGGTGCGGCGGTCGACGACTTCGCCTGGCGGGCGCACGCCGAACCCTCCTCCTACCGGTGGAGCCATCGCCACGACATCGGCGACGTACGGGTGTTGGTGACCGACGCCCGCTGCGGCCGCGCGCTGGGCGAGGGCGACCCCTCGGACGGCTCCCGATCGATCCTGGGGCCGGAGGGTCACGCCTGGCTCGACGAGAACCTCACCGGCGGCCCCGAACACGTGGTGGTGGCCTCCACCGTGCCGGTGCTCCTCCCGCCCGCGGTGCACAACCTGGAGGCCTGGAACGAGGCGGTGTGCGGTGGCGCCTGGGGTTCGGCCGCGCGAAGGCCCGCGGAGAAGCTGCGTCAGGCCTTGGACCTGGAGCACTGGGGCGCTTTCCAGTACTCCTTCCACCGGCTGGCCGACGCGGTGCTGGAGGTGGCCCGTGGAGAACGCGGTCCGGCACCGGCCACGGTGCTGCTCCTCAGCGGGGACGTGCACTTCTCCTACCTGGCGCGGGCGCACCCCCGTTCGGGGGGAACGACCTCCCGGGTGACCCAGTTGGTGTCCTCGGCGCTGTGCAACCAGTTGCCGGTCAACTTCCGCCGGGCGGCCGCCCTGTCGGCGAGCGCGCCCTTCCACCTGGCGGGCGTGGTCATGACCAGGCTGTCCGGTGTGCGGCGCGGTCCGTTGCGGTGGCGGTTGGCCGAAAAGCCCTACTTCGGCAACACCATCGGTGAAGTGGCCTTCGACGGGCCGGAGGCGCGGGCGCACTGGTACCACTGCCCGCGGGGCGGTGACGCGGCCCTGCCCGAGGTCCGACGTTCGGTGGAGCTGTAGCCGGAGCCGAACACACGTGTGGCGGTCCTCCCGAACCGGGACGACCGCCACAGGTGGTCGTTCTAGGGCTTGTGCGAGGGCGGGCGGCGGTTGGCCTGACCGCGGCGCCGGTTGCGCACGCCCAGACCGAGGGCGCCGGACGGGTCCAGGATCTGACGGTCGGCCCGGCCGACCGTGGCGTTCGATCCCGAAGACGAGGGCATCGCGTCACTCTTGGCCGATTCGGCGGGCGTGTCCTTCTCGGCCCCGCCCTGGCCCGACTCGTTCTTCCCGGACTCCAGGTTCGGGATGAGCGCCGTCGGCTCGTTGTCCGCGTCCTCCTCCGGAAGGGCCTGCAACCTGCGCGTGCGCTGCAGCGTGCCCTCCTCGGACTTGTTCGTCTTCGCGGAGGGCTTGGTCGGTTCGGTCGGGTTGGCCCGCTCGGTCGCCACGGCCTCCTTCCAGGCCTTGTCCTGCTCCTGGTCCTGGATCTTCTGCTGGGCCAGGCGCCGAGCACGTTCGGTGCGCCAGGCGCGGTAGGAGCGGGCCAGGGGCGTGGCGATGGGCCAGGTGACCTTGGCCGGACGCGAAAGGGCGTGCCACAGGTAGGCGGTGGTGCCCCAGGCCTCCATCGCCCGACGGGCCCGTGTGATGGTGAAGAAGGTGGGCATGGCCAGCAGCAGCTGCGGCCAGGCCAGGGCCAGCACGGCGAACAGCGGGTACATGCCGCCGCCGATGAGCGCGGCGCACGCGCCGATGACCATGGGCGCCAACGCCAGGGCCAGTCTGAGCTGGGTGAACTGACGGAAGCGGTGCAGGGACCGCCGCGCCGAGACCGGCGGCGCCAGCCCTTCCGGCAGCGGCGTGGGCTGCACGACGGTGGCCAACAGCATGGCGGCCACACCCACACAGGCGGCCAGCAGGATCGTCCAGCCCGCCGCGGAGAAGGCACCTCCCACCAGGAGGTAGACCAGCCCCAGGATGGGGAGCGGCGCCGGGACCCAGAACAGGACCCGTCTGCGGAGCTCGCCCTCCTGTGTGGGCTGTAGGACGAAATCGATCACCGGGCGTAGTACCCGAAACCTCTTCCTCGGTCGCTCGACCACTGCGTTGGACCCCCCAAGAACGTCGTGACGGAGCGGTGCGGGGAACCTCGCCCGAGGGTTTTCATCGCCTCTTGGTTCGACCCGCGACCTGCCCGTATCAAATCTATCTCTTTCACGTGGTCCCCGGGCGCACACGGTCAGTAACACACATACCCGACGCTGGTGAAACTTCCATAAGTGAGCCGATTCACCGGGCAACGATCAGGTTACGGCGAATCTCGGCCACCCTCCCCACACTGGCTGATTCCGGCCAGATGGTTCCTCAGGATCGGGTTTCGGACAATCTTCCGAGGGCCACCGCGATACGCAGGACGAAGGAGCCTCGACCGTCCGACGGGATGTGTCCGGTGAGTTCGGCGATGCGGCTGAGGCGGTAGCGCACCGTGTTCGGGTGCACGAAGAGCATGCGCGCGGTCGCCTCCAGTGAGGAGGCGTGCTCCAGGTATACCGAGAGCGTGTCCAGCAGGGGAGAGCCGGCCCCCTGCAACGGCAGGTAGACCTCCCGCACCAACTGGTGGCGCGCCTCCATGTCGCCCTCCAGGGCACGTTCCGGCAGCAGGTCGTCGGAGAGCACCGGCCGGGGCGCGTCGGGCCAGGCCACCGCGGCGTGCAGCCCTTGGACGGCCGCGCGCACCGATGTCCCGGCCGACCGCAGATCGGAGACGGCGGGTCCGACCACCACCGGCCCCGGGCCGAAGAGTCCGGCCAGCGGTTCGGCGCCCGCGGCGGGCAGGTCCTCGACCGGATAACGGTCCCCCACGCCCACGACGACGACCACCCGGCTTCCCTGGAGACCGGCCAGTACGTCGTGACCGAGCCTTCGGGCGGCGGCGCGCAGGTCCTCCAGGGCCTTGCCGCCGTCCTGGTCGCCGAGGTCACCGACGATCGCGATCACCGGGGTGTGCGACCAGCCCAGGGCCGACCCCCAGGTCCGCAACCCGTCCTCGCGGTCCCCGTGCAGCAGGGCGTCGACGATGAGCGCCTCCAGGCGTGCGTCCCAGGCGCCTCGGGCCTCCGCCGCGCGGGCGTAGACCTTCGCGGAGCTGAACGCGACCTCCCGCGTGTAACGCAGGATGGCCTCGCGCAGTTGTTGGGCGCCGCCGGGGGCCGCCAGATCGTCGACCTCCCCCTCCACCACCTCGATGACCACCCGGATCATGTCGACGGTCTGTTGGAGGGAGACCGAACGGGTGAGTTCGCGCGGGGCGGTGCCGAAGACCTCCACGGTGATGGCGGGACGGCCTCGTCCCGGGTCGCGGAACCAGTCCACGAAGGCGGCCACCCCGGATTGGGCCACCAACCCGATCCAGGAACGGTCCTGCGCGGACATCCTGCGGAACCAGGAGAGCCGTTCCTCCATTCGGGACACGGCCGCGGTGCCCAGGGCTCCCATGGAGCGCTCCAGGCGACGCACGGTCTCCATGCGGATCTCGTCCGGCTCTGCTGGGGTCGACGCGTCCGCGCCGTCCTCGGGGTCGTCCTCGGGGTGCCTGGCTTCGGTGTTCACGTTCCTAGGTTCGCATCCCGCACCGACCTCCCCGAGGTCTCACCCCCGTGTCGACGGTCACCCTTCGTCGGGAGGCGGGTGGGCGATCTCCCGGTGGGAACGCGTACCGTCGGAGAAAGGTGACCTCTTCCACTGGTTTCGGGGGCCGAGCGCGTGTCCCCGAGCCGGTTTTGTGGATCCTCTACAAACGAGTTCGATCGAACTTCGTGTCCCTCCCCATCCAACTGGCGATCTCCCACAGGGCAAGGTTGATGTCGTGCTTGTAATCGTTGCTCCCGGCCAAGGTGCCCAGGTTCCCGGTTTCCTCTCCCCATGGCTCGAACTTCCCGGTATGTCCGAGACGTTCGCTTCGTGGTCGGAGGTGGCCGGGCTCGATCTGGTGCGTTACGGCACCACCGCGGACGCGGACGAGATCCGTGACACCGCCGTGGCCCAGCCGTTGCTGGTCGCCGCGGGGCTGGCCTCCGCCAACGCCGTGCTCGAACAGCTGTCCGCCCCCGAGGCGCCGCTGCCCGCCGACCCGTCGCACGTGGACGCCGTCGCGGGTCACAGCGTCGGTGAGTTCACCGCGGCCGCGATCGCCGGTGTGCTCTCCCCCAAGGAAGCGCTGGCGTTGGTGGCCGAACGCGGCCGGGGTATGGCCGACGCCGCCGCCCGGACCGAGACCGGCATGACCGCGGTCCTGGGCGGTGTCCGCGAGGAGGTCCTGGCCGCGATCGAGGCGGCGGGGCTGACCCCCGCCAACGACAACGGTTCCGGTCAGATCGTGGCCGCGGGCACCACCGAGCAGTTGGCCGCGTTCGCCGAGAACCCGCCCCAGCGCGCCCGTATGCGTCCGCTGTCGGTGGCGGGAGCCTTCCACACCGAGCACATGGCCCCGGCCGCGCAGCGGGTGCGTGAGGCCGCTCTCCGGACGAGCCCGTCCGATCCCACCGTGCGTCTGCTGTCCAACGCCGACGGCGCCGTGGTCGACAGCGGCACGGAGTACCTGGATCGCCTGGTGTCGCAGATCTCCTCCCCGGTGCGTTGGGACGCGTGCACACAGACCCTCGCCGACCTCGGAGTGACCGCCCTCATCGAGCTCACCCCGGCCGGCACCCTCACCGGGCTGGCCAAGCGCGCCCTGCGCGGCATCGAGCTCCTCGCGGTGAAGACCCCCGACGACCTCGAACGCGCCGGCACCCTCATCAAGGAGCACGCGGGTAGCACCGCGGACTCCCAGCAGGAAGGCTGACCATGTTCAACGTCCCCAGCACCCCCGGTGGCGCCGCGATCCGCTCCTTCGGCGAGTTCCAGCCCTCCAACGTGGTCACCAACGCCGACCTGGCGGAACGCGTCGAGACCAACGACGAGTGGATCCAGAGTCGCGTGGGGATCAAGGAGCGACGGATCGCCGGGCCCGAGGACACCGTCCTGAGCATGGCCGTGGCCGCCGGTGGAAAGGCCTTGGCCTCCAGCGGCCTGTCCCCCGAGGACATCGACCTGGTGATCGTGGCGACCTGCACCGCGCAGGACCAGATCCCCAACACCGCGGCGAGCGTCGCCGCCCAACTCGGCATCGTCGCCCCGGGCGCGTTCGACGTCAACGCCGCCTGCGCGGGCTTCTGCTACGCCATGGGGTTGGCCTCGGACAGTGTCCGGGGCGGCAGCTCCCACAACGTGCTGGTGATCGGCTCCGAAAAGCTCAGCGACTGGGTGGACTGGGACGACCGTTCCACCTGTGTCATCTTCGCCGACGGCGCCGGCGCCGCGGTGGTCTCGGCCGCCGAGGAGCACGGCATCGGCCCCGTGGTCTGGGGCTCGTCCGGCGAACGCGCCGACAAGATCTTCCTGCGTGAGGGCAAGTACCTCTATCAGGAGGGGCAGGCCGTCTTCCGGTGGACCACCACCGAGTTGTACAAGGTCGCCCTGGAGGCGTTGGAGCGGGCGGGCGTGGAGCCCTCCGATCTGACCGCCTTCGTCCCCCATCAGGCCAACCTGCGGATCGTCGAATCGATCGCACGCAAGCTGGGTGCGCCCCAGGCACGCGTCGCGCACGATATCGTCACCGCCGGCAACACCTCCTCCGCGTCGATCCCACTCGCGCTCTCGCGCATGGTCGACAGAGGGGAACTGCCGTCGGGGAGCATCGTGCTCACCCTCGGTTTCGGAGCGGGCCTGGTCTACGCCGCTCAGGTGATCCGTATCCCCTGAGGGATCGGACACACTACGCCCGCGCACACCGGGGCCGTTCCCCGGCATCGAACGTCGAACAAGGAGAAACAGAACATGGCTCTCAGCGAGCAGGAGATCCTGGCCGGACTCGGCGAGATCATCGAAGAGATCGTCGGCACCGAGCCCTCCGAGGTCACGCCCGAGAAGAACTTCGTGGACGACCTGGACATCGACTCGCTGTCCATGGTGGAGATCGCCGTCGCCGCCCAGGACAAGTTCGGCGTCGAGATCCCCGACGACCAGCTCAAGGACCTCAAGACGGTCCAGGACGTCGTCAACTTCATCCAGAAGTAGCTTCGCCGGGCCGCCGGAACACACCCCGTCCCGGCGGCCCCGCCCCACCCGGGGCAGATCTCATCCGCAACGCCTCTCGGCCCCGGCCGGGAACGACCCACGAGAAGGGCGATCGGATCATGCCTAAGACCGATGTCGTCGTCACCGGCCTCGGCGCCACCACCCCCCTCGGGGGTGACGTTGCGACCACATGGTCCGCGCTCCTCGACGGCCGCTCCGGAATCAGCACACTGCCGGAGGAATGGCACGACAAGCTCCCGGTGCACTTCGCCGGGCAGATCGCGCAGGAGCCCTCCGAGAAGCTGCCGCGGCCCCGGCTGCGGCGCCTGGACCGCACCCAACAGTTCGCGCTCATCGCCGCCCAGGAGGCCTGGGACCACTCCGGCGCTCCAGAGGTCGACCCCCTGCGTCTGGGTGTGGTCGTCTCCAGCGGAATCGGCGGCATCCTCACCATCCTGGAGCAGTACGACACCTTCCGTGAGAAGGGCTGGAAGCGGGTCTCCCCGTTCACCGTGCCCATGCTCATGCCCAACAGTCCCGCGGCCGCCGTGGCCCTGGAGTTCACCGCGCGCGCCGGCGCCCACGCCCCGGTCAGCGCCTGCGCCTCCAGTGCCGAGGCCATCGCCAACGCGGTCGACATGATCCGCGCCGGGCGGGCCGACATCGTCATCGCCGGCGGTACCGAGGCGGCCATCCACCCGCTGAACATCGCCTCCTTCGCCTCCATGCGCGCGCTGTCCACGCGCAACGACGACCCGCAGGGCGCCTCCCGCCCATGGGACTCCTCGCGTGATGGTTTCGTCATGGGCGAGGGCGCCGGCATCCTCGTCCTGGAGTCCGCCGAGCACGCCGCCGCGCGCGGCGCGAAGGTGTACGCGCACGTCTCCGGTGTGGGCTACACCAACGACGCGCACGACATCGTCATGCCCGACCCCGAGGGTGCGGGGCAGGCCCGCGCCATCACCCAGGCGCTGACCGACGCCGACCTGAAGCCGAGCGACATCGTGCACGTCAACGCGCACGCCACGTCCACACCGGCGGGTGACGTCGGTGAGACCCGGGCGATCCGTGCGGCTCTGGGGGACGCCGCCGACCAGGTCGCGGTGACCTCCACCAAGTCCATGACCGGCCACCTCCTGGGCGGCGCGGGCGCGGTGGAGTCGATCGCCACGATCCTGGCGCTGCACGAGGGTCTGATTCCCCCGACCATCAACATCACCGACCTGGACCCCGAGGTGGCCGTGGACATCGTCCGCGACAAGCCGCGGGACATGCCGTCCGGTGACGTGGCCGCCATCAACGAGTCCTTCGGGTTCGGCGGGCACAACATCGCGCTGGCCTTCCATCGCGTCTGATCCGCGCGAGCGAGCACCCGTTCCCTCCTCTGTGGGCGTCACTCTCGGTGGCGCCCACAGTCGTGTCCGCGAACTTTTCCGCCCGAGCGTGAACACGCGGCACCGCCCGGTTCAAGAACGGTTGAACAGGTGCGCACAGGGCTTCAGGTCGGTCCACCTCGCGGGTCACCATGGTGGTGTGTCCACCCTGCACTCCCAACACACACTCCCGGCCCCCGGCGCCCCCGCGCACGGGTCGACGAAGCGCCGGGGACCTTCGTTCCGTCCCATCGTGGACCTGGACTCCGGCGCGGTGGTGGCCGTGGAGGTCGTCGCCCCGGTGCCGGAGGGTCTGGGTCGTCCGGACGGGTCCGGCCGCTCGGCCGCGCTCATCGCCGAGTGGTTGTCGGCTCTGGTGCGCGCCGTGGGCGGCGCGGAGAGCCTGTTGCCGTTGGTGCTGCCGCTGCCGTCGGTGGTGCTGGCCGACGGCACGGGTCTTCCCGCGTTGGCCGAGAGCGCTTTGCGACGGGCGGGTCGACGCCCACGCGACGTCACCCTCATGCTCACCCCCGATCTGGTGGATCTGCCTCGGGACATCGTGCTGTCCGGGGTCGCCGGGCTGCGTTCGGTGGGGTTCCGCTGCGGTTTCGGCACCGCGATGGCCCGACCGGACATGGTGTTGGAGGCCCTCCCGTTCCTCATCCGGTTGGATCCGGCGTTGGTGTCGGGGATCGACTCCGATCAGCGCCACAGCGGCATCGTCGAGGGGTTGTCCCGGATCGGTCGCAGCAGCGGCGTGTACGCCCTCGGCGCGGGAGTGACCCGGGGCGAGGAGATCGTGCGACTGCGCGCGTGCGGGGTGCGCCTGGGCAGCGGGACGTTCTTCACCGCACCCGGTTGGCGTCCCGGTGAGAAGGTGACACCCGTGCCCGAACCGGCGGCCACCGCCTTGGACGACACCGACAGGGGGCCCCGGGTCACCGAGTTCATGGTGCCACCGCTGGACTTCGACTCCGAGTCGACCGGCGAGCACGTGCTGGAGGCGTTCACCGCCGACACCGCGCTCAACAGCGTGATCCTGATCGACCACAGGGAGCGGCCCACGGGGGTCATCGACCGGACCCGTTTCCTGTTGTCGGTGACCGGGCGTTACGGGCACGCCCTGCACGCCAAACGTCCGGCGCTGCGGTTGGCGGAATCACCGCGGACGGTACCGGCGTGGATGTCGGCGATCGCGGCGCTGCGCGTGGCGGGTCGGGACCGCGAACGTGTCTACGACGACCTCATCGTGACCAACACCTACGGCCAGTGCCTGGGGTTGGTGCACGTGAGCGACCTGATCCAGTCCCTGGCCCGGTAGTGAGCCGCCCCCGGCCGAGATGGTCGGGGGCGACGAACGCTCACCGCGACGGTTCGGGCCCTTTGGTCCCCGAGGGGCTGCTGATGGGGACCGCGTCGCCGGCCGAGAAGTCGTTGTAGTGGGTGTCGGCCCCGGCCTCGCTCAGCTCTCGTCGCAACCGCTCGCGGGTCTCCTCGTCGTGGAGGAACTCCAGTTCGGGGCGGCGGGCCAGCAGGCCGTCCCCGGAGGACTGGCCCATGACACGACGGCGCAGCCACGGTACGACGTACTGGCGCGCCCAGCGACGGCTCTCCCTGCGGCGCAGGATCCGCGGGAGCTGCTGGGGCGGTGTGGACCACGGATCGGTCCAGGACTCGGGCGGTCCCATCGGGTGCCCGAGCAGGTCGGCCGTGCGGGCCGCGACGATCTGATGACCGGCGCCGTTGGGGTGCAGCCGGTCGTCGCTCCAGGCCCGAGGGTCGTTGAGGGCGTTGAGCGCCCACAGGTCGACGATCTCGGTGCCGGTGCGTTCGGCGACCGCGCGCATGTGCATGCTGAAGACCGCGATACGGCCTCGGTACACGCGCAGAAAAGGGATCCACCCGGTGTCGTGGCCCGCCAGGATCACCACGCGGATGCCCTCGTCCCGTAGCCGGCGCACCCCCCACTCGAAGTGCTCCGCGAGTTCGTCGGGGTCGTGGCCGGGCCGCAGCACGTCGTTGCCGCCGGCCAACACGGTGACCAGATCGGGTTTCCACTCCAGCGCCTGGTCGAGCTGTTCACCGAAGATGTGCTTCATCCGCCGGCCGCGTACGCCGAGATTGGCGTAACGGAAGTCCGGGGAAAGGCTGCCCAGGTGTTCGGCGAGACGGTCGGCGAAGCCCCGGTAGGCGCCGCCCGGCCCACTGTCGTCTTCCATCCCCTCGGTGATGCTGTCACCCATGGCCACGTAGGACCGGATGAGCTCCGGTCTGTCCGTGGCACCGGCAGCAGGGGGATTCATCTCAAGGTCTGTCACGTCAACCAATCATCCGAATCGACCGTTCCACGCCTGCCGAACACCGGGGTGCGCGGTAACGGAAGTTTTGGTGGGGCGCGGTGTGCCGCCGGCCCGTGATGTCCGAGCACCGTGGCCACCCCGGGGGCGGTTGCGGCCACCCGGCCGAAGTGGGCGCTTCGGGCGAGAACAGTGCCCGGCCAGCATACCCGCGTCCGACGTCGGCACGTCGGATCCGGTGTGTTCGGCACCTGTGGGGAGGTCACGTGTCCAGAGCACCTTGGTGCACTATTCACGCCCGAACGGACACGGACACCCGTAGGTGGTCGCTCTCGGAACAACGTCCGATAAGTCGAAGAAGAGCCGCACATCACTCATGAGGTGGATCACATCCGGTGTCACGGTGCCGTCATGGATCTCCATCGCCACAGTGATCACACACCGTGGCCGATACTCACCGGAGTCGACCGGATCACATCGGGGCTACCCATGTGCGCTCCGGCCACGTACGATCTCGTCAAGTGCTCACGGCACCCCCGCCCCTCGGTCCACTGCTTCCTCTCGTGGCAGGGCCGGGGCGTTCTCCAGGGCCTGTCTCCCTCATGGTCCGAGGCGCGTACTGTGGTGCATCGAACCGAAGGCCCGTGCGGTTCCTCCTCAATTCACGTGCAGACACCAGGAGGTCGAGGTCCCCAGCGGATGAACGCCGTCTCTCCGATCTGCCTCGTCGACCTCGCACCCGCCCTGCGCTGGTCGAGGTCGCCGGACGTGGCATCCCTGCTCAAACACGACCGGCTGATCGACGGTTGGTGGAACTCCCTCCCCCTCACCCGTGTTCTGGACATCGCCGGTCCGCCCTGGCTGGCCCACGGCTTGGCCCGGCTCGCCCTCGAACAGTGGGATCACGTACCCCTGACGGAGTTCCTGCCCAGTCTGCGCGGCCGAGCGGTGGACTGCGGCGAACTCTCCGAACCCGTACGCGGGGCGGTCATGACCACCGCCGGGAACTGGGAAAAACTCATCGCGGCCACCCCGCGCGAGATCCACGAGTGGGGACCGACCCAGTGCGGTGTCCTCGACATCGTCAGCACGATCGCCTGGCGCGCCCTACAGCCCTGCTGCGAGCTGCCCAGCGGACCCACGCCCTCCCCCGCCCTGATGATGGAGGCCGTGCGCACCATCTCGCACTGGCTGCCCGAGTCCGCGCCCGACCACGTGCGCAACGCCCTCGACTACCTCGACTCGGCGACCGGCGCGTATGACGTCTCCGGCTCCTCCGCGAACGGGGCCGACACGACTCCGCCCCAATCCCCGGCCACACGGGCCATCCGCACCCTACGGGCCCTGCGTGCCCAGCGCGAGGACGAACAACCGGACACCGGCGCCGTCCCCTCGGGGATGGCGCCGACCCCGAGCGCCGCTCCCCCACCGTCGCACACGCCGTTGGGCGGCATGGTGAGCTCGGCCGCGATGATCCCCGGTGACACCGCCGAGCCCGCTCCCGAGCGCCCCGGGGCCGAGAGCGGTGTGGGCGACCTCCGTTCGCAGTTCCGCAGTTCCCTGCTGGGTCCGGGCCGCACCCTGCGCCGACCCAGTTTCAGCCGTCCCAAGCTGCGTCCCGAGCAACCCGAGGAACGTCCGGCCCCCGCTTTGGGGCAGCACCCCCTGGTCGACGCGGTCGAGGAGATGTTCCGTTCCTGGCCCGACCTGGAGCGGACGGTGGCCGCCGAACGTCTCTTCGCCACCGACCCCATCAGCATCCGTGTGCTCTCGGAACAGATCGCGGTGGACGTCACCGACATTCGCGGCGCCCAACGCAAGGTGGAGGAGCGACTGCTCCGCTGGTTGTCCTCCCCCGAGGGCGCCAGCATCACCAAGCACCTGCGCGATCTGTCCGAACAGTTGGGCTCGGCGACCACCATCGACCGACTCATCAATGCGCACCCGGACCACCCCGTGGACGTGCCCACCCTGCACACTCCGCTGTGGCGGGTGATCATCACCCTGTTCACCGACCGCCGCATGCACAACGGTTGGCTCATCGCCGACGACCCCAACCGGTTGCGCCGGCAGACCCGGGAGATGTTGGGCGACGCGCCCGACCTCACCGAGGCCGGTATCCGGCTGGGTCGGATCGGCATCCGCCAGCAGGAGCTGCGCGCCTGGCTGCTGAGCACCCCGGGCGTGAACCTGCGCGAGGGCCGAGTCCTCGTGGACACCTCGGTGCCCATGGAGTCTCCGAGCGGCGAGCACTCCCCCGAGGGTTCGGGCACCACCGAGAACGGTCTGCCCATCCGGCGCCGTCCGGAGGCCGCCGCCGAGGCCCCCATGGGCGGGCCCGACCCGACCTCCGGGTACAGACCCGACTCGGGCGCGTTCCCATCCGTGGCACCGCACACGCAGATGGCGCCTCCGCCCGTGCATCAGCAGCCGATGGCGCCCCCCGCTCCGTCCCATCACGGTGCGAGCGAACCCGCGATGTCGGCCCGGTGCTTCCGCGCCCCCGACGGCCGCTGGTGGCACCGCATCGACATCACCGCCGACCACCTCAACGGCGCCCCGGTGGCCGTGCCCGCCGGGTACGCCACGCACCTGGGACTGCAACCCGGGCGTCTGCTGTGCCTGACCGCCCCCGGAGCGGACCTGCTGGTGCTGGTCTGGCGCGACCAGCCGGCCTTCGACTCCTTGCGGCCCCTGCTCCGCAGACAGGCCGCACAGCCGGGCGACCGAATCTTCATCACGGTCTCCGGTGACAGGTTGGACGCGCGCAAGCTCCCGGTGGCCGATCTGAGCGAGCGCTCCCCCTACGCCCGTGCACTGCACCTGATCGGCTACACCGCCCCGGCCGCCACGGACGACGCACTCAAGATCCTCTCCCGCAGGATCACCGACAACGGCGACGAGTCGTTGGCCGCCCCCCAGGCCCTGTTGGACGTGCTGTCCCTGCGCGGTGACGAGGACATCGCCGGGGAGCTGCGTTCGGGTATGTTCGCCACGCACTGACAACGACCACACGAGGCCCACGGACCGGACGTCTTCCGGCCGTGGGCCTTCGTCGTGTCCGGGCGGCGTGACAGGATGACCCAGGAAGATATAGGTTAGCCTTACCTAAGAGAGCTGAGGTGATCCTGCTGTTCCCGCATATCCTGGCGCCGTCCCCCGCCGAACGGGCCCGTTCGGTCCTGGCGCGCCCCAACCCCGCGACCGTCACCACCTCCGACGTCTCCCTGCACCTGACCGGACCCGCCTGCCACACCGGTCCCGACGGGGAGATCACCCTCCTGGTGCCGGACCAACACCGCGTCCTGAACGAGATCGACTCCGGTGGACTCGAAGCCACCATCGAGTTCACCGACACCGCCCCCGTCGACCTGCGCGACCGGACCCGTTCCCTGCTGTGGATCAACGGCGACCTGCGTCTGCCGCCCGCGGCCGAGGCCCGCGACCACGCCCTGGCCGTGCTGGAGCGGGACCCCGACGAACGCCTCCTCGACCTGGGCCACGGGCGCACCATGATCGTGCTCCGTCCCCACCTGGTCGTGTACTCCGACCACGACGGCTGCCACGTACTGGCCACGGAGGAGTTCACCGCCCTGAACCCCGACCCCTTCGACCGCTGGGAGGGCCCGTGGCTGCGTCATCTGGAGCAGGACCACGCCGATCTGCTCGAAGCGGTGGTCCAACACTGCCCCGTGCCGCTGCCCGACGGCCGCCCTCGGCCTCTGGGCGTGGACCGTTACGGCCTGCGCCTGCGTCTGGAGAGCCCCGAGGGCGACCACGACGTGCGCATCCCCTTCCGTCGCCCGGCGCGCAACGCCCACGAGGTCGCCCACCGGGTCCAGGAACTGGCCCGGGTCCCCTTCGACCGCTGCTGAGCGAGGTGTCCCTTTCGGACACACGTACGGGCCGGGCCCCGAAGGGTCCCGGCCCGCGTGCACGTCCGCACGAGTCAGACGTTGAAGCCCAGCATGCGCAGCTGGTCCCGACCATCGTCGGTGATCTTGTCCGGACCCCACGGCGGCATCCAGACCCAGTTGATCTTGACTTGGCGATCACTCCATAGGCCTCTTGCCTGGTCATATGTGGCGGCGGAGATCCAGGATGAACCAAATACCGCACAGGATCCCGCACAGTGTCCGGAAACGATGCGTGGAGTGGTTCGCTCTGGAGATGATGGGTGATCACGGGTGATGTCCGATTCTGAAGTCAAGGGTGAAGCGCCTCGGGAACGCAGGTTGTCGATCTCATGAGAACTCCCGGAGGATCGCTGACACTCGGGCGATGACCTCATGGGACCGGGCGAAGATCATCTCCCTCTCGTCGTAGTTGATCTCACGGACCGGCGATCGGGGCTGAGGTGGTGGTGCCGGTGTTGGCTCGGGCCCAACGAGTAGCTGACGCACGACGGAGATGATCATGGACGGCGATGACGGGTGCATCGGGAAGTACGGGTCGATCAGCCCCAGCGATCATCGGTGCGTGATCGACTCAGCTCGGTCGGGGCCAGTCTCAGTGCTTGGTGACGACTCAAGCTCAGGCTGCCGTGGGTGGTCGGGGCGATGAAGACCGCGGCGACCATCGTTCGGCGCAGCTGCTGCCTCAGCACCCAATGAGTGTCAGGATTGTTGATCATGATCGAGCTGCGTCTGATCACTCGACGCAGACTGCCGGTGTCGTCGCGGAACTGCTTCGGCCAGGTCGGTGCCGTGGTCGCGCGCAGGATCTAGACGATTCGCTTCGACGGGCGTTCTCAACCACTACGCCCGCGCCGGCGAGGACGCCCTGCGCGACTCGGTGCGCAGACTCGACTCCGTGTAGGGGATAGGGCTCAGGCGTCGTCCTCGTCAACGACGAGGCTGGGCATCGGGCCGTAGTCCTCGAGTTCGGCCATCGGCTCGTCGTAGACCTCGGCAGAGGCGGTGGCGTCGTAGGCTTCGGCCAGGCTCGCGCCGTGCACACCGAGGATGCCTTCCCAGTCGAATCCCATGCCTTCGAGGCTATCCGAACTCCGCGAGCGCATCCTCGACTCGGGCGAGGATCTCGTCAGCCCGGGCGTGGATCTCGGCCTCCTCTTCAGGGTCGATCTGTCGGGGTGGAGGTGCGGAGGTATAGGCAACGGCGGGGGCAGGTTGGGGGGCAGGTCCGTCGAGTAGCGCACGAATCGCGCGCACGAGTCTGGAAATCGACGCAGGATGCATCGGGGTCCAAGGCTCGATCCAGCCCCAGCGGTCGATGCCAGCCAGGATCACCGGGCTCATGCGCCAGTCGGGATATGGGTCGGGTTGCTCGTGCTGATGAGCCGTTTTGTGGCCGCTCCTGCGGCGAATGACGTTGCGCATGAGGGAGCGTGACCAGTCGTAGTTGGCCCCGATGACCTCGATCCACGACCAGACCGCGCAGGCTGGACAGTCGTTGGCGCCCTCAGTGTGGGCGATGGTCGGCCGCAGCCGCTGGAGCCGGTCCGGGGTCAAGGCTTGGCTCTGCGGCCGGGACAGCCCCAGCCCACCATGCGAGGCCGGGGCAAGGAGGACACCAGCGAAGAGTAGCCGGCGCAGGCGCAGTCGAGACAGCCAGGCGACGTCAGGGTGGTCGCCGAGCACGGTGCCGCGGGCCAGAAGGCGATGCAGAGAACCGGTGTCTCCTCTGTGCTCGGCGGGCCAGGCCGGACCGTCAAGGACTCGCATCGGTCGCAGGGCGGCGAGCACACGCTGAGAAGGGCTGGCCTGGCGCGCGAAGCGGTCGAGGGTTACAGGATCGCGGTCCTCGAGCGAAGTCCCGGTCACGGCGCACCAGTCGACCCAGAGGCCAAGGGGTGTGATTCTGCTCATGGTCCGAGACTGCCACCGGGAAACAGGCTCCCGGTACGCATCGGGCATGGACGGGTCGGGGAGCGGGGACCAGTTCGCCTCGGAGATGAATCGAAAGGGATCGTCGAAAACTCTCGATCCGTCGTCAGCGGCTCACGCGACGGTCTCTGTCGTCCATGCCCTGATAAGCGCAGTTAGCAGGAACAGGGTGTAGAGGCCACCGGAGGGACCTGTTTAGTCAGAGAAACTGGAGTCATGAGTCAGACTTCCATCCTCGCCGCCGTGTCTGCGCCTGTGTCGACGTTGGAGCCAGAGATCAACGACGAGTTGCGTGAGCTCGAGGTTGTCTCTCGCGACCTAGAGACACACACCCTTTCGGCGAACACTCGGCGAGCCTACGCGGGGGCTTGGCGGGATTTCGCGGCTTTCTGCTCCGTGCACGACCTCGAGGCGATGCCAGCGCATCCGGAGACGGTGCGCTGGTACGTGGCATGGATGTCGGTACAACTCGACGATCTTGGTGGGCCCCGGTGGTCGGTGGCCACGATTCGGCAGCGGCTGGCAGGCATTGCCGATGCCCATCTGCGCTCGGGCGCACTCGACCCGACCGCTCACCGCGGAGTCAGTGGGTTGGTTCGCGGCCTGGCGAAGCTGCGGGCGATGCGGCCGAAGCGGAAGCGACCACTGCTACTCGATGACGTCATGCGAGTCATCACCGCGATGGACCACGACGTCTACCCGGCGGGTGTATCGGCTGCCCGCGACAGCGTGGCGGTCTGGCTCGGCTTTGCTGGCGCTCTGCGCCGGTCTGAGGCGGCGGGCCTGACCCTTGACGACCTCGAGCTCCACCAGCGCGACGGGGTCCATATTCGGGTGGGGGCGACGAAGGCCGACCAGGACAACTCCGCCCCTGACGTCGTCGTCCTCCCTTACGGCAGCATGCCGAGTACATGCGCAGTCTGCACGCTCCACCGCTGGGTCGCCCTGCTTGTCGCCGATGGTGACCAGCGAACGACGATGCGGCTGCTACTGGGCTACCAGATCGATGAACACGTGTGCGGCAGGGACGGCGGTCCGGGTCTTGTCAGTAGTGCGGATCTGGCTTCACCCACTCCCCTGCTGCGGGCGACCTACCGGAACCGGAGGTTGGCGACCATCCACGGCCGCGGTGTCACCGGCGACGCCCTGCACACGATGCTGCGCACCCGCATCGCCGAGGCCGGTATGGACCCGGGCACCTACGGCTTCCACTCCCTACGGGCCGGGCACGTGACCCAGGCCAGGCGCAACGGTGCGAGCACGGAGGAGATCATGCGCGCTGGCAGGTGGAAGAAGGCCGAGACGGTCGATGTCTACGACCGTGAGTGGAACCCAGCGGCGCGCAACTCCGTAATGAGGCTGGGCCTGTAGGCCTCAGTCCTCGCGTTCCCAGCCGCGGCGCTCGCTTTCGTCAAGAGGGACGCGGGCGTCGATTGCTTCGGCCAGCTCCGGGTCGAGCGGGGGTGTGGACGGTTGGGCGCGGGCCAGTTGGATGCGCTCGTCGGTCAGCGCCTTGATGGCGACGGTGAGCCGGTCGATTTCGGCCCGCGAGCGGTTCCACTGGCCCTCTACGGCGGCGAGCTCGGTGAGGTACTCGTGCAGACGCCGCTGGTTCTCTGCGGCTGGGTCCTCGACCAGGAGCATCACCAGGGGCAAGTCGAGGGCCTGGGCGGCGGCGACGGCCTCGTCGAGGCGCACGGCCCTCTGTTGCTGCTCGATGCGGGTCACGGCCGAGGGGTCGACCTTGGTTCCGAGGACGGCGGCCATGCGTCGGGCGAGCTCCGCCTGGCTGATCTCGGCGCGCTCGCGCTCAGTGCGCAGGCGGCGGGTGAAGAAGTCGGACGGCATGGGTGTCATCGGTCGATGGCCTCTTTCAAGAGTGATGCGCAGGCGGCACGGCAGTGAGCAAATCGCACTGTACACACATTCCCGTGTGCCGGGCGCACTGACTTGCCACCTCGACCATGCCCACCCAGGCAGACCTCCCACCTCGATCATCATGCTGTCGATTGGATAGAACTATCTAATCGACTATTGATCACCACTCGAATGATGTAGATTTGCGGTTGAGAACGCGTACGTGAACGAGGGAAATAGCGGGACAACCGACGATGTGACCGAGGAGAGCCCACCCACGCCTGGTCAATTAAATGAGAGACAGACACGAGTATGTAGTCATTACATGCTTGCGGATGAGGCGAGTGAGCCGCCCATGTCAATCGGTGTCCTGTCAGGTGTGCATCGGAGACGGAAAGGCGAGAGGAAGACATCATGACGACGATCAACGAAGCGGGGGTGCAAACCATCCCGCTGCCGAGCGCGGCCTGGGACATCGGCAGCTTTCTGCAGAACGCGACCGGCACGGTTCAGGGCTGGGGCGGCTCCCTGCTGATCCTGCTCGGCTGCGTCGGGCTCATCTGGGGCGCCGTAGTACTCATCCTCAAGCTCATCGCCAGCCCGCAGAAGGAGCAGCAGCAGGCCGGCTGGGGCAAGATCGCGCTCCTCGTGCTCGTCGGCGGCGCTCTCTTCACCGGCGGCTTCAACATCGTCCAGACCGTCGGGTCCGGCGGTCAGCAGACCATCGAGGAGCTTGGCGGCGGGTCCGTCATCGCCTCCACTTGGAACTGACCGGGACCACGAGACGGGCCATCAGCGATCGGGTCGGGTTGGCCGGGGCCATGCGGCCTCAGCCCACCCGATCCGCCATTCGCACATCGAGAGGGAAAGCGGCGCAGGGGTGTAGACGGACATGGCGTTCAAAGACACGATCATTGCCTTCGGCAAGAGGTTCAAGCTCGACTCGCACCACACGATGGAGCGCTTCGGCGTGGTGTGCGGGATCTTCGCAGTTACAGCAGTGGCCGTCTTCGGCGGGTCAGCCTTCGCCGCCTGGAACTCCGGCAAGGAGGCCCTGACCGACACCTCGGTGTACACCCCCACGTTCACGACGTCGAAGACGAAGCTCAAGGGCGACGTCGACGGTGTGTACACGAATGAGCTGGGAAACAAGGCCTTGTTGATCATGCACTTCGACAAGGGCGCGAAGATCTCCTACAACGCCGCCGACTACCAGGGCTTCCTCATGGGCTCTGACGAGAATCTCAATACTGAGACGGTCTCGACGCCGGGTATCTCCTCCTCCTTCCACGTCTTCGGCTCCACCGGCTACGTCGGCGTCCTCTTCGAGGCCGACGAGCCCTTCGCTCAGCAGGTGCTCAACCTGACGATGCGGGCCAACCAGGAACTGTCGTTCAGGGAGGCCGACGACGAGCCCGCCGACGAGCTGGCCGGGGACAAGTC
Organism: Nocardiopsis sp. JB363; assembly: GCF_900143625.1. Taxonomy (GTDB): domain Bacteria; phylum Actinomycetota; class Actinomycetes; order Streptosporangiales; family Streptosporangiaceae; genus Nocardiopsis. Next base: position 24,124 of record NZ_FRFF01000097.1, read on the forward strand.
CTTCGCCCAGCATGACCAGTGGCGGGTCTTCTTCAACCCTGGGGCGCGGAAGGCGGAGACGATCGCCTCGCTCGACGCGGCGACCTTCGCCCCGGCCCGGGCCTTCTACGACGTGGTCCTGAAGTCGGACGAGCAGACGGCGCGCGCAGCCCTGGACTCCAAGCTCGTCGAGATGCGCACCGCACTGTCGCGCATCGACTCCTACACCACGGACCTCGAGACGACGAAAGTCGACGGCCTCTTCCTGCGCCCGCCGCAGGTGCCCGGCTTCATCGCCGGCGACGAGGTCACCGGTGGGTCGAAGTCCGAGTCGGAGAACGGCAAGTCGAACCTGGCGCTGACGACGAAGACCGTCGTGCCCGGAGGGTTCGACTTCAACTGGCGGTCGGGCAATGTCTACGACGGCTACCTCGACGTCCTCGTCCCGGTCGGTCAGAGCTATGGCGAGTTCCTGTCGCAGAAGTCGGTCGAGAGCACGGACGAGCGCGAGTTCGGAGTGGACGACATCGAGTGGACGCTCTCGGACGGGTCGTCGCTGGCGCAGGACTACCGCACCTCGGACGTGACCATGCGGCCGCTGACGAACGTCATGAACAACCTCTCGCAGGCCTACGTCGACTACTACTCCGCCAAGAACGAGTACCAGTCGAGCCTCCTGTTCGACCTATTGGCCCTCGACGTCGATCTGCGCGACGTGCAGTCGAACAGCTCGGCCAACAGCGATGAGCAGTCCCTCTTCATCAATTACTGACCTTCGGCCCGACGGAGCCGGAAAGGAGCATTGATGGCCACGCGGCGGCCGAAGGGCACGGACGAGCCGACCGGTTCCGGGCAGAACGCGTCGGCTCCTGGCGGCCAGGCTCCCGCGCCCTCCCCGCCCAGGGAATCGCGGTCGAGCACGTCGCCGGGGCTGGGGCCTCAGCAGGCGCAGTCCGGCGGGGCAGGTCGGGGCGCGAAGAGCCTCGGGCCCACCCCGGCAGCTCCGGCCTCGACCGGGAGCCCCGGCCACTCCGCCAGAGTCGGGTCGAAGCCCCTGCCGGGAGACGGGGGCTCGAACGGCGTGCAGCCCGCAGGAGAAGGCGCGTCGGCAGCCGGCCGGGCAGCGGGATCGGCGACCAAGGCTGCCGACGGCGCTCAGGCGTTGGACAAGGCCTCGAAGGGCCTCGACGGGGCCGGTGCCAAACTCGCGGGATCGGCCGCGCAGAAGGCGATCGAGGGCGACGGCGGCTCCAAGGGGCGCAGGGAGGCGGGCCGCTATGCCGGCTCGGCCGTCTCCGGCGCGATCGGCGGTGCCACGAAGGGCGCGGCCGCAGGCGGGGTCGGGGCGGTACCCGGCGCTGTCATCGGCGCGGCCAAGGGAGTCGCGGTCGAGGGCGGCAAGGACGCGATCAAGGGCGGGAAGAAGGCTCTCGGCGCGGGCGGGACCGGCTATGCCCGCGAGCAGGAGGACCAGGAGTCCCCGGGCTCGAAGGTGGCCAAGGGAGTCGCCGTGGCCGGCGGCGTCGCCGCCGCTCCTCCGGCCGGGGCCCTCATCGCACTCACGGCCCTGCTCAAGTGGCTGAAGATGCTCATGATGCAGCTCGCCGCGGCGACGCTGGGCTTCTTACAGTCGCTACTGGCCTGGGTGCTGGCGATCCCGCAGATAATCGGAGCGGCCATCGGCGGCGTCTTCGGCGCGGTCGGCTCGGCCATCGCCGGCGTCGTAGCGACTGTCGTGGGCGTCACCATCGCCCCTGCAGCGGCGACCGCATCGGCAGGCGTGGCCACGGTCGCGGCGATCGCGCTGGTGGCGGGCACGCTCGCCAGCGCGATCATCGACTCCCAGGCGGCGGCGCACGGAGACGGGGGTGGGCGCTCCTCTCACAGCTGCATTGTCAACACCGGGTCAGGCCCGATCAGTGTCGGCGATATCGACCCGGACGAGGAGGCGCACGCCCAGGCGGTGTACGAGGTGCTCTCGGGTATGGGCATGCCCGATGAGAACATCGCCGGGATCCTTGGCAACTGGGAAATCGAATCCGAGCTCGACCCGACCGGCGTCGAGGGTATCTATGACGAGCCCTACGAGCTCGGCCCGAAGAAGGAAGCCAAGCTCGACCGCAGTGGGACGAACTACGGGATCGGCCTGGGCCAGTGGACGGCTGGCCGCAATATCAAGCTGCAGGAGTACGCCGAGGCGGCGGGCGGCGAGTGGTACGACATCGAGATCCAGCTGTCGTTCATGACCGATCCCGACGGCGACAACCCCTCGGACGTGGCGATCATCAAGGGCATGGTCTCCGAGAAGAAGGGCTCGCCGTCGGAGGCGGCCGAGTACTTCCTCACTCAGTGGGAGCGAGCTGGCGTGCCCGCCCTCGACGCTCGCCAGGAGGCGGCCGAGAGGTGGTTCGAGGCTATGGATGGTTGGGAGGAGGGTACCGGCTCCGACTCGATCGATGTCGAGCCCGTCAGCGATGGCCCCGAGCAGCTCGACCTCGGGCAGGTCAAGTCGCATGTACAGGGGGCCGCTGACCTCATCTACTCGGAGTTCAAGGACGGGCCGGGGTCCGGTCTCGAGGGCGCTGGCGGCTACCGCAGCGGCGGCTCCTCGTACGACGATGAAGCCCATGGTCACCCCGCCGGACTGGCCGTGGACTTCATGGTCGCGCTTGATGGTGAAGGCAAGAAGACGGGCGACGCGCTGGCGCAGTACGTCATCGACAACCACGAGGAGCTCGGCGATGTGCGGTACGTGATCTGGCAGCAGCGGATCTGGAACTTCAGCGAGGGCGACACCGACTGGCAGCCGATGGGGGACCGCGGCTCTCCGACGCAGAACCATATGGATCACCCGCATGTGAGCTGGAATTCGTCCGGCTCGGTCACCGACGTCGCCCCGGTCTCGACCGTCTCCTGCTCCGGCGGGGGCTCCGACGGTGGGGGCGAGGGCTCGGTCGGCCTCAAGGACAGCGGCATTGACCTCAAGACGGCCGAGAAGCTCATGGAGCTGTACAACGAGGAGGCCGACGGAGTCCTGGGGGAGGCGTTCGCCGGCGGAGGCGGACCGGCCAAGTGTAACGGTTCCTACGTGCAGAACTGCACCTCGTTCTCGTGGTACTTCGTGCACAAGTACGCGCAGTGGGACAAGGGGTACGCGAGCAACAACGGCAAGGACACCGCCCGTGTCATGGCTCAGCTGCTGGGCACGAAGGCCTCGGACACGCCGACCCCGTACTCGGTCTTCTCCCACGGCAACTCCTCGGCTGCCGGTCACACGGGCATTGTCCTCGGCGTCGACGGCGATCGGATCCTCATCGGCGAGGCCGCGTACTGCGCCTTCCCCGGTCGTGCCCGGTGGGTCGAGGCCAGCGAATGGAAGGACGCCGGCTGGTCGTTCACCGACCTCTCCGACCGCATCGAGGGAGGCGAGGTGAAGGTCTGATCGAGCGCAGGCCGCGTCCTCGGGCCCGTGATCGCTTCGAGCGGTCACGGGCCTTTTCGCGCCTCGATATCGAACGGTCGCACCACTCGGACTCAAATAGTCTTTCACGGTACAATCAAGTCATCTTTCGATGAGAACGGATCGTCATGGAGGATCGAGTGTGAGTAGGGACGAGGATGCCGGCCCGCAGCCGGACGCGGACGAGGGGACCGTCTCGGACCGGGACCTGTCGGTGAGGGCAAAGCTGAAGGCCATCGCGGCCAACCGCAGGCCTGTGCGGAGGATGACCGGCGCAGAGCTGGAGTCGGCCTTTGACGGTTGGGCCATCGAGAAGCGGGCGCAGCTGGCCGCGCGCACGCCCGAGGACAACGCCCGTGCCCTACGCAAGGCAGGCGTGGCCACCATCGGTGCTGTAGTCCTCGCCCTGCTCGCGGTCGCGGCCGTGTCCGAGGAGGACTACCGGACCCAGCAGGCCGAGAACTCCGAGCGGATCGCATCACTGACGCACGAAGTCGCCCAAGCCGAGAAGCCCCGGGACCACGAGGAGTCCAAGGCCGCGCTCACCGCTCTGGCCACAGACGTCTCCGAGAAGGCCGAGTCAGTCGCGAAGGAGCAACAGGGCTTCATCGATCTCTACCTCAGGGCCGCATCGGCCCCCGCACTCGGCGACGGCGCTCCGAGTACGGAGATGGAGGACGTGGCCGAGCACCGCCGAACGCTGTCACCATACTTCGCCGACGAAACCCTCGTCCTCGACGACGCCGAGGCCTACCAGTGGTCAACGGCCGTCTCGCACGGCCCAGGCACGATCGATCCTCGCTACGCCTGGTACGTCCGCCATGACGGGCGCACCCCGTCGCCGGAGTCGGCCTCGACCTGGGCTGTGGAGTCGGCGATGCCGGTCGTGGGTGAGGAGAGCCTGGCCCACGCGGTGTGGACGTGCACCGACACGAAGACCGAGGACGTTCTGGCGTGGGCGAGCGCCGACTTCGACGGCGAGACGGGCACGTTCGTCGATCTCGATCTCGTCGTCACCACCGCCGGCGCCGAGCACCTGAGCGCCGATGAGTCCGGCATCACGCCGAAGAAGACCCCGGAGAAGGACGGGGGACGAAGTGAGCGTGCGGCCGATGACTGACCGACCGGGGTTTCTCCGGCGCAACCTCTGGGTGCTCATAACCGCCACGGTGCTCGTGGCCGCGTGCATCGGGGCCGGGCTGCAGCAGATGGAGCGCAGCCGCGGACTCGACGCCCAGTCCGGGGAGATCGTTGACCTCGAAAGGCGGCTGGCCACGGCCCGGGTCGCCGATGACGAGGCAGCCGAGGCCAACACCTACGAGGCCCTCGGAGTGACGAAGTCGAGGCTGGCCGCCGACCGGGCGGTCATCGACGACGTGCTCGTCACGGCCTTCACCTGGGACGACGGCAAGTCCTACGAGGCGGCCCGGGCGGACCTCGTCGACAGCTTCGGCCTCGATGAGAAGGGTCCTTTCCTCACCGAGTTCATGCCGCCGGCGACCCGCACCGTCGTCGACCGCACGAGCCAGTACTACATCGACGCCGTGGGCCTGGTCTTCTCCCTCGGCGAGGACGTCGACGTCGACTCGACGAGGGTCATCGGCACGGATTACGAGTACGCCGTGGTGGCCGACATCGACGTCAGCTCGAGCAACGTGCTTCCTGGCTCCGACGGGGCAACGCCGACCGAGACGAGGCGGATGCTTCTGCGTATCACCGTCGACGGTGAGGGAGAGGTCACGGCGCTGACGGGAGTCCCTCCCTCGGAGAGGACTCAATCGAGCTGATAGCCATCTATCCATCATTAAATTATTGATCTTTATACGATTAGCATGGCAAGTGAGTGGAAGAGTGAGTCGAGGAACGAATGGTGTCAACAAAAGCGAAGAGGACCGCCGCCGATGAGGACATGACCGAGGCCGCGCCGCGGCGGACCTTCGTCACGCCCGCCAACAGGCGAGTCGAGGCGAAGCAGGGGCCGGACGGAGACGGGCCCTCACACGAGGGCTCGGAGGACGACGAACAGCTGTTGGCCACCCACGCCGTGGTGACCGGAGTGATCATGGTCGTGATCGCCCTCGTCGCCGGCGTGCTCGCCTTCGGCTCCTCTGGCTCGATCGGTCCCGAAGTGAGCAGAGCTGACGCGAAGGAGATCTTCGGCCTGCGCGAGGAGATCCACCTCGCCGAGGCCCGCACTGAAGAGCTGCCCAAGGTCCGAGACGCCGAGCGCGGACTCGTCAAGGCGATGGCCTCGGCCGACCGAGTCGCGGCCCTGCAGAACGACTACCGACAGCTCACGCCACGGATCGAGGCCGCCGACGGTGTGCTCGACCCCGTGCTGGTGGCCTCGAACCGCCGCGACCTCACTCCCCTGTTCACGCCTTCGGTCGACGCCTCAGCGCTTGACCCCTGGTACCTACTCGCCTCCGACGCCTCGGTGCCGGAAGCCGTGGGCATCCCCGCCAGCTTCGACTCAGGCTTCGAGTGGATCGTGGCGACTCCGACCACCGTCGAGGTCACCGGGATGATCCCGGTGACCTGGCAGGCCATCGAGCGCCACCCCGCCAAGGGCCAGGACCCGGCGGTGCTCGCCTGGGCGTCGGCGGACTACGACCTCACCGGCCAGACCTTCTCGGAGATCCGCACCGGCATGACGGTCCAGGGTGCAGCCCGCGGCGTGGAGGTGAAGCAGGGATGAAGCAGGACCTGGGCGCGTGGGTGAAGAAGCGCGCCAACACCGTCTTCCTCAGCATTTGCGCCAGCCTCCTGGCACTGTCCGTGACCAGCCTGGTCATGGCGCTGAGCCCCGGCGACCAGGCCTCGTCGGCCGAGCAGGCCGCGGGTATCAAGGCCGGGCTGGTCGAGGACAAGGAGGGGGCCGAGGGCGAGCTGGCAACCAGGCACTCCGAGCTGCTCGCCGAGCTCGGCGGGATCGACGCGGACAGGATCAAGCGCGACCGGAGGGTCATCAGAACCTTCGTGCTTTCGCTGGCCGAGGCACCGGCGTCGTCGAGGTCAGTGCGCGATGAGCAGATCAGCCTCGATGCCCGCTGGGACGTCCTCGGACCGGACTCGCGCACGCTCACCGAGTTCACGCCCGAATGGATGGCCACGGGTGAGGGCCGGCACTACCGGTTGACCGACCTCGACATCCAGGTCGCGGGCATCAGCGGCCTCGACTACAGCTACGCCGCCCTGGCACGGCTCGAGCCGGACGAGGACGGGGCCCAGTTCGTCTTTGTGACCGCGACGACCAAGCAGGATGGCGCGCTCACCGAGGCCGTGGCCTACCGAGCCTCAAACGCGAGCCGGGCGGGGCTGGAGGCCGCGGACGGAAGCCGAGCGACGAAGGACGAGAGTGCTGAGCCGACGATCGAGCCCTCGGCAGGAGACGGCGAGGACTGACGGACGCCCACCCAAGACGACGAAGAACAAAAGGGGCGAGGACGCGATGACACTGACCGCCGAGCGCACCAGGACGACCACCGATACCGAGGAGACGGACTACGCCCCCCGCTCGGGCCTGCCGGACAAAGAGCCCCGCCCGAGCCTGGGCAGGCGACTGCTCGACGACCTCAAGGGCGCGAACAAGCCCAAGAGTCGGGCGACAAAGAAGAAGCACTGGGCCAAGGCCGGGTTCATCCGCGCCTCGATCCTCGTCTTCGACTGGCTACTCATATTCACGACCGCCACCTCGCTCGTGCCCGCCCTGGGCGCGTGGCTGCACATGGAGTCGGGAGCGGCCGCGCCCGGCGTGGGCGTCGACGGCCTCATTGCGGTGTGGCTGGTGCCGCTGTTGTTCGTCGTCGGGATGCTCATGATCGGCGAGGTCACGATCATGCGGGCCCTGTGGCGGGCCGGGACACGAAAGATCGAGCGGATGCGCGCGCAGCCGGAGTCCGAGGCCGACGGTCCTGAGCGCGCCCGCCCGGGGCGGGAGAAGACCACCACGAGCAGTGGAAGCAAGCGGAGGAACCGGAAGCGGAGGAAATGATGCGGACTGCAGGACTGACAATGGCCGACGTGTGGGCCGAGCGCGTGCTCAACCTGAGAGGGGTCAAGACCCAGCGCTTCGAGCGGATCCCGGCCACGGTCGGAGTGCTCATCAACACGATCGAGCTGGCCCACCACGGCCAGGACCAGAAGTACCGGCCCTACCTGCACGGCATCGGCGAGATGCGCACCATCGCACTGCCCGAGGGGATGCCCCACGGGCTGACCGAGCTGACGTACCCGGTCGGCTCGGAGCAGATCGACGTGTTCTACGAGTTCGACGACGCCCAGCTCGTCCACCTGGCTCAGAAGGGCTACTTCCAACCCGGCTTTCGCGTGCCCGACGGCCGGGTCACCGGCGTGGAATGGGAGCTGCCAGCTGAGATCGACGCGGTCGTGCTCGCCCCCGACCCCGGCGTCGACGGTGGCCATTTGCCGGTCGTCTTCGCCCACGTCCACCGCCGCGGCGACCTGCCCACCAGCCTGGAGACCTCCGGCTACGACCTGGCCGCCTATTTCGACGACTTCTCCCGTTCTGGGGTCGAAGTCGCCGACAAGCGCACGGTGGACATCCGCTCCGGCGAGCTCGACAGTCTCTTCGGCGAGGACGTCTACGACGTCGAGTCCGTCCGCGAGGACCGCGAGGCCGTCGCCGAGCTCACGGTCGTCGACGAGTTCGACGGGCGCAGGCGGGAGATCGAGGACGCCATCGAAGCCGAGCGCCAGGCGTTCCAGGCCGGACTGGCCGCAGAGGAGGGCACGCCCGAGCACCTCTACGCTCAGCAGGTGGCGTCCTCGCTGGTCGAGAGCGACGAGGGCAAGAAGGACGACGACCGGGAAAGGGCCGGGCGGATGGCCCCGTCGCCGGTGCGCGAGCCGGTCGAGGCGGACCCGGAAGACGTCGACTTCGGCTTCGGCGACGAGGCCATCCCCGCAACCGGCCCGTCCTCGCTCGAGCGACGCAAGGCCGAAGTCGCCGCCCGCGCCGCCGAGCTCGATCAGGCGTCGAGCGAGGACGGGCGGGAGTACTGAGGCTCGCACGGGCGCGACACCAGACCGACCAGCCCCGGAACGCGTGGACTTCATTCGCGGGCCGGAGTTGGTCCCATCAAAGGGAGGACCAGGGCCATGCCACTGAAGACGGACATCGTCGTGGTCAACGAGTTCAGTGTCCCCCTGCTCGGAGGCAAGGGCTCGCGCGGCGGGACGCCGGGAGCGTACGTGGCCCGGTACATGGCCAGAGAAGGGGCGACCGAGTCCCTGGCACCGATCCAGCGCCTGCGCACCGACGACTTCATCCTGCGCTACATGGCGCGCGATTCGGCGGTGGAGCGGATGCCCTCGCGCCGGGAGGCAAAGTACGAGATGCGCCAGGCCCAGGGAGACGGGGGCGTGGCCTTCGGCTACGGCTCGATGTCCCTGTCCGACGAGCAGCTGGGGTCCGCCAGCGCCGACATCCAGCGCCTCTTCGAGGGCGGACACACGGTGATGAAGACCGTGCTGTCCTTCGACGAGGCTTACCTCAAGCGCCACGGCATCGTCGATCCCGACTTCCACTGTGAGAAGGCCGGCGACTACCGCGGCCATCTCGATCAGATGAAGCTGAGGATGGCGATCATGCACGGGCTCGAGAGGATGGCCTCGGGCACCGGCGGCTACGACGACCTCCGCTACGTCGGGGTCGTGCAGGTCGACACCGAGCACGTCCACTGCCACCTGGCCATGGTCGACGCCGGCCCGGGGCGGCGAGCCAAGGACGGCACGCAAAAGGGCAAGCTGCTCGACCGGCACAAGGCCCGCCTGCGCCGGGGCATCGACGCCTGGCTCGACGAGAAGCAGCCCGTGGCCCACCTGTCCAGCGCGATCGGCTATGAGCGGCGCAACGTCACGACCTACATCAAGCGCTGGGCCCACGACCGGATCCGGTCCGAGGCCCTGCCGCAGTTCGTTTTCGCCTGTCTGCCGGTCGACCGGAGTCTGTGGCGAGCCGGGTCGAACGCGGCGTCGATGCGCAAGGCTAATGCGCTGGTGACCGAACTGGTAGCCGAGCAGCTGGTCCGCCCCGGCTCGCCGATGCCGGCGGCCATGGAGCGCATCCGCGACTACGCCGACAGCCGACGGGCCAACGAGGACTTGTCGACCGAGCAGTGGCAGGCGCTCATCGACCGTGGCCGATCCCAGATCGTCGAGCGCGCCGTCAACGGCGTCTACCAGCTGCTGCGGGCCATGTCCACCGAGGAGCTGACCGTGCGCACCCCGATGCTCGAGCTCATGGGGATGGACTACGAGCGCATGGCCGTCGCTGCCGCCGACGAGCAGGCCCAGGGCGAGGGGGCGAGCGACCTTATCCACTTCGGCTTCCGTCTGCGCAGCTATTCCTCGCGCCTGGCCCACCACCGCCGCCAGGCCGAGCACAACCGCAGGCTCGCCCTGCGCTGGGAGCGCTCGGACGCCGTCGACGTCGCCGCAGTGGACTCGCGCCCCCTCTACGACCACTACCGCTTCGAGCAGCGCTGGCACGAGCAGGTGATGGCCAAGTACCAGCACTTCCTGCCCTTCCTCGCCGACTCCAGTGCCTGGCACGAGGAGCAGCAGGCCCTCTCCGACTACGGTGCCCGACTCCTGTCTCTGATGAGCCTGCGTGCCGACGCCTCGCTGGCGCGGATGAAGGACGTGGAGGAGGCTGAGCGGATCGGCCGGGAGGTCTACGACCAGCCCGGGGGCCGGCACCTGACCCAGGGCAGAGCTGGGCGAGCCGTCCTCGACGGCCGGATCGCGACGATGAAGCGGGTCTACGACGAGCGGGTCGCCGAGCTGCGCAGCCGGTTGGCGGGATCGGGTCTCGTTCTCGAGCTCGGCGTCGACGAGTCGGTCATCGCCGAGGGGGTCAGCCACGACTTCGCGGAGGTCAAGGCCCTCGACCTCCATCACCTCGGCTACGACTTCGTCTCCGACGTAGAGGTCGGGCAGCGGGCCGGACGGGCGTTCCTGGCCGCGGCACGGACTCGGAGGCAGCTGGTCTTGGCGGCGATGGACTACCTCGAGGGCTCAGGGCAGTCAGCGACGATCGTCGAGTTGCCCGTCGACGACGTGGCGGCGATGACACGCACGGCGCGGGCGCTGTCGGCGGGACGGGCCGAGACCGGCAAGTTTGTCCTGCCTTCGCGCATCGCCGAGCTGCGGGCGGAGCAAGAGTGGGCCGAAGCGGCCCGCCGGTCGAAGGCGTCCTCGCTCGACGCCGAGCTGGCGGTGCGGGTTACTGCCCGGGTCGACCAGGCCGCACTCGAAGCGAGCACCGCACCCTCCGATGTCAACCAGGATCGTCAACATGGCTCCTTCAGATCGACCCCAACAAAAGACTAAGAGACATCATTTAATTGTTGCCAATGATCTATAGTGGTACTACTGTGAGAAGTGTTCGATAGCGACTCAGTTGATCGATTCGGACGATGTCACTGATCACGACCGACCTGATTTCAGGCGGATTGAATAAAAGGGAACGATCATGGCTTACCTCCCGGGCGAAGGTGCGATGACCAACATCAACCTCATCGTCAAGACCCACTTCAACAACGTCACCAAGAACGGCAAGAGCCAGTTCCTCGACGCGATGGTCGACCACAGGGACCCTCGCGGCCCCAGCCAGAGCAACCTCCACCTGATCTCGCTGAAGCAGGAGCGCGACGGCAAGACCTATTACAACAACGGCGCGGGCTACTCAATGGATCAGTTCGAGAAGATCAAGGCCGCCGCCGGGCCCAACGTCGAGCCCGTGACCAACAAGGACGGCGAGCCGATCGGCGCGGCCTTCGCGGTCAAGGCCAGCGTCATGCCGGCCAAGGACGGCCTGATCATCAACACCAACAAGGAGATCGGCCAGTCCGACTTCAAGATGGAGCCGAACACCCTCAACGACCAGTTCGGGTCGATGAAGGCGGCCAAGCGGGCCCGTCAGGCCGAGAAGACCGCCGAGACCCAGCAGGCGCAGACCGCCCAGCCCGAAGCGATCCCGGCCCCCGCGGCGCCCGTCGCCGAGCCGGAGCCCTCGATCGGCTGATCGGGACCGGGCTCACGAACGGAAGGCCCGCACCAGGGATGCATTCCCGGGGTGCGGGTCTTCGCCCACTTCGAAGGGCTGATGCCTGTGAGAGGAGACACGACATGGGACCCGAACAGATCGAAATGCCGTCACTGATGGACGCGGCGAAGGCCTGGCAGGACGACTCGGTGCATCCCATGTCAACCGAGCAGGCCCCGGAGTCCGAGACCTACCCGTACAAGTTCGAGATCGACGAGACCGGCCGTCAGCAGGCGGTCAACGAACCTCAGCCGGGCCTCGGCACGGGAGCCGGGACGGCGATCGGAGCGGCTGCCGGGGCGAGCGTGGGCCAGGCCAATACCGCGAGAAAGGCCGGGAACCCGGGTCGAGCCTTCGCCACGGCGATGCCGCTGGGCGGAGTCGTCGGGGCGCGGTCAACGCCAAACTCGCCAAGAACGTGCGGACGGTCAGGGAGATCGAGCAGGCCGAGGCGAGCGGCGAGACGCGGCCAGCCCAGCCGGACAGCGCGGAAGTGCCGACGAAGAAGCCGCCGGTCAACCAGCGGATCAAGGATTCGAAGGTCGACCAGACGGTCCAGTCTGAGAGCTTCAGGGACACGGCCACCGCCGCTGACCGGGCGCGTGCCTCCGATACGCAGGCCAAGGGCGTCGCCGCCGCAGCGAGAAAGGGAGCGGCCACCGGTGCCTACTGCGGTGCGCGTGCGGAGATGGCGAACCGGTCCCGCGCCCAGGCCGAGCCCGAGGCGGCCGACGAGTGGCTGTCGGACACCGCACCGCGGACGCAATCGGCAGGTCGACCGGTCTCGGAGACGTACGACTACCGGTTCGAGGGCCAGGGCCAGCAGGGCGTCGGCCGGGAGTACGACGACTGAAGAGCACCCAAAGAACCCTAGGAAGTCGCTCCACAAATCATTTCATAGGGCTATTCTGATAGTCTATTATGATAGTGTTTTTACTAGTCTTTCAATTGAAACAGCCAAATGGCCGGGGGGCGATCCGGTAGATGTTCAACGCCGAGAGGCTCGATGCGGCCTACCCGACCCTGTCGAAGCTGTCGGACCCGCTCAAGCCGGCCGAGCGTGAGATTGTCGGCCGTAAGCGGGAGCAGATGCAGGTCATGGCGGGAATGGCGCGGCCCGAGCTATCGAACGTGCTGCTGCTGGCCGAGGCCGGCACGGGCAAGACCGCGCTCGTCCAGGCGGTGTCAGTCCAGGATTCGCAGCGCCGCTACCTCGAAGTCGACCCCGCACGGATGATCGCCGAGGCAGGCGACGGCCAGCAGATGGCCGCCCTGCTCAAGCGTTTCTTCGACGAGGCCGAGGAGTTCCACCAGGTCGAACAGGAAGAACTCGTGCTCTTCATCGACGAGTTCCACCAGATCATCCAGCTCTCCGACGCCGCGACCGAGGCGATCAAACCGGTGCTGGCGGCCTCGGGCACGCGCGGGATCCGGATCATCGCGGCGACGACCTATGAGGAGTTCCACAAGCACATCTCGTCGAATCAGCCGCTCGTCGAGCGCCTCCAGCGCATCAACCTCTCCCAGCCGGACCAGGCGACGACAGTCAAGATCCTCAAGGGGATGGCCGGGCGCTACGGGGTCGCCGATCAGTTCTACGACGACCACATCTTCCAGCAGATCTACGAGTACACCCAGCGCTACGTCCCGGCCAGCTCTCAGCCGCGCAAGTCGATCCTCGTGCTCGACTCGATGGTCGGCTGGCACCGGATCACCGGCCGGGCCATGGACCGCGAGCTGCTCGCCGACGTGATCATGGAGTCGACGGGCAACAACGTCGACGTCCGCGTCGACGGGGCGAGGATCAAGGCCGAGCTCGACGAACGGGTGTTCAGCCAGGACCTTGCCACGAGCATGCTCGCCCGTCGCCTGCAGCTGTCGGTGGCCGACCTCAATGACAAGAGCAAGCCGAGAGCTTCCTTTGTATTCACTGGGAGTACAGGCACTGGTAAGACGGAAACGGTCAAGCAGCTGGCGAACCTTATCTTCGGCGACGACGAGCGACACCTCATCCGATTCGACATGACCGAGTACGCGAGCGAGGAATCCTACGCGGTATTCCGCTCGGAGCTGACGAAGCGAGTGTGGGACCGGCCCTACTCCGTGCTGCTCTTCGACGAGATCGAGAAGGCGAACTCGATCGTCACGCGCATCCTGCTCCAGGTCCTCGACGACGGCCGGCTCTCCGACGACAACAACCGGACAGTGAGCTTCCTCAACGCCTACATCGTGCTCACCACCAACGCAGGCTCCGAGATCTACAAGACGATCGCCAACTACGCCTCCTCTGACACCGGCTCCGGCGAGAACCTTGTCGAGTATCAGAAGCTCATCCGGCGCTCCATCTCGCAGACGACCGGAGGCAACCGTTTCCCACCCGAGCTGCTGGGCCGCATTGACGCAATCGTGCCCTTCCAGCCGCTGTCGGAGGAGACCCAGAAGAAGATCGTCGCTGGCAAGTTGCGCGGGGTCGTCCAGGAGGTCGCCGTCAAGCACAACGTGCGGGTCGACGTCTCCAAGAAGGTGTTGCAATACCTCGTCGAAGACAAAGGCGAGTCGGACTCCGACGCCGGCGGCGCGCGCGCCGTGGTCGCCAAGCTCACTGACGAGGTGACCACCAGCATCGCGACGTTCATCAACGAGCACCCAGCCGAACGACGGGTTCGGGTCGAGGTCGCAGGGAAGCTCGTCAGCGACAACAAGCACCTGCTCAAGTCCGATGCGCGCATCGTCGTCAGCGCCCATCGAGGCTGAATTTTGTAGGTCGGCCTCTCGCCTCCCTTTCACCTGAGGCGGACGAGGCAGTCGTGCTACGTGAAGCGACCTGCCCTCACGGTGAACACCGTGAGGGCAGGTCGCTCCCATGTGTGAGGTCTACTCCTCCCCGGTGGTCCTGTGAGCGTGGGGCAGGCCTGCCCAGCGGGCAAACAGATCTTCCAGGGCCTGTTCAGCCTCCTACTCGGACACCGGCCGATCGACGCCCACCAGCTGGCGGACCCGCCCGTCCTCTGTCTCACGAGCGACTCGGCTGTAGAGAGCCTCGATCTCCCTCTGGGCCGGCCTGTGGGCGTCAAATGCACTCATGTTTTTACCTTCCTTGTCGGCACTCATGGTTGTGGAGCGTTCGGTGAGGACGGCTCTCCAAGGGGGACCCCTGAGAGCGGTGCTTCGTGACACCTCGCAAGCGTCACCTGAGTCACTCGCGATCGATGGTGAAGCAGTCGCATGCGCCGCGGACGCGCCACAGGAAGGCGTGCTGTTCGGCGGTGCAGGGATCCTCGCGGCAGACAGCCAGGGCGATGGCCTCGTCGGCTGACTCTCGCGCAGATGCAAGTTGTGGGCGGGGCCGACCAGGGCGTGACTGTGACCGGACCGTCGGGGCTGCGGCTCGGGGCCACGCACAGCAGAACATCACTCATCCAATGGAACCATATAATGGTTCTTTTATTGTTTATTCACTGACACGAACGATAGGATCGTTAATGAACCAGTCAAACTGTGTTTCGTCCAGTGAGGGGATCGACATCCATGGCCATTCCAGGCATGACGGCGGCCAGACGCAAGAAAGAGCGCAAGAAGAAGCCGGACGAACTGCTGTCCTCGGTCGTACACGAGACCGCGACGGCGGGGGTCGTGGACCTGCTCAAGAAGAACGAGAAGTTCGCTTTCCCCTCCGGCACCGCTTGGGTGATGCTCGGCCTGTCCTCTGAGGCCGTCGGCGGGCTCAATCGCCGTCAGAGTCGGGACGAGGCCAAGGGCTCGATCATCAAACTCATCGAGAATGACGCGATCGAGACCGTCGCCACCGCAGAGATGCTCGCTGAAGAGGTCTTCGGCATCATTCCAAGCGTCTCCACGCTCCAGCGGATGGACGAGTACTCGCTGCTCACAGAAGCTGAGTACTCCTGGGCCGTGGTCTGGGAGACCGGTGGGGGGGACCTGCACGTCGAGTTCGTCGGTGATGCGACCTTCCCCCAGACGCAACAGGTCGCCGCTGACACCCTCAGCCTCGAGCAGGCGGTGGGACGGCAGGCCTGGGCCGACCATTCGGGGCTGTCGGGCGCCAACCCCACCGATCCCGCAGCCTCTGATCCGACGCAGGCGACGGACGTCGTGGACACGCCCGCGGACGAGGACGGCGACGAGATCTTCGCTTCGCCGAACGAGGACGCCTCCCCCACTGACGACGATGATGATGCGCCGGTCGTCGACGCCCTGACCGCCGACGAGGAGCCCGACTTAGAGGACCCCGAACCGGAGCCGATCGGCGAGCCCGCACCGGCCTCCGAAGCCCCCGTGGCGACGGAGAACCCCAGGGACGAGGGCTTCGGCATCGACGAGATCGACGAAGACGACACCGCCGTGGACGAGCCGATGCCCGTC
Source organism: Nocardiopsis sp. JB363 (assembly GCF_900143625.1). Taxonomy (GTDB): domain Bacteria; phylum Actinomycetota; class Actinomycetes; order Streptosporangiales; family Streptosporangiaceae; genus Nocardiopsis. The sequence continues at coordinate 40,017 of NZ_FRFF01000097.1, forward strand.
GAGGCAGCTGAGGAGGTCTACGCCGACGACCAGGAGACCGTCCGCAACGGCCTGGCTCGGCGCTTCCTGCCCGAGGACCTGGATCTGGGCATCCGACTCGACGAGTTCAACCGCACGTTCTCGATCGGGGCCCCGGCCGTCCAGCTCGAGGTGCCCGAGGGCGCGAGCGAGTGGCTGGGCGACCAGGTCGCCCAGCTCAGCCGGCAGGCCAACGCCGACCTGGCCGGTCTGCGCTACCAGCACGAGGACGAGCTGCGGGCCCTCTACGTCAACCTCATGTCCACGCACATCGAGCAGGTCATCCGTGTGCTGGCCACCGATCGCGAGGACAGCCGCTACAAGCAGCTCATGGACAGCATCGAGGCCAAGCATGCCGAGAGGGTCTCGGAGAAGGACGAGAAGGTCCGCAAGGCCAAGGCCCGGATCGTCGCCGACTACGAGGAGCACGTGAAGGTGCTCGCGGAGAAGGCCGCGAAAGATGCCGAGGCCCACTACCGGGAACGCAACAAGGCCCGGGTCGAAAGGCACCAGGCCGATGCGGTCGTCGAGATCGATCGGGAGATGAGCAACGCTCACGCCCACGATCTGCAGGAGATCCTGCGGATCCGGCGCAACGACGCCAGCCTCAAGCTCCAGGTCGGCCAGACGCAGATCTTCAAGGTGCTCGCCGAACGGCAGAACGAGAACCTCACTGCCGAGCAGGATCGCCTGGACCGCTGGAAGGACGAGGTCGGCCGGATCGTCGCCGATCACCGGGGCGATGACATCGCCCGGACCGAGGCCCTGGCCGAGCAGCTGGCGCGCACCGACGAGCTGGCTGCGGCCCGGTCCGAGCATGCCGCCGCGCTCGAGGCCCAGCGGTCCGAGCACGCCGACCGGATTCGCCGGTCCGAGGACGAGCTCGACCTCGCCCGCCAGGAGGCGATCACGAGGATCAAGGAGCGCGACGCCGAGTGGGACAAGGACTTGTCGGTGGAGCGGGCCAAGACCGAGACGTTGACCAAGCAGGTCCAGGACCTGCGCGAGGAGAACGCGGTGATCGAGACCCGCGCCAAGGAGTTCGCCGACCGTCGTCTGCAGGCGGTCATGGCCGATCGGGACGCCGCCGACAAGAATCTCGAGCGCTTCGCGGTGCTTCAGCGGCACGCGAGCTGGCTCATCCTGAGCATCATCGTCGGCGTTGTGATCCTCGGCCTGGGGGTCGGATTCATCGCAGGGACGCTCATGACCAACTGAGGGCAGGGGCGACGAAGCGCATGGAACGGAAGCCACGGCGGTGCTCCGGGTGGACCGGGCACCGCCGTCGGCATCAGAAGGGCATCCGAGAACGCAGGACAGGATTCGCACGCCATGGGACTGAAATCACTGCGAGCCAAGCGGCCCACCGCCTCCACCTGGGACAAGATCAGGGCCAGGCGGCCGGACGAGACGCTGAGCAACAGGGACGTACACGGTGACCAGCAGCTCGACCGGTCGACGCTGGGCACCCGGCGCTCGCGCACCCCGGGATTCATCGGGGCGGCCATCACCGGCGCCGCCGTCTTCGCGCTGGCCTGGCTGGTCTACTCGATCCTGGCCACCCTGTTCATCGGAGTCTTCGGTGCCCTGGGCGGGGTCAGCATAGGCGCTCCGGCCGAGCAGCCCTACCACGTCAAGACCCAGGTTAGTGAGGGTGGAACGTCGGTGACGTGCTACAAGCAGATCACCGAGACCGGGTCGCCGGACCCCGGCGGGAAGTGCTACGGCAGCGCCGAAGAGGTACCGAAGCCGGACTGGTACCAGGAGGAGTCCGAGACGAAGGGCACCGATGAGCCCGCGACGACGACCGTGGGGGCCCAGCTGGCGACCGTGACCGGCTTCAAGCTGTTCATGACGGTGGGCACGGGATTGGCCGTGGCCTTGGTCATCTCGACCCTGGTGACCCGACGGGTCAGCGCCGAGAACCTCATGCACGACACCGACGACATCAACCAGCACCAGAACGACCAGCACATCGCGCTGCCCGAAGAGATCATGGAGAAGTTCGACTACTTCCCCGATGCCGGTGCGCATTCGGCCGTGCAGGTCTCGTCAGTCATCAGCCACACCATGCTCAAGAAGAAGGGCCTGGGTACCGTTGATCTCGTCGAGCGGGCCGAGGACGACATCGTCGACGAGGATGGCGAGATCCTCTACTACGCCGGCGACCCCCTTGAGGACACCGACGGCAACGTCAAGACCCGGACCGTCCCGCTCATCGATGAGGACTTCGGCAAGGCTCTGTTCGAGGCTTCCGGCGTCCCCGACGTCAAGGGCGGCGATGGCAAGGCGTTGCGGAAGCGCTTCGACACCACCGTCATCCCGTACAACCCGGACGGCAAGGCGCAGGGGAAGCTCGGGAAATACGAGACCGTGGCCGACCTCATCATGGACGACTGGACGTTCCCCGGCTACGAGGTCCAGCGCCCGGCCGGTACCTACATCGTCGACACCGCTCCGGTGAACACCATGGTCCTGGCGATCACCCGAGGCGGCAAGGGTCAGACGATCATCGAGCCGACCCTGGACATGTGGAGCCGGGAGAAGCGGCCGTCGAACATGATCATCAACGACCCCAAGGGCGAGCTGCTGGTCAAGAACTACGTGCCCTTCGTCATGCGCGGGTTCGAGCCGGTTCAGTTCAACCTCATCAACCCGGTGAAGACGAACATCTACAACCCGCTGGGCATGGCCGCCGACGCCGCCCGCGAGGGCGACTCGACCAAGTGCGCTCAATACGTGGAGAACATTGCCGACGTCTTCTTCCCCGTCTCCGGCGGGGAGGACCCGGTGTGGCCCAAGGCCGCCGGCAACTCATCCAAACGCGTGGCCTACGGCCTCATCGACTTCTACATGGAGGAGGAGCGAGAGCTGCGCGAGTTCACCATGGCCACCGACATGCCCCCGGAGGCCCTCGAGCAGCGCCTCGACGAGATGTGGGGCAAGGTCACGCTCTACAACTGCTACCAGATGTTCGTCCAGCTGACCTCGAAGAAGATGAAGAACCCGGAGGTCGAGCTCGAGAAGCGGGTGAAGAAGGGCGAGTTCGACAACGACGAGGAGGGCCTGCAAGCTGAACAGCGCCGGGTCGAGGCGCAGTCGCCGCTGTGGGAGGGCAAGCCCGAGCAGGACATGCTCACACTGTATTTCAACGCCACCGCGGCCCTCCCGACCAACACGGTGCGCACCCTCATCGGCAACGCCGACAACGCGCTGCGCGCGATGGCCGGAGCCGAGAAAATGATCGCGAGCGTCTACGGCATCGCCCTGACCGCGATGTCGTTCTTCTCCGACCCGACGATCTCGCGCCTGACCTCGGGCCGACCGTCACAAACGACCGACTTCGGCAGCCTGTCGTTCCCGCGACGGATGGGCGTGCGGTTCTCGCAGAACTATCTCAAGCGTGACAATCTCATGCGCGAGATGCTGGCGAAATGGTCGGCCTATTCCGACCCGATGTTCTCCGCGTCGCTGGGCAAGGACTTCGACCATCAGGACGTCGTCACGCCTGAGGGTTGGGCCCGGTACTACTTCGAGGGGAAGTTCCCCACTGACGAGGCCTGGGTCAAGCTCGAGCTCGTCGACGCCCAGAAGCAGATGCTGGTGCGCACCTTCTACTTCTACTTCAAGAAGAGCTACCAGCTCTCGCTCAACGGCCGGCATTTCGTCAAGGAGCAGGTCACCGGCGAGAAGATTGTCAAGGACGGCGTCATCCGCGAGCTGCGCCCGGTGCGCGAGGGCGGCAAGGCCGACGGGACGATCTTGTCGTTCGAGTCGTCGAACACGACGTATCCGCAGGACAAGCTCAATCTGGCTGACTCGGTCGTACCCGAGCGGGTCCAGGGCAGGGCGCGGGCGATCCAGCAAACGATGGTGCGGTACTCGGAGAAGACCAAGGCGGTGTTCCTGGTGACGCCGCCGCACCTGACCAAGTACGCCCAGATCGTGCTCATCCTCATCAAGCAGCTCGTCGACCTCAATTTCGACAAGAGCTACATGACCAAGAGCAACCAGAAGCCGCTGTACAAGACCCGATTCATGCTCGACGAGCTCGGCAACCTGTCCAGCGATGGCGAGGGCATTCAGAGCTTCCAGACGATGCTGTCCATCGGCCTCGGCCAAGAACAGCAGTTCACGCTCATCCTTCAGACCTTGCAGCAGCTTCGCGACGTCTACGGGGACTCCGTGGACAAGATCGTTCAGGGCAACACCTCGAACATCATCTTCCTCAAGTCGACCGACGACTCGATGCTCGAGACGCTGGAGAAGATGAGCGGCAAGACCCACCGGGTCTACCGCGACTCCAAGCAGATCACGCAGGACATGAACAAGGTCATCGGTGGCAAGACGCAGGGGGCCGTGTCGTACACGATGAGCACACAGGAGGAGCCGCTCATCAAGTTCAACGACATGTACTTCATCCCCGAGCGCAACAGCATCGTCTTTCGCGCCGGCGACGCGCCGGTGTGGAATCGCAACGAGACGATCCTGCCGATGAGCTGGCGGCTGTTCAAGAACACGATCCGCCACGCCGGTCACGACGAGTACACACTGCAGACGATCCCGACCCTGTCGACGGCCGTCGACTTCGACGTCAAGCTCAATCAGCCGGACTTCAAGAAGCTACTCGACAAGCGGATCACCCAGGCGATGTGGGCCGGTGAGGCCAAGCAGCAGTACCAGGACGCCTATGGCTACGAGGACATCGAGATCGCCCGGCTCGACCCTGACCTCTACGCCGACGAAGTCATGGAGATCATCCGCGGCCTGGCGGCCAAGGACCAGGGTCTGGACCCCGACGCGGCGGTGATGATGGACCCGGACGACTACGAAGCCTCGATCATGTTCGACGACGACCAGTTCATCGAGAACGTCGAGTTGGCCGCCGAGGTCCACGACCTCGAGGCCGATGAGTCCAGGCGCGAGGAGCGCATCTACGCCGAGGGGCTGGTGAGCAAGGAGATGCTCGTCCATCGCAACGGCGTGGCCAAGCTCAAGACGCTCGATGTGCCGCTGGCCGAGGCCTACAAGCACGTGATGCTCGAGATGCAGCACGACGATGAGCACTTCTCGATCGGTGGCGACGGTGAGCTGCGCAGTACCGACGGGTCGGTCGCCTACATCTCGCCGATGCGCTCGGCGACGTACTCCGAGGCGGCCCAGCGGATCAACGGTCACCTCGACGACGAGGGCTCCAGGGCCTTCGCTGAGCAGGAGCTGACCGAGGAAGACCTGCGCAGCCTGGCGACGGTGAAGATCCACTCAGCTTTCTACCAGTACCTCGCTTCGCTGGAGTCGTGGGAAGTGCTTGCCGACGGGGCGTTTGACCGGGCCATGGCCGTCGAGATGCGCCAGGAGTCCCATCCGGCGTAGCGCGGTGTCGCTGAGGGGGCGTCCCCGAGCCGGACGCGGCCGGGGACGTTCAGTCGTCTCTGGGACTTACGGGAATCGACGACCAATGATGACTGATATACCTACCAAAATAAGTCATCAATGACTGTCAATGATCAGTCGAATAGACTATACATGATCATGCAACCCGTAGCCCCAGAGGAGGCAGAGACATGAAGTCCGCGCATGGCCTGCGGAGATATTTCTACGAATTCGTCTTCTACCGGGCCATCGACCACGCCCGCGGGCAGACGTCGGAGATCGTGCCGATCTCCCAGGCCAGAGCCATCCGGTCCCGGGTCGACGGGATCCTCGCCGGGCTCCCGGGGATCCTCGAGGCCGAGGGCCTGCCAGCGACGGCCCAGCGCCTGGCCCATCCCAAGCTGGGCATTCGGGACTGTCTGAGCGCCATCGATCAGGCACTGGGCGAGTCGGTGCGCGGCTACGAGCCCCAGTTCGGCAACCACTCCGCTGCCGACGAGCGCTACCGAGCGCTGCAGCGGGACTTCAGTCGGGCCACCGGCATCGGCGGCGAAACGAACCCGAAGTCGGCGCGGCTGCCGATCAGTCCCTATGACCCCGAGTGGGCCGAGCGGGCGACGATCAAGCGTGGGGGCACCGCGCTGTCCTACCTGCCCGACGAGGCCGTGACGAAGATGACCGGCGGCGAGGTCAACCGGGTCGCGGCCCCGCAGCACGGCAATGCGATGCTGTGGCGCATCGACGACGGCAAGATCGTCGAGGCCGGTCGGGCGATGACCTACGACGACGCCTCGGGGCTGACCGCCCTCATGGACAAGATGAGCGAGGCCGAGTACAACCAGGTCCGCGGCTGGGTCCTCGACGGCGGACGGGATCCGCACACCGGGCGCATCGACCGCAACCGCTTCATGTCCCAGGCCGCCGTGGCCCGCTCCGTGGCCGTGCTCGACGAGCTCAAGGCCCAGGGCACCGCCTACGAGGTCGTCCGCGACATCAACCCTGGCCAGATCAAGGCCGTCCTGGCGGACACGGGCCTGGAGATCCGCCTCACCGAGTCCCGAGAGTCGGAGGACTTCGCCGGGGCCCGCATCTACGACAACGGTCTGGTCTCGCGCTACAGTACCAACCACTGGATCAACGGCGGCGTGGCTCTGCACTCGGCGAGCCCTGACGAGGCCGTCGCCCTACTGCGCTTCGCCCAGGGGCAGCCCGTCTGGCGCAAAGACGTCCCAGGAGCAACTGCCGGGGTGCTGGGCGCCACGCACACGGAGTCGAGCCGCTCGGGCCCCATCGAGGTCCCCGATGCCTATTACACCGACAAGGTGTCGATGTTCGTCGTCGACGACTACACGCGCGGCTCGGGCTCGAAGGTCCTGCTGCGGCGGGAGAACACCTCGCGGACACTGCCGACCTACTTCGTCGACACCGAGGCGGCCGAGGCCTACGGCCGGGCGGCTGTGGAGTCGGCGCGGGTGAACCTGCAGTCGGCCCTCGACGTCGAGGGCATCATCGGCTCGTTCCACGCCCACCACTCGCAAGGCCTCAACCTCGTCGAGTTCGAACCCCCGGAGTACTCAGCCGACGCCGAGGTCGCCGCGATCCAGCGCTCCTACTGGGACGTGCTCACCGGCGAACAGACCTCGCTGCTGCGACCGGGTGCGACCGAGGAGATGTACGCCGAGAGGCTCGAGGCCATTGGCGAGTCCGCCGAAGCTGGCCTGGGCAACCTCGTCTACGGCGGCTCGCCCGAGGAGATCATCCGCGACCACGCGGCCGACGTGCCCTTCGAACTCATCGGCACCTGGGAGGCCGAGACCCACCAGATCGACGGTGAGTGGGGCGACCAACGCTTCGACCCGAGCCGGGTGGCCAAGTACATGACCAGCTCGGTCGGCCAGTGGTCGAACCTCGACAACCTCGCCGCGGCGCTGCGCCGGGCCGAGGTCGATCCGGCGGAGATGATGGGCACCGGCTTCCAGACCACGCGGTTCAAAGACCGGCTGGTCCGTTTCAACGCCGAGACGGCTGTGCCGATCGGAACCCACCCGTCGGAGTTCATCCAGCGCGTCGGCATGACCGTCCACGACTCGCTGGCCCGCTCGGGCACCGCGCCCGGCCCGATCCTCATCGACGACAAGGGCGTGATCTCCTACACCGCCGAGAAGCAGCGTCGCGGCGGGTCGCGGGTACCGGTGTCCGGCCAGATCGGGCAGGTCTTCGACGTCGGCGACCACGGCGAGATCGTCACGCGGTTCGCCTCCGGCGAGAACGCGCTCATCGTGCCTGGCTACCAGGCGCGAATTCGAGCCCAGACGCCCGGGCAGCGGCCGACCTCAGTCGAGGAGCGTACGGTGCTGCGCGGCTACGAACAGCTCGTCCACGAGCGCATCGCCCACCAGATCGTCGGCGACCTTGTGGCCACTCGCAGCGAGGTCGGCGAGCCGGCGAGTCTCAACAGTGTCTACTCGCAGCTCTACGGCACCAAGTACCCAACCAACTTCATCGAGCGGGCCACCGAGCTGAGCATCGATCCCGCCACTGGTGAGGTCAGCGCCCGCGTGGACCCGTGGATCGAGACGATCCTTTCGACCGAGACGAAGCGGATCCGCTACAGCAACGAGGTCAAGGCCGGCTCGACCATCTACGCCGAGTACCGGGCCGGGCGGGACCGCACCGACCCGGCCGACGACAACCACTTCGACGCCTGGGCGCTCACCGGCGGCCGGAACATGACGGTGCTCACTGGCACCGGCGCTAACCGCGTCTCTGCGCCGGAGGGCTACTTCGACCCCGTGATGACCGGCGGGGCGACCAACCAGGGCATCGTCCGCTACCTCACGACCGACGCCGAGGTCTCCCCCAACGGCTCGATCGTGCCCGGCGACCCAGAAACCCTCACCGGTGCCCGCGCCCCACTCATGACCCGGTCCGAGCTGGAAACTCTGAGCTACGACCCCTTCGACCGCCAGCAGATGACGGTCTCGACGATCATGCAGTCGTCAAAGGTGACCGGGCCTGTGGGCACGGCGATGATGACCTTCGGCGGCTGGACGGCCGACGACCCGATCGTCGTGTCCAAGGAGTTCGCCGCGGCCCACCAGATCCGCGGTGCCGAAGGGCAGCTGCGCGACCTCGTCGTCGGCGACAAGCTCTCCGACCTGCACGGCAACAAGGGCGTGGTCTCGCTCATCGTCGATCGGTCGATGAGTATCGAGGACGCCGAGGCACAGGGCATCGCCGAGGAGGTCGCATGGTTCCGCGAGAACCCACAGATGGACGTGGTGATGAGCCCGTTTTCGCTGATCTCGCGCCGCAACGCAGGATCGGCCCGAGAGCTCATGACCGGCGAGGTCGAGACGCTGATAGCTCCAGCGATGCGCGGGAAAGAGCTCAGCGAGTTCCCGAGCGCTGCGGCCGAGGCTGGTGTCGGCCAGATGCGCTTCGTGGTCACCCACATGGCCGTCGACGAAAAGACGAAGATTTACGACGATGAGGCTATCCAGGCCGGACGCGGCCGTAAGGCCTCGAGTCAGCTCGCATGGGCGCTGGGGTCGAAGGACTGCCCGGCGATCATGCGGGAGTTCTACGGGCACAACACCGGCCCTGAGTCGAACGTGCGCGAGTACCTGCAGGTAGCGGGCCTCGACATGGACGCCGACGGAGCGCTGCGGGTGGTCGGCCAGGCCGAGCCCGGCGAGGAATCGCCGGCGCGCCGGTTCATTCCGATGCCCGAGCTCGTCCGCACGAAACCAGGCAGATCGACCCGGACGCCAGGGCTGAACACCATTGCGATGCGCAAGTCCTTCGGCGACCTTATCGGCGACCGTGGGGGCGATCTCGAGCTGCCCTTCGCCCTGACCTTCCCCACCGATGAGCAGACCGAACAGGTCTCGGCGACCAGCTGGAAGCTGCCCGTGCTCTCCTCGCACCTGCGCAGCGGCCAGGAGTTCGACGACGGGACCTCGGTGATGCACGACTACACCCGGTCCTACCAAGAGGTCTTCGTCGAGTCCTGCCGGTACCGGTTCATGCAGGAGAAGCTCACGAACGAGCGACTCACCGCAGACAAGCGCTCAAAGCTGCTGGCGGATATGTCGACGGCCGTCCAGCGGGCCCAGCGCTCCTTCGAGGCGATCACCGCCGACGTAACCTCGCGGGTACTTACCGGCAAGAACAACGTCTTCAAGACCGGGCTGATGGCTTCGCGGCTGTCGAACTCGGCGACAATGGTGTGGACAGCCGACCCCCGGCTGGACATCGACCAGGTGGCACTGTCTCCGGATAAAGCGGCTCGGCTCGACCTTGAAGAGGGCGACCACGCCCTGGTCTGGCGCGACCCTGTCCTACGCGACTCGGGCGTGCGCTACATGCGTGTGGCCCTCGACGAGCGGCTCACCGGCGCGGCGATCAACCCGGTGATGGACAAGTGCTTCGACGGCGACTTCGACGGCGACGCCGTGGCGCTGGTCAAGCTCCACTCGCAGGCTGCCAAGGACGAGGCGATGACCAAGTTCTCGGTGCCGGCGAACCTGCTCGACACCGGAGTGGTGAGCGAGCGCGGGACCCACCCTTTTGCAATGCAGGTCTCCTTGGACACTCAGGTGGCAATCTCCAAGGACCCGTTCCTTCAGAATGGCCTAGCCCAGCTCAGCGGCGAGGCGAACCTTAACGCTGTCGAGCCGAACTACGACGATCCTGACATGAACGAAAGCGTGGCTCGACGCAACCACGACAGCAACGTGGACCTGACCCGTCGGCTCAGCGACTTCTACCGGTACGCCCAGCGTCATGAGTTCGGCTCTGCGTTGCGGTTCGGCAGCTTGAAGACGCACCTACAGAGCCTCCACGAAGTGTGCGTCGAGACCGGCGCGAAAGGCAACGAGCGCAAGCTCGCCGACTACGCCCGCAACCTCGGCGACGAGCAGGGAGTGCCGGGCATCACGCAGGCCGACCAGGAGGCATCGATGTTCGCCACGGCGATCAAGGCCCACGGCACCGGTCTGGGCGGCTCCTACAGCCAGCGGGCGGTGCGCGCGCTGCGGGGGGAGGACCTCAAGGCCGTCCTCGAGGTCACCTACCCAGTGACGCAGTCGATCCTCCAGGCCAAGCACGATGCGACCGAGGCCCGGCACAAGTACGAGATGCTCCAGGGCCCAGGACGCGACCTGTGGCGGGGCCGAAAGCTCGAGCACGTCGGCGTTGGGCAGTGGAAGCCCGCGTTCATCGAGGGCAAGCCGGTGCAGGCGAGCACCGCAGAGTGGGCCGAACAGTTCCAGGCCTTCTACGAAGCCCCCGACGGCTTCAATGTGCGGGTCAACCCCGAGTACGTCCAGCGAGTGGCCCAGGCCCTCACCGCCCCGGACACGGGCCTGGTGCGCAACCTTGAGGAAGACAAGTCGCTGGTCGGCACCGTCATGGACCGCATGGCCTACGGCGGTGACTTCGAGACCCTCGTGTCCGCAGCCGCGGCCCGGGAGAACGTCTACGACGGACCGGGCAACGAGCAGTTCGCCCCGGCTCCCACAGCCCGAACGCGGGCCCGGTCGGCCGAGGCCGAGACGGGTGTCGAAGCGCCGACGGTGGAGACGGCCGTGCTCAAGCGCGACGTGCTCGCCGACAGCATCGATCAGGCGCGCACGCGCCAGGCGAATCGACGCTCGGCCCAAGCTGTGGTGGTCGGCGTCCGGCCGGAGTACACGCCCTCGATCGACATCGAGCAGCCCGTGGCGGGCGGGCGTGACGAAGGAATGGGGTTCTGACATGAGCGGGCGCAAGCGCCTGGCAGACGTGGAGACGGTACCGGTGGGCCGTACGCCCATGGCCGTCGACGCACAGGGGCGGATCGACGCCGATGAGTGGACGGCCGAGAGAGCCGAAGCACAACCGCCCCCGGAGGTCGGGGCGGTCTACTCCCCGTGGCCGGGACCGGCCGACGAGGAGCCGATCGATGCCGAGTTCACCGAGGAGCGGCCGACGACCGGGCAGAGGGCCCGCCGTGTGTGGGAGGAGAGCAGAAAGAAGGCGCGAGAGTTCTTCAGCGAGAGCGTGCAGGCCACGATCGTTGATCACGAGGAGCAGCGGGCCAGGGACGAGGAGCGGGCGGCGACCGAAGACCCGGAGGCGAGCGAGCGCGAACGGCTGCTCAAGCTGCGCAGCGAGGCGAGGATGGCCGGCGAGGAGTACCTCGATTCGCTCCGGCGGGCGCAGATTTTCGTGCCCGGTTTCACCGAGCAGAAGGCGACCAAGCGGCTCGACGCCATGCACCAGGTCTACGTGCAGATGATGGTGCAGAGCTGCCTGCGTCCGCTCTCGCGCGGGGTCAACACCAACTCGGTCATCCAGACCGTGGGGATGATGGCGTCGATGGCGCTGCTGTCGGAGGACTTCCGCGACCAGACTCGCCCGCACGTGGACCGGCTCAGGGAGAAGATCCAGGACCGCATCGACACCAAGACCCGCTCGAGGGTCGGCGCGGCCGAGAAGGGCATCGAGCGCCGCAGGGACTTCTTCAGCGGGGTCGTCGACAAGAAGAAGAGGGCACGGCTGGTCGGCTCGACCGACGCGCGCGCCCAGCTGTCGAGGAAGTGGCGCAAGCGCTACGACGACCTGCTCTATCGTGAGCGCGGCCAGCGGCAGCTCTACACCCCGGAGTCGGCAGCGCTGACGGAGCTGGGCCTGATGGAGAACGCCTTCGTCCAGATGCGGGAACCGGAGACGGAATCGCAGGAGATCTACGAGTCCTACAAGGAGCTGCGCTCGCACCTGTGGGCCCAGTTCGAGGACGACGGCCTCGAACGCCAGGACGTCGTCGACCGGATCAAGAAGATGGTCGGGGCGCGGATGGAGCACGAGCCGGAGCTGTGGACGATGCTCAAGGGCACTGCCCATGCACGAATCACCAAGGACTACCGCACCGACGGGGCCACCGGGGCCCGGGATGAGCAGTGGCGCGGGAACTGGGCGAACCACATCGGCGTCAGGATGCCACGCGAGGCGACCTTCTCCCTGCGCCCGCCGATGACGCGCGATGAGCACAGCTCGGCGGTCACCGAGACGATGCGGATCTCGTTCGCCGACGCGGTGAGCAAGGACATGAAGGACGGCAGGGCCGACGGCGAACGCTTCCGGGAGATGACCATCGGGTACATGGTCGGCTTTGCCGGACGCAGGCAGGGCATGGACCTGCGCGGGGTCCCCGCCGGCGTACGCATGGCCGTCGAGCAATCCGAGGTGATGATGGCGACGATGACCGTCGACGGCGTCGAACCCGAGGCCCAGCGGGCGGCGTACTCGATGGCCTACGCCAACGCTATGGATGAGGTCGCCGAGCAGTGCCCGGAGGTCAAAGACCTCATGCACGAGCAGTTCGGCCCCGACTGGAAGGTGGTGCTCAAGGACGCCGCGGACAACCCGCGGGACTTCATCATCGCGATGAAGGCGAAGCCACGACCGTACTACGCCGGAGCAGACGGGGGCCCGGCGTATGAGTCGGCCCGGGACTACGACGCCGCCCATGAGGATCCCCAACCGGTCTGAGGGGTCGGGGGATGAAGCGCGAGAGGAGAGGTAGGAGAGATGTCGGAAGAGGCGATGCAGCAGCACAACGAGCCGCGGGGCTCGAAGTTCGCCGAGATGTTCGGTTACGTCAAGCCCGACGACCGGGCGCGGTGGTCCCAGCAGCGCCAGGCGATGCAGCGGCGACAGGGGGTGATGAAGACGGGTTTGAAGCAGTCGCTGAGTTCGATGATGGAGTTCGGGCAGATGAACGTGCAGGCCCGGCTCCAGGCCGCTCATCGAATCAAGGAGCAGGAGGCCTTCGATAACAGGAAGGACCGCGTGATCACGGGAGATGACGGCGAGGTGCGGGTCGAGTCGGTGTCGTACCGGGACAAGCAGTCCAGCGATTTGGGACCGGAGATGGAATGACCATTCATCGATGATAAACAGGATATCTTGGGTCCTGCGCATCGTCATTCGAGTCGGACAGACTGGCCTTCAAGGAAGGATGCGATGTCGAGGAGCAGTGAGCAGGCCATGGAAACAGGAACGGGCCGGCGCATCAACAAGCGCGAATTCATCTCACGCGCGGCGAAGAGGTCGGGGCTGTCGATCAAGACGATGAGCCAGGCCCACCAGGCGCTCATGGGTGAACTCATCGACTCCGTGGCCGGAGGCGACGTGGTCGTACTCAATGGCTTCGGGCGGTTCTACAGGCAGGACCACAAGGGGCACAAGGTCCGCTTCGGCAAGGAGAACGTCGGCGACTACTCGGTGCTGAAGTTCTCCGCCTCGCGCAGCGTCAACCGCAGCCTCGACGCCTGCCACGGCGTGCTCGACGGAATCACCGAGACCCAGCGCGAGTTCGCCGTAGTGTGAGAACTACGGAGGGCCACTCAGCCGGCAGAGAGAAAAAGCAGGAGCCCCGAGGAATGGCGGATTCAAGGGGTCCTCGCAACACCTCGTTGATTAAACGAGTGTAGTCAGACGCTCGGCTGGGGTTTTCCAGCCGAGCGTCTTGCGTGGGCGACCGTTGAGTTTGTGCGCTACGTGCTCCAGATCCAACCGGCCGTGAACCGACAGATCCGTGCCCTTAGGAAAGTACTGACGCAGCAGCCCGTTAGTGTTCTCGTTGGACCCACGCTGCCAGGGAGAAGCCGGATCGCAGAAGAACACCGGCACCCCCGTGGCCACGCTGAACGCCTTGTGGCCGGCCATCTCACTGCCCTGGTCCCAGGTCAACGATCCCCGTAGGTGCTCGGGCAGCGACCCGACCAGTTCGCTCAGCACACCTCCGACCGCCTCAGCGGTGTGCTCACCGGGCAGGTGCCCGAGCATCACGTACCGGGTGGAGCGCTCGACCAGGGTGATGATCGCGGACTTGTTGTACGCACCCGTGATCAAATCCCCCTCCCAATGGCCCGGGACAGCACGATCGGCCACCTCGGCGGGACGCTCGCTGATCATCACCATCTCATCGACGAACCGGTGCTGGCGTTGCTCGGGTGAGCGGTGGGGTTTGCGTCGGACCCTGCCGGTGCGCAGCGCCGCGGCGACCTCACGCTTGAGCCCGCCACGCGCCTGGACATACAGAGCCTGGTAAATCGTCTCGTGGCTCACACGCATGTCCTCATCCTCGGGGTGGTCCTCAACGAGCCGGTTGCTGATCTGCTCCGGTGACCATTGTTCCCGCAAACCGGTGGCGACGTAGCCGCGCAAGCGTCCAGGAGCAGCCAGTTTGGCCGGTTTGGGGCGAGCTCTGCGGGCGACCACCCGGCGCTGAGCCGCATAGGCACCATAGGAGCCGTCCGTGTTGCGGTGGTGGTCGATCTCACGCTTGATCGTGGAGGGCGGGCGCCCCAGTTCGCGGCCGATCGCTCGCAGGCTCCACCCCGCCCGCTCCAGGTCCGCGATCTTCTCGCGGTCAGCCAGGGACAAAAAACGCGGATCGACCTGCTTTTCGAGCGTGGCCACGGTAGGTGCGGGACTGTCCATGGACTCTATGGTGGTCTGCCTAGTGGAGTAGTTCACCCGCCGCCCATCGGGATAGAACCTGGAGTTACGGGACTTGCGGACCCCGTGGTCCCAGTCTCGGGCGGTGCGCTCGTTGATCCCTGCTCGTCGTGCGGCCTCGCGGCGGGGCACGGCGTCCTTGCGTAGGCGTTCGTACTCGCCTCGAGCCGGGTGCGGTCGTTGCTGACGCTGGGAGCGCAGCCCGGCCTTGCGTGCCCACCCGAACGCGGTGTTGCGGTTGATACCGAGTGATCGGGCGATCTCGGTGACGTTCCCGGTCTTGGCCATCTGTTCCAGGAACTGTGCTCGCAGACGGGCCAGTTCCTGCTTGGTGAACGACACGGTGGTCGCAACCTCCCCAAAGTCAGGGTGTTGCGACCACCGCTAGAACCCAAGAATCGTTCCTCGGGGCTCCTGCTTTTTCTGGGCGGGTTCAGTGGTCCGTGATGGCCATGACGGCGATGAGGACGATGACGAGCATCGCGGTGCCGACTCCGACACTGGCCAGGATGCCGCTGGCGCTCAAGCCGTCGATGAGGTCCAGGAGTCGGCTCCAGAGGTCGGCGGCGAGGCGGGAGAAGAAGCCGGTGACCCAGGCGATCACACCTGCGACAGAGACGCCAGCCAGTACACAGAGGCCGACGATGAAGCGGAATTTGCGGAGCATCAGAACCTCACCCTCAGGTCCTCTTCGAGGATCGCGATAATGCCGAGGTTGGACAAGAAAAAGACGATGACGGCCCTCCAAACGCACCGGGCCCCTCGATGCACCCGGCCACGAAGGCCTTGACCGAAGGGACCTAGGCCAGGAGCGGGGCGAGCAAGTCGATGCGCACCACCACGTAGCAGACGCCACGCGGACGCGACGACGATCACGGCGGCCAGCGCAGCCGCTGCTTCAGGCTCCCCTGCCCGACTGCCCGCTCGCATGCCCCTCCCCCGTCGGCGTCGATTTCATCCTCGTGCATCACTCCCCCTTCCATCCATTCAATGATCTACCAAATGGACATTATATAGAAGATGGATCAACCATGGACTCAACGAAGTGCGAATGGTACCGGGGCTTCAGAGCAGTACAACAAGGGCATGGGTGACCACTGGGCAATACCCATCCCTGATCGCCGGGGCCACTGAGATGTGACCGGACAAAGTGATGTAGATGAGTATCAGATGGCCTCGATCTCGTCCGCGGAGAAGTTCAGGCCCTCGGTGTAGACATGGTCGTCGATCACGACGATGTACTCGCCGCGGCCGTTGATGCTGGTGATGGTTCCGAGGGAGCCCGCAGGGATGGCGTGCTCGGGTGGGAAGCTTGGGGCGGAGGTGAGGGTGATGGTGGTGCGGACGCGGTCGTCGGGGTGAAACATATTGGGTGCTCCTCAGGATTCGTAATCCGCGCTGCGGGTGCGGGTGCTGTGGTCCAAGCTGGTCCGCAATGGCCAGGGCGGTATCGAGGTCCTCACCGCCAAGGCCGTCAAAGAAGACGTCCAGGTGCGGTGGGCGGTGGATCTGGCCAACAGCTACGCCGTCCTGCTCCTGGGCGTGCTCGGGGCCGGTCAGGCCTGTGGCGGCTTGACACGGTGATTGAGAATCCGTTCGTTTCGTGGGCCTCGGGCGCGGACGGGTGCGTCCCGGGGCGGGGTGGGTCTACGAGCTTTCGGTGTCGCCGCTCTGAGCGCCGCCAGGGACAGCCGGGTCGAGGTGGTCAGCGACGCGGCGTAGGAGCGCGGCGACTTCGGTGTGCGCGGTGTCGGGGTCGGTCAGGTGGATGACAGCGACCTCCGCGGAGCGGTCTCCGAGGGTAAGGGTGACGCCGAAGGGCATCGGGCGTCCCCCGGCGCGGGTGGTAGTGCGGAAGATCGCAACGGCAAACAGGCTGCGTCGGATCCGGGCGTTCCACACACGGACCAGGCCGGAGAGAGCCAGTGCGATGCCAGCAAGGTTCTTTACGTGGGTGTTGCTCATCGGGTGGTGTTCTGTTCGGTTCCGGGGTGGGTCTCGCCGCGGTGTGGGGTCGTGGTCGTGGCTAGCTGGGCGCGGAGTGCGGCGGTGGCGGAATCGTCGCTCTTCCTGAAGCGCATCAGCTTCAGGGGCGGCTGGCTCGACGGCGGGCGGACTGCCAGGCGATCCACCGGCGGTAGGCGAGCTCCTGGAGGCGGGCGTTCTCGGCGGCCTGTTCGGCGATCTCGGTCTGCGCGTCCGACGGCACTCCGGCGAGGGCGTCTTCCAGGTGGTCGATGGCGTCCTTCCAGCCCTGCCCGTACCAGTAGGGCCCGGTGAGCGCGGTGGGCATCGGGGTCTTCCGGAGCTGGCGGGCGGCCCAGTGCAGGGCATCGGAACGGTCGCCGGTGATGAGGTCGGCGGCTTCGCGGCGAAGGCCCCGTGTCTCCTGGCGGATGGTGTCCCGTTCGTGTCGGGCCTCGGAGACGAGCGCGGACTCCCGGGCGGTCTTGGCCCGCGCGTCGGCCAGCTGGTCTTCCAGGGCCTCGATGCGGCGGCGGATTTTCACGTTCTCGTCGTGCTGTTCGGCGAGGCGGACACAGGCGGCGTCGTAGCGGGCAGCCATGGTCGCGGCGTCGGCGCATTCGGTGTTGACCCGGTCGACGGTGGCGTCGATGAGGGCGATCTCGTCAGGAGTGAGAGCGCGGTCAGCCACGGTCGGTCTCCTCTGTGTGGAGCTTGGCCTTCAACTCGGCTATGCGGGCGTCCCGGTCGTGGAGCTGGCCCTCCAGAATCCCGACCTGGCGGCGGAGGATCACGACCTCGCGGTACAGATCTGCGAAGCGCTCGCACACAGCGTCGTATTTCGCGGCCATGATCGCGGCGTCGGCGCGTTCGGAGCAGACTCGGGCGAGGGTGGGGCCCATGTCGACGATCTGTTCGTCGGTGGCGCCGAGGGCGGCGAGTTTGGCGCCGGTGAGGGTGTGGTCATCCATCGGTACAAGCCTCCTCGGCGGGGTCGTCCGGGGCCGGGGCAGACTCGATCTCGTGGGTGTCGTAATGGGCGGATAGGCCCGTGGGGTCGTCGTCGAGGAGGACGCCGTACCCGTCCAAGAATCCAGGTCGGCGGGGGTAGTGCTCGGTGACGGTGCCCAGGGACCCGGCGGGGGTCTCGTCGTCGGTAGGGAGGGTGCGGACGCGATCGCCGGGCCGGAACGCCGGGGTGGTGGGGTCGCCCATCTCGGTGTGCCTTTCAGAACGGGAAGCTGTTGGGGGGTCGGAGACTGGTTCTCGGTGGTGGGTGTGGTCGAGGTGGTGTCGAGGTGGGCGCCCAGGGGTTGGCAGCATCGGTTGGCGGTGTTCCACTTCTTGGCGGTCGATCCGGGGATCGGGCAACGCCGGGCGAAGGGCCCCGGTAGCGCAGTGCTACCGGGGCCGGGGTCGAGGTTCACAATGATCGATGACACAACACGATCCGTTACGGATCGGTGATACGACCGTTGACCTCGGCGGTCTCATCGAGGACTTAGTCGAGTTGGTACTGCCCTGGCCGATGGTCGGCCACAGGCACAGAATCGTTGGCGGGATTCAGGGCCCCCTTGTCGATGGGTCAGTCGTCGGCGACGGCGTTGACCGGTGAATGCACCCACTGGACTCGTTTGAGACCGTGGGGATCCGGCCCGGTCGGCACGTCGTCCGGGATCTGGCCGGGCTCGAGGACGGGGGTCCAGTCAGCACCGGTCTTCTGCCAGGTGTGCTCGCCAGAGGCGTAGAGGCCGTCGGGCAGCTCGGACAGGGCCGTGGGCCGACCGGGTGCCTCGGTGAGGGCAACGCGCGAGGCGATCTCCATCAGGCGTTCGTACTCGTCGGTGATGTTCTCGGCGAGCTTGAGAGCAGCGGGCAGGCCGGACAGCTCGTAGCGGTCGGCGAAGAAGTACTTGCTGTCCTCGCTGATAGCCAACCAGGTGCCGGAGGTGCCCAGCGCGGTCATGATGTTGACACCATCGATGCTTCTTTCGCCGTCGCAGACGAACTCGAACTCGAGGGCACCCGTCCGGCCCTGGGCGCGGTCGTGGTGGGCGCGCAGGCGCTCGGCGACGGCGCGCGCCTCCGAAGGATCGTTGCCGGTGAAGGCCTCGAACTCGTTGAGCATGTTTTGGGCGCTCGTCGCCGACTCATACGGGTCGTTGGCGGGGTCGAGCAGGATTGTCAGCAGGGTCAGCTGCTCGGCCCCGAGCCCGAGCTCGGAGATGATGCGATGGACGAGTTCGGAATCGGCATCAGCCATGTCATATCTCCTGTTCGGTCCTGGTGAGGTGGTGGAGGTGGCTCCCGGGCACTGCCCCCAGGCGCGACGGTGGCCGGGAGTCAGCGGTCTTGCGTGGGCTGGGTGTAAGGCGGGGTGTTGGCACCCTTCGCCTGGCTGGGCCAGTGGGTGAGAGGTGCGTTGGTGTTGTCGTGCCAGCATTCGCACTGGCTGGTGATGAGGTCGATGTCGATGCGACAGCGACCGCACCAGGGCAGATCCTGGATCGAGGTGTCCATCCACCGCCTTTCGAGGCTGGCCCTCATCCGGTGCGCGATCAGGGAAAGCATCAGGTCACGGGGGGTGGCGAAAGTGCTCACATCGACTCTTTCTTGTGCAGATTGTGCATTTATTCACGGCACAGGCCCGCCCCGGGAATCCTGGACTACTCCTCGCCGGGCTCGGCCAGCTCTTGCAGGCGACCTGTAGCGACGCTGCTCAGACAGCGCACGGGCAGCGATGAACTTGCCCCAGTAGCGCTCACGGCCCTGGCGGGCGCGCTCGTACTTCGCCTCCAACTCCACGTTCTTGGCCGTGGCGCGTGTTGGTTTGGGGTGGGGCGCGCCCCATCGGAGGTCGAGAATTCGCCCGAGGGGCCGGTAGGCACGCCGGGCGGCGGCGAAGTCGGTTTACACCGAGGAAGCGCTCACTTCCCGAATAGCGCCGGTGGCGGGGTAGGAGATCCAGCAGATCAGCGTGCGGTCTCTGCTCTCCTCAACGACGTGGGCCTTGCGGGGGGTGCGCCGGGGAAGTCGCCGGGCAGGTAGCGAACTTCGGGGTGTCGACGTACTTCGAGCACATGGGATCGACCTTTCGTCAGAGAGCGAACCGCATCAGACAAAACCGCAACCAATGTCGGGGCGCGACGGTGGACGCGCCCCGACACCGGGGGAAGCGGTCAACGACCGTGGATACGGTCGTAGAGGTCGGCCAGACGCCCAATGTCGCGGGCGTCGTCGGCACCGATGACAGCGCAGGCCTCGGTCAAGGCTTTGACGCGCTCCATCGCGCTGGTCAATCCCGCCCCCCACCGGGTGGGGTCGGTGTACGGCCAGACCTCACCTTGCTCAGTGAGGATCTCCACGACGACGCCCCACTCCTTGAGGGCCATCTCGATCAGGGCGGCGCGCTCGGCCTTGGTACTCACAAGAATCTCCGTTCGAATGCCGGGGTCTTAGGACTGGGCGGGTCGTGACGAAGTCGGCGTTGTACTCGTTGAGGGTGAATCCGTCGCAGTCGTGCGCGGGGCGGGCTCGAAGGGCGCGATGGTTGATGGAAGGGCTCTGTTCGGGGACCAGCACGACGCGGATGTCGTGTCCGCTGCCGATGGCAGGAGATCGCGCTGACCCGGCCTGCGATGGGCCTGTGGGAACCAACGCGGGCGATGGACCATTCATTGACCGTGACGTTGGCCTTCTCTGCGGCTTAACGTGCCTGTGCGGTGGTGAGCATCGCTCGCACACCCGTGTCGGAGATCGCCAGATCGTGGGGCGCATGGGCCGGTCCTGGTCGCCGCACACCTGGGTGGCCAGCCCGGCGCTGCGTAGACTGCGCAGGGTGTTGGGGTGACTTACTTCCAGGCGTGCGGTGCTTACTTCCAGGCGTGCGGTGGCATCGGCACTGGCCAGTGTGGCGAGCTGGGGGCGCTGAGAGGGGGCATCGTGGTCTATTCGTGTGAGGTCGGGGACGGTCTGACCCCGGAATTTCTAACGTAGATTTTGCTTCTGTTCAGGCGAGGGATGCGCGTGTCCAAGGCCCTCGGTGGCCAGTGAATCGCCCAGGGCGTGGATGTTGTAGTGGCCGGTGAGTTTCGGGCTCAGCATGCGGATCGGGCAGTCGTCGCGGCGAAACCGGTGGACGTGGTTGTCGCTGAGGTCCGCCTGCGAATTGACCTCGCTGTGCTCGTAGCAGGCGTGCTCGGAGATGATGTGGACGATCTCCCATTCCTCGTGGCCGCTGTCACCCCAGGGGTCGCCGAGGATGAGCACGTCGCCCACGCCCATCACTCGCCGAGGGAGGTCGAGGGGGCGCTGCTTCGGCGCGGAGGGCTCGGGCATCCGCGGACCGAATCCGGCCTCGATGAACTCGTAGACGCAGCTGCACACCACGGCTTCGGTGTCGCACATGGGATCCTCTTTGGCTCGGTTTCGCGGGCGGCGTTTCTGCTTCGCCCGCTTTGCAGTGTTTCTTCTGTCGTGGGGTCGGTGTTCTAGGCGCAGAACCGGCAGCGCGGGTTGGACTCCACCGCGCACATGCCGCAGGGGCCGACCAGCTTCCAGCGTTGGTCGGCGTGCTAGGCCTGCCCCAGGGACAGCAGGCCGAGCTCGATCTCGGCCGCGTCCTGGAGGAGATCAGCCAGCTCATCGGTGTGCTCGATCACGTCCTCGACGTAGGTCCGCTTGCCGTAGGCGGCGATCACGCCCCGGGCTCCCACCGCCATGTGCAGGTGATTGTGGGCGCCCAGGACATAAGTCCGCGCGATCAACTTGGCCGCCAGGGCGCGGTCCACCTGCGGGCCAGCACAGCTCCTCCAGGATCTGCTCCAGGGCCCGCAACGGGGTGGTGGCGGAGACCGGGTGCGCGGTGATGGCCTCGTGTGTGGTGGCGTTGGTCCACACGTGCGCGATGCGGTCGGCGGCCGCGCCCACGCGCAGCACGCGCGAGGCGGCGATCTGGCTGTCGCGGAGATAGACGGTGTAGTCAGGCACGGTGTTCTCCTTCGTGACCTGCAGGCGAAGGCAAGCGCGACGGTGGGGGATCGGTGATCGCGGTGGTCCTCGATCGAGTTACGGGGGGCCGGCTGGGCCGATCAGGACGAGATCCAGCCAAGAACCTCGTCGAGAGTGGCGTCGTAGTCCACCTCGACCGCCTCGGCGAGCCCGTCGTCCGGATGCTCGAGGTAGTGGGTCGCTGCGTTGACCAGGAGGTTGAGCGCGTCGATCGTGCCTACATCGGGCAGGCGCGCGGCATCGGTGATGTCCTCGACAGCTCGGTTGAGGGCTGCGGAGATCTGGTGGTGGGTGTACGCAGTGGGCTCGGGCATGTCAGTTCTCCTTGTCGGCGAGAGACGAGCGGAGGGAGGCGTCGAAGCGGTCCCGCAACTCGTGGGTCTGGCCATCAACGACGGCGGTGATCATGACGGGGTGTCGGGGTCACCGATGTGCTCAAGGGCATGACCCAGTGCCTCGGAGTCCTCGAACTCGCGGCGGGGAGCGTTGGTCCCCGAGTCGTCGTCCTGCGGGTCGAGCTCTGTGCGCAGCGCATCGACGAGATCAGGGTTGACGGTCGGACGCAAGACGACGACTCGGGTGTCCTCGATGGGTAACGGCAGGACGGCAACGAGGTCGTGGGAACGCTCGTCGTCGTTGATCATGGTCGTCGAGGCGATGACGTACGTTCCGCCATCGGTGACGTAGGCCTCGGTGGCGTAGTCGAGCTTGCCGGTGATTCGATCCCCTGCAGCGTTAACGATGTGGGTAAATCTCTGAGCTCCGCTCGTTCCGATGAATTGTGAGTCGTCTCCGTTGGTCATGAGTACTTCCTTCTTCGCTGGCGCAGTCGCCACTGGTAGAGGGGCGACGGCATGTGGTTCGACTTGCGGGCGTTGTGCCGCTGGCAGAGAGCGGCCCCGTTGAGGAGCGCGGTCGCTCCTCCCCTGCTCCACGGGACGATGTGGTCGGCTTGGAGCCCGGTCGTCGCCCGGCAGCGCAGCCATAGGGGGTGTTTGTGCTCGCAGCGCCAGCGGGCTCGGGCGAGGAGGGTCCTCTTCTGTTCCCAGGTGAACAGGCGCTGGGGGTCGCGCCACCTGCGACGCCGACCGATCGCGTGGGCGATGACGGCGAGCGGGACGAAGATGAGAAGGATCGCCGTGAGGACGATGAGCGAGTCGGGGCTTGATGCCACGGGCGGCTCCTGGGATCGAGGCGGGCGCCCGTCAAATCGCGGTCAACCGGCGCGCGCTCGGTGACGTGGTCACCGGTTCTCTCCGGCAGGGTGGGGCTTGCAGTGAGCCCCAGGGCTGCTTCGACTTGACCTCCAGCAGGTCCCGAACGAACTGCGCGATGAGGACAACCCTCGGGTGTTATGCCATGACCACCACTCCACCCACTCCGCACGGGCTCAGCCGCGCGGGTGATGGGCGGAGGTCCGTCAGCGAGGCCAGGTCTGAGATGCCCCGACCAACGAGAAGATCTACTCGTGGACGGGGTCAATGGTCCATCAGGACCAGTAGTCGTTCGCGTCCAGCTCCATCTGACGCCGAACCGAGCGCCCGTACATCTCAGCCGTCTCCACGACTTCGGGCTTGGCTCCGCCGAGCGAGTGCCAGCGAATCTTCGCCCCGGGCACTTCCTCGGGCACGGCTTCGGAGATGGCCACCGCGATCAGCGTCTTCAGCTCCTCGGTCTGCCAGCGGTCAGCGGAGGCATCGACGGTGAACACCACCCGGATGCGCTTGGGCTTCACGTGTTCTTCCTGCCCATCTGCCACAGGTGGTAGTTCTCCAGGGCGTTATCCCGCTCGCGGTGAGAGTCGTAAGCGCCGAGGATGACGTCCCCCTCGACGTACCGGGCGTACCCGTAGACGTCGGCCTGCGGGTCGTCGCAGGCCGCCACGATCACGTAGGGCCAGTCGCCCATCTCCTCCCCCTGCCAGTTGGGGATAACCTTCCAGTCGTCGGACAGCTTGCCCATCCAGTCGTAGCCGTCGTCGCAGTACCAGACGTTCGGCAGGCCGGGCAGTCGATCGTTGTCGATCTTCACCATGCTGTGGTGCTCCTCAAGGGGAGGCCCCGACCGCGCGCACGGCGCGACCGGGGCCGGTCGGTATCAGAGTCGGGTGTGGATGGCGCGGACCCGGTACAGACACGCCACCGCCAGAGCGGCGGTCTCGTCGTCCAGCTGGACGGCCAGTTCGCGGTCGGCCATCAGGGAATCGGCCACGGTCGCGAGGTAGGACAGGGGGACGGTGATCTCGATGTCCCCGACCTCGCCGGTCAGTCCTAGGGTCACGGTGCCGTCCACTCCGATGAGGACCTTGGACACCGCCGTGGCCTTCACTTGACGGTCCGCTCGGGCTCGCCGGGCTCGGCGAGGAAGAACCCGGTGTAGAAGCCTTCGAGCTCCTTCTGCGCCGCCCGGTAAAACTCCTGGCTTTCCCCAGGGAAGGACTTGCGGACCTCCATCATGGCCCTGTGGAGCAGGCGTGCCACGTCTCGGTTGACCACGTGGCGCTTGCAGGGCAGGCAGGCCGACCAGCGGCCGTTGTCGTTCGCCTGGTAACCGTTGGCACCCTCGCCCGCGACCACCGTGAAGCGCTTGGTCGTGCGGATGGTCCACCCCCAGTTGGGCGCCGAGCAGAAGTCGCAGCGACACGCCACGTCGGCCGTGTCGGCCGGGGCGGGGACCGGATCGTGGTCCGCGCTGGACCCGTGCGCCCACACCCACGTGCGCTCG
Organism: Nocardiopsis sp. JB363; assembly: GCF_900143625.1. Lineage (GTDB taxonomy): Bacteria > Actinomycetota > Actinomycetes > Streptosporangiales > Streptosporangiaceae > Nocardiopsis. The sequence goes on from NZ_FRFF01000097.1 coordinate 64,617, forward strand.
CCGTCCGGAGCCGTGAACTCGATGGTGTTGATGAGGTCGCCGCAGACGGAGCACGCCGTCACCAGCCCGGACGTGGAGTTCTCGGTGCCGCTCACTGGTTCTCTTCCTTCGGCTCGGAAAGCTGGTCCTTCTCGGCGAGGTAGCGGTCCCAGATGGAGAGGTCCGTATGCTGGGTCAGCAGAGGCTTGCCCTCGGGGGGCAGGTCGAACGGCCCTTCGCTGGTGAGCCTCCGGTGCTCGGCCGCGATCTCGTCGGTCGCGGCGTTGCGCTCGGCCCGGTCGGTGAACACCCGGCAGGTGATGTCGCCTTTGATGTAGGTGGCCACTGCGTAAACGCCGTTCCGCTGGTCGTTGAGGTGGACGACGATGACCAGCGGCCAATCACCGAGGGCTCGCATGCCGCGTCCCCAGGCGGGGACGGGCTTCCAGCCGAAGCGCAGGTTCTGCATCCACTCGTGTCCGTCACCGAAGACGGTCGGAGGCAGTACAGGGACGTGCAGGTGTGCAGGGGTCAGCTCAGACACGGCGCTCCTCCAGTTCCACACCGGGGACGACCCCGTGAGCGGGGGTGGGGGTCCACTCCAGGTCGCGCCTCACCATCAGTCGCGGGGTCGCGCCAGTGCTGACATCGCCGACCTGGAGGACGGGGTCGGCGGTCGCGGGGATGACCAGGCGCTCCAGGTCGGTGAGGCAGAAGGAGTCCCACAGCGCCGCAGCGTCGGGAGTGGGACGCCAGTATCCGTAGGCCATCCACTTCTGCGTGTCGCGGTCCTGCCAGACCTCGGCCACCCACCAGTCGGTGAGGAGCGCCGAGTAGTGCAGGTGGATGACGGTCTCGGCTTGGGTCAGCTCCTCCTGATCGAACTTGCCGGGGATGTCGGCGAGGTTCGCCGGGAGGAAGTCATGCTCCCGCTCATCGTGCTGCGTCTGGACCGAAGTGGTTTCGCACAGCGGGTTGTTCTCGTACATTGGGACTGCTGCCTTCCTGACTCGTCGGGTGGGACAAGCGCGCCCAGGCCGGGCACGGGTCTCTACTTCGCTCCCGGCCTGGGCGGTCGACACTGACGCCGGTGGTCCTGTTGGGGGATGGGACCGGCGGCGTCAGTGCGTTCCGTGGTCGCCCCTTCGGGCGACGGGTAGTGGTGGTCCAGGGCGTGTAGGACCGCGTCCTCCATGGAGCTGTGGAAGCCGATCTCATCAGCGATGCCGTGCGCGCCGATCATCTAGAACCCGGTACCGCGCAACTGCTGGTCCTGGGAGTAGCGGCCGTCCAGGATCGCCGCGATGACGATGAGCGTGTCGGGGCTCGGTTCCGTGGGCGACTCCTGGGATCGAGGTGAGCGATCGCTGAGGCACCGTCAGTCCTGCACGCGCTCGACGTCGCGGGGCGAGGGCTGCTCGACTGACGCGACCGGGGGCGGCTGCCACAGCCCGAGCCGGTCGAGGATTCGTCGAAGGAGGGTGGTCCTGGTGGCTCCTGAGTGAGCGGGGACGGATGAGGGTCGGGCCAGGGCCTGTTCCTCGCGCTCGGCGCGCACGGCGGCCCAGTAGGCGTGGATCTCTCGGTGGTCGAGGGCTCGTTCGGAGGCGGCCATCTCCCGGTCGATCGCCTGGTCGAGGTGAGCATGGGCGCTCTCGTCGCCGTGTTCCCGGACGAGCTCGGTGAGCTCGTGGACCGTGACGCGCAGCTCCTCGCGGGCCTGGGGCACCGCCATGATCCGCTCGCGCGTATCAAGGGCACCGGCGGCCATCGAGGTCTCGAGCGTTCCATGGTCGAGGATGCTCACGTCGATCACCGGCTGGGCCGGGCGGTTCTGCACCCGGCCCTTACGGACGAGCACGTAAGTGTCATTGACGCCGCGGCACTCGACGTGCTCGTTCCACAGGCGCGTCGTGAGGTCGAGCGCGTAGCAGGCGAACAGGAAGTGAACGCCGTACTCGCGCAGGTCCCACTCCCAGGTGTCGGAGCCGACCTCGTCCTCGTGCTCAGCGAGCCACGTGTGGGCTTCCGGGTCGCTGTCGGCGTGCGACCTGGCGTCGTCGAGGATCTCTTCTCGGCGCTCGGCCGGTGTCAGACGCGGGACCTCGAGGTCGGCGAGCTCCCTGTAGTCGTGCTCTTCGATCAGGGCGTTGAAGGCCTCGTCGTCGATCCCGTCGACGCTCCAGAGGGCGGACAGGGCGGACAGGGTGGAGCGGGCCGCCTCGTGGTGCCCCTGTCGCAGCGTCGAGCCTTGAACCTTGGTCGTACGACGCCCGTCGAGGGCGGCCCAGCTCTCCTCGGCGGCCCAGTGTGCTTCGAAGAGCTGCGCTCGCGCATCCTTGTCGAGGCCGCGCAGCTCGTGAATGTGCGTCAGCAGCGCGATCTGGCGGTCGCGGAACTCTCCGGCCTCGGTGCCGATCTCGTCGTGCTCCTCAAGGTGCTCACGCACCTGCTGGAGGAACGAGTCGGGGTCGTACGTCTTGACGTCGACGAGATCGCGGCCCTGGATCTTTTCCGCCCAGTAGCCCACGTCGATCGATGGCGCGCCGTCGGTGTAGTGGCTCTCGCTCTTGCCTGCGTGTGAAAAGAACGCCAGCATGTCGGGCTCGCGGGCGAAGACGTGGCCGCTGGCGATGTCGCCGGAGGTGGCCAGGTGTCCCGGCCAGGTCGTGACGTCCCAGGACCACATCCGGGTACCGGGGCCTTGGACGCGTAGGTGTCGATACAGCCCGTCGTCATGGAGGACGTGGAGCTCGTGGTGCTCGGTGTTCCTGCGGAAGTCGGCATAGGCCCGGGCGTAGGGGTCGACGGGGCGTGGCATGAAGCATCCGCTCTTTCAGTGGAGGGTCGGGCAGCCCGAGTTGTGGGGCTGCTTCCAGTCCGCGCCGCAGTGCGGGCAGTGGTCGTAGCCGACGCCGTAGGGCGTGGCGTCGACACCGGTGCCGCGGCAGTCCGGGCAGGTCTCGCCGTCGGGCGATGAGCTTCCGGCCCAGCCGCGCTCGGACCGGCCCGTGCCCTTGCAGTTGAGGCAGTTCAGGCGGTCGTCGACGATCTCGTAGGGGTCGGTGGTGAGCAGGATCAGGCCCCGGTCGGAGTCCCAGTCGACGTGGATCTGGCCGACGTCGGTATGGACGGAGAGAACCGTGCCGACAGTGCCGACCGGCAGCGAGCTCGGGTCCTCAGGGATGGTGCCGGTGAGGCGGACGCGATCGCCGGGTCGCGGAAGTTTCGGAGACACCGGTCTTCCTGTTGTGAGTGGCGTGAGCAGGCAGGGACTGGGCGAGTTGGGTGACTGCACGCTAGAAGTCGATCGAATGCTTCGGCGGCCGTTGGAGCAGCACCGACGCGCCCGAGAGGTCCGGCTCCTTGTCGTCCTCTCCCGCCTCGACGCGCTCCTTGTTGGTCCGCGTGTCGATGAGCTCGAAGGCACCGGCGGGCAGTGCGTAACCGTCTGGGGTGGGGAGGGCATCGCGCATCCGCAGGCGCAGCTCGAGGTCCAAGTGCCAGCTCTCGATCGACTGCAGTGCGTCGGGGGCGAAGAGGTCGAGCTCGCCGTCGATCTCGTCGGTGTCGCCGTCGGGCCAGGAGATGACCGCGTGGACGGGATCGTGGCCCCGACGGCTGGTGCGCTTGATGTTGAGGTCACCGATGATCGCGGCGAAGTCCTCCCCCAGTCCCAGCTCGAAGGCGATGGCGCGCAGGTGGTCGAAGTTGAGGTCGATCTTGCGCGAGAACTCGACGACTGCGGAGACCTCCGCCTCGGTGATCCCGGGCACCTGGTCGCGCAGGTATTCGGCGACGGTCTCGGGCCCCGGGTAGGCGAAGCGCATGTGGTAGTGGAACCGGCCCGGGCGGTTGAGCATGTAGTCGCTCGTGCGGTCGAGCGAGTTGACAGAGAGGACGTAGAGGCGCTTCGTCGTCGAGAGGCCGTCGAAGAGCGAGAGGAACTGGTTCTGCGGGGCCTCGTCGTCATCGCCCGGCGCGAAGACCTTCTCGAACTCGTCGAAGACGACGAGGCACTCGCCGAGCTCGTCGAGGAAGGAGGCAAGGCCGGGCGTCGAGTGTTGGACGAGGACCGTCGGCAGCTCGTGCTCCTCGCGCATCTTTTCGGCGAGCATGCGGATCATCAGCGACTTCCCCATGCCCTTGTCGCCGGAGAGAATGACGCCGAGCGAGCGGTCCATCGCGGCGTAGCCGGTGGCGATCCGGCCCACGCGCGTGGCATGGCCGCCGTAGACGGCCTCCTCTCCCGGGGACAGGGGATTGGTCTCGTGGAGGCTGTAGCCGGTCATCTTCGAGAATCGGATCGTGTACGTCGCGACGGGGAGCCGGTCGAAGGTCTGGACCGAGTCGTCGTACAGGCGCAACGCACCGCCGGAGGAGACGATCGTGGTGGCGGGCATGCGTACTCGCTTTCGCAGGAGGGTGTAGGTGGTCGGAGGGACGCACCGGCATGAGGCGGCTGACAGGCCGGTACATGCCGTCGGGTTCGCCGAGGTCGAAGTCAGTGTTCGTCGTGACCGCCGGCAAGAGCAGGGGCGGGCCATTCGTGGGCGGCGGTACCGACGTTGGGCGGCCACGGGTCCCCGATCTCGAACGGGCCGATCCGGCGCTGCAAGGAGCAAGGGCGTTGCTGGCGGTGTCGGCCTTCTTGGTGGTGTGGGGTGGCCGCCCCGCAGGACGGGCGGGGCGGCCGGGGTGGATGGTCAAGTGACCCGCTTGGGTCCGCACCCGCCTTCGTGGGCGACGCGGCGGGCGCAGGTGTAGGTGGTGCCGTCGAAGCGGTCGATGGTGGCTCCGCAGTACCGGTGCTCCTCCTCGGCGAACCCGCCTCCGGCCACTTGAGCGCGGGGCGCTCCGGCGGACTGGGTGCGCTCACTCTCGGCGATCTCCAGGGCGTCGAGGCGGGAACTGAACGCCCTCTCGACGTGCCGCATGTCGCGTTCGAGCTGGGACATCCGGCAGGCCAGGCAACCGAGATCGGTGCACACGGTCGGGTCGTGGCAGTCGGCACCCTCGTAGTCGGTGACCGGTCGCGCGGTGCCGTTGAGCTGGGCGAGGGTGCGCAGGCACTCAAGGCACGTCACCTCGTCGATGAGCGCGGCGACGGTGACGTCGTGGTGGCCGCGTCCGCAGGGGGTGATGCCCTCGGGAGTGGCGACGTGGACCTCGGTGGGCTGCTCACTAGCGGGCTGTGAGTAACCCGAGTGAGCAACCTCGGCGGTGTCGCCGCCGTTGGGGAGCAGCGGCAGGGCGCGGATCGTCTGAGGGAGCGGGCTGAATATGCTGCCCAGCGGGTTGGCCTGGACCACGGCGTCGGCGGCCCGCTCGCGCATGGACCAGGCGGCGTTCTTCTCAGGTGTCCAGTGCGCGGACGGCTCGCCGTGCTCAGCGCGGTCGGTGTACCGGTATTCAGCCACGGTCGGTCTCCTCGGCGGTGCGGTGGTGGGCGCCACGGGCGGCGGCGATGATGTCGTCGGCCCCGACCGTCAGCCGGGCCACGAGTTCACGTTCGGCGGCCAGGTCGACACGGACACCCCGAGCGCGGTAGCCGATAAGGCCGGAACCGAGGACGGCAATACCGAGGGAGCAGGGCATGGCGGCGAAGGCAAGGTCAGCGAACGCGGTCACAGGTCCCTCCCCTGCGTGTCGGGATGGGCGGCGGCGTCCCGTTCGGCGCCGAGCACGACCCACAGGGCGAACAGGGCGACCGCGCCGAGGATGAGCAGCGCCACGACGACGCTGAAGATGGCGGGGATCACGCGGCGTTCCCTTCGAGGAGAACCCTCAGGCCCACGCCGGTCAGGGTGGCGCCGTCGACGTCGTCGTCGAGCTCCTGGGCGGCGCACTTGAGACGCTCCGCGAGAGCATGTTCGGGACTAGCGAAGGCGATGACCGTGACGGAGATGCCCTCGTAGGAGTCCCTGGTCACGAGGTACTCGTCACGGCCGGTCAAGCAGGTGGAGACCACAGGCCCGGTGCCGATGACGCGCTGCCACGTGACCATGGCCGGGCGGCGGTCCTCTTGGGCACCGAACAGCTCACCGGCCAGGGTGCGGCCGTCGGGGGCGAGCTCCCAGAGTGCGGCGGGCGCGTCCTCCTGGATGAGGGCCAGGAGCACGGTCGCGGTGGTCACCTGGTCGAACGTGCGCTGTGGGGTGCGGAGGGATCGGGGGTCTGTAGGATCGAACATGCGAGAACTTCGGTTTCTCGTCACGTCTCCGACCGGGTCACGACCGGTGCGGGGACTCTTCTATGTGTGGCGCGGCGCGGCGTGCGGCCTGCTCGGCGCGGTAGGCGTCCCACCGCTTCTTCGCCAGGCCGCGCATGTGGGTGCGGTAGGCGGGTAGGCGCGGTAGGCGCGGTAGGCGTGCTCGGCGGCCGCCTGGTCAGGCGGGGATATGACGCCGTCGGGGTCGTCCTGGGTCTCCCAGCGGGCGTGGACATGTAGACGTTCACGCTCCACTACGGCAGAGCTTGACCACGGAATTGAAGGCGTTGTCGGAGCGATTCGCACGTGCGAATCGGTTCAGGAGCATGTGGTCTTGAAGGCCAAGACTCCCCCGTCCAAGCAGGTCGACCACAACGTCGAGCGCGGCAAACAACCTGTCGGCCGACAGCGGGTAGTGGTCGTGGAAAGACGATCCCGCCCCGGTCTACGACGAGGAGGTCATGGGCGGTCTGGGGTCCGTCCCGTGGGGGTAAGCGACCAGAAGAAGAGGTGGGCTGCCCGTCGCCGCCAGAGGGGATCTCCTTCGGCGGCGACGGGGCCTGCCAGTGCCGCGGGGTCAGACGGCCTGCGGCACGGGCGCCTCGGCGGTCTCCTCGTCGTCGACGAGGTCAGGGTCGATGCCCAGTGCCAGGGCGCGAGCGCGCTTCTCGCGCTCGGTGGCCTCGGCTTCCCGCTCCACGAGCAGGTTGCCGATCGCCTCGTGAGTCGACACGATCACGGGCTTGTCCGTAGTGCCGTAGGACAGGACGTACTGGGTCTTCTTCGCCCGGGTGAAGGCGACGTAGTAGAGCCGGCGCACGTCCTGGGCCATCGCCTTGTCGTCCTTGTGCAAAATCACGGCGTTGTCGAATTCGAGCCCCTTGACGCCGTGGATCGTCGAGACGACCAGGTCCGCCTTCTCGCCGAGGTTCTTCTCCTTGCGCGCCCGGTTGCGGGCCTCCGTCAGCGACTTCTTGACCGCGTTCTGGGCGATCTCGAAGGCCAGGAGGTTGTCGCGCAGGCGGGTGAAGAACTCGGTGGACGGCATGGAGCCCTGGTGGACCAGGTTGACCCAAGCGTTAGTGGTGTTGGCGTTCTCCAGCCACCATTTGGAGACGAACTCGAGCACGGCACGTTCGACCTTCGGGTTGCCGGTGTTCTTCGTCAACTTCTCCATGTTGTCCCGAATGCCCTGGGTGACGACGAACGTGGCGTTGTTCGGCGGCACCTGCAGGACATCGTTCCAGAAGAACTTGATGTACTTGGAGAAGATGTCGGTGGCGAAGACGCGCTCGGACACCAGTGAGGCGACGTGCCTGTCCGGGTACTTCGACTCGAGCATCCTCTGCATGAGCGCGACCTCCCGACGGGAGAACGCCAGGAAGACGACCTGCTCGCCGCGGGCCAGGCAAGGATCGACGTACTGCGGCAGCACCCGGTTGGCCAGGAGCGGGCTGAGCTCGTTGGAGAGGAACCCGCGCATCTGGGGCAGGTGCACGTAGTCGAGCCTGACCTTCTCCTCGAACGAGGCTTTGGTCGGTTCCTCCAGTGAGTTCGCCCGTAGCTGGATCTGTGCGAGCTGGTTGGTCTCCAGCTCGCTGAGGACGACGTTGGCGAAGTCCAGGATCTCTTGGTTGCTCCGGTAGTTCGTCGTCAGCTCGTGGGTGGCGAACACGCCCGAGCCTTCGAGCGTGTTCAGCGCCCGGGGGTTGGCCGATCGGAACTCGAACAGGGTCTGGCTCGCGTCGCCAACGATGTACAGCGACTGAAGGTGCTTGGCCACGTACTTGAGCATGTAGATGAACTCGAAGACCGAGTTGTCCTGGACCTCGTCGATGATGAGGTGGCGGCAGACCACGTGGGCGGGCTCAGCCATCTCGTCGATGCGCTGGTAGCAGATGATGATCTCCAGCTCCAACGAGGTCTGCCCGATGGCGTCGAGCATGGCCATGACCCGGTCGTAGTGACCTTCGACGAAAGTGTTGAGCGAGGTCGCTGCCCCGATCTTGTTCTTGTCCACGTCGAGCAGGCGCGCGCGGAAGTCTGCGGCGACCTGGTCGGTGGGGAAGAAGATCTCGAGCGAGTTGATGATGGTGTCGATGCTCGAGATGTCGTGGCCGGAGTGGTTGAGCTGGTAGATGTCGTTGATCATCGCCGCGATGGTCATCGATCCCACGTCGGGATTGCGCTCTTTGATGTTGTCGGCGGCGGCGTTGGTGAACGACAGAACCGTGATGTCGCCCGGGTTCACACCGCAGCCGACGAGGTGGGCGATGCGCTCGATGATCGTCGAAGACTTGCCGGTGCCCGCGCCGGCGCGCACCATCACCAGCGGTTCGGTGGTCGAGACGCAGGCGACCTGCTGCGGTGACAGGTACTCCGGTAGAGCCGGGGGTGGATCGGGCGGGACCAGGCGCGCCAGCTGCGGCTTGATCGTGTCGAGTCCGGCCAGGGTGTGGTTCATCAGCAGGTTGAGGTTTTGCTTGGCCAGGACCTGGGCGACGTCGGAGGCGAAGGCCGCGGTCAGCGCCCGGTGGATGCGGCCGTAGGCCTCCAACGGCACGCTGTAGTTCTCGAGGTAGCGCAGCTGGATGGCCAGCGCGTTGAGCACATCCTTGTCCGGGTAGGCGACGTCGGCGATGTAGGCGTCGACTTCGGCGGCGATGGCCTCCGAGGACCAGGTCTCGGCCAAGCGCACGATCCGGTCGTGGATCGGGTACTCGTTCATCCACGCCTCGAGGGCGTTGAGGTTCGTCGCGGCGATGCCCAGACGGCCCAGCGCCAGGGAGATCGCGCCAGCGGCCGTCTCCATCGGACTGGTGTCCCAGTCGAGGATCACCGCGGCGTCGATGATGGCGAGGTTGGTGTCCTCGGTCAGGCGCACGACGCGCTCGGGCTCGATCATGCCGATGCGCATGAGCACGAGCTCGGTGCGGTATTGGATGATCAGCTCGTGCTTGGTCGGCTTGGAGGACTTGTCCTCGCGCAACACCAGTGCCTGGGGGGTCATGTCGAACACGGCCTCCCAGTCATCGGAGTCGGTCTCGACAACGAAACGCTCGTCGACGGCGGGCGTCGGCAGCGTCGCGGTGGGCAGGGTTTCGAACGCACGGCGGGTGATGCCAGCCAGCGGCACGGTCACGGTCGTGATGTCGTGCTGGGTGATCGTGGTCTTGAGCTCGATCCGGGCAGGGGTCTTGACACTGGTCGTGTCGACGGGGCGCAGCTCCTGATTGAGGCGGCCGGTCTTTTTGCCCGAGCCGTTGAGCTTGGAGCTGAAGAACTTCGCGTCGACCTTCTTGGCCTTCGTCGGGTCGAGGTCGTCGAGCAGCAGAGGCATGGGTGCCGTCCTTAGGTGAACGCAGCGGGCAGGCCGGAGAGGGATGACCAAAGAAAAAGATGATTGAACTCATCATTTTAATGATGCCATTAATGCACAAAGAAAGGCATCAGATAAATCAGAAGAGAAGGGCGAGTGGCGAGAAAGAGCACGTCAGGGGCAGAGCCCAGGCCGCCTGGCAGCCTGGGCTCTGCTCCTCTCCACCCACCCGCAGGGGCCGTGAGGCCCCTGTCAGGCCCGTGCACACCCGAGCGCGCGGGAGACCACGCGGATCCGCCTTACCCTCCGGAGAACGGATCGGCGGCGTCAGTCGCGGCGGTCGACGAGGACGAACTCCTCGGGGATCGCCTTGGCGATGCGGCCCGAGGCGTCGGTGCGCAGCAGGCCGAGCATGCGGCCCAGCTCGTGGCAGTCATCGCAGTGGACGCCGGCGTGCACACTCCGGTGCCCGGTGTCGGCGATCTGCTCGGCCCTGTCCTCGGACTTGACGGTGGAGATAGCCGTGATCACTTGCGTTGGTCGACCGTGCGGGCGATCGCCGCGCTGGTCTGGGTGTTCGTAGCCTGGGCTGCCATGAGCCGGTCCTCGATCCAGGACCGGACCGCCTTGTTGGCGGGCCGGGCTCCCTGGGAATCGACGTAGGCGGTCTCGGCCAGGGCCCGCAGCTCATCGTCGGGCATCGCAGTAGGCAGGGCCTGGGCGAGCCTTGGCTTGGCGTCGACGATCCGCGCCGCTTGGCTCTCGTAGTCGGCAGCCATGATTTGCCGGAACACGACCTTGTCGATCTGGTTGAAGCCCACGATCAGCGAGAACCGCCCCAGCAGTTCGGGCTCGAAGTGCTTGGCGAGCTCTGTGTTCAGGTTCTGCTGCGAGACGACTCTGGGGCCTGAGATGAAGCCGATCGAGCTGCTGCTGAGAGCTTCGCGGGCCGCATTGGTCGTGACGATGACGACGGCCTTGGAGAAGTCGAGCAGCTTCCCGTGCGCATTGCGGATGTAGCCCTCGTCGAACGCCGAGAGGAACAGTCGCTGCACAGCCATGTCGGCCTTCTCGAACTCGTCGAGCAGGACGACGCGGTGTGGGTTGGACTCGAGCGTGTCGAAGGGCAGCTCCTGGTTGGAGTCGGACCCGATGTAACCCGGAGGCGCTCCGATGATCTTCGCGGTCGAGGACGGGGTGTGGTACTCCGTCATGTTGAGCACGATCGGCTCCTGGCCGGTCATCTGTTCGGCGAGGATCTTCGCGGTCTCGGTCTTGCCCGAGCCTGAAGTGCCAGCGAACATGCATGTGAGTGGGGTCTTCGTCGGGAACAGCCCGAGCTCCTCGCGCGCAATGCGGTCGGCGACCTTCTCCAGGACCTCGTCCTGGCCCTGGAGCCGATCGAGCAGCGTCGTGCGCAGCGTCGCGGCGTCGAAGTCCGGGCGTTGGGCGTTGCCTGTCATCAGTGACTTGGCGACGTCGAGGACGCGCGTGACTGTCAGCGGCACCTGGGGAATCGACCGCAGGGTCGCCGCCAAGGCCTGGTCGCCAGCGGCCTCGGCCTGGGTGATGAGCTTCTTCTGCTCCAATACGCGGTCGGCCATCGAACGGTCGAGCAGCGTGATGGCGCTGTCGGGCCGGTGGGCGCTGGCCTTCGAGTTCGCCTCGGCGATCTTGACCGTCTCGGCCAGCACGTCGTCGGAGACTCCGATCTGGTGGCGGTAGTGCGCCATCAGGCCGGGCCGGACGGTGCCCAGGACCGCGAGCGTCTGCTCGACGGTCAACTCGTCGACGATGAGCTGGGTGAAGCGGCGGGCGAAGGCCGGGTCCTCGTCGAAGGCGCGCGACTCGTTCGAGGTGGTCGCGCCGATGACGCTCATCTGCCCGCGGGCCAGCGCCGGCTTGAGGATCTGGCTGATCTTGCGGTTGGTCGGCTCGCTGTGTGAACTCGATCCGCCGGTGATCTGGTGGATCTCGTCGATGAACAGGAGAGCCTTGTTCTTGGGGTCCGAGGCGAAGTCGACGACGGCCTGGACCTTCTCCTCCAGCTGACCGACTATGCCGGAGCCGGCGACGAGGTTGGTCACCGGCAGCTCGTAGACCGTACAGTCCTTGAGCAGGTCCGGGATGAGCGAGTCGTCGAGGGCGATGCGGCGGGCGATATCCTCGACGATCTTGGTCTTGCCGACGCCGGCTAGGCCCTTGAGTAGGACGTTGGGCTTGTTCTTGCTGATGAGGGTGGCCAGCGTCTGCTCGATGAGCGTGTCACGGAAGAGCGTCGGGGCGGCGTTCTTGAATTTTTCGTTGTAGTCGACGAGCAGCTCCTTGACGGCGTCCTCGCTCTGGCCGCTCGGGGCAAAAGGGCCGCCCATGCCGACGCCGATGCCTCCGGTCGGTGGGCCGCTGCTGCTCGCGTCGTCGTTGCCCTGGGTGAAGTTGGACAGTCCCATGGCGAGGCCTCCTTCGATGGATGCCGGGTCGACGCGACGCTGGTGGGCGCGAGCGATCCGGGCGGATGAGAGATGAGGTGGCCGATCCCGCAGCGCCGCCTGGCGGATCAGGATGCGCTACGGGTCGCAGTCGTGCGCTCGGCTGGTCAGAGCACCATGCCCAGCAGCTTCTGGCGGATCGACGGGTCGATGTGGTGCATGTCGTCGGCGAAGCCCGTGGCGGATCGGACTATGAGGGTCCAGTCCGTGGCCGAGCACGGCGCGTAGTACAGGTTCGCCGGATGGTCGACGCGGGCCGATGGGGGCGGCCACTCGAAGTCGGTAATCATTAGGCTTAGCTGCCGCTTGCGCTTGTTCGACGCGTTGATGTAGTCCCAGACCTGCTTGAACTCGGTGCCGCCGGTGACCTTGGGCACCCGGCGGAACTCCTTCCAGATCTGGCGCAGCGACTTGTTCTCCACCCTGAGCAGCGTCTCCTGCGAGATGATGTGGCTGAACGAGTTGAAGTAGATGTTGACGCCCAGCTTCTTGGCGATGCGGATGAGCATCATCACCGCCTCCTGGTAGTTCTCCTCAGAGATCGACCCGGAGGTGTCGATGTAGACGTGCAGGTCGGGCATGTACTGCACCGAGCTGATCCGGCCGGGCTTGTTGAAGTCGTCCGGGTCGCGCCTGTTCGTCTTGAGAAACGTCCTCTTCGTGGTGCGGTAGACATTCTGCGACTTGTTGACCCTGCCCATGCGGCGCAGCACGCGGGTGATGTCCTTGAACAGGTCCAGCCTCGTGGGCGGGGCCTTGCGGAACTTCACCTGTGCGGAGCGCGAGCCGGGCTGGCCCGGCTGCTGGTTCGCTCCTATGGCTGCGGCCTTGGCGGCGGCCCGCGGCAGCGAGGTCAGCTTGGAAAGCGCGGAGTTCGAGACGACCTTCACCGGCGAGACCAGCGACTGGTTGATGAGGTTCCACTCCCCCGTGACCTGAGGCGCGGAGGCGCGGGCGTGCGCCTCAACGTTGACCAGGACCACGGACTTCGGGCAGAACAGCTCGCCGACCGTGAACGGCAGGACTCCGACATCGAAGATCTGGCCGCGCTGCTGGCCGATGTAGGTCATCAGCATGTGCATCAGCAAGCGCGGGAAGGACAGTTCGTCGTTACCGTCAGAGTCGTTCTTGCGCAGCAGCAGGGACTCGGTGAGCCCTTGGAGCGAGAGCTTGGCGAAGTCGCCGATCAGCTTCAGGGTTGTCGCCGGCACCGGCGAACTCGCGCCACCCAGAGCTTGGGTCTGAGTGGACAGCCAGACCCGGAAGTCGTCGAAGGCAGCGGCGGACTGGAACCAGAACCCGAGCGTGTCCGGGTGGAAGGCGTAGGCCAGCGAGGCGAAGAATTCGCTCTCGTCGGCCGAGCCGGCAAGTAGTCCCTTGGCCGCAGGGATCACGTCGGACTGAGCGGTGTAGATTACACGGGGCCCGGGTGCGGGCATCTTATTCCGCTGCCCCGCCTGGACCGCGAGGAGCTCGCCGACGGGTAGGGGTGTGGCCTGATCGTAGTTGACCATCGTCTGGCCCAGCAGCTCCTTTGCGGCCCTCTCGGCGTTGGTGTTGACGTTGTCGCCGAAGCAGGACAGGAGGATGTCCGGGACGTCGCCGGTCAGATCCGTGCCGGACCCGTCGACGATCGAAGCGGGCGCGTGCGGGCTTAGCGGCTCGAGCAGCGGGTCCACCAGCGCCTCCTGGAAGGCGGGCATCGGATCATAATCGCCAGTGCAGGTGATCGTGTGGATCGCGTCGAGCACGGCCGGCTTCTGATTGGTGACGGTAATCGTCATCGCGGTGATCTCCTTCTGAGGTCAGGGGCTGCGGCGATGCGCGGATGGTTCTGCGGGCCGCCGGCGAGAGCGGGGAGCGGCTGAAGCCACTCCCCGCTCCGCACGGTGCAGCCTTGATCAGAGGAATGCCGACAGGACGGGCTTGGCCGCATTGGCGACCGGCGCGTCGATGTCTAGAAAGGCCTCCAAATTCTGGCGGTCGACCTGCTGGCTGGTCACCATCTCGATGAGGGTGCGGGTGTGCTCCGGCTCGATCCGAGTGGCGGTCTGCGCCAGCTGCTCGATCAGGCGGGCGTTGTCCGAGTTCTCTTTGAGGGCGTACAGCAACGCGCCGGAGATCTCTTTCTCGGTGAGTTCTGCGATCTTCTTGGCCAGTTCCGTGACCGTGCCCGCGACCTTGAGTTCCGCGTAGCAGTTCGGCTTCGGGACGTTGACCCGGTTGGCGGCGGCCGGGCCCGAGTTCGAGGCGAGGTCCTCGGCGATGGTGGCCACCACCTGGGTGGTGAACATGGTGTCGCCGGTGTAGGCCTCGATGATCTCGTTGAGCTCGGAGGTCTCGCGCCCGCCGATCTGGACCGGGGTCGCCAGGTGGCTGGCCAAGTCCTGACGGTCGGCCGCGTTCAGCCACTTCGACAAGTAGTCGATTGTGCGCGGCGTGGTGAGCTGGTTCATCTCTTCGCCGCCGTCGAACAGCTCGGCCATGGTGACGTTGCCGTCGTCGTCCTCGTTCTGGCCATCGGCGACGATCGCGTTCGGTGTGGACTTCTGGAAGATCAGCGCCGGGTACTGCGTGAGCACCTTCTTCACCCACGGGTTCAGGTTCGGGACGACAGACATCAGGGTCGAGGCGTCGGGCTCCACGTGGAAGATGGCGAACCGGGACAGGCTCGCCTCGTCCAATGTGGTGACGGTGCCCTTGTCGTTGCCAGCGACGACGATGCACACGTTCTTCGGCAGCTCGACATGGCCCATGCGGCGCAAGGTCACCAGGGTGAGCGCGCCGGAGGTCACGTCCGAGGTCGTGCGGTTGATCTCGTCGAGGAAGAGGATCGGCCATTCGCGAGGGTTGGCCTCGGCATAGTCGATCGCGTCCTGGATGACCTGGTGGGGGTAGAAGACCTGCTTGTAGCTGTCGGTGCCGTCGTCCTTGGTGTAGGGCACGAGGCGCGCTCCAGTGAGGTCGGCCTTGTCAGCGAGCTGGTTGCAGGGCAGGACGAA
This sequence comes from Nocardiopsis sp. JB363, assembly GCF_900143625.1. Lineage (GTDB taxonomy): Bacteria > Actinomycetota > Actinomycetes > Streptosporangiales > Streptosporangiaceae > Nocardiopsis. Next base: position 79,617 of record NZ_FRFF01000097.1, read on the forward strand.
GGCTTTGGTGTCCATGCTGTAGGCGAGGTCCTCAACGAAGGAGCTCTTGCCGATGCCAGGCTCACCCATGAGCGCAGGCGTCGCGCCGATCTCGAGGGATTGCCGGACGAGCTTGGTCAGGGTGTCGTTGAACTTCACAGTGAATTCCTTTGATCATGGGTGAGAAGGGCTTCTTGAACCACCGGGAGGTGCGTCGCAGGCAGAGGGCCGAAGACAGAGCACGGGCGTTCTCGGAGAACCGTTCGCAGATCACGTCAGCGGGCTGGCTGGGACCATGGAGCCGCTCATGACGAGTCCGGCTCTGTGGTTGAGAACGAAGACCTTCACCACGAGGCGGTGCGGTCCTGCTCCAGCACCGCCTCCATCCCCGGATCGCGTTTCGCGATCCAACCCCTGCCTCGGGCAAAGCCTGGCCAGCAGCGTTCAGGCAGCACCAATGGAGCGCTCCCGCGCCCGTGTCCGCCGATCGGCGACCAGCGAGGCAGCGCGGTCGAGCAGATAGGGCCGCCCGTTACGCGTCTCCGTGTGCTTCGCCCGCTTGGGCAGCACCTCGACGGCGGCGGCGTAGAGGAGCCAGGCCTGGTCGCTGGCCGAGTAACTCGTCTGCCTCATCCCGGCATGGAGGTTCATCGCCTGGATCTGCTCGGCGTAGAGCGTGCCGAGGACGGAGAACTCCCAGCGAGAGCGATCGTGGTCGAAGTCGGACAGGTCCTTGCGCCGGCTCTCGGAGCCGGCGACCGCCGCGGCGACGATGTCGTGGGTGCCGGGAATGTCGGGCATGTCCTCGTCGGTGACGATCTCACCGGCGGATCCGGCGGTGCTGGCGCGGGCGTTCTCGGCCAGGGCGGCGTAGAGGTCCTCGAGCGAGGCGAAGCGGACCGGCGGCCCGTCACCCGCGAGCCCTGCGGCCACGGGCCGGCGAGTGAAGGTGATCCAGTGGTCGAGGAGGATCTCGAACCATCCGTTCCTCTCACGCAGGACTCGCTTGTGGGCGGCCTGTGGGAAGTCGTGGAGGTTCTTCGGCCGCGGCATGGCCAAGTGGTAACCGCGCCCCGACATCGAGGTCTCGGCCCAGAGGACGCCGGGCAGGCGCAGCAGGTCGGCCGCGAGGTCGGGCGGGCAGTCGGGCTCGACGTCGACGACGACGACACCGTCGCTGTGCGACTGTAGGTAGTAGGCGTGGTTGGCCGCGTTGGGCAGGGCAGCGACGAGTTCACTGAGGCTCATCAAGCAGGTCGAGTCGAGAGAGAAGGCCCCGCGCAGAGGGCCGTCGTGCTGGCATCCGGGACGGCAGCCCTCGAGGAGATGGCGGACGTCGATCGGTGCCTTGTGCCCGGAGTCGGGGTCGTCGCCGAGCCTCCCGGACACCGTCCAGCGCCGAACGGGGGCCAACGTCTGGATGGTCGGGTTGGCGTAGAACTCCGGGAAGAGTGCGAGTGGATCGACGGTCACATCGACTGCCTTCGTGTGTCGGTGGTCAGGGGAAAAGGACGAGGCCCCGCTCTGCGCACCAGCGCGGGGCCTCGCCGATCGGTCATGGACGCGTCCGCTCAGCCGTTGTAGGCGATCCCGGCCTGGGGCTGGGATTGCTGCGGGGCCCAGGGGCTGCTCGGGTCCGGAGTCCCGATGGCCGAGGCGACGTCCTTGGCCGCCTCGTTCTCGGCGCGCAGCGTGGCGTTCTCAGCTTCGATGCGGGCGAGCTTCTGCTCGGCGGTCTCCTCGGCCTGGACCGGGGCAGACTGCGCCCGCAAGGGAGTCTGCTGGACGACCTGCGGCTGGGCGACGGAGGCCGGAGCGACCTGCTGCGCGGACGGAGCCGACTGGGTCGGGGCCCGCTGGACCTGACCGGCCGGCTGAGGAGCCGGGAAGGACAGACCGGAGGTCTCGTCGACCTCGGTGCCCACGGGATCGGCCTCACCAACAGGGTTGACCTCGTTGGACGGCACGGCCTGCATCGGCTGGGCCAAGGTGATGCCGCGGGCCTTCAGCTGGGATTCGTCGACGCCGCCGGGGGTGTAGTAGCGAGGGGCCTCGTTGACGAGCACGTGGGTCAGTCCCAGACCGCGGTTCTCCTGGTCCCTTGACTTGTACACCTCCAGGACGAGAGTGACGTCGAGCCCGTGGGCGAGCTCCTGGCCGCTGAAGTCCTGGACGAAGCCACCCTCACCGGGACTCCCGATGATGGGCAGGTTGTTGCCCTTGGAATCGATCGAGTAACTGAGGCCGTCCTCAGGCTTCAACTTCGAGGTGTAGCAGCGCTCGGCGACGTACTGCTCCTCGAGAGTCGGGTTGTCGGGGTCGGCACAGGTGACCTGGGCACCGCCACTGATGGTGGCGGTGGTGTACGGACTGGTGATGTCGTACTTCATCCCGGCCCGGCGGCGGCGGGCGTTGGCCTTCGCGAGCTCCTCGCCCTCGATGCGGCGGGTGAGCCGGGCGAAGGCGAGCTTGCCCCGGATGGTGACGACGGAGCCCTCGGTGAGCTGGTCGGCGCGGACGGTGTGGTTGGCCATGTGCGATTCAACTTTCTACTGGGTAGCCAGTGGTCAGGCGCGCAATGAATCTAATGATCTTTAAATGATTATTATACTGATCTATCCCATCGAGATCTGTTCTTGTATGAGTGGCTGCGAAAATGGCCGACCGGATCGCGGTCGTGCGATCCGGTCGGCCGATGGATGAGGCGGATACGGTTATGGGAGTGCGACTTCAGCGCAGTGCGCCGAGCGCTTCACTCAGGGTTCGGAAGCGCTCGATCTCGACTTTCATCACGGCGACGTCGTCAGGCGAGTAGTCCTGCAAGCAGTCGAGCTTGTAGCCACCGCACAGCTCGATCATCGCGGTGAACGAGACCGAAGGCCCCGACGATGCTTCGTTGATCTATTTGAGCGCGTGCGCCGTGATGATGGTCTGGGCCGCGGAGACGGCCAGATCGGGCTCATTCATGAGGGTTGCCCCCGTCGTCCGGCCGCAGCGTCGGGGTCTGGACGTCGAGCCAGGCCTGCATCGCCTCGAGGGCGGTGAAGACGTCGTCGCTCACGTCGAGGCGGATGAGTTCGGTCCAGCCGATCTGTGTGAGCGTCGCAACGTCGAACTCACCGCGGCTGGCCTCGGTCACCCGGTACAGGCCGGATCCAGTGACCTCGTAGATGGTCTGGCCGGGCCTGTGCGCTTCGCGGGACCGCTCGTACTTGACGGGCAGCTGTGATGCGCGGAGAGGAAGGGCCATGGGCTACTGCTCCTGTCGGTCGCAGATATCGAGGACGATCCGTGCCGCCTGGTCATGGGTCTTGGGCACCCCGGTGCGTAGGTCCTCACCGGACGCGACGACCTCGGCGCTCGGGCCGCATGTAAGCCGCTAGCCCCACCGGCCGCCGTAGGAGCGGCCGAGGGTGCCGCCGCCGATCTTGCAGGCGCCGACCTCGCCGTACCTATAGGCGATGGTGAGCTCGTCGAGCTCAGGGGCGAAGACGCCGGTCATGATGCGAGGGCCTTCTTCTTGATAACAGGGGCGAGCTGGGCGTGGACGTCGGCCATGCGCATGGCGGAGCCGGAGCGGGCGCGGATCCAGTCGCCGATGACGGCGCAGGAGTTGCCGACCATCCAGCGCATAGGGCCGGACGCCTCGAGGACCGTGCCCGCGGGGCCGGGGCCGGTGACCCGCAGGCGGAACCGGTGGAGGTGCCCGTGGTCGTCCCAGACGGTCACCCGCAGCCAGAGGCCGGGGGCGTCGACAGCCGGGACGTGGCCGGGACGACAGGTCTTGAGGTGGGCCAGGGTGAGCAGCACTCCCCCATGGCAGCGCCCGGCGGGGCAGGCGCAGACCAGGTCGCGGCCGGCGAGCTCGCCGACGTGCTCGCGGATCCACCGCGCGCGCTTGTCCGGGGCGTGGAGAACCCACTTGTCGAACTGCTCGACGATGTCTTGGCGCGTGCCGTCGCGCCGGACCCTGAACGGGGTCGCCCATGGCGATCCGGGACCGATGTCGACGGCGTCGGTGGGCCTGTCGCGGTCCTTGATCCGCCAGAGGCGGCCCGGCGCGTGCAGACGGGCGATGGTCATGGCGACCTCCTGGTCGATCACGGAAAGTGGCGAGCGGTCGGGGCTCGCCCCAACAGCTCGTCCCCCGGGACCGACGTGAGTCGGTCCGGCCCCTGCGCTGAGATGGGCGACCCCCTTGATCTTGACGAAGACGACCCCTGGGCCGGTGGCTCCAGAGGTCGAGGCCTGCAGGAGTAAGGCCGAGCTCACGCGAGGTCCGCTGATCAGGTGCTCGCCGTCGACGGGGCGGGGACGCTCGGCCACGACCAGGCCCTTGTTCTAGCAGACCCACGCGTTCATAGATGCCGCCCATGGCGTTGGGGTGGTCGGCCGCCCTGGGCTTCGTGGTGTGCCCGGCATGCTCTTGGTGCAGCAGGTATGCGTCCACCATCTTCTTAAGGGTGGCTTCGACCGTTCGGTCCCGCCGCACACACCCCACATACGGCGGGGACCGCGCCACCTGGATGGTGCGTGCCCGCCGCCGAGCGATCACGGAGAACAGGACACAGGGGAAGCAGTGCGCGAGGGACACGGTGAACCTTGGAGAAGGACCGAGGCCAGGTCCCGAGATCAGTAGTGACTACATACGGATACCTACCGTGTGTGGCCTGCACACCGCAAACTTGTCGTTGCAATACTAGGATTCGCGGGTTCCCCGGTCCTCGTCCGGAGGCTCTGGAGAGCCGAGGACGAAGCCGCGGGCTTCGCCTGCGTCGAGCATGTCGGCCAGGTGGGCGAGGACCATGGCCTTCTGGGTACCGCGACGGTCGGCGACGGGATGGTAGCCGCGGAGGACCTCCATGTCGATGACCCAGCCATCCTCGGCGTCAGCGAGGGCGGCGAGCTCGGAACCGGCGCGCACGTCCAGCCCGGTCACGAGGTGGTCGAATTCCGGGGTGAGGTCGAGATGCTGGCCCAGTTCGTCCGTGTAGAGGACGTCGCTACCCACTCGATACCCCTCGGCGTCGAAGGCCGTGAGGAAGACCCTGTCGGCGCGGGCGATGTTGTCGACGTGGACGGCGACGACCGCCTCATCGTCAAAGAAGTCGGTGATAGCGAGCCTCTCGAGCGTGCGGGCCCGGCCGTGATAGCTCGACAGGAGCCGCTTGGCCTCGGCGAAGCCAGCGAACTCGTCTCCATCGGGGTTCGAGGGGTAGTTTGCCATGATTCGAAGTTTTCATATGTGTGGAACTTTTTCCACACAGTGTGGGAAAATTTCCACACATGCGGAAACGATCTTGGGGAGTCTCCCCTCAAGCAGCGAGCCACTCTGGGCTGGTGTCGAGGCTGTTACGGATGGCGCAGAGCTCGATGACGACGTCCTTGAGCATCGAGTCGGCGGGCGGCATGAGGCGTAGCATCGCCCGCCTCGAGGGCTTCATCGGTTTCTGCAGGGTGGCCCCGCCGAGTAGGTCGAGGACGTCGAACCTCTTGCGCCGCACCCTCACTTCTGCCAGCAGTTCCATGCCTGTGGCATCGGCGTGTGCCTCCTTGGGATCGCTGAACGTGGTGTGCGCACATCGCGGGGGCGCTGGCGACGACGTCGCGGTGAAGGATGTGCGCGTACTCATGCATGATCGCCTAGAGCCGGTTGAGCAGCGAGAGGTCATCGTAGTAGACGTGGGAGACCTCGCCCACCACGTCAACTAGACCCGTGACCTGGGCGTGGCGCAGGCGCGACGGGATCGGCTCGACCACGACCCTTAGCTCGTGGAGATCGCCGATGGCGCGGCCTAGGGACTCGATCGTGATCGCTTCGGGTCAGGTGATCAATCTCAGCGGTTCGGCGGCTCTGGCTTCTTCTCTTCCCCCGGGACATCGTCGAGCCGCTCGCTGCGGCGTGCGATCTCGATGATCGAACTGATGGACGCGAGCGCCCCGTTGCTCAGCCCGCGGACCCTCAAGGCGATGTTGCGCTCAGCCTCGGTCAGCCTGACCTCGGCAACATCGGCCTCCTCCTCGACCAAGCACGACGGGGGAACACCGAAGGCGTCGGCAAGGGCGCGCAAGTGTTGGACACGCGGATTGGTGGCCTGTCCTGAGCGCAGCTGCTGCAGGTAGCTCAGCGACATCGTGGCGATGCCTCGCTGCTTCATCCTGTCGACGATCTCCTGGAGGGTGACGGGTCGGCCTTTGTCGCCAGCAGTGTCGGCGAACAACTTCTCAAGCCTGTGCGCGAGGGTCAGGGGCACGATTCGTCCTTCTTCGTCAAATGCGCGGGACCGCGCGCTGCATCGGAGGACACAGCGACGAAGAAGCATGCTACTGGAAAGAATTCCATAGAGTTATAAGGTCGACTGGGGCGCGGCCATGTAGAGATGGCTGCGCCCCTGCGCGCAAGTCGCCGACCGTCGCAGCAGACCGCGTACTCGCCGCGCTGGCCGGGGTGGGTGATGCCCAGGCGGTCGATCTTGTAGGCGCTCCCGTCATGGATGTAGACGGTGGCGGTCTCGGTGTTGTCGTTGCTCATGAGCCGACTCCTTCATCGGCAGGGGTGTGGTGCTGAATGCGTGGAGTGGGGAACGTCAGCTTGCCTGGTCGACGACCCACGCGACTACCACGGCGTGACCGTGGTCACTCACGTGGTCAAACATCTCCGCGTCGGGGATGCACGTCTCGCACAGGGGGCATTCTGGCATGATTTCTCCTTCAGGTTGCAGGATGGTTTGTGTAGTCAGGGGCCACGGGCTGTTCAGGCGGGCAGGTCGACGCCGTAGCTCTCAGCGAGGGTGATGCACGGGGTACGTGGCTCGCGGTCGGCTCCAGGCACCATCCTCCAGAAATGACGGTGGGGGCGGCACATGGCGTCTCCTTGCTCGCGGGTCAGCCCCCCGGTTGAAGCTGGTCATCTCCCGACTTCGCCTGCGGATTGGGGCTGGACTTGTACTCGTCGACGAGGGAAGATCCCCGATCCTGCCGTTTCGGGTCGAGGCGGTCGAGGGCGAAGTCGAGTTTCGAACCGAGGTCGGCCAGCGCCGAGTGAGCGATCTCGGGCTTACCCTCGACGATGTCGTCGAGATCGGCCACACGCTTTTCGAAGGTCGTGATGTTCTTCTCCCAGACCTCGATGCGCTTCTTCATCTGCTCACTGCCGGGGTTCCAGCCATCGACGATCTCGGCGAGCCGATCAAGGTCGGCATCGAAGCGCTCGCGGTCGCGGTGGAACTCCTTGGGGTGATGGTCGAGCATCGCAGCGGTGGTGTTGGCCGTGCGCGTAGCCCGCCGATAGTCGCGCTCCCGCATGCGTTCGGTGATCCTCTTCTCCGGCAGCTGATGCTGCTTGAGACGCCATGCGCCGTCAACGTACGAGGCGAACCTGCGCGGCTGTAGGATCGGGGTGCCCCGCCAGCCGGACATCGAGGTGAGATCGGCGTCATTGGAAACGATGATCTCGGCTCCTGTTAGATGAGCGAGGTCGAGGATGTAGTTGTCCTCGTGGTCGGTGCAGTCGAGGACCTTCTCTTCGGGCACCGGCTGGGGCTCGATGACATCTCCGCCCGAGGCGATAGCGATCTCCTCGAGGACGTGGAGGTACTCGTCGATCCTGTATTCGGAGACGCGTTCCTTGTTGACGAGGACGCGCCTGGTGTTGTTGAGAATGTGAGGCGAGAGCCACAGGCTGAATCCGGCGTTCTGGTCCGTCGCCCCGACGCAGTCGGCGGCCGCGGCCGGGGTCTTGGGCGGCAGCCTCGGCCAGTCGTAGGGATCGGGGTTCTGCAGGTAGGCGTCGACGAGGACGTTGACGTCGTAGACGATGTGTGTCTTCGTCGGCGAGTTCTGCACCGGGCTCCGATTCTTGCTGGTCATCGTGACCCCACTCCTTCAAGGACTCGCCGCTCAATCCTCCATTTCAATCACCCATTTACTCATCAATTACATAGTTATCGGGCTCATAAATCGGCCCTAGCATCGTCGAACACTGGGGCTTCGTGGTCTATCTGACGCCTCAGTCGACGGAGTCGTCGTCGATCAGCCGACCGTAATGGTCGATGAGTGGGACGTTCATGTCTCGCTCGGAGCTGATTCCGGTGTAGATGCCCTCCGCGATGTCGATGTACTTCTCGCTGGTGGCGTGCTCCACGCGTGACTGGAGGGTGATCGACTCCAGGCCGGGGATGACGGGGTTCCATTCGCTGGCGTTGTAGGCTCCGTAGTCCTCCTTACTCAGCGGTGCTCGTCGAGGGGTGACGGCGTCACCTGGTCGGTATGTCCGCAACCCCTTACCGAAGGCCTTGCTCTGGTACTCCTCGCCGTTCAGTGGGTCGAGGAAGGTGTCGTAGGTTCCCATATCCTCCATTATCTCATGATTCAATGATCGTATGTGATCATCGATCGATCACCGCCAGGACGTCGTCGGCATCAGTCACGAGCATGGCGGTGCCCTGCTTGATCAACCGATGCGTGCCAGCTGATGCTGCCGAGGTCGTAGGACCGGGCACAGCACCGACGGCACGGCCGAGTTCGTGTGCTCGCGCGGCCACTCCCAAGGCGCCCGAGCGCTGGCCTGCCTCAACGATCACCGAGGCCTGTGACAGGGCGGCGAGGACCCGTGCGCGGCGAAGGAACATCGCGCGTGTGGGTTGGGCACCGGGCGCTGCTTCGGTCACGAGCATTCCTCTGCCAGTGAGCTGACGGTGCAACGAGGCGTTGCCCTGGGGGTAGATGATGTCGAGGCCCTGAGGCAGGACAGCGAGTGCGCGCGGCAGCTCGTCACCGGAGTCAGTGGCCATCAGCGCTCCGCGCATCGCAGCGGTGTCGATGCCGAAGCCCGTCGATGAGATCACGGCGGTTCCCGAGCGGACGAGATCGTGTGCCAACTCTTCGGCCACATGATCACCGTATTGGGTCGAAGCGCGAGCGCCGGTGACGGTTACCGATTCCTCGACGGCCTCGGCAAGATGGCCAGAACCCGTCACCCATAGTGCGACCGGCGCGGACGTGCCGGAGCTCTTCAGCCGTGTTGGGTACTCGGGCGAATCGAAGGCGATGAGTCGAGCGTCGTGCTCGGCCATGGCTGCGACGTCGATGGCACCGGAGTCCCAGCCGCCCGTGCGGGCGAAGTCCGAGCGCAACTTCTCGACGGCCTGCTTGTCTATCGGGTGCGGGAGGTGCGCTGAGGCCGTTTGAGGGTCGTCGGCGGTCAACAACTGCGCCACCGCATCGAAGCCGCCAGTGTGCGCCAGCGACTGGCTGATGATCCCGGCCTCGTCGAAGCTCGCGAGTCGGAGAACCGTCGCGCGGACGACGGTGTCGGAGGGTGCGGTCATCGTAAAAAGCCCTTATCTGTGGAGGGAGGTCAGGGCCGCTCGGCCTTCATCTTGACCGGGTCGTCGATGTCGACTTGGTCGCCGTGCTCGTCGACAAGCTTCTCGATCTCGTCAAAATCGGCGGCCAGACGAGCGCGGAGCGTGGGATGGTCCAGGCTGCGGTAGAGAACGAACAACTCGTTGATGGGTGCTGTTGTGGCCAAGGGCGGCTCCTTCGTTCAGCGACGGGGATGCAGCGGCAGGGCGTGCTCGATCCACTCGCCGTGCGAGTGCTCGTTCTCATCGAGATGAGCGGCGAGATTGTCATCGATGCCTGCGTGGACCAAGCGGATCCGATGCTCGGCCTCGAAGATGGCGTCTCTTTGGTCAGTCGAAAGGTCGCTGTCATCGCCGTCAGTGGCGATGCTGGGTGCAGCCGATGACTCGATTCGCACCAAGGTGGGATCGTTCTCGTCCTAGGCGCGGCGAAAGACAGCGGTCTCGTAACCGGGGAAGGCGTGAGCCAGCATCAGCCGGACGTAGTCGATGCGCGATCTGTCGGCGAGGTGCTTGGCGTCGGCGGCGACCTGCTCGGCATGGCGCATGAAGGTCTTCGCGGAGACGATGTGAAGCGGGTTCTCGTCGTTGATTTCGGTGAGAATGGGCATGATCAGCTCGATTCGTAGGATCGGATCCGCCATCGATCTTCGGTGCGAAACAGCGCTCGGGACGGATCTCCTCGCGGAAAACGATCGACTCGGGCCGACCGACGTAGGCGGCCTGGCCGGAGATGCGGTCGAGGCAGCCCACGGTGCAGCTCGCCGAGGGTGGGCTTCTTTTCCCGGATGGGATCTACAGATACGGAGCCGCTTCCGCGCGCAGGATGCGCTTCAAATACTGGCGGGCGGCGTGCTTGCAAGCGCGCCGCTGCGTGGTGATCCAGCGTCGCGCGGTGCGCTGAGGGGTCGGAGCGATCTCCTGGCAGCGACAGTCCGGGTGTCTGGGGTGGCGCGTGGTGGCGAGCTTGGGAACGTGCATGGCCACCTCCACCGAGGAGAAGGACAGAGGCGGCAGGGAAGAGGCGATGGGCTTATCGGCGTCGGGCGCGGGAGCGCTGGATCCAGGCCTGTTCGGCAGTGGGAGCGCAGTAGGCGCGCGGGTACATCCAGGTAGCGATACCGGTCCAGGGCCGCGTCGATGTCGTCGGGCGCCAGCTGGTGTTGCCCCGCGCCTGCGGCCTCCTCGCGGGGGTCATGGGCAGGACGAGTTCGTCCAGGAGCGGCGGGTCGCACACCCGCTGGGCCAGCAGGTCACCCAGGACCGTACGGCGCCCCGAGATCCGCAGGGGGCGTCCGCCGGTGGCCATGATGTGCAGGTTGCGCGCGGTTCTCCACAGCGCGGTCGCCACCCCCTGGCGGCGCATCGTCGGTTTCACGTAGATCTCGCTGGCCTCTCCGCTGGCCTGGTGCCAGCGGATCGCGCCGATTTGCTCATCGACGACCTGACGCACGGCGGCCGTGCTCATCGTCATCACGATCCCCGCCCCGGGGCGGCCCTGTCCGTCGCAGGCCAGTGCGAGCAGTTCATGGGCTTGGTCGGGCCCGGTACCGGTGGCGAGGATGTGCACGAAGTCCAGGTCCATGACGGGGCCCTCCTTCCTTCGGCGTGCAGGTGGGGCCACCGCGGGGCCTGGGTGTGCTCGTCCAGCCAGACGGCGGCCGGAGTGAGCAGGGGATCGATGGGGGTGAGGGCGTAGAGCTCGACCACGCCCGGGGACGGGTCACCGAAGAGGACCACTTCGAAGACGGGCCTGTCGGGGCTGGTGCCGATGGCTCGGCGGTCGAAGGCGGTGTATAAGCACGTGAGATGTCTTTTAGTCGAAGTAGGGTGCGAAGCGCTCATCGCTGAGGTCGATGTCGACCCGGCGGTCATCGTCGACGACGGTGAACACGCAGGCCTCGTCGGCGCTGGGCTGGATCGGGCCGCGGCGGAAGTACTTCTGCCAGACGGTGATCGCGGCCTCGATCGGCGGGTTGCCGTCTTGCTGGATGGCCCAGGTCACGCCGTACTCGACCGGGCAGGGGCGCGGTTCGGCGGGTTCGAGGTGCAGATGCCCATGGGGCGGGTTCGGTTGCTGGCCGAAGACGGCGGCCCAGACGTTGCGGGCGAACTGCTCAAGGTCACCTTCGATCGTCACGGCCTCGTCGTATCTGAGGACGAGGATCTCGGCGTCACCTTCGCCTTCGTACTGGCCACCGGTCTCTTCGGCGAACTCGTCTTCAGTGGTCTTCAAAACGGTGGGATTGTGGACGGCATCGATGTGGAGGGACACAGCTGATTCCTTCGTGGAGTGAGCGAGAAAGTCGGGGTGCAGTCGAAGAGACATTGGAACGACACCGTGTCGATGAACTGCCTCCCTGGCGCTCTATGGGTTGATCAACCGCGGAGCATGGCGCCGCCGCGCTCGAGATCCCCTTCGATGTACGTGAGCATTTCGTCGGTGCCGGGGTGGGCCATCACGTAGTGGTAGGAGGCCTCGACCGCGGTCATCTCCCAGCCAGCTTCACTGAGGGCCTCCACCAGCGATTCCTCTCCCCCGGATCCGGCGAAGAACGCCTGGTCGGTGGAGAAGCGGCGGACGAAGTTGCGGTTGACCTCGGCGATGACGGCGTCGTAGCACTCGTCGAGGAGCACCGCGCGGACCTGGTCGAAGGCGGATACCCTCTGGTCGCGGATTCGAGCGAGCTGATGATCGATCTGGGCCCAGAAACCCTCCGGCACCGGCGGGCACCGCCGGTCGCGGCCGGAGCCGAGGCAGGAGCGGCAGTGGTCAGTGGGCTCCTCGCGGGCTCTGGGGACGTCGGCGGCCCACCCGGGGTGGTCAAGGCAGTTCAGGCAGGTGGGTCCAGGCATGGTAGATACCCCTTCGAAAAATCATTGGGCTGATCGTCAGGTCTTTCAGCGACGACCATCAGGAAACGGCGAAGCCCGCGACTGGGGCGCGGATTTTTCGCTGGGGTGCGCTCGAACGAGAGTCGATGGGATCGGGGCGCAGGGCGTTCCGATCCCATCGACTCTGACCCGTGCCCGCCGTTAGGCGGGCACGTCACCTTTCAACCACGCTCACCAGAGCCTTCACGGTCGTCGAATCCTGTGACGATCTCGTTGATAGCGTCGGGTATTGACGAATTCACAATCGCTGAAGCGAGTCGGTCGAGGTCGTCACCGCTGAGCGGTCGGTCGGCCCACTCCTCAAGCTGCGATCGTGTGAGAGTGATGCTCTTTATCATTTCTCTTTCTCTGTCGGCGATGTCAGATCAGTGTCCGCGCTGGCATTGAGGTCGGACCGGCGTTGCAGTCGTGGGCCCCATCCGCCGAGGAGATGGTCGGGGGTCGGCCAAATACTGAAGACCTCGCGTGTGAGGGTGTCCTGGTGGCGGATGATCGCCGGGACGCCGAGCAGCGCCAGGTGGATGTAGATCATGTGGACGGCCTTCCGGGAGAGGTCCTCGGCCGTGACGTGCAGCTGGGTCTGGTGGTCGAGCCCGTGCGCGCCCATCTCTTCGGTCATGGCGACGATGAACCCGCCAGCCCCGCAGGCGGGCTCGTAGAGTTCGGCGAACCCGTGGGCGACCACCTGGTCGACGACGTCGCCGATGGTCATCGCGGCCATGAGCCGGGCGACGTCGTCTGGTGTGTAGACTTGGCCCAGGCGGTCGTTGCCGAGCTCGAGCTCCATGTAGAGGCGTCCGAGGACGTCACTGGGCTTGGCCTCCATCGCCAGCACGGTCAGTCCTATGGCGCGGGCGAAGCGGTCCAGCTCCTCTCGCGAGTACCGGTCGGCGATAGCGAGGTACCGCGCCTCCCGCTCGCCGCGCCCGCGGATATCGACGGCGTTGCGCAAGGTCAGCGCGGCCGTCTCGACGAAGTCGTCGAAAACCACGGGGAGGCTGCGGGGCCCGGCATTGGCGCGTAGTAACCCGACGATCTCTCGGCGATGGACCGCAGCTGTCGTCCTGGTCATGGGGTGGGCGTCCTGTTCTGGGTAGAAGACGCGAACGACCCGGCCGTTGGTGAGCAGCCGGGTCGTTCGCAGGGAATTCGGTGTCGGGGTCGGGGGCGTCACCTCCTGCCGAATGAGCAGGGCGAGCACCGCATCGAGGACGACCAGCCTGCTCGTGGTCAGCTCAGCCCAGCACTCACCGTTGTCGGCGCGGGCCGGCCGTCACATAACAGGAAGGCGAGTTCGGCTTCATTACATGCCAAGCCGTCTGCACCCTTACCGCTGACGCAGTCCTCGAAAAGGTGATCGAAGTAGGTCTCTTCCCAGGCGAGGCAGACGGGCCGTCGTTCCGGTTTCGGAACCCGGCAGTTCGTCTTCCGCAGCACCTATCCGATCATCCATCAGTTCGAAAGTCATTGTCCGCTCCTGCCTCGGAATATGTCTTTTCAAATTTCCATGGCCCGCCCTACCGCAGCCCTCACATCGTCGAAAACGCTATACTCGATATCCCACCGGCATGGCCTTGGGCCCGAGCGGCGATCTCCCAGCCGTGATCCGCATCACTTATAAGGATGCTTCGATTCCGCCGATGCCCCTTAATATGACATTGGTGGATTTCAGTTTATTACCCCAAGGAGCGACGCGCCGAATATACGCAACCCGAGGATCTACGAAATGGTTCCTATAGCCTGGGATTTCGAGAAGGATCTTGGCACTCTACTACAGGGATCGAATTTCGGGAATCGAGCCCAACAGCAGGACATCAATCCCCTATGGGGAACTTGATTTTCGCTTTCTTGACAGTCTGCGGTGAAACGGTTTCCAGAAAATCCAGTATTTCACACAGCACATGAGCCCACACGGCGCACCGGATACCAGCATGCGCCGACACCGGGGGAGCACTCGAACGAATTTTTATGCTCTCAGTGGCACTACATTCGATGTGCTCGAATAACCCGAAAGTAAGCACACCGGCATTGCAGTCCGCGGCCCTCAAACTTGACACTTTCGGGATCTTCCACGGAGAACGCCGTCACCTGCCCTGAGTCGTGCTGCTACTGGGATCAACGCTCCCGAAGACCTTAACCGAGCCAATCAGCTAAGTCCCTACCCCTACTCCGGTACGTTACGACTCTTCGAACACAGGTGAAGGTACGCGACGTTGCCCGTACCAACAGCACGGCTGGAGGATCATGTGGGACTTGTGTCCTACCAGGTCAGCGTACGTCCGTCCGTGATCACGATCTTCTCAGGGTCGTGGCTGAAGGCGGAGGCCATCGTCGCCCGAATGCCCGAGGTTCCGCCGAGGCCGTCGAATGCTTCGCTGTGCATCACCAGGGTGACGGGGTTCTTCCCACCGGACTTGGTCATGTCCACCAGGACTGTGGTGCTCACGTCGAGCACCCGCTTCGTGTAAGGGCATGTGATGTTTTTCATCACTGCGTGTCGCAGGATCTCCTGCCGAACAGCGGTCTCCGGATCGACGCCACCTGCCAGCGCGGCGGCAATGGGGTCCTTGTCCATATTCACTCCTCGAAGCACATCAGGATGGACTGTCCACCCACAGCGAGACCCCCGCCGTACCGGAATACTCGGGGGACCACTGTGGCACAGGCAGCATTAGACGCCGGGAAGCGTTTCCTGCCCCGGAATTGGCGGTTCGGGAACATGGTGGACGGAAGCGTCCCGGACGAGACCACAAACATCGCACGGGTCTTCGGGGTGTTCTTCGTCCGCAAACCATGGGTGTTTGCGCGACGCTTCAACACGTGCGGACGTTTCCTCAAGCAATTCGTAGGACAGTTCGTCGAGTCCATGCACGCCGTACACCGTCGCGAGATAATCCTGGACCTCTTCGACGATCTCGGAGCGCACCTCGGAGCGGAGGTGCTCCATGTAGTCCTCCCGCTCCAGCACAGCGAGGTCGTCTTCGTCAATGATTCTGCACTCTTCGAGTGTCTCGACCCATTTCATAACGGCCATGGCGAGCTGCGTGTGGCCCGGGTCCACCATGATGTTCTCGGTCCACCCGACCGCCCAATGACGCGACATCTGGGTATCCACGTGGTACGGAGCGATCTCTTCCAGTTTGCGCTTGATCACGCGGAAATTTGACCGGGTGAGCGCATCCGCGTCACGCGACGTCGAGAAGGGCGTGATCGCAAGCGATGTCCATTCCCTGAAAACCCGCTGATATTCCAGGTCGCGCCAGATGTCCCAGCCGAAATCCGGTTGGCGGTGGTACGCCACCGTGGCGTCCAGGAGTTTCCGGCCGATCTTGGTTCTGACACCCTTGTACAGCTCCTCGTACCCGGTCGGGACCTCATGCTTGACCATGACGGGCACACCTTCCTCCTGCGTGACGAGTAGTGAACGTTGTGGGAAGCGAAGCGGTGCCCGCTGTGGTCTCCCTGTGGAACCCGGGCCGGCTCGGCCGGCCAGAACCCCCGCTCCCGACCGCCTGTGGCGGAGATCGGAGCCAGAGACCGGGACCGGACCGGCTCGCAGAAGCCGGTCGAACTGCGGACCGCGCCCGTCGTTTTGACACCCCGTTCACGCGGGGGCGAGGGCCCAGATGTCGTCAGCGAGCTCGTCGCTGAGAGCGGCGAGCTTCGGGTCGTCGCGGTGCTGTATCGACACCGCGTCGAGCAAGGTGTCCTGGGTGTGCTGCTTCTCCCTCAGGACACCGGGCACCCGTTCGTCATGAGTGCCCTTGGTCAGCAGCCGGTAGATGATCACCGGCCGTGTCTGTCCGGGGCGGTCGAGGCGCTTGTTCATCTGCAGGTAGTGCTCGAGGTTGAACGGGACGGTGTACCAGATGAGGGTGTGGCCGCCGTCCTGCAGATTGAGCCCGTGGCCGGCCGAAGCCGGGTGGACGAGCATCACCTCAACTCGACCGGCGTTCCACCGTCGGGTCATCGTCCGCGAGCCGTCGAACTCCTCGGCGGCGATTCCGGCTTTGGTCAACCTGGCCAGCAGCTGCTCCTTGTCGGAGCGGAAGTTGTAGGCCAGCAGCACCGGGGAGTCGCCGTTGTTGCGGATGAGGTATTCGGCCATCTCGGCCTTGGCGGTGTGGACGACCTCGTAGCGGCCTTTGGTCGACGGATCGTCCGGGTCGGAGGTGTAAAGCGTGCCGCTGGCGTACTGCAGCAGTTTGCTCGTCAGCACGGCCTCGTTCTGAGCCACGACCGTGGTCACCAGGGGCACGTGGTTGGCGTCGAGGAAGCGCTGCAGGTGGCCCTGGTACGCGTCCTCGTGGTCGTCGCCCGTCAGCCCTGCCAGCTCGACGGCCACCGTCTGGGCCTCGGCAGCGGACGTGGCCAGCCACTGGTCGAAGGCCTCGTGCGCGAGGGGCACCAGGTTTTGGCTGACGACGTCGAGGACGAGCTCTCTCTTGAAGGACTTGTAGTCATCCATCAGGTCCGGCGCGAGCCTGATGGTCACGTCCTCGACCGTGCGGCCGGGAAGATTCAACTCGGTGTTCTTTGCGCTCATTACCAGATGCCCGATGGCCCGGTGAATCTCGTCTTCGGCCTCGGGGTTGGGCACCCACTTGGCCGGGGTGTTCGTGCCGGGGACCATCTTCGGGGTGAACCAGCGGTCGCGGAAGGCGGTGATGTTGTGCCCGAGAGTCTCACCGCCGTCGAGAAGGTACATCTGTGACCACAGGCCCTCGAGCCCGTTGGCCGCGGGTGTGCCCGTGAGCTCGATGAAGCGGTCGACGGTGGGACGGATGGCCTTGAGCGCCTGGAACCGCTTGGAGGAGTGGGACTTGAACCCCTGTGATTCGTCGATGATCACGGTGCGGAACGGCCAGGTGGGCCCGGCCTCGTCGAACAGCATCTGATCGACGAGGCCGAAGCGGCACTGCCGACAGCCCTCGCCTGAGCAGGATCGGCACTCGACGGCCTCTCGCACCAGTCGGGAGGCCTTGACCAGCTCCTTGATCCAGGCGGCGACACGGGCCTTGGCCGCCGGCTTCTCGCCGTGCTCGACGGCTGCGGCCCTCACGGCCGAGACGAGTTCATCCTGCTTCAGCGGTCCCAGCGCGCGGCCCAGGTCGAGCACGCCCTGCGCCTCGGAGGAGACCGGCACGGAGTCGGCTGTGTCAGGGGCGGCGACGAGCACCCGGGGTGATTGGGACGGCTGGGTGAGCATCTCCTGGTTGATGAAGTACATCGACGGGGGGTCGGTGGAGATCTCGGCGAAGCGGGCGAGCCGCTCGTCCTTGCTCAGCTGCAGATCGTTGTCGTCAACGATGAGGGAGCGGGTGCGGATAGGCATCTGCCACTTCTCGATCTCTTCGATCCAGGTCGACCGAGCGATCGCCACGGGCGCGACGACGAGGATGTGGCCAACGGGCCGAAGCTGCATGAGCGCGACCAGGGTCGATAGCGTCTTGCCCCCACCCATGTCCACCCAGACTCCGCAGTGCGGGCGGCTGGTGATGAAGTCAACCGTCTGCTGCTGATGCGGTTTGAGCGCGATGGCCATGGTCGGCCTCCTTTCGTGGTGCGGTGGGTGCTTGGGCCTCGTCGAGGGCGACGAATGAGGCCGACTCGGCGAGGAGTTGGGCGTTGGTTTCGCCGCGGTTCAACGGTGTGATTGGCGGGAACAGACTCACTCGCTACTTCAGAATCTGCGATGGAAACCTGCAGGACCATCGGCTTCGGCGATGCCGACCAACCTTTCGGCGAAGAGGCTCTCCTGGGTGGCCCGCACACGAATCGATCGGGCCGTTACGCCTCGAAGGCCTCCTTGACCAGGGCCAGCCGGGCTTTGGTCTCACCGAGCTCTTTTTCGGTCTCGGCACAGCGCTCCTCGGCGGCGACGGCACGGCGCTCTTGTCTGATCGCCTCGTCGGATAGTGCTTCCTTCTCGGCCTTGAGGACTTGGACGCGTGGGTCCTCCCCGAGGAGCGAGCGGATCCGGTCGAGGATCTCGGCGGCATCGACGTCAGGGGAGAGGGCTTGTTGGTCATCGGTCCTCTCCGTCTGGTTCGGCTCGGCCGGAGAGGGCACGTCGAGACCGGCGCGCAGCAGCTTGCTCGGCGTCGCGCGGTAGCGCCCGTCTTTGTCACGGCCCCCGGCGGCTCGCAGCCGGTTGCGCACGGTCTTGCCGGTCACCGAATTGGCTTCGGCGACGGCGGTCACGGGGTAGACCACCTCCTCGGTTTCTTCAGCGGGCGTCTCGACCGGTGTCGGAGCGGACTCGGGCAGCAGGGAGAATAACGGCGATCCGTCCGGAGCGGGCACGACTTCAATCTTGTCCTTAGGGCTCAGTTCGCCGTTGGTGTCCATCCAGTTGGAGAAGGTCATCCCGTAGCGATCGAGGGCCTCGACGACGGTGATCGGCGAGGTGGGGTTGGCTGGCGCGGGCGCCGCCTCCGGCTGGGTCGTGTGCCCCTCGAGGAATCTTTTGAGATCGGCGGCGGCGTTCTGGGCCGAGCGGTTGAGGGAGACCGAGTTGGGCGGCACCGACGTGGTCTGGCCGGCGCTGTTGTGCAGGATGGCGTGTCCGTTGGACGAGACGCGCCCGGTGCAGCCGGCGTCCATCGCGGCGAGGACGAGGTCTGTGGACCTTTGGTCAAAGGCCCTGAGGTCGCGGTGGGTGAGCTGGCCGAATTTGGTCCGCTTCTTCGCCATCAGAGCCCACCGTCCTTGCGAGCGGCGATCGTGCACTCGGTGGAGGGGTCTTTGGTCAGGTGGAACCGTGCGACAAGTGATGGTGTTGTCATGGGGGGTGTTGATCCTTGGGAACTGGGTGGTCAGTCGGCGGCGAGCTCGGCAACGAGGGCGTCGACGGCCGATCGGCTGTCGACGACGTAGACGGCCGCGCCAGCGCGGAGCATCTTGGCTCTGATCGCCTGCTGGAGGCGGCGGAGGCGCCCGCCGGGGCGCTTGACCTCGACGAAGACCGTGGCCCAAGGGGTGATGACAACGCGATCGGGCACTCCTGCCCTGCCGGGGCTGGTGAACTTCCAACAGAGGAAGCCGACGGTCCTGCAGTTCTCGAGTAGGTACGCCTCGATCTCGTTCTCGATGGTGCCGGCGTCGGTCGCCGACGCTGCGCGGTCTGCGATGGTCATGGGCTCCCCTGTCGCCGTTCGTATTTTCCGTGAAGCGTGTGGTCGGTGGCCACGTCTCAGACGGCGGCCATCCAGCGCTTGGCCGAATTGGCGAAGGTCGAAACGACCCTCTCGTTGTCCTTCTTGACCAGGTCGGCCGCGGCGAGCTCCTTGAGCCGGGTGTGGATGCCCGATTCGGAGGCCCTCGGAGTGTCGGGTCAGTGACGACGAGGTGGTGGTACTGGTCGATGAGCGGGCCGTGCTCGCGCAGCAGTTCGAGGACGACGGGACGGACCGTCGAGCGGCCGAGGACGGCTTTCTCTACGGCGGCCCACGAGGTGTCGGGGTCACCTGCTCGCACAGGCAGTGTGGACTGGGGCATGATTCAAGCCTTTCGGCAATTACCATTCAATGTCAATACATCTTTGGTTCTACTCGATTATTAGATGATTCGGCTGTGAGTGGGTTGCTTCGGTAATAGTCGTGCCGATGACGAGGACGGCCCTCGCCGACGACGACGGATCGCTAGCGGGGCTTACGGCGGCCACAGGGAAAGGGCGCGCTAAGCGGAGTTCTTCCAGTTTTTCGAGAACGTCGCGTCGAGCATCCCCAGGTAGACCTCGAGGTCGAGCGAAGCGATGAGGTCGTCGAGCACCTGGGCGTCGAGGGTGTGGAGGTCGTCGTTGCGCACGGCCATCGACCACGAGGGATCGATGCCGCTGATGCGCTGGACGACGACATCGCGGTCCTCGGGGATGAGCGCGAGCCCGTCGGCGGAGCCGAACTCCAGGCGGTCACCGGCCCAGCCGTGAGCGCGCAGGATGGCCAGGGCCTCCTTCTCGCGTCTGACTGGGGCCTCGCCCAGCTCGCGGCGTCGGTCCTTCGAGTCGGCGTTCACGACCCTCGCTCTGGCCGAGAGCAGGCTCTGGGCGCCGGGTGTGCCGTGCTCGACGACGAAGACCCGGTTGACCGTCTGTAGGGCCTGCGGGTTGGCCAGGGCCAGGTCCTCGTCAAGGGCTTCCTCCTCGTCCCGGCCGAGCGGGTCGACGGTGAAGGGATAGGTGATCGAGCCCCGTGAGGCGGTGATGATGTTCTGGAAGAGCATCAGAGTCTTCACGGGGTCGTTGGGATCGATCGCCTCCTGGAGGATCATGCGCCCCAGTTCGGGGTCGAAGGGCTCCGACAGGGCCCGCTCTCCCCTGGCCGCGGTCGTCTGCAGGTAGCGGGCAAGAGCGAAGTCGGTCACCGCGGGGTGGGCGAGCTTCTTCGCGGGCGTGGGACCGGCGTGGCAGGCCAGCGTCCCTCCGCTGGCCGCGGCGATCTCCCAGTCGGCGACCGGGTCGGTCGGCACGTGATCGACGCGAACGTCGGCGGCGGCTTTGTCCTCTTCGGTCGGGACGAGTTCGAGCCTGTTGTTCGAGTCCTTGCTGATGAGGAACATCGGGTCCGGCTCGATCTCGATACCGATCGCGGCCTGCTGCTCGGCGAGCACCCTGTTGTTGGCCTCGGCGTCGAAGGCCCCCGGCCCACCGGAGGTGTCGACGACGGAGTAGAGGCCGTCGGTGTTGGTCGAGATGATCCGCGCCCCGGCCAGCGTCTGGGCCTGGCCGATCCGCCAGGAGAAGAGCTGGCCGATGATGCGCATCGAGATGATGGTGTTGTTCATCCGGATCGGTGAGTTGCCGAAGGTCGTGTCCCCGGCACCGGAAGCCGAGTTGAGGATGAGCTTCGTCCCGTTGCGCAGGGTATTCAGCCGCGTCTTCTCCTGCGGACTGATGCCCGGGACCTTCATCTGTTTCCCGTAGTGCTCCTTGTCGAAGAAGATCTTCGCGTAGCGATCCTCGCCCAGGTCCGGGTTCCAGAACGCCCGCATGTTGCGCAGGAGGTTCGGGTAGTAGGAGCTGAAATCCTCGTGGATGACGTGGCCGGCCGAGGTCCGGGCGTACTTGGCATCGAGTCGGGTCGACCGGTCGCCCGGCTTCTTCTTGTTCTCGACGAACAGCCCCGGCTGCTTGGTCGCCGGAACCTGCCGATATGTCGCACTCGAGATCGTGTGCTTGGCTAGGACCGTCTTGCCGAGGAGCACCTCGCCGGTGGGCAGGACCACGTTGAGCTCCTCGGCCTTGGGTCGCTGGGTGGCCAGCAGCTCCTCGGGATCGGCCACCTGCTCCTGGGCCAGGGCCAGCTGCTCGTTCTGGACGTTGTCGCCCTTCTTCGGCTTGCGCCACTTCTTGCCGATGATGACCAGCGACTTGGTCACCTGCGAGCCGTCGGGCAACGTCAGCAGCTCGTGCTGGCGCTTGGCCGCGGCGCGGAAGTCGAGCGGATCGGGGAACGTCGACTGCGCACGCAGGAGCATGTTCTCCACCTCCGCATAGGCGAGCTTGTCGGCGGCATAGGCGTTCATGTCCGCCTCGGCCCCGTGAATGCCGCCGGTGGAGAAGGTGGCGAAGCAGGAGGTCGACCTGCCTGCGGCGTCGAAGTAGGGCAGGTTGTTCGGCAGCTTGTCGATCTCCTTGAGCACCTTGACCTCGCGGTCGCCGTGGACCCTGCGGTACTCGTCGGAGTCGTTGAAGTTCTCGCCTTCGATCGACCGGTAGTAGGCGACGACGTCCATGAACTGCCGGTAGGCCTCGGCCTGGTCGGGATTCGTCGCCCGGTCGGGGGCGACCTCGTCTTCGAAGAAGCGTTGGCACTGGGCGAGCACGTCGACCTGCTCGATGCCCTGCTCCTCGGCCACCGACGTCGCCGGGTACGTGAAGGACACCATGGGGATGTCCTCGAGCTTGCCGTAGGGCGAGAGGATGAGGCCGACGAACTTCGCCGAGGTCGAGTCGATGGTCAGTCGGTTGCGGCGAACTCGGGACGGGGCGATCGCCGGCTTGCCGGTGCGGTAGTCCTTCTCGTAGACGGTTTCCGGGTACTCGGCGAGCAGGCCGATCTTGAGGTCGAACGTCGAGGAGTAGGTCGGCTCCTCGAACAGCTGGGCCAGGCCCAGGCAGTCGGAGACGTTGTAGGCCAACAGCTCGTAGAGGTCGTCGAGCTCGGTCAGCGTCGTGTCGTGGGACAGCCGGTCGGACTCCTTGATCTGGCGGCCGAGAAGTCCGAGCAACCCTTTGAGCGGGACCTTCCACTGCAGCTCGTTGAGGCGGGCGATGTCGATGTGGCGCCCGGAGTGGAGCATCGCCTGGCGGATCGACGCGGCGGTCGAGTCCCAGCCCAGGTACCTGGGCATGTACTCGATGTTGTCGTCGCTGAAGAGCCGGTCGTTGTGCGCGCGCATCTCGGCGGCCGTGGTTGGCCGGAAGACGTCGCCCTCGGGGGCTTGGAAAGCCTCGTGCAGGTAGAGGGCGAGCATCGTCGTATCGTAGTTCGTCGAGTTGTACCCGGCGAGGAACGGATGGGCCGCGGGGTCGTACTCGGCGTCGGTGTCGCAGACCGGGCGCAGACCCGCCGGGTAGGACGAGGACTCAGCCGGGTCGTTGACTCGCTCGGCATCGGAGAGACCGACGATCTCGGCGAGCCGAATGTTGCTGGCCTCGGCCCGTAGGTCGAAGAACGTCACCGCGGTGGCGGGGAATGCCGGTAGGCCCGGGTTGGCCGCGAAGAGCCGGTGGCCGAGGGCCTGGTGGTCGATGGTGTCGGCGAGGTTGGTGCCCTCACCCGCGTCGTCGACGAGGTAGAAGACCTCGACCGTGCCCGCGCCATCGGGAAACGGCGTGTAGGCGACGAGGCTGAAGACATTGGCCAGCGACTCGATGTCGTAGAAGGTGAACAGTGACTGCTCAGCGGTGATGGGCGTCCTCTCGGTGGTCATGAGTGGCGTGCCTTTCTTCTCGATGCGGCTTAAGGCCGGTTCTTCGTGGGCGTGGCCTCGAGCCGGTTGTGCGGAGCGCGCCGGCGCGGGGCCTCCGTGCCCTGGCGGAGTCGGGGCAGCAGGAACGTCTGCCCGTGGCCGGTGACCAGCTGCGAGCGGGCGATCGACCTGGCGATTCTGAGCATGGGTGCCCTTCCTCCTGGAGAGGGTTCCGGTTCAGCCCTGGGCGTCCTGGTCGTCGTCGCCGACGACGGTCTGGCGAAGAAGCCCGCGGTAGTTGGGCTTGAGCAGGGGGCGGGAGACCTTGGTCGGGTCCGTGCCGATGTAGCCGGGCTGCTTCCAGGCCTTGAGGTCGTACTCGGCGATGAGGGTCTCCGGCTCGCTCATCAGCCCGGTGTCGGGCTTGCCCGGCCGGATCTTTCGGTTTTTGTCCGGGCAGTGCCATTCCTGGTCGGACTTGACGATCGCGACCAGGTCGGTGACGAACTGCTGTCTGGACACCGGCGAGCCCGAGGGCGAGACTGAGACGAACCAGACCTTGTAGAGGTCGTAGAGGAACGTGAACGGCAGCAGGTCCCAGGCGAAACGTTCCCGGAACTCCTCCCACAAGGCCCGGACCGGGTCGTTGGCCTCCTTGTACTCGGCCAGCACCATCTTCGTCGCTGGCGGCTCGGCCAGTTCGTAGTAGCTGCCGGGGACGTCGGCCGAGGTCTCGGGCTTGTGCTCGGAGGTGCCCGCCCTGTGCAGGACGTGCCAGAGCGCGTACTCGAGGACCTCGGGCCGCTGCAGGTAGTCGTCCTTGATGTAGCGCTTCTCTGCCCCGGTGAAGGACTTTGAGAAGGGTACGAACAGCTGCCTGCGGTAGAACGACTCGGACTTGTCCTTGACCCGCGGGAACTCGTTCAGGCACTGGACCATGAAGCCGAAGAATTGGTAGGCGATCGGCATCCGGTACTTCCGGTCGATCTGGATGACGTCGCCGGTGACGACGGCCTTGAGGTTGGCGGCCTTGTCGATGAAGGTGCCCACGTCGTTCTCGTCGACGATGATCGCGTTCGCCCTCACCAGCGGCTCGAGGGCGAAGTTCTTGCCGAAGTCGGCCAGCGGGATCGACGTGTGCGAGCGCGGCCCGCACAGGTTGCGCATGAGAGAGCACAGCGTGCCTTTGCCGTTGTTGCCGGCCTCGGAGTAGAACCAGGCGGTCTTGTTCCACCGCACGTGTGGGCGGATGATCGCGCCGATGATCTCCCACAACAGGTCGGCCACGCCCTCGTCGTCGGTGAGCTCGTCGATCCAGGACACGATGTCCCAGGTCGAGCCGTCGACGGGGTGGACGAAGACCGGATTGGGGGCATCAGGAATGTAGTCGACGTGGCACTTGGCCAGGAAGACCAGGGCCGGGTCGAAGGGGGCCAGGGCCTTGGGTTCGAAGGAGAACTCCGCGCCGCCGATGGTCTCGATCGCAGGATCGCTGCCGTAGTGGAGGACACCGTTGCCGACGGCGATGAGGTCGCGGTGCAGGCACTGGGTGGTCCGTGGCGCGTCCTCCTTGAGCACGGCCATGACCTCCTTGAAGTCGTTGAGGGTCAGGCCGGCGTGGTAGCGGCGTGCCTTCATCCGGATGTCGTCTTCGCTGACCGTGTAGGTCCCGCGGCCCGGACCCGAGGCCTGGTACATCGCCAGCAAGTCGTATTCGCGGTCGGTGTCCTTGTCGGAGGGGGCGATGCGCTTGACGTGGTGCAGGCGCAAGAGGGCCTGGGCGATCTGCCAGGAGGTCAGGTGCTTGGCCATGGGCAGCTTCATGGCCTTGATGTTGGTCTTGGTGTTCTCGCCCACGACGACACCGTTGACGATGGCCAGCAGCTGCTGCTCCAAGGCTGCCGGCCTCGGTGGTCGAGCGGGATCGAGATCGGCGAGGTAGGCCCCGGTGACGAAGGTGATGACCTGGTTCAGCGGCGAGATGGCCTGCGTCTCGGCGAAGTGGGCCTTGATCGTGTCGAGGGTGGACTCGACGTCGTGGACGGCGTTGTCGGCTGACGCAGATGCGCTCTGGTCAGGAGTCGTCATGAGGTTGTCTCCCTGGCGGGCGAAACCTGCCGGCGATGGTGTGGGAAGCCGATTGGTCTCGTGATCGAATGGAACGCAATGCCGACACTATGCCACCTAAATGATCTTTAGCAATGCATTGAATTGTTGCGAGATGATCAGTGGATCCTCGAGCCGCGATGCGGCGAGCGTCAGCCAGGGCCGATCCAGCCCTGCGAGAAGCAGCTTTGATCGAGGCCGGACACGGGCGTCCGGGCGCGAGCGGGCGACGTCTCGTGCATCACCAGCCCGGAGGCGGCGTGAGCCGCCTACAACAGGCCAGAAGGGCGCGGCGGAGAGCTCTTCGCTCGTGAGGGATCGATACACAGGGACACCAAGGGGGAGATACCCCTTGGGGGTTCAGAGAACGTGCACCATGGTGTGGTACATCCGTTTGCCCAGGTCAAAAGGGAAACAGGAGGGACTTCGTACCACGTGTACCACTTCTCGTTCTTGATGTGGTACATCCGCTCCCCCAGGCCAGGAGGTCTTTATATACCCCCTGTACCACTCGTACCACATGAATGACATGAAATAATACGCGTGAGCAGACCCCCGCACCCCCACCGACGACCCGGGGCCAACGAGATGCCGCCACCTCCCCATAAGAGAGTGAGAAAAATTTGGTACGTGTGGTACAACGCGCTGAATAACAACCTCGACCTGGGTAAACACCTGTACCACGGCGAGAATTCAATGTGGTACCCACCGCCTGGCGACCCCCTTTGAAAGAAGCGTTTACCCAGTTCAGAGCGTAAATGATGGATGTACCAGAGAAAGTGGTACACAATGACCCATGCGATGACTCTTCCTCGACGCCGACATACCTTAGTTCATGGACCATGCGATCGACCCATCCATCACAACCATGAGCGGCACGAATGACAATCGCCTCTCGAGATCGTTCGATTCATTGCTAGGAGGATGGATGTCCTGGTAGAGTTGGATTCAGGTGAACGGCGGTTTGTTCAGCTTTAACCCTCGTGTGGTTGTCGCACAGGAACGTGAAAAAGAAAGAGGCCGAAGGTCCTCCCCGTGGGAAGGGAGCCTCCGGCCTCTTTCTTGTGTCTAAGAGACTGCGGGTGCTGGATCTCAGTACGGAGCGAAGTCCGCGAGGTTGAAGCCCGACAGGGACGCATCGTCCCGGGAATATCCTACTTTGGGGGATACGGTCTGGAAGGATCGGTCAGTCTCGATTGCGTAGATCAACTTGTAGGTGACCACGTAGTCGCGACTGACCGGGATGCGGCCCGTGGAACGCTCGACGCTGACCTTACGGAAGCCGGTCTCGAACTCGAGGCGGCTGAACGTCCGGGCCAAGCCATTTTTACTTCGGCGCACGGCTACTTCGGGGCTCTTGGCGTAGAAGTTCAGCACGGCGAAGTGTGTGCACCCGCAGTCGAGAGTGAGGGCATCGCTGTCTTCGGCGCCGATACTGGTGTCCATGCTCACGTAGGCGCGGCCGATCGCGGAAGCACTGGGGCGCAGCAGCTTGCCGTCCGCGTCGTACTCACAGGGTCCGATGACAGCCATGATGATCCTCTCCTCTCTTCACGAGTATGACTGATGAACAACTTTCAGTCACCCACCCGGTGGCCGGATGGCCCGGTCACCCCGGTCCGACCGAGTCCCTGAGCAGCCTCGCGCGCGAGCGCGGCAGCTATGGGGAATCGGTCATCACCAAGAGTAGAGAGGAGGTGGAACTTCGTCCTGGATCCCAACCGCTCTCAGGCAGCGGGTCCGACCGTGGCGCGGACGCGGGTGAGACCGATGAGCACGAGCCCAAAGGCCACGCCCAGCGGAATCACGGCCAGTGGATGGACGAGGAACCCCAGCCAGGCCGGCGGTACGAGAGCTGCGGCGAGGTTGAAGCCGATGTGGACCAGGACGACGGGAACGAGACCGCGCGTGCGCTCGTAGACGATCGCCAAGAGCACTGCCAGGGGCAGGACCGAGGCGATCTGGACGATGTTGGCGTGCATGATCGCGAAGGCCGCAGCCTGGACGGCCACGGCGACGACGACCGCCACTCGCCTGCGCAGCAACGGGTAGAGCGCTCCCCGGAAGAGGGCTTCTTCGCTGAGCGGGGAGACGAGCAGGGCGAGGATGATCGCCATCACGCCGGCAGAGTGTCGGGAGGCGGCTTGGGCCTCGAAGCCCGGCGAGCCGAAGACGAGGTGGAGCCACAGCCCCATCGTCTGGCCGGCTAGGAAGGCCAGCAGCCCGGCACCGGCTACCCGCACCCAGAACCGGAAGGCTCCGCTCTTGGCCACCGACCGGACGGGAGTGGGCTCGTACGCAAACCAGACCGGACGCCTCCAGCGCAAGAGGCCGACGATGAGCGTGACCACCGCGCCGAGAACCACTGTCGCAGTGATCGGGTCGGCCACGAGCCGAGCGGCGGCGAGCCCGAGGCCGATGTAGGCACCGACGACGAGGAAGGGGACAGCCAGGCACCAGAGGAGCGCCCCGGCCCGGGATCGGGGGCCTGCGGGATTCGCTGATGCGGCCATGGCCGGGCCTCCTCCCGTCATGCCAGTTGCTCGTCGACGACGAGCTGGACCCGGGTCTCCCCCATGAACTCGTTGAGCTGGAGCTTGGCGAGGAACCGAAGGGGCTCTGCGCCCGGGTCCTGCTGGGCGTCGCGGACCCTGGACGCGAGCGCCTCGGCGTGCTCGTCCGCGGCGTTCCACCACAGGCAGGTCAGGCCGTCGCGGGTGATCACTCGCAGGTGCTTCTTGCACCGGAAGCACACCCACCAGCCGCGCTTGCCTTCCTCCCCGTTTTCGGGGGTGCGCTCGTGGTTGCAGTCGGCGTCGGAGCCGATGCGGCCGACGCGCAGGTCGACCGGGGGCAGCACGACCTCGACCCGCGGTTCGGCGAAGGCGTGGCCGAAGGGTTTGAGGGACCCCAGGCGCTCGACCAGCTCGATGAGCGGGGTCATGTCCGTCAGCGGAGCGTCGGCCCCCTCGGCCGTGCCCAGGACGAGGTCGCCGGGCGAGGCCGAGGGGTCGAGCCGGAGCATCCCCAGCCGGGTCTCTTCGGACAGCACCTGGGCCAGCTGTGCGAGCCGATCGGCGCGCTCGACCTTGACACCACAGGCCTGCTGGTGACCAACGGCCGACAGGCCCTCGTGCGGCTCGAGGCTGGAGATGATGTCGAACCACTCCGGGGCCCGGCCAGAGCCGGAGACGAACTCGTCGGGACGCACGGGCCGGGCGACGACGACGGTCGGGTGGCCGGTCCGCTGCATCATCTGGCTGGCCAGCAGCCCGTACATGCCCGCCGGGGCCGAGGAGAAGTAGACCCAGGGGGCCAGCGGTTGGTCGGCACCGAGGATCTCCTCGGTGTAGGCGGCGGCGAGCTCCTTGCGGCGCTCGTTGCCCTCAATGACCGCCCAGGCCGCGTCAAGCTTGGCCTCGGGCGTCGGGGCGGTGAAGACCTCGAAGCACGGGGCCAGCGGAGCCTCGATGCGCCGCGGCGAGTTCATCGCCGGTGCCAGATAGAAGCCGTAGAGCCCCTCGTCGATCGAGTCGACCTCGCGGATCTTGCCCGCCTGGGTGAAGGCCTTGAGCAGAAGCGCGAAACCATCGAAGGCCGAGAGGAAGACCGGGTGGTGGTCGTCGGCGCACAGCAACTGCAGTAGGACGGCCCGGTCGACGTCGATCCTTTTCAGGTCGGGGTCGAGGCCGCCGAACCGGTTGGGGACCGTCTTCGGGGGCGTGACCCACAGCAGGCGGGCCAGCGAGAGCGAGTCGCGCACGAGCTGGCGGTTCTCGTACAGCAGCGGCATCACGTCGGAGACGGTGCCAAGGCCGGCGAAGAGCCGCAGCAGACGGACCTCCCACAGTTTGTCGGGACGGTGGGCGGCCGCATGGGCCTCGATCACCTGGTAGAGCACGTGTGCCCCGCAGATGCCCTTGAGCGTGTAGGTCTCATCGAGGCGGCAGGGATCGACGGTAACGTCGGCGCTCGATCCGGGCTTGAGCTCGGCGTGGTGGTCGGTCACCAGCGTCGTCCACCCCAGCGACCTGGCCGCGGCGATGCCCTCGTGGGAGTTCACTCCCCCGTCGCAGGTGAGCAGCACCCGAGTATCGGGCCAGGCGGCGTGGATCTCGGCGATGTCCTCCGGGCGCAGGTCGTGACCGCGACGGTAGTCGGGCAGATGCAGCTCGACGTCGAAGCCGAGCTCGGACAGACCCGCGTAGCCGAGGACGCCGGAGGCGATGCCGTCCATGTCGAAGTCGGGCGCGATGACGACCTTCGCCCCCGAGGCTCGGGCGTCTTCGAGCACGGCGACCATCGTCTCGACGTCTTTGAGGGCGTCGTGCTCGTTGGACTGGATGGCAGCGAGGTACTCGTCGGTCCAGCCCCGGCGGGCGCAGAGTGTGGCGAAGAGGCTCTGGCCGGTGACACCGGCGAGGTCGTCGATGTCGATGGTGGGGGTATAGGGCATGGCGAAGGCCTTTCGGATCCGAGGGTTCTTCACGCGCGGATCACGAGTCGGCGCGTATGATTCGATGGTGTGATTCTAGCAGCACATGGCATCGAAGATGCTCATATAGCAGCACGAACGGGCACTCGTCAACGACTCTGCAGGCCTGTCTTTGCAGTCATCGATTCGTGGGCTACTCTCGCCAGTATGGCCATTCGAAGAGTGATCGAATCAGACATCAGCGGCGAGCCCGATGCAGCGACCTTCACCTTCGGAGTCGGTGATCAGTGGTACGAGGTCGACTTGACAACCGAGGAGCGGGAGAAGCTCGAGGTTTCGCTGAAGGAGTACATGAAGGTGGGGCGCAAGGCGTCCAAGGAGCCAGGGAAGAAGAAGGTCGTACCCAACACGACCACAGAGGAGCGGGAAAGGATCCGGAAGTGGGCCAAGGACAACGGCCACGAGGTGGCCGAGTACGGGAGAATCCGGAAGGGGATCTTCAAGGCGTACTGGGATGCCCACGGCGGCCCACCCAAGGACGATCCCTACGATTCGTAGACCATCTAACAGACTAGTGGCTCGGCGAAGCCCTGGACCGACGGCGGTCCGGGGCTTCTGCGTCCATGCCGCTGTTCAGGCGCGGACGACATCGACGACGCCGATCCCGGCGGCCATCGCAGCGCGGCGGCAATGGACGGTGCCGTGTGAGAAGTGGCCCCGTCGAACGGGCAGGAGCTGCTCGTCGTTCGTCCGCGGGCAGCCGTCCTTGTCGCAGAGGTCGAGGAAGGCCGCGGCCCGTGCTTCGGTACCCGCCTCGCAGAACCTGAGCACGGCGTCGACCATCTCCACGTTGCGCCGCAGCCCCGCTTTCTTGCCGTGGGCCTTCCAGTCCGCGGGCATCTTGATGACGTCGAGGCCCGCCGACCTCCACAGACGCTCGGCCATGGCGTCGGCGCCGCGCCCGTGCTTGTCGGGAGGGCAATGGCCCGAGACCAGCACGGGCCGGGCGACGGGGCATCGAGCGGTCCAGTCGGTCCAGACCTCGTTGAAGATCCGGCGCATGGTGACCTCGTCGTCCCAGGCGCGAGAGCCGGTGACGAGGAGCGCGTGGGAGTAGTCGAGAGCCATGATCGGATCTCAGTCCGTCAGGGCGTTGACGAAGGTTCGCGCACCGTTGTCGTCGACGACGATGGTCGGCTTCTCGTGACGAAGGTTGCCGATGACCACGACGTGCCGACCGTCCTCGACGCGCTCGATGTGGACGGTGCACACGGTGGTCGCCTCGTCGTTGTCGAAGTCGACCCTGCCGAAGCGGTCCTCTTCGATGGCGCGGGCGTCGGGGGACGACTTCTCGAGAGCGAGTTGCGTCGGGGTCGGCCAGACATGGGGCTCGCAGCGGGCCCCAGTGTCGTAGGGCGTGAGATAGGGCGTCGGCATGTGGATCGTCCTTTCGGTCAATGATTCTCGGAATGATTCGGTTCAACGGCAGCGACGAGCGCTGGCCCCGCTGTTGGCGCTGGGCTTGAACCGGAGGTCCTCGTCGCCGCAGGGATGGCCCTGGGGCCAGTTGGTCTTGCGGTCGTGGACGGCCATGAACTCGTCTCTGTGGAGGATGCTCTCGGCGCCCGTCACAAGCTCGAGGTGATCGGGATGAGGGCGGATGCAGACGCGGTTCCTACAGTCGTGATCGAGCACAAGGACGTCAGGGACAGGAGCGAGGAGCTCGCAGGCGACTTTGTGGACGCGACGCGTCTGCCCGTCGACAGAGATCTGTTCGTAGTCGTCGGGTCGCAGTGGACGCTGTCACACGGCGCAGCCCGTCTCGAGGTCGACCGCG
Source organism: Nocardiopsis sp. JB363 (assembly GCF_900143625.1). Classification (GTDB taxonomy): domain Bacteria; phylum Actinomycetota; class Actinomycetes; order Streptosporangiales; family Streptosporangiaceae; genus Nocardiopsis. The sequence continues at coordinate 111,148 of NZ_FRFF01000097.1, forward strand.
CAGTCGTCGCGCAGCCTCTCCCGGAGGCTCTTGGTGAGAGCCATCGAGACCTCTCGGTAGTAGGAGCGGGCGTCGTGTCGCCAGGGGTCTGGGCACATCCGCCGACTCTTGTTTCCTCCCGTGCCAGCTGTGCTGGCCATGAGCCGTCGTTTGGCAGCCATCGAGGCGATCGCCATTCCCCTCATGGGTGCGCCCGCAGGGCGTCTTCCTGTGGATACCGGGCGAGCGCCGAGGCGGCTCATTCTTCTACAGAGCGCAGCGGATGGGCATAGGCCGAGGGAGCGTCAGCGACCGAGGATCCAGAGGATAAAGCTGTCGGCTATGCCGACCAACCCGACCGAGCGCAGCGAGGGTCCCCGCAGGGGTGGGTTGCCAGCTTTACTTATGCCCTTTCCTTTTCTCTCCCATGTTCCGCGTCCGAGGCCTTGGCCGAGGACCGGAACGGCTCGTGTTTCAGGGGAAACGTGGTGTACACCCATCAACCGTACGGTCCGTTGTCGACCGCGAAGCGGTGTACGGACGGTTGGGTTTTCCCTGGTCATGGCGACAGATCGGCGTACGGCAGTTTCAACGACCGTGGCATCGTCGTACGGTCTGGGTTTCTTCGCTTCAGCGAGGCACGAGCGGGTGACCGTACGGTTGTTCTCCCACTGCTGCGTTCCTTGTATCGATATCGTGCAGCAGCTGTCGCCGCAGGCGTTGCCGCGATCTCCTCTTCGTCGTCGCGATGACTGCACAGCCTGTGGATAACTCTCGTGGCAGTCGTCGTTCGAAACCGCTGCATCCGTTGTCACCGGCTGTTGCTCCAGCCGTAGTTCTGACAACGCGGCTTGTCGCTCCACCCGTTGTCGCGGTGCCTGTTTCACCCCCTTGCCGGGCACCTTGTCGCACCGCGCCCGAGGCCGGTTCCGCCCGTTGCCGCCCTGTCGTCGCCGGAGCGGGATGTCTGTCCCGTCACAAGCTCGTCGCGCACCGCGCGGTCGGGGTGATCGACGTGGGCGTATGAGGAAGAGAACGCCCCGCTTCCAGCGTGCTGCTACTGGGGCAGGTGCAGTATTCGGTGGCTGCGGTATTCGGTGATGGAAGCGCCCTCACGCGGCCGCGACCGGTTCCCGGTACGGTGCTGCCATGCACCACGACCCGCCTGCTGCCACCTCGCGCGCCCGCCAATGAGTCCGCGCACCCCGTGGGGGACCTACCACCAGATCGCGGATATCCTGCGCTCTCGCATCACCAGCGAGGATCTGACCCCAGGTGACGGGCTCCCCTCCGAAGCTGCCCTCGGCCAAGAGTTCGGCGTCGCTCGCACCACCGTGCGCCGGGCCCTGGCCGAACTGGAGTCGGAGCAACTGATCAAGGCCATTCCGGGGACCGGACGCGTCGTGTGCACCGCTGAGGAGCGCGAGAGCGTCCCCGGTAACGGGCCACCTCCCTCCCAGTACCGGCGCATCGCCGCCGAACTGCGGGAGAGGATCGCCAGCGGTGACCTCGCCCCCGGGGACGCCCTACCCAGCGAAGCTGCCCTCGTCCACCAGTACGACGTCTCCCGCGGGACGGCCCGTCAAGCCCTCTCTGAACTGGAGGGAATCGGGCTTGTCATCGCCGTCCATGGCAAGGGACGGTTCGTTAAGCGGGCGGTCGCAGCCGCAGATTAGTGCTTTTCACCAGGTGAAACACCGCTCGTTTTCTTCCTCCTCGCACTACTCGCGTCGTCACCTCCTCATCAGTGCCATGGCAGGCTGTCCCGGCAAGCACTTCAGCAGGGAAGCGGACCTCCTTCACCGCTATCCATCGCCTCCCTGCGGAAGCGCGATATTACTCTTCTTCGGGTTGCATGCGCGGGCCTCTCCCCCGCTTCGGCATGTCCGTCTTCTCTGGCTGCGCCGTTATGGCACCGAAGACGAGCTCCTGCTGCAGCACCGCCTAGGCACCGCTGCGAGATTCACTGCGGCCGTCGTCGTCAGTGTGCACCCGAGGGCCTCCAGCACTCTTCTCCACCCTCGGAACGGCCCTGTTTTCGCGTGCCGGATCAGGTCATCCGTTGCAACGATTCGGTCGGACTTGGGATCGATGTGGCCATGCTTGTCAATGACGTGCCCGGATCGTTGCGGAATTCGATCCTTGTGGCGACCTCCAGCCGTCGTGTACCTGATCCGGCAACGCCGTGGCCGGGTGCATGTCGTTTAACGCCCAGGTATTGGCCATGCATGGCCAATATCGAATCGCCCGGCCATTGCCGGTTCGAATCGGGTCATCGGCGGCCATGAACCGGCCATGATGTGGCCATTGATGGGCGGGGCTCTTCTTCGACCACAACCAGCCCATGATCCGCCCGGATGGTGCATCACTGCCGGGCGTGATGTGACCGGGGTTGGTGCGTGACCGTTTCGCGCCCTGCCCAAAATACCGCCATGGCTGGCCAGTGACAGGCCATGACCGGGTGTGCCATGGACGGCGTTCGGAAGTCGTGGTCAAAGCCGGGTGCGAAGCGTCCGAGATGAGGTCTGTTCTGGCCGCACATGGTCGACCGCCGTGGGGCGGCCGTGTGCGGGACGCTCTGCGCAGGTACCGCACCCGTTCCGGATCTGGCCATGGATGGATTGCTATTGACCATTAATGACCATTAGTATGATGTTTAGCGAGTAACAAAATCGATGAGCGACTCGTCGCCGAGCGCAGAGGAAGGAGAGACAGATGATCACGACGCGAGGGTTTCGAGATGGTTGCTAAGGCGAAGCCGGAGCCCAAGCGGGTGAGGCTGACGGTCCCCGCCGCCGATGAGTCGTCGCAGGCGTGGATCGACCTTCAGGACGATCCGTCGACCTCGATGCGGATGCTCATCCGCGAATCAATCCAGCGCGACGGCTACGTCGACGTGGTCAATCGGCCCGTCGAGCAGCAGCCCCGCCGGGGACGGCCGCCGAAAGGCGAGGAGGAGCCCCTCGCGCAGTTGCCGCAGCTCGCCGCTGACGACGACGAGATCGACGGCCCCGATCCCGTCGAGGCCGATCCGGTAGACGAGCCCCGCTACGAGGCGGAGGACGCCGAGGAGCGGGCCGATCGGATGCCGCCGGCCGAGGAGCCGAAGACCAAGAAGCCCCAGGCCCCCTCGGGCCTCGCCTCCTTCCTCACCGGTTCGTGAGGGTCCGCCGCGACGAACGCGCATTCCACGACGACAACTACTGAGAGGTTCCTCGCAGCATGAGCACGCAGGACACGAGCATGAAGCTCACCGGCGGCATCGACGTCGGCAACGGCTACGTCAAGGGGGTCGTACGCGGCACCGTGGACGGCGAGACGGTCTACGATTCCGTCGATCTGCCCTCAGCGGTCTCGAGCACGTCCCGGTCGATGCCGAAGGTCCCCGAGGCCGACACCCACGCGATGACCGTGGCTGTCGACGACGACTTCTTCAACAAGTTCTCCGGGTCGTTCACCACTCCCCTGGTCGGCCACTCCGATCTGCGCACCATGGGCCGGGCTGCGCTGACGATGCGCGGGTCGAAGTTCACCCAGTTCGAGGTCGTTGGTACCCGGTCGAAGGCCGACCAGGAGCTCTCGGCCGTCCTGGTCCTCGGCGTCTTCGCCGCCAAGGCCCTGCGCGACTACGTGCGCGCTCACGGCACTCTGCCCGAGGCCGAGCTGCGGGTCACCGTCCGCGCGGGCCTGGCGCTACCGATCGCCGAGTACGTCCAGCGCCGGTCGGCCTACGCCGCGCAGTTCATTGGCGCTGTGGGGGGCGCGGACCCGGCGGTGCACATGGTCACGGTCAAGAACTTCTCGACTCCGGTGGCGGTGCGCCTGCAGTTCGAGGACGTGCAGGTCCTGCCCGAGGGCGCGAGCGCGCAGTTCGCCATCGCCGACAAGGGCCTGGGCCTGGCGCAGGCCCTGCTCGACGATCTGCGGACCTCGGACCCGGCGGCGGCGGAGGGGCTGGCCGACGTCACCGCCGAAGCACTGGTGGGTGTGCGCAACACCATCGGCGTCGACGTCGGCGAGGGCACGGTGAACTTCCCCGTCTTCACCGACGGCGCATTCAACCCGGAGGCCGCGGCGACGCTCGAGCAGGGCTACGGCACCGCGCTGACGAACGCCTTGGAGCAGATGGTCACCAGCGGGCACAAGAACCTCGGGTTCGCCAACCGCAAGCAGCTCGCTGACTTCCTCCAGACCGAACCGAGCCCTTTCACGCGAGGCCGCTACGACATCGCCTCCGGCTTCGTCGAGGAGGAGGCCGGCTACCTCTGCGACGAGATCGGAACGCGGTTCGAGGACGTTTTGGTCGAGGTCGGCGGCACCACCGAGGTGATCTACGTCTACGGCGGCGGCTCGGGCCCGATCAAGGAGCTGTTGCGCCCGGTCTTGCAGAAGGCGGCGGGCTCCACGCCGGTGCTCTACCTCGACTCCGGCTACTCGCGCCATCTCAACCGCGAAGGGCTCTTCCTCGCCGCGACCACCGCGGAGGAGAACGCGAAGAAGGGCAAGCACAGCACCGCCGCGGCCTGAAGCTGACGAGGCCCGGTCCTCCTCCAGAGCATTCCTGGGGATGAGGACCGGGCGTTCCCGCGCCATTCGATCACTCGCGGTCGCTTGATCATGGGCCGCTCAGTCGGCTGTGCCGAGCGACGGGGTGATGTCCGGATTCACTACCGCACGGACGTTCGCCAGGGTCGCGTCGGCGGGGCCGGCGACGGTCATCGGAGGCGCTCGAGCCGGGTGAGAGGAACCCGCTCGAGGCTCTGCGGATAGTCGTTGCCGTCGAGGAGCTCGTCGTAGACGTCCTGGCCCATCGAGTAGAGGGCCGCGTCCGGGTGGAGGGACACCAGGGTCTCGGCGTGGAGGTACTCCGGCTTGCCGGACCTGAGAAGTGCGCCGTCGGTGTAGAGGGCGTTGAACCATTCGCTGGCGATGATGGTGATCTGAGGCATCAGTTGCCGTTCCTTACTCTCTCCTGGTGCGGGTCTGGATATGCGTCCGGGCTGGCGAGGGGATCCATGCGAGCGCGTGGTACGGATCAGGACGGACGTAGGTACCGGGGTGGATCCCGAGGTTCGTCACCAAGAAGACGGTGTCGCCGTCCTCGTCGGCGCCGGGCTCGATACCGAGGATCTCGGCCAGCACCGAAGTGCTTGTGGGGAGGCTTCTCTCATGCAGACACTGGCACGTGCAGACCTTCGGTGCCCAGGGCGTGCCGGGCGACGGGGATCCCGGCGGTGGTGAAGGCGTCAAGCAGCGCCTGGGCGCCGCAGGAACCGAGCTCCTTGATCGCATCGCGGTTGTTCTTACCGAGGAACTGGACGATCCCTTCTTCGCGCTGGATCTGAACGTTGAGGCGCACTCGCTCGCCCTCGTCGACTACGGCCGCAAAGACGTCGAGACCGAGCTCGTGGGCGTAGCCGCCGATGCAGTTGTTCATCACCGATCCCCAGTGGGCCAAGGTCTCAGCATCTACGGCGACTTTCACGCGGAAGGTGCCTGCGGTCAGGCCGTCGACCCTCTCGGTCAGTTCGGTCGCCCAGGTGGCCCGCTCCCTCTCGCGCTCGATGCGCTTGAGACGATATCGCTCGGCGGCTTCGGCCTGCTCGCGCTCGCGAGCGTTCTTGAGCGCCAGGCGATACTCGGTGAGGAAGGCCTCGGCGCGTTCGCGCACAGCCGGATCCTTCCACTGCTCCCACGTCACGAGCTCGGTGTCCGCGCGCTCGAGCTGTTCAACGCTGTGGTTGTAGGCGTCCATCGCGCGGCGGCTGCGGGCCTCAGACGCCAGGGTGTCCATCGTCGCGACCGCCCGATTCTCCCTGGGGCTGCACAGACGAGCGAACGGTAGCTGGCGCGTCAGGTTCTCGAGGTCTCGCGTGCTGCGGATGCGCTTCTGCCCGCGGCCCGCAATGAGCTCGGGCAACAGACCGAGATCGACGAGCTGGGCATCAGGTCGGCCCATCGAGCGGACCGTATCGCGCATGACGTGCATCGCTGTCCGGGCATCCTCAGCCAATATCCGTCTGAGGATCGGCTGGGGAACTCGGCGCAGCAGCGCACGGACCATCGTCAACTCGTGCGACTTGAACGGAAGCATCACAGCCGGCGGCGTCCGTGACATCGACTCGATGATCCAGTCGATCGGAACGAGGCCACGAAAGGCGCAGAACCAGTTGAGAATTCCGAAGTTGTCACTGATGTTGTGATCGAACGGCCGTGTCAACCTCTCGACCTCGCGGACCAAGGGTCTGCGGACTCGGGTGACACCGAAGACGTTCGTGGTGACCTGGCGGTGGTCGGTCGCGTCGAGGAAGAAGGTATGGCCGGCCAGACCGAGCGAGAGGCCGTTAGGGTTGATCAGCAACGGGAACCGCTCCTTGGCCACTGGTAGATCGCCGATGACATCTACAATGTCATCAATGACGCTCTCGAGTGTCTCGCGCGAGATCTGCCGAAGCCAGCTCTGCGTGCGTATCCCGACCGCAGGACTCTCGACGACACGTACCGTGCGATCGCCGCCGTAGTGATGGAGACCGAAGCGACCATCGAGTCGGCGCAGCTCGGTGGCTATCTCTGTTGTATTGCCGCGAAAGAGGGGGCGGGTGATGACCTTCTTCCCCCGGTGTCGAAGATCCTCAGAACGACGAGATCTCGTTGGGTCCGCAGGAGCGAGAACCCTGCTTCCCGCCTCCAGTAACGGAACGTCTTGCCTGATCCGCGGAGGCGGTGGACGTGGTGCGTGACGGAGCCTACGACGGACACCCGCCCGTCGGCGTTCGTGCGTGCGGCGATGCGCAAGCTCGCACCGGAGGTGACCCCGTCGAGGTCGGGCTCGGCCGCAGCGGCGTCGTCGAAGTACTTGATGTGGAGTAGGACACGCTCATCGATTGCAAGCATGATGACCTCCAAAGGGGTTGGTAGGACTCATGAACAGCGGTTACGGCGAAGACGCTGAGACCCCTGTCGCCTTAAGGCGACAGGGGTCTCAGCGGTGATCGGTTGGCCTTCAACGTCCGGTGGCAAAGTCGGTCAGTAACTCGGTGAAGACTCGAGATCATGGCGTACACACACGAGCATCCAAAGGGTTGCGGATATGAGGCCTCCAAGAGAGTCGAGGTTGCTCTCCGCTGAGGCCAGTCCCGGATCGACTTCGTCGATCGGAGAGACGGAAAAGATAGGGGAATCCGTCGCTGGGTCACCGGTGACCTCGGGGCGTCGACAACGCTGGCCCCCGGGCCTATGCCGCCGTGACGGGGCCGGGGCGCGGGTCCACGCGGGCCTCCAGCCAGGCCCTCGTGGAGAAAAAAGAAGCCTCCCCGCCAGCAACCGCGGTTGCTGGCGGGGAGGCTTCTCTGTCGTACAGCAGGGACGCGGAGATGAGCTCGTCGGGTTAGCTCACCCGCTGGTGGGCGCGAATGGCCATGATCAATTCGCCGAGCATGTTCTGGCCGGAGGTTTGAGCGTGCCGGTCGCAGAAGCAGTCGCCCCAGAACTGGTCGTGCCAGCGGTTGGTCTCGACCAGCCGGAGTGATCCGGTGGCCTGGAGCCTGGCACTGTGCTCGGGCACGGAGAACTTCGCCATGAGCACTCGCTGCATTGCCCAGACGCGTACTCCGGTATCCCATTCCGTCCGCAGAGTTACGTGCCGTCCGCGCTTCTTGCTCTCCGCTGGTGTCGGGGCAGCCAATACGTGGCGGCGTTCGGCGTCACAGAGGGTCTTCAGTGCGTTGAAGGCGTGCTCCCCGGACGGCACGTCCGTGTTGAGCTGGGAGACGAAGAAGGACGTGGTGTCGAAGTTCGACAGGAATCCGAGCTGGCCGTTGAACATGGGGGTGAGCATGGTGGTCCTCCTGGTGGTTGCGCGCCGTGGCGCTCGCGGGGATCGAACCCGCGACCTCTCGTGCGTCGCCCTGCGCCGGGCCTGTCGCCTGGGTCTGCCCTCCCGGTGGTCGCGATGCGGAGTCGAACCGCGGGCAGTCAGAACGCCGAGTGCTCTGCCGCTGAGCTAGAGCGCCGAAGATCTTCTTCGGGGAAACCCCGGCGAGGCTGTGCCGAGCCCTGCGGAACGCCGGCGGGATCGTTCCTCTGGGCTACACAGGTGGCAGTGAACAGGCCTAGATCCAGGTGCAGTCACACCGGGCGTAGAGGTCCTCGCGTGCGTCGGACTTGGCCGCGACGGCCGCATCGCCCCCCCCCCCCGTCTGTGCGGTGCCGCTCTGGCCCACATGTGGTCGGACATGGTGTTTTCCTTCAGATGAAGATCTGGGTACCGCGCACGATCTCGATGGCCGGGATGCTCAGGCGGTGGCCGCCGACGGGGTAGGCGGGGTGGTCGGAGGCGACGACGATGCAGTCCCACGAGCCGGAGTGGCGCTTGCGCGGCCGTGGCTCGCGCTGGCGGCCAACGGCCGGTTCGGTCTCAGCGCGGAACTGGAAGGGCACTACGACGACGCGGTATTCACTCTCTCCGGTAGCCCTCCAGGGCAGCTCGATGAGCAGGTCCTGGGGCCACTCGAGGATGGTCACGGGCAGCGTCGACAGCGCATGGGTCTTCGAGCCGGCCGCGGCGGAGGCCAGACGCTCGCGCTCCTGTTCTGCGGTCTCGGTGAAAGGGCGGATGAATGCCATGGTGATCAGTGCTCCTTGTCGGCCTTCTGCTGAGGTCGGTTGATCCGGCGGGCCTTCGTCGAGACGGCTTTGACCTCGTCGCCGGACTTGACGATGCGCGTGGTCATGACGGCCTCCAGGCGGTGATGATGTCTTTACGAAGAAGCTCCCGAGCTCGGCTGCGCCGAGCCTGACGAGCACGAGAAGTGCGGTGGCAAGCCTCGGAGTCGTAAACCACCCTCGCCTCATCCTTCATGGGGGCTTCATCCAGGGGCACCCGCAGACCCGCATGCTGCTCCGGATCATCGACCAGCGGACCGTTCGGCGGGGTGGTGACCACCATGCACGAACCGGGCCCGGGGACGACAACAGTGGGGCCGTGCCCTCGCGCGCGAGCGGAAGACCTGCGTGCGCCAGGGCCCGGACCAGAGCGATGACCACGTCGAATCGAGTCACCTCGCCCCACAGCTCGGCCGCCTCCTTCGCGTCATCAGCGCTCGAAGCGGTGACGGTCATCAATACCGGTTCCCAGGAACCGGGTTCATCGCCGCTGTCGATCTCGCCGTGGCTGTCGACAACCGTCATGCTCACGAGCTCCCCGTCGTCGGTATCACGGAAGGCGTCCAAGGTAGCCGCAGTCGTGAGCGTGGGGATCGAGCCGATGACAGCTCGGGTGGTGTGCCGCCAAGGGCCATCAACGGTCAGAGCGCGGTCGGCTATGGTCTTGTCGAGACTGCGGGGCTCTTCGTTCCAGGCCATGAGCGGGCACGGTCATGGCTGGCTCCGGTTTCGTCAACGATGGGCCCACCGCTGTCCCGAGCGGCTTGCGCTCGGTCATCCCCGACCAGCGATGCGTGGCTCGGTCACAGCTGGTCCCATTGTGGTCATGCGCGGCAGGCTTGTGGCCCCGGCACTGCGCCCATCGCCGGGCTGAGGCAGCCCGGCGATGGTCGAGGCTCCCCCCGGGTAGCAGGACCTCGCAATCGCCCTTCGCGTCAGGGATGGTCGCGGGACTTCTTCGTCTCGGTGGTTGCCCGGCCCGCGCTTCTGATGTCAGCGGCCAGGGCTAAGACGAAGTGGGCGGGGGATCCTCGGTGGCGGGGGTGCCGTGGCAGGCCGGGCACCGGCCCGGTGCCGCGCCCAGGTGGTCGGCTACCACCCGGCGCAGCCCCATCAGGCCCTCCCGCCGGGTGGGCACCCCGTTGGTGTCGGGGAAGGGGTCGTGGTCGCTGCCCTCCACGTCCCACCGGCGGCCGTCGCGGACCAGGGTCGCGATCCATTCCACGCCGGGCCACCGCTCCCGGTCGAGGATGGTGTCTAGCACCTGGCGGGGGTCTGCGTCGGGGTCGGGGATGTACAGGGCGTCTACCCGCCCGGCCTGGATCACGTAGGACACGTGCTCGGGGGCGCGGGACGTGGGCGTGGGCGTGTTGGTTGTCACGGGGGCGTCCTTTTCCTGGGGCAGCGCTTTGCTGCTCCGGTGTGTAGGGGTGGGGTTGACGGG
>NZ_FRFF01000068.1 GCF_900143625.1 Nocardiopsis sp. JB363
AGAAACCGGCAACCCTAGGAGCCTTGACCCTAGTGACGCTGACCCTGATTCCATTCCGTCCGTGGGTGCTCAGCCACAGGGGGGAGAAACCGCAGGTCAAGACGCGGACGGAGTGGAAAACGGGGGTTCAGCTCAGCAGGACCAGTGCCAGGACGTGCTCAAGGCCGGCGGGGACGCTGCGCGCCCGCCGAAACCACGCACTTCGGAGGAGTCCTCTGAGGAGACGGTGGAGTCGTTGCCGCCGACCCTGGCCGAGACGGTGGTCGACCGGCTGCTGGCCCGGACCGAACACCTGGGCGCCAAGCTGCTGGACGACCCGATCGCTGACCGGGCGCACCTGGTGGGCCTGGCAGCCCGCGCCATCAACAGCGGGCTGAGTGCCAGCGAGTTGTGGGCCATCACCTCGGTGGGCCTGCACAACGTGCACAAGCAGTGGGCGCTGACCGCTCGCCTGGCTGACCCTGCTGGGTTCGCCAAGATCCGCCAGGTCGACTTCGGCGGCACGCCCCTGGGCGGACCGACACCATCGGTCTGCGAGTTCCACCCCACTGCGGTCGCTGATGCCCAGGGCGGGTGTGCCGAGTGCTCCGAGATCGAGCGCCAGGCCGCGCTCGCCCGGGGCGAGACCGTTGAGTTCACGTGCGGTCAGGACGGTCTGTGGCGTGATCACACCGGGCGGGTGCTCAGCGAGACCGAGGAGTGGGAGGGCATGAGCCAGGCCCAGATCACCGAGGAGATGGCGGTCCGGGAGAAGATGCGCCGTGCTCTGGTCCCGGACAGCGCGGCCCACGCGCAAAAGGCCAGGGAGGCCCTGCGGCGTCTCAGGCGCCCGGACAGCGACGAAGAGGCCGCCCCGGGGGTTCCGGGTGCGGCTGGTGGCTCCTGAGCCTCTGGTGGCGTTCCTGGGGCACCCATCCCCCAGGTTTACGCTGTAAAGCTGGGGGGTGTGGTCGGGGGCTTCACTCGGACGGCGGCGTGGTTAGGTCCGGACGGGGGTCTGGCGCCGACGGACAGTACCCCGCGCACGTCCTGAGGGCGCCAGGGCCCCGCCCGGGTCGGGGGGTCCAGGGGGGTTGGCCCCCCTGGTACCACCAGACGCTCACCACGGAGCGACCTGGGCCACTGACAAGTCGTGCTCGCTGCCAGGGGGTGCACTCCTACAGGCTCAGTTCGGGCCCGGAGCGCTGGGCGGCCTCGCGCTGGGCACGCTCGGCGTACTCGCGCTGCTGGGCTTCGAGCTGCTGGCGGCGCAGGTCCGCGTCGAGCTGGGCGCGGTGTCGGCGCTCCAGGTCTTCTTCCTCGATCTCGCGGATGATGCGCTGCTGGTACTCGGCGGCGTCGCCCGCGCGGGTCATCTCCGCGACCTGGTCGGATCGGGAGGGCTCCGGCGGGGCGGTGGGGACCTGGACGCGGTCCTGGTGTGTTCGGGCCGGGCCGGGCGCGCAGGCCTGCAGGGCCTGGCGGGTGCGCACGTGGGCCAGCTCCCGCTCGTCCATGCCGCGCAGGTCCTGGCGGGTCAGTCCCTGGACCGGGCCGCGCTGTTCGAGGTGGGCCACCAGGGTCTCCCGGCGCTGGCGTTCGTGGTCGGCCTGGACCTGGAAGCGGTCAGCGACCAGAGCCTGAGCACGCACCTGCTGGGCCTGGGCCCGTAGCTGCTCGCGCTCGGCGGCGGCCCGCTCGACCTCCTCCCGCGCGGCGTCGCGCTGGGCCTGGGCTTCGGCGCGGGTGGTGCCCTCCAGCAACAGTCCCAGCCGGTTCTTGTCCGCGCGGGCCTCGGCCTCCTGGGCCCGCTGGATCAGCTCGGGCAGCGCCTGTTCCACCACCGCCTGGCGCTCGTTGAGCTGGGCGATCTGGGGGGCGGCCTGGCGGGTGGCGGGGCCGCGCCCGGCGTTGGCCTCCGCCAGGGTGAGCGGCTCCCACGGGGCCACCGACCGGGCGGCGTGCTCGGCCTCCTGGGCCCGCTGGGCCACGGCGCGCTCGCGTTCTTCGCGTACCTGGCGGCCGCCCGCCAACTCGTCGGAGACCATGCCCTCGGGGCTGTCGGTGAGGGTGTTGGCGTAGGCGGTCAGGGTGCGGTGCAGCGCCTCCTCCTGAGTGCGGGCCTGGCCCAGCTGGGTCCGCACGGTCTCGGGTTCCACACACGCGGGCAGGTACAGGTCCACCCGCTCGCGGGAGCGGCTCATAGCCGGGTAGAGGTCGTGGGCATCGGCCCCGAGCCCGTACACGTGCGCCCGGTCCACCGTCATGCCCTGCGCGCTGGCCACGGTGGTGGCGTAGCCGTGGGAGAGCGCTCCCCGGCTGAGCGCGTCGGGGTCGATCCACGCGCGTTCGGTGCGGCCCTGCTGGGACCACTCGATGTGGGCGCCGCGCCGCTGGTCGGCCTCCAGGACCAGGCCCCGGAACCCGTTCAGCACGTCCGGGCCCTGGCCGCGGCGGGAGCGGTAGTCGTTGGCGCGCACGCGCACCTGGTCCCCGGCCGCCAGCTCCAGGGTGCGGCCCCCCGCCAGACGGAAGGACACGTCCTTCTCGGCCAGGTGCCCGGCGGTGCGCGCGGCCGCGCGGATCCGCGTGTTGAGCGCCTCGACGTCGGCGTTGGTGGCCGCCAGCACCGCCAGGCGCTCGATCGCCTGGTGCGCATCGGTGTAGCGGGCCCGATCGGCGGCCCACGCGGCGGTGATCTGTTGGTGGGCGGCATCGGCGTCGGCGCCGGTGTGCACCATCCCGTTGGAGCCCCACAGCGCCAGCGCGGAGCGCCGGGCCCCCGCACGCCAGGCCTCCAGCGCTTTGCGGTCCACCTCCCCCTTCTGGCGGCGGTTCTCGGTCAACGTCTGGCCCTGGACGATCTCGTGCACCCGGGCGAAGGCTCCCCCGGCCCCCACGGCGCGGGCCTGCAGCGGGTCCCCGATCCCGACCAGCTTCGTCCTCGTGCGGGCGGCCTCGTCCACGATCGCGGCCAGGGCGCGGTCGTCGATCGTGGCGGCCTCGTCCAGGACCAGCACGTGCACACCCTGAAGGCCGGGCCCGTCCTCGATCCTGCGCAGGAGCGAGGCGACGGTGCCCGAGTCGATGCCGGCCTCCGCCCGCAGACCCGCGGCGGCCACGGCCGCGTTGGCCGCGCCCTCGACCCGGTAGCCGGCCGACTCCCAGATCGCGCGCGCCGCCGACATGATCGTGGTCTTTCCGGCCCCGGCCACGCCCACGACGGTGTCGATGCCGTGGGGGACGAAGGTGAGCCGGTGCACGACCTTGCGCTGCTCGGCCGAGAGGCGAAAGCCCTTCTTCTTCTCCCAGGCACGCCGCGACCGGATGATGGTCTTCAGGTGCACATGGGCAGAGAAGTCGTGTCGGCGCCGCCGGACCGAGACGGTGATCCTCTCCTCGGCGGCCACGATGTCGGCGCTGGTGTAGCGGTCGGCGTGGCTCATGTGGGCGGGCCCGGCCTCGGACAGCGCCACGGCCTGTTCGTGGTCCAGGACGTGATCGGTCAGCGCCTCCAGGGCGGCCGCGTCAGGCAGGCCGCCCTGAAGGGCCCCGGCCACATGCGCCATCACCTTGGCCCGGGTCACGGTCTTGGTGTGGGCGGTCACCCCCCTCTCGGGGTCCCACACGGCCGCGACCAGCGCTTCCAGGTTCGGCGGCCCCTGGTCCGGGCCGCCCGGGGTCCGCCCCGGGGCGGGCGGGCCGGGGTCGCGCCCCAGCGCGTTGGCCACGACCTGGCCGGGGTCGTGCCCGGCGGCCAGGGCCCGCTCGTGCCAGGAGGCACGCTCGGAGGTCGGGGTGGAGGCGACCTTGGCGCGGGCGGTGACGCGGGCGGCCGTCCTGCCCTGCGCCGGGGTGGCGTGCTCCCCGGCGGTGGCCAGGACCTGGGCCTGGCGGCGCGAGAACGTGGTCTTCAAGGACGCGGGGACACCGACCACGTCCCACCGGCCGGTGGCGGGGTCGCGCTCGAACCGCACCCCCAGCTCCCGGGTGAGTTTCTCGCGTTCCAGGGCCCGGTACAGCTCCCCGACCGCGGGGACGTGGCGCATCAGGTCCCGGCCCCCGGCCGCGATGGTGCGCCACGTCCCATCGGAGCCGCGGGCCATGTTGGCCAGCAGCACGTGGGTGTGCAGGTGCGGGTCCCCCGGCTGCCCGTCCACGGGGCGGGCGGTGCGGTGCACCGTCATGGTCCCCACCAGCCCGGAGGTGTCCACGCGCTTCGCGCTCTGGCCGTCGCCGTGGTGCCCGGCCATGGCGTAGCCCACCCACCCTTCCAGGGCGGACACGGCCTCGCGCACCGCCTGAAGGTGGATCTCCTCCATCCGCGCGGCCACCTCCTGCGGGGCCAAGCCCTGCAGCACGGAGATGCCCTTGGGCCGGTCGAAGGTCACGTCGTAGCCCATGACCCCGGTGCGCACCCGCGCCTCGCGCTGGTCCCACGCCTTCTTCCAGACGGGGCGGCCGTAGACGCGGCGGGGGTCGATCCCGGCCGCGGCCGCCACCCGCGACAGGTCCGCCACCGGCGCGCGGTGGTGCTCCCCGTCGCGCTTGAGCCCCCGCTCCAGGCGGCCCACCCGCTTGATCGACCACGGGTCAGCGGCCACCAGGCCCTCGACGGACACGCCGCGGGTGGCGGCCGCGGTCTCCAGCGCGGCCACGAACGGGGCCGCGGGGAGCTGGGCTTCGGGCGCCACGGCCAGCTTCGGCTTCACGAGCTGGTCCTGGCCGCCGGGGTCGCGTCCGGCCAGCAGCCGCCGCATTCCCTCGACGTCCTCACCCGACTCCAGGACGCTCCCGGCTGTGAGGCCGAACTCCGACCACCCGGCCCCGATGCGCTCGATCGGGCGGGCGCCCCCGTCGAGCCGGTAGGAAACGGCGACGTTCTCGGCGCTGACCCGGTCGGCCCCGCACTCCTGCACCAGGCGGTAATCGCCCTGGTCGGGGTCATGGATCGGGGTCGCCATCGCCATGTGGCGACCCCTTCCTACCGGCCCCAGCCGGGGTTGTTCGGCCCCGCAGGGGCCTTGTATCTCGTCAGAGATACCTGCGTACTCATCTTTTGCTGATGCTGTTGGCTGAGGACTCTATCGGTAGGGGGTTTGGTCCGTTGGTACTGGGATCGGTGAGTCGAATGTCAGTGCCTTGGCCTGGGCATTCTGGTGATCCTGCATAGGGGAATAGTAGAGGTGGGAAAGCGAATGTCGGGGCAACCTCCGAAAATCTCCTCGCTCGGCGTCTGGGCTCGACAGACTGGCCCTATGCACCAGCACGACGAAGAGCACCAGGAGGCTGCCGGTTCGCAGCGGCGCGGCCGCGGCGGCCGTGAATCCGCGATCCGGGGCGTGCTCGGGCGCGACTACCCGGCCGGACCTGCACACTGGGGGCCACGGCCAGCCCCGCGCCCCGCCGAACCGGTCGACGTGGCTGGTGGCTCACTCCCCCGGTGGCTCCCGCCGACCTGATGAACGAGAGGATGCGATGGCACAGCGCAGGGGCGGCCTGGGCCCGATGGGCGGGCAGTGGGTCGCTGCAGCGGCCGCGACCCACGTGCACGACGCGGAGCTGGTCGACGAACACCGCCTCGCGGTCCCGGCCGGAACCCCCGCGCTCCTCTCCCGGGAGGAAGCAGACGACGTCCTGGAGGTGCTGGACGCGGTCACCGCCACCGCCCCGGCCGGGCCGGAACGGACCCGTGTGGAGGAACTCTCCCTCCTGCTGCGCCAGCGGCTTCGGGAGGCCGGCGCCTGACAATCGCGGAACCGGCCCCGGCGGGTCGGGCGCCTCCGTAGGCTCGACCTCGACCCCGGCCCGGATGGTGAAGGAGACCCGCGTGAGCGCCGAAGAACAGCCCGACTGGAAGTCCCCCACGTGGCTGCCCACGATGACCGAGCACCTGGAAGGGATGCTCCAGGCCTCGCGCGAGCAGCTCGACATGCTCGGCCCGGCCCTGGCCCAGCCCTACAAGCTCGATGACGCCACCGTGGACCGCATGAAGCGCGCCTTCCAGATCCAGCTCGATGACCTGTGGCTGTGGGAGGAGCAGGCTCGCCGCTGGCGCGAGGGGCTGCACGGCGACCTCACCGATGCCCAGAAAGCCGGTGTGGAGAAGATGCAGGGTCTGGTGAAGCAGATCCGCGACGTCGACACCAAGGTCTTGGACGCGTCGGAGAAGATCTCCCAGGTCACCATCGACAAGCTGATGGCCAAGTCCGATGCCCAGGTGGGCCTGGAAGCGCTGACCGGCCGCCACGGCGGCCTGCCCAGGTAGCCGCCTCGGACACACGAAGGCCCCCGCCAGAACCTCTCAGGAAGGTTCTGGCGGGGGCCTTGTCATGGGCCTAGGAGTCCCGAAGTTCGGAACTTCCGGAGTTCCGGAGTACCGAACTCAGGGACTCCCGGAGTTCGGCCTCATCCACCCCGGTCAGCGCATCTCCGTGCTCCAGCAGCGTGGCCACTGCGACCCGGATCAGGGTGTTCTCCGTGATGCGCTCCCCACCACCACCAGCGGCCCGCTTACGGCGCTGGAGACTGCGTCGGAGTTCGGTGAGGCCGGAGGCCTGGTCCGGCCACAGCAGCGTCTCCTTGCGCTCCAGGGTGGACCACTTGGGCCCTTCCGGCTTCGGTGGCGCGGCCTTCTTCCGGCGCCGCGGGGCGGTGGCTGGAGTCTGGGACTCCGGGACTTCCGTACTACCGGACTTCGGTACTTTCGGACTTACAGACTTCGGAAGTCCCGGGATCGGGCGGTTCGCTCTGTCCTGGCTGCGCAGGGCGCGTGCGGGGGCCGGGGGAGGCGGTGCGGGAGTCACCGGTTCGGTGCTGTCTGCGTCCTCCGCGATCAGGTCGTCGAAGCTCTTACGGGTGCTCATGCGACACCACTCCCGATCCGCCCCAGGGCCCGCTGGAGTTCGGCGTTGACCCGGCTGATGTCCTCGCGCATGTTCGCGCCGTACCGGGCGCGCCACTGGTACACCGTCTTGCCCGCGTCCAGGGAGTCCGGGTAGCCGGTGTAGGAGCGCACGAAGGACCGGAAGTAGGGGACGCCGCGCTCCTCCAGCTCCCGGCGGGCCTTGAGTACGGCGTCCCCGCCGCTGCGGGGGTCAATCCGGTTGACCACGGCCGCGTAGGGCAGCCCGGCCTCTGCGATCAGTGCGGCGGTGCGCTGCGTCGGGGTTCGGGACGGGGGTTCGTTGACGAACGGCACCACGGCGAAGTGGGCGTTGTCCACGACCTGCTCCAGGACCTCCTGGCCCTCCAGGGAGCCGGGGGTGTCGACCAGGATCAGGTCGTAGCGGCGCAGCCGGGACAGCTGGGCCAACTTGGCCGGGTCCAGCTCGTGGGTGACATCGAACCCGGGGTCAGTCAGCTTCTCGGCTTCCTCGACCGTGGTCGCCTGCGGGTCGACGTCGACGACCAGGGCGCGCCCGGCCGAGTCGGCAACGGCTGCGGCCAAGGCCATGGTGAGGGTGCTTTTTCCGACCCCGCCCTTCTGGCTGCACACGGCGACGATCCAGGACGCCGCTCCGGTATCAGGCATGGCTTCTCCTCATCTGTTCCCCCCGGTTGTGGGTGTGTGAGGAGGCCAGACTACGGGTGGACCTTCGGAGTCCGGGAGTGCGGGAGTGCGGAACTTTCGGACTCCCGAAGTTCGGAAGCCCGAAAGTTCGGGAGTACGGCGAACGCTGTGTAGGGCGGGACGCGGTGCTGTAGAACGGGAGCGCTTCGCCTACCCCGAGAAGAGAGGCCCCTCATGGTTAAGAAGTTGAAGTGGTTCAAGGTCGGCAATGGTGAGACCACCATCAAGGGGTCGGTCGATGGGCTGCGGCTCTTCCGGGCCTACATGGGGATCGAGGAGGATTACTACAGGATTTAGCGCAACGAAGCGTTGCTAAGAGCGCTGTCGGGCGCGTCGCCCGGCCTCCGCGTCCCGGGACGGGGTGCCCTTGGGGGCCAGTCGGAGCCAGCGCCGTTCCGCCCCCTGGCGGGTGATGCCCAGGGCTCGGCCCAGTGCGGTCCAGGAGGACGCCTTGCGCCCGGCGTCCAGGGCCGCGTACTCGGCCATGTCCAGATCCGCGCGCATGTGCTGAATCACGGTGAGTGCGTCCAGGCGCGCCTCTTCAGGTGTCTGGGGGTCGCGTGCGATTCCCAGGAGCGCCACGGGCGTGAGCACCCCTGCGTGGTGGTTCTGGAGACGCTTCTCGGCGGCAGCCATGTCCTCGCGGGTCGGGGGTGTTCTCCCGAACGCACGGCAACAGGACAAGTAACCGGTGAGTAACTACGACGGGACCTAGGGGTGTCGGTAAGGAGCGTGTCACCAGGTGCCAAGTAACCCGCGAGTAACTTACGTGTTCGCCGGACAACCAGCCACCTAGTGCACGCCCGGTTCTGACTTCCGATAAGTCAACCTTCTCGGAAGTCAGACCCCCTTGCGAGACGCATCGTCTCGCAAAGAGGGCGCAAGAAAGCCCCCGCAACGGATGGTTGCGGGGGCTCGGTTCAGTAGGTGCGTGGCCGGGCGATCCCGGCCCGGTAGGTTGCTGGCAACCTGAACCTGAGTCCGAACCCAGCAATCCCCCGCAACCATCCGTTGCCAGGAAACTCCTTCGGTCAGAGCGGGGGGTCAGTGCTGCCGGTCAGCGTAGAGGGCCAGGGGGTTAGCGTTCCGCCGCGGCCTCTTCCGGTTCCGTCGTTCCTCGGCGGCCAGGGCCGCCTGCTCCCGCGCCTGCTCCAGGGTCAGGTTCGGTTTCGGCGGGGGCGGGGACGCGGGGATCCCGGCCTGCTGGGCCTGCCCGTACTCCGACCAGGTGCAGCACTGGTGAGGAGCGCAGGGCCCGGCCCCCTGGGTGCGCGGCCAGACCTGCTGCAGCCGGGGTTGCCACGGGAAGCTGCGGGGCAGCACCCGGTGCAGGCCGGTGACGGCGCTCAGCGGGGTGCGCCAGGACCGGTCGTGGTCGGTGTCCTCGTGGTCGTGCCGGTGCAGCCACAGGTGGCGCACCCCGACGTCTTCCAGCAGCCCCACCACGGTGGTGCCGTCGACGGTGTCGACCTCGACCTCCTGGCGCAGGGCCAGGTAGCCGTCGTCCATCAGGGCCAGGGCGTCGTCAGGGGTCATGGGGGTGTGCCTCCTCTTTCAGAACAGGGCGGGCTGGTCGGCCTCGGCCGCCAGCCGTTCGGAAACCGCGGTGACGGCCAGGTGCGGCCGGTCGGCAAGCCAGACGTGGGCGTGGTCCAGGTGGGCTTCGCACAGCTCGTAGACGTGGTCCCGGTCGGGTGCCTTGTAACGCAGACGGGCGGCCGGGTCCCGGTCGCAGTCGAGATTGGCGCAGCTCACGCGGTGGTTCTCCTCTCTGAGGGACCGGGCGGGCCCCGCTCACCAGCACCGCAGGCAGGGCTGGTGAGCAGAGGCAGGGCCCGGGGCTCTACTGGTCGTCGCTGGCGATGACGAGCGCGGAGGCCCACAGGGCCAGGTGATGCAGGGCCTGGTCTGCGTGCGCGGCCCCGCCCGCCTGGCGGAACCCGCTGCTGCCGGTGTGGTCCATCCACCACCGGACGGGCCAGCGGCGGTCGATCAGAGCGTGGGTGGCGGCCGACACGGCGACCCCGGCCACCACCCGGGAGGGCTGGAGCCGCAGCCCCAGGAACCGGTTCGCGATCAGGAGTCCGGCGGCCTGGGCGGCGTGGTAGCTGGCCACGTGTGCGGCCAGAGCCCGCCAGGAGGTGTCCTCGGAACACTCGGTGGCACGGTCCGCCACCCCGGCCTTGTGGGTGGCCTGGTGGTCGGTCTGGAACAGGTAGTCCCCGGCGTGGTGCATCGCGGTCAGGGTGGCGGCGACAGCGGAGAAGCGAGCGGCGGTGGTGGTGGTCATGTTTCCTCCCAGGGGGGGCGGTTAGAGGGCTTCCAGCAGGGGCCGGTGCGCGGGGTAGAGGCCGCCGTGCGAGGCCAGGAGGTCGGCCAGGTCCTGGACGTCGCCGTGCCAGGGCCACCACGCCGCGTCGGTGGCGTCGTCTGCGGCGGTGGCCGGCACCACCTCGGGCAGCTCGTAGAGCGCGGCCGTCGAACACACCCAGGCGTGATCGGTGGCCCGCCAGTCGTGCACGTAGCCGCGGGTCAGGATGCGCGGGCTGATGTGGGCCAGGTCCACGCCGGTCTCCTCGCGCAGCTCCCGGACCAGGGCGGTGGGGGCGTTTTCGCCGGGGTCGACCATCCCGCCGGGGATGGCCCACCGTCCGTTGTCGGAGCGGCGGATGAGCAGCACGCGCCGGTCGGTGCCGGTGCCCGCGATGACGATGGGGTCGGCGGCCGCGTTCTCACCCCAGGAACCGAGATTCCTCCCGCACCGGCCGGTGCGCCCGGTCGGGTTGAGCGGCCACCCGGCGGCGTCGAGCCGGTAGGGCACCAGCGCGGTCGACAGGCGCGTGTTCCAGTCGGTCACCTGGTTCGGGGTGGCGACGGGGTCGGTGATCCACCCGGCCGGGTCGGCTAGGCCCGGCTCGCGGAGTTCGGGCGGGGTGATGTCGAGGGGGCTGTACCCGGGCCAGGGGGTCGACCATGAGCGCAGCGCGGCGGGTACCGGCACGCCGGGGTGGTCGACGGGGGCGTGCCTCACAGGGGTTGCGGTGGTCAGCAAGAGTCCTCCTTCGGGTTGTGGACACCCCTTCTCGGGGTGCCTGGCGTGGTGGACCGGGCGGTCACCCGGCCCCCTCCAGGAACTCGTTCTGGAGGGGGTCGGGCCATCGCTCGGGGCAACCAGCAGGGGTGGCCGCACCAGTGCGGCCACCCCTGAAAAATCACGTTGGGTAACGTCCACTCCGTCCAACGGGCGGGGTGGACGGATGGTGAATCGTCCACCGCATCCGTCCACCACCAAATCGCCTTCGTAGCAGGCGATCCGCGTGGTTTTCGGGGGTGAGTGGACGGAGTGGACGGATCAGTGGACGGATCGCTTTTTCGCAGGTAGCGGAGAGTGAGGGGGGCTTTCGGTTTTTCCGGTGGACGGAGTGGACGATTGCCCCTTCGATCACTCACAGTGCACGCCAGGCGGCCCGGTGGCCGGGCCCCTTGACGACCTTCCCGGCCGCCTTGTGTTGGCCCAGGGCGTTGCTGACCATCGACTTGGAGTAGCCGGTGATCTCTACCAACTGAGCGCTGGTCTTGGGGCCGGTGCGCAGGGCGTCCATGACCGCGTGCTGAGCGCCGATCCAGTCGTCGTTGTCCTCACCCTGCTCGTCTGCTTCCTCGCTGACGTCTTCGGGTTCGGAGACCTCAGTGGCCGGAAGCCCCCAGGGGGTCTGGGGCGGCAGCGCCAGCACCAGGTTCTCGTCGGACAGGTTCCAGACCGCGACCGGATCGGGGCCGCGCTCGCCGTCACGGATCAGCGCGAGCCCGGCCCGCTCCAGCTCCTGCGGGTTCCACCCGGCCGCGTTGGCGTCCTCACCCAGCACGGTGCGGGCCTCGGTGGGGGTGGACACCCGCAGGCTCACCCGGGCCCCGGTCATCTGACCGGCGATCGCGTTGTCGATGCCCCGCCCCTGACCGGTCATGGTCGGCTTCTGGGTGCACCACCACATGTGCATCTCCGCTTCGCCGCCCATCGCGGCCAGCGACTGCAGGTCCGACAGGATCGGGGTGTCCTTGCTCTCCTGCTTGATGACCTCGGCGCCCTCGTCGATGACGATCACCAGCCGCGGGTTCTTGGGGCTGGGCACCCAGGCCCGCCCCGTTTGGGAGATCTGTTCGTAGCGGCGGTCCATCTCCTTGCGCAGCTCGACCACCAGGTTGGAGATGTCACCGGGGGTGCAGGCGGTGCGGGCCACGTGCTTCCACCGGGCCGCCTCGACGCGTTTGGCGTCGATCAGGATCAACTTCGCGTTGGGGTCGGCCACGACCTTGGCCATGAGCACCCGCATCATCACCGTCTTGCCCGAGCGGGAGGCCCCGGCGATGAGCATGCGGTGGTAGACCTGCAGGTCCACCACCTGCCCCGTGGTCACGTCCACCCCCACACCCTCCTTGCCCGGGGCCCAGGTCATGTCCCGCTCCGGGGTGCGGGTGCGGATGCGCACCAGGGCCTGGTCGCCGCGCTCGCCCTGGACGATGTCCAACGCGGTGTCGGTGGGCACCCCCAACAGGGAGCGCACCGCGCCGGTCTTCTTCATCAGCGCACCGGGGGTGATGCGCGCCGAACAGGTCACCACCACCGACAGGCCGGTCTCGGCCAGCGTCGGGTCACCCGGGGCGGTGCCTTCCAGCCCGCGCCGGGCAGCCAGCGTCTTCCACTTCGCCAACCTGGCCAGGATCTGGTTCTCGGCGTCGGTGGCGCCCACGACCGTGGCCGCCACAGCCGCGCCCACGGTGGCCTCAGCGGAAGCTTCGGCCAACTGGCGGGCCCGAGCCTCCACCTTGGAGGGGGCCGGGGTGGTCTCGGTGGCGGTGGTCGTGACCTCCGCGCGAGCCATGGCCCGCCCCTGCAGGGCCAGCCATCCCCAGGCGGTGGGCCAGGCCAGCAGCCCGACCCAGATACCGGAGGCGGCCAGCAGCACGGGGCCGACGATGACCGCGGCCGGGACCACGCACCGGCCCGTCAGGCGTGCGGTGCGGGCCCGCAGCACCCGGGCGTCGACCTCCAGTTCGCTGACCTCGCGGCGCTGCAACCTCTTGAGCTTCTTGTTGGCCTTGGCGGTGTCCTCGGGCTTGATGGAGCGGCGCACCGCCTTCTCCGCGTCCGCGATCTTGGTGTCCAACTCGTCCTCGGCCGCGTCCAGCATCTGCTGGCGCAGGGCGGGGTCCATGACGTAGTCCATGGCCACCTCCCACCTGCGGTTCCACGCCAGTAGGGCGTAGGTGTTCGCGGCCTCCAGCGAGGCCCGCAGCCGGTCGGTGATCTGGGCCCGGTCGGCCCGCAAGGGGGTCAGGGAGGTGTCGTCCTCGGCGGCGTCCATGACCCGCCCGGCCACCGGCCCCGAATCCTGGTCCTCTGCCTGCCAGACCAGGCCGGTGGGCACGTCGGCGGGGTCATCCGGGACGGGGTGCAGGTGCCGGGGCGGGGTGCTGGTGGTCTCATGCATGGTGCAGCTCCTGTTCGCGCGGGTGGAAAGAGTGAGGGGCCGCCCTGCCTGGGGCGGCCCCGCTGCGGTGGTGGGGTGGGAGAGCGATGGCGAGTCAGGATCCGATCGTTCCGCCGACGGCTGTGGCCACGGCTCCGGCGCCCCAGCTGTGGATCATGTCGATGAACTGGGGCAGCCAGCCGTTGCCGGCGCCGTGCGCGGCGATCGGGGTGAGCACGAGCGCGGTGATCGCGACCGGGTTGTACTTGTGGTCCTTGTACAAATCGAACCCGGTGACGATGGCGCCGCCGATGCACAGCACCCCGTAGACCACGGAGACGGGCAGCGGTTCACCCACCAGGCCGCCCACCCAGGAGGCGAGCGGTCCGATCGGCCAGTTGTTGAGCCAGCCCAGAATGGTGACCGAGGCCGGGGACCGGTAGAGCAGCATCGACCCGGCCAGCCCGACCAGCAGGGGCACCATGCCGCCCCAGAACCTCATCTGCATCTTCTTGTCGAGCCAGTAGGCGCCGCCGAACATGACGACGGCCAGGAAGAAGAACAACGCGCAGTCCTTTCACAGGTGAGGGGCCCGCGCACAGTGCGCGGGCCCCATCTGAACGGGTGGAGGGGTAGGTCAGCGGCGCGAGCGCTTGCTCAGGTAGAGCAGGGCGCCGATGGCGGCCAGGGCGATGAGGATGACCGCGATGATCGTGAGCTCGCTGGCGCCGAACAGCGCGGCCAGGGCGACGGTCAGGGCGGATCCGGCGCTGATGGCCAGGACCGGGGTGGAGAGGGGCTTCGTGGACATGGGCTCACTCCTTCTCGGGGCGGGTGGTGCGGGCCAGGTGAAGAGCACCCCAGGTCAGGGCGGTGCACAGCAGGGACAGGGACAGTCCGGTCAGCGCGGTGGCCAACGTCAGCACGCCCATCAGGTGCTCACCTGCTCGGGCGGCACGGGCGCGGGGGCCAGGGCCAGCAGCTCCTCCAGGCGCTCCTGGTAGGGCGTGAGCCCGCCCATCAGCTCGCTGGCCCGCAGGATGCGCTGGCGGTAGATCTCGACCATGCGCTCCAGATGGCGGACGTAGTCGGCGCCGCCTTCGGCCTTGCGCTGGCGGTCCGCTTCGGCCAGCAGGCTCAGACGGACCGCGTAGACGTGGCGCCAGGCCGCCTCCAGCACCTCGGAGACGTCCGCCCCCGACAGGGCTTCCTCGACCGTGAGCGGACCTCCCAGGGCTAGGGCGGCCCGGGCCTGATCGGTACGGTCCCGCTCAGCAACCAACTCGGCCTCCAGGCGGGCGATCGCCTCCCGCGCCTCGGCCAGTTCGACCTCGGCGTCGTGGTGCGCGGCCGCCGAGGCGACCTGCGCCTGGGCGATGGAGCGCCGGTCGCGGTCGTAGAAGGCGATGACGGTGTCGCACTCGGCGTGCAGGCGGCTCTGGAGCCACTCGAAGAAAGCCATCAGGCGTTCACCGCCCCGGAGGTGCGGGTGCCGATGGGGGCCAGGAGCAGCGCGGCGGCCGCGATGATCCCGGCCAGAACCCCGGCGTGGATGTCGGGGTAGCTGGCGATGCCGACGACCACCAGGGTGGCGGCCGCGGCGAGCAGGAGCAGGTCGAACAGCAGGCGGAACATGGTGTCTCTCCTCCAGGGGGCGTGGCCGGGCAGCGTCGGCTGACCCGGGTTCGGTGTTGTTGTGCAGGTGGTGGGTCGCTCGCAGGTCGGCTCGCAGGCGTGTTCGCCGTGCGTCACCGGGTGCGTCACGACACCGGAGTGGTGCGCAGAACCCCTGCAACGCACCGTTGCAGGGGTTCTGCGCACCCGCCGGGGCGGGTGGTCGGCCCCACGTGTTCGTGGGGCCGGGAGGAACGGGTTACTGCTCGGGCCAGACGTTCTTGCCTTCCTTGGCCAGGGCCTTGCGGTGGTCGCGCACCGTGGTGCGGCCCAGCTCCAGCAGCTCGGCCAGCTCGTTGGTCGAGATGGTGCGGCCGTGCTCTTCGATGGCCTCCAGGACCCGCTGGCGGGTCACCTGTCCGGCCGCGCGGCGGGCTTCGTGGTGCGCCGGGCGACGGCCAGTTCCGCCAATTCCGCCAGTGCCGTTGCCGCCCTCGGCACGGGCCTGCGGAGCGGTGCGTCCGCCCAGGTCAACGCCAATTCCGCCAATCCCGCGCTGGGCCTCGCTCAGGGCCGCACCGAACCCGGCCGGAACCGCTTCGGCGGCGCCGTTGGCGGCGGGTGCGGCCGAGATCTGGGAGCGGTCGCGGTGCACCTCGGTGACCTCCGTGGTCACCCCCGGCAGCTCCGGGAGGAACTGCGCCAGGACCTGGATGGGCAGGCGGCCGCCGACCTGCGCGGCCAGGTCGTAGCGGGCCTTGAGCCGCTCGGCCTCAGCACGGTCGGTGGCCATGTCCACCGTGTTCTCCGCCTCGATCCGGGCCCGCTCCCGCTCAGCCTCGGCATCGGCCTTGGCCTTGGCGAAAGCGGCCTCGCGCTTGAGGTCAGCGATGGTGCGGCGCTGGTCCACGGTCAGGGCCGCGTCGTCGGCCCCGGCCTCAGCGGCCGCCGCGGCCTGGGCAGCGGCCTCGGCCAGGGCGGCCTTCTCCGCTTCCTCCTTCTCGGCCTGGGCCCGCTGGGCGGCTCGGCGGGCCAGAACGGCCTCGGCCGCCGTGCGGGCCTGCAGGGCCAGGTGCCACAGGAACTTCGCGGCCAGGGGCACGGCGGCGAAGAAGAGCTGTTCGCTGCCCCAGTAGTGCCAGCCCAGCAGGAGGGAGGCGGCCCCGGCCGCGATCCATCCGCCGATGCTGGCCTGGGTGCGTACCGAGGGCATGAACCAGCCGATGAGCACGGTGGACACGATCAGCACGTCGGCGAACACCCCGGTCGCCAGCCCGGCGGCGCTCATCTCACCCTCGGGGCCGGCCGTGATCTCAGCGACCGTGGTGGCTACCCACACCAGCGACAACAGGGAGGGCAGCGCGGCGGCGGCGACCATGATGCGGGTCGGGGTCAGCCAGGGCCAGGACGCCACCGGCCCGGAGGAGGCCGGCACCGCAGACGGCGCCGTGGCGGGCTCGGGCCGCACCTGCTCCTCCTGGCGGTCGTGCTCGGAGGCGGGCTCGGGGGCCTCGCGGGGGACCGGCTCCGCCACCGGCGCGGGCTCGGAGATGGGGGTGGGGGGCTGCTCGACGGGAGCAACCGGGGTGACGGGTTCGGGTTCGGTCTTCGTCCAGGGCCAGCGCATGGTTCGGGTCCTCTCGGTGGTGGGGTAGACAAGTAGGAGAGGCACCTGCCGAGCTCATTTCGGCAGGTGCCTCGCTGTGTGCGGGGGGCGGGCTCAGGCGTAGCCGTGGATGACCATCCAGGCGATGCCGAGCAGGGTCAGGGGCAGCAGCACGGCCAGGGAGAACCCGGCAAAAGCCTGTCCGGAGTCCATGGGGGTGGTCCTTTCGTTCAGTTGCCCGAGATCTCGCGGGCGGTCCGGCATGGCTTCCCGGCCTTGCAGGCCGAGCAGGTGGCGGCGTGGAACTCGGCTTCGGTCACTTCGTCGCTCCGCAGTGGCAGTAGTAGGAGGCGCGCAGCGCGTCCCACTCCATGGCCGTTCCGCAGTGGTAGTAGGTGACCCAGACCCGGGCCAGCCTGCGCAGAGCGCTCATGCCGCGACCCCCTCTGCGGGTATCCAGGACGCCACCCGGGCGTGCGCCTGGCGCTCGATCAGGTCGACGTAGCGGCCGGTGCGCTCGGCCAGCTCCTCCACACCGGCCCGCACCCCGCCCGGGTGCTCGGCCAGCAGCGCGTCGGTGATGTCGGCGGCCGCCTGGTGGCGGGCGGACCGCTCGGTGGCGGTTTCGCCGCTCAGGTGCGTCGCGTACA
Source organism: Nocardiopsis sp. JB363 (assembly GCF_900143625.1). GTDB lineage: Bacteria > Actinomycetota > Actinomycetes > Streptosporangiales > Streptosporangiaceae > Nocardiopsis. The sequence continues at coordinate 16,891 of NZ_FRFF01000068.1, forward strand.
GCTCGGGCACCCCGGCCGTGGCGGCCAACAGGTGTTCCAGGGCGGACAGGTCGGGGTCGGTCGGGCGGGTCCGTGTGAGTGTGCTCAACGTCGTTCTCCTCAGTCACGCTGGCTGGCGGGCGGTGGGTTGGTGCGGGTCAGGGCCGGTAGACGCCGCGCTGGAGCTCGAAGTCGATCTCGTCGTTGATCCGGTCGACCTCCCGGAGATAGAACGGGTTGCGCTTGGTGTAGCCGCGACGCTCGCACTCGACCTCCATCGCAGCCATCTCCTCGCGCAGCTTGGCCACCCGCTCCTGGGTGCGCGCCTCCACCTCCCGGGTGGTGCTGTTGGGCAGCGGGCTGTCCAGCCAGTCCTTGAAGCGCTTGAGGTGTCCCATCAGGTGCCTTCCTTCTCTGTTGATGTGCATGTGCCTGGTCAGGCAGCGAGGGCGTAGACGGCGTAGAGGGTGCGGAGCTTGCGTGCCCGGGGGTGACGGCTGGCCCGCAGCACGTTCGCGACCCCGGTGTAGATGGCGCGGCGGGTGGTCCACCGGGCCACCATCCGGTCGATGGCCTCGCGGGTGGCGCTGGTGATGTTCGCGATGGCGGCCCAGGCGCGGATGCGCAGCTGCTCGTCCTCGTCCTGCTCCTCGGCGCTGTCGTCGTCCTGGCCGCGGGTCTCGGGGGTGTCGGTGACCAGCCCGGAGGAGTCCTCGGCGTAGATCGTGACGGTCTTGTCGTAGACCGCTTCGGGGTTGGCCGGCGCGAGGGCGGCTCCGCTGTGGCCCCACATGATCTGGTCGACGGGGCGGCGGGTGATGTCGGCGATCGCGGTCGCGATCTCCCAGTCGTCCTGGGTGGTGCCGCCGTGGGTGGCGACGCGAACGACATCGACGCGGGTAGCGCCGGTGATCTCCATGACCTGGGCGAGCATCGACTGCTTCGACGACATCTGCGCTCCTCCTCTGCTGGTGGTGGGCAGGGATCACCCCTGCTCACCGGAGTCCCGGGGACTTTCCCTAGTCCCCTTGGGAAAGTCGCAAGATGACTGTAAGCTCGCCCCAGTCGCTTCGTCAACCGTTTCCCTAGGGATCTAGGGAAATCGATCGGGGCGACTTTCACTAGCCCCCTGGGGAATGAGAGGATGTCGGCATGCCGATCAACCCGAACGACAGTCGATCGCCTGTGCAGCAGGTGACCGATGACCTGCGGGCACGCATCGAGCACGGGGAGCTGGCACCAGGCTCAAAGCTGCCGGTTACCCACGAGCTGGTGGCGTCCTACGGCGTGTCGTCAGAGACTCTGCGACACGCCATCGGACGTCTTAAGGCCGCGGGCCTGCTGGAGACCAAGCGCGGTGTAGGAACGTTCGTGCGGAAGCGCCCTCCTATGCAGTGGCTCGCCGCTGAGCGGTACTCGCGCTCCAAGCGGGCTGCCGGGAAGGTCGCCTTCATCGCAGACCGGGAGGCGTCAGGCCGGACTTGGAACCGGGACGACCAGACGCAGAAGGTCCGGGAGTGCGAGGCCACCGAGGAGGTCGCCAACGCACTCCAGATCAGCGTTGGGGATCCCGTCATCGAGCGCGCTCGACTGGTTGTGTACCGGGGGGAGCCCACGCAAAGGCTTACAAGCTGGTACCGCCTGGATGACGTGCGCGACACGCCTATCGCAGACCCGGAGCCCGGCCCGGCCGGGACAGGTGGCGGATTCTCGGTACTGGATGAGCTGGGCATCGGGCCCGATGAGATCGAGGAACAGATCTCAGCCCGGATGCCCACGGCAGAGGAGGAGCAGGCACTCCACATCCCGGTGGGAGAGCCGGTTTTCGACCTCCGTCGTACCGCCTTCACCTCGACAGGTCGCCCTGTCGAGTACGCGCGGGGAACCTACCGAGCAGGCCACTTCACCTGGCGCTACCGCTTCACCGTGCCGGACTAACAAGGGGGAGAAGATGATCGAAAGAACGGCCAGAAACCGTCTGACCGCACGCGACCAGCGCGGGTTCTACGCAGACCTGGAAGACGCGGGGGTCAGCCCCGACGTCGATACGAAGATCCGGAAGTCCGAGCTCTCTGGGCCTATCACTGAGCGGCTGGGGGTCCCTCATGGAACCGAGATCGTGGTGCGATCCCGGCGCATGAGCGGAGATGGCCGACTCCTCCAAACTGCGGTGACGTACCTGCACCCGGATGTCGTGGCGCAGGTGCCCCAGCTCGGTGAGCTGAACACCGGCCCCGGCGGAATGTACGCGCGCATGGAAGAGGCCGGCCACAAGTTGAGCCAGCAGGACCACGTGTCCGCCAAAGTGCCCGACCCGGATCAGCAGGAGACATTCGGTATCAGTGGGGACGTTGCTCTCGTGGTGATCGAACGAGTGACCCGAGGCGACAACGACAAGGTCCTGGAGGTCACGCACATTGCGGCACCCTCAGACCGCCAGGTATTCACATACGACGTATAGACGCAAAGGCCCGGGGGAACTTGCTTGCCTTCCGGGCCTCCCTTGTGGACACCTGTCCGGGACGGCGTTGCGCGAGGTCGGACGGACGGGTGCGACTACAGACGGCCACCGGTTTGAGAAACCGGTGGCCGCGTAGGACACATCAGGGGCCCCGGACAACGAACTGTCCGAGGCCCCTGCCTGGCTAGAGTGGCCAGGAAGTACAAGGGGCGGGGAGAGATCCCCGCCCCAAAAAAGAAAGAAGGCCAGGAGTTGGCGCTCCTGACCTTCTCGGAAGTCAACTGGTGTTCATCCCACCTATAGACCTCGATCGCTGTGACCATCGTACCCAATGAGTGCGACAGGTCGAAGAGGTAGGTGGGGGGACGCCTGGAAAGGCGAACGTGTCCTCGAACACCCCGCCCTCGGGCCAGCCTCGTGCTCGCACGAGGGCCAAGTACGGAATCCGCTTCTCGCCCTACATGTGGGTACGCAAGGTGCCCCTGGCCACTCCCCAGCTCCATGTCGTGCTGGAGGCACTGGCCACCGCTGTAGACCCTGACGGGTGCTACTCCTGGCTGAGTCTCGGCTCCCTGGGCGAGCGCGCACGCGACTCCAGCGAGAGCGCTGTGCGGACCAGTGTGCGGACCATGGAGAAGGCCAAGGTGCTGCGCCGCATCACTGGCCAAGAGCGCTTCGCGATCCTGGACGCCCATGGCGTCCGCTACACGCGGGACAAGCCGCCTCTTCTGGTGGAGCTGCTCATCCCGGCCTCGGCCTACAGCGCTGAGGACCTCGCCAGGGTCAACCGGATGCGAGCGGACCGCGGCCGCGAGCCGATCACCCAGGAGAACCGCCCCGACATCACGACGGAGACAGTCGGGACCCGGGCAAAGCGTAAGGACGCTGGACAGGCGGCTCCTCAGCGACGCAAGAAGAAGGACCGCGCTGCCGACGAAGTAGCTCAGGAGCCACTTCCTCCCGTGCCGCACGAGCCACCGGACGAGCTGGACATGGACCTGCCCCTGGACGACACCTTCGACGACATCACCGAAGCCCCCGAGGAAGCAGGGTTCGAGGACTCTTCGGAGAGCCACCGGTTTGAGAAACCGGC
>NZ_FRFF01000126.1 GCF_900143625.1 Nocardiopsis sp. JB363
GGATGCGGCGGCGGGCCGTGAACCAGATGGGCCCGGTCTCGGTGCGGTCGTAGGTGATCTCCCACTCCGGGTAGTGCGTCCGCAGGGCGAGGACCTGGTTGACGGAGGCGATGGGCCGGTGCAGGGACGCGAGCGTCTCGCCGCCGCGCAGGGTCAGGGCCTCCTCGCCGTGGTGGGCCAGGACCCTCGCGGCCGTGTCGCGGGTCGGCTCCCATCCGGCCAGCCACCCCCGGTCGAGCAGGGTGGGAGAGAGCCAGGACCAGGACGCCCACACCACCAGGCGGCCCTCGGAGTCGAGTCGGGCCCCCCAGGTGTCGGTGAACGCGTCGACGAGCAGCAGGCCGCGCCCGTGCTCGGCGTCCGGGTCCGGGGCCTGTTCTTGGTGGGGGGCGACCGTCTCGTCGTGGGGGTTGGTGACTTCCATGGTGAGGGTCATCAGGCCGTCCTCGACCAGGTCGGCGCTCAAGCCGACCAACCCAGGGGAGTTGGTGCCTTCACGGACCGCGTTGGACACCAGCTCGCTGACCACGAGCACAGCGTCATCACCCACTGTCTGGGGGGCGTCCGGGGGGACGTGTCGGGCGGTGTACAGACGGCTCACCGCCACAGATCCGGCAACGCACCGCAACGCAGCACAACCGGGCAGCGCCAGGAGCTGGTGTCGTGAGGGAGGCATGACAGTCACCTGCTTGGGTTGACGAGTGACGGAATGATGCTGAACCACCGGTATTCCGGAAGGGTGCCCGCTAGGATTAGAGTCTGCATCGGAATCATCACTTCACGCAAGACTCTTAGAGAATAATTCTCTAAGAAAGTATGCGACAAGTTGGATCGAGCCGGGGGAATGGGACACACTAGAGGCGTCCACCACCGGAAGGTCCCCATCCATGAGCCGCAACAGCGGAACGGTCGCGTCCGTCCCCCGTCGCGTCGTCGCCTACGCCATGCGCGACGCGCGCAAACGAGCTGGCAAGACGGTCACCGAATCAGCCGCGATCGCAGGTCTGGCCCAAGGCACCCTCACCAAGTACGAGAAGGCCGAGAACCCCTTCCCGAAGGCGATCGTCTACCGGCTCGCCGACTACTACGAGATGGACCCGGCCGCACGTGACCAGCTCGTGGAGCTCGCCGGGCGCAAGGCTCTCGGGTGGTGGCAGAACAACCAGCAGATCCCCGCGTGGTTCGCCAGCTACGTCGCCTTCGAGTATGAGGCGGGGCTCATCTTGACCTTCGAAGACGGGGTCGTCCCGGGCCTGCTGCAAACACCGGAGTACGCCAGGGCACTCCTTGGGGCTGATCTGCGGGCAGGTACACCCGAAGAGATCACCGCCCAGGTGGACGTGCGCATCCAACGACAAGCCCGCCTGGCAGCTGACGAACCCCTTCATCTCCATGTTGTCCTGGGCGAGGCCGCCCTGCACCGTCCCGGCGGCGACGCTCAGACCATGCGCGCCCAGCTCGCCGCCCTCATCGAATGGTCGGCACGCGACAACATCGACCTACGGGTCCTGCCGTTCGACGCCGGTGTACACATCAGCAGCGAAACCGCCTTCACCCTCATGCGGTTCCCCAGCCCCTTGCAGGGGGTCCAAGTGCGCGACGTCTGCTATATCGAGTACAAGCTCGGCGCCGTCTACCTCGAAGAGGAAGCCGCCACCGAATTCAGCGAGGTCCACGAGAACCTGCGCCAGCAGGCACTCGACCCCGCAGAATCGGCCCACCTCATCCAACGTGTGATGGATGAGCGCTATATGAGGAGTGATGCGTGAACAGACCTGAGTCCAATGACCTGTCGACCTGGCACAAGAGCAGCTACAGCGGCAGTTCTGGGGGCAACTGCGTGGAGGCCAGAGAGGGGCAGAGGTGCGCGATACGTGACACTGCTCATCGATCATTGGGGACACTGGAGGTGCCCGCTGGCGAGTGGAACGCGATGCTGGGTGCCGTGAAGGGACACTGAGGCGTTGTCGTCCCCGCTGGCCGAATCGGCGGGGACGGCAACGATCCCAGCATGCACGAACGTGGTGTCACACCACATCGAACCACTGTTTCGTGCCGGGTGTGATGGAGGCTCTCAAACCTGGGAAGGATGAGAGACATGCCAGCACCGAGGAAATACCCCGATGAGCTGCGACAACGCGCTACCCGCATGGCCGTGGACGCCCGCCGTGACCCGGCCAGTCATTCCGGGGCCATCGCCCGTATCGGAGATCAGCTGGGCATCAACCGCGAGACCCTGCGCAACTGGGTGGTCCAGGCCGAGGTCGACTTCGGAGACCGCCCCGGAACCACCACCGACCAGGCCAAACGCCTGGCCGAGCTGGAACGCGAGGTGCACGAACTGCGCCGAGCCAATGCGATCCTCAAGTCAGCGTCGGCTTTTTTCGCGTCAGTACCACAATGAGGATAGACCCGGCGGGGTTGGCTCGTTTTTTTGCTGCTCCGCTTTGCGGTGGCTTTTCCGCGATGTGCCACCCTGCCGGGCTCTGCTTCGGGGTTCGCGGGCGTGGCCTGATAGGAGCCTGCCTGCTCAACCTGCCCGACTGAGGCGTGCCCGCCTGCGAGTCCCGTCGCTCTAGCCAGGAAGCGACAGGTGGGAAGCTAACGATGACGGTGGTCGGGATCGACGCGCACAAGGACTGGCACACGCTCGTCGCGGTCGACGAAGTCGGCAAGAGGCTGGCAGAGCTGACCGTCCCCGCCCGGGCCAAGGGGCACCAGAAGATCCTCACCTGGCTTACCCAGTTCGCCGACGTCCAGGTCGCGGTCGAGGACTGCCGGCACCTAACGCGCCGCCTCGAAGCGGACCTGTTGGACGCCGGGCACAAGGTCGTGCGGGTCCACACCCGCTTGATGGCCGGCATGCGCAGAAGCGGCCGCCAGCCGGGCAAGTCCGACCCGATCGATGCCGAGGCCGTGGCCCGGGTCGCCCTGCGCGAGGACGACCTTCCCACAGCCGAGCTCCCCGGCCCGACGCGGGATATGAAACTGCTGTCCGATCATCGTCGCTCCCTGGTTGCCCGCCGCACCGCGCTGCAGGCCAAAGTCCGCTGGTTCCTCCACGAAATCGACCCTGACCTGCACGTGCCCTCCCGCGGCCTGCGCCGGTACCAGCTCCTCGAAGAGCTGCTCGGGTTCCTCGCTGAGCGCCAGGGCGTGATCGTCGAGATCGCCCGTGACCTGCTTGAGGACATCACTTCGCTCACTCGGCGGATCAACGACATCGAACGGCGCCTGGACAAACTCGTGCGGGCTTCACACTCCGCGCTTTTGGAGGTTCCCGGGCTCGGGGCGCTCGGGGCCTCGATGATCATCGGAGAGACCGCCGGTGCTGGCCGATTCACGAACAAGGATGCCTACGCACGGTTCAACGGCACCGCTCCGATCCCTGTCTGGTCGGGCAACAAGGTCCGCGTGCGGCTCTCTCGCGGAGGCAACCGCAGGATCAACACCGCCCTGCACATGGCCGCGGTCACCCAGATCCGACTGGGCAAGGAAGGCTCTGCCTACTACGACAAGCTCATCGCCCGAGGCAAGACGAAGACCGAGGCCATACGACTGCTGCGACGGCGGCTGTCCGATCGGGTGTTCTCCGCGATGCGTGTTGACGAACGCCACGACACCAACGCTGTGGTGAACAGAGCGGGGTCGGAGGACAACGTCACAGGACCGATCGTGGCTGAGCTCCGCTCGGCTGCCTGATGGGGCCGGGTTGACATAGGAGCATCGCGGAGCTCGACCGCCCACACATCAGGTAAGAGCGTTCATCGACATCCACCAGCACCAGTTCGGGGTCGAGCCGATCTGCCGCACGCTGCAGGTCGCCCCGTCCACCTACTACGCAGCCAAGAGTCGGGCCCCGTCGCTGCGCTCACGCACCGATGAGGTCACCACCGCCAAGATCCACCAGGTGCACGCTGACAACTACGACGTGTACGGGGCGCGTAAGGTCCACGCCGAGCTGAACCGCCAAGGGCACCGGGTGGCCCGCTGCACGGTCCAACGGCTCATGAAACGGGCCGGACTACGCGGGATCAGCCGGACCAAGGGACCGCGCACCACGATGGGATCCACAGCCCCGGACATGCGCCCCGACCTGGTGGAACGAGCATTCACCGCCGATGCACCCAACCAGTTGTGGGTCGCTGACATCGAGCGCTGCGATGCGCTGCTGAACCCTGCGGTGATGGAAGGACACCGCTCTTGGCCTGTCGCAGCGGGCTGAGGAAGCTGGAGGACGGCCGCTGAGCCCGGCATGGAGCTCGGTGGCGGAGCGGTCCTCGACAACGACGGGACGTCCCAGCACTGCCAGATGGGGCGGGTCCGGCTAGCGAGACGGAGAGGCATACGCAAGGAACCAGTGGCTGAAAGCCCCACAAGACGAATCCACCGACCCCGAGCCTGGCGGGTATGGGTCGGGTTGCACTGCGCACCCGCGTTGGAGCTTCGGCGACGACGTCGGGCAACTCCTGGGCTGGGTGATGTCGCCGGTTGGGAGGCCACGGTGAAGGACTGCGGCGTAATCGTGGCGATGGTGCTGGGGCATAACTGGGTGCCGATCCCGTCGAAGGGTTTCGCAGTGAACGTAGGAACCGTCCTGGTCTCGCCGGGAACATGCCGCGACCAGCGGCAGGAGCCCCGGCTGGGCACATGGTCTGCCGAGCGGGCCAGGGCGGGGCGGAGGACCCGTAGTAGTCCGAGGGCGGGAAAGCCGTCCACATGGCGAAGGGGTCCAGCGTGATCAGCAATCGCACGAGCACGAAGGGAGAAGCGCCGGTGAACACCGACGCTCCGTGGCCCGAGCCTTCCCAGGCATGGGCGCGGGTACTGACAATGCAGACGCGGTTGCACCGTTGGGCGAGGTCCGATCCTGGACGTCGTTTCGATGATGTGTTCAACCTTGTCCACGATCCCGCGTTCTTGGTGGCTGCCTGGACGCGGGTGCGGGACAACAGGGGCGCCCGCACCGCCGGGGTCGACGGCCTGGCGCCGCGCGATGTTCCCGGCGAGCGGGTGCTGATCGGCCTGACCCGACTGCGTGAGCAGATCCGGACCGGGACGTTCAGCCCGCAGCTGGTGCGCGCGAAGTCGATTCCCAAGGCGAACGGCAAAGCCCGGACGCTGGGGATCCCGACGACGGCGGACCGGATCGTGCAGGCGTCCTTGAAGCTGGTGCTGGAACCGATTTTCGAGGCGGACTTCAAGCCGTCCTCTTATGGGTTTCGGCCCAGAGGCCGTGCGCAGGACGCGATCGCCGAGATCCACTACCTCGCCTCGGGCACCCGCGACTACTCCTGGGTGTTCGAGGCCGACATCAGCAAGTGCTTCGACATGATCGATCACGCTGCGCTGATGGCCCGGGTGAGGATGAGGATCAAGGACAAGAAGGTCCTGCGTATGGTCCGGGGGTTCCTCAAAGCTGGGGTTTTGTCCGAGGACGGATCCCGCCGTGAGACGATCACCGGCACCCCGCAGGGTGGCATCTTGTCACCGTTGCTGGCCAACATCGCCCTGTCCGTCCTGGATGAGTACTTCGCCGCCAAGTGGGCGGCGCTGGGCCCGGAATGGACGCGCGTCAAGCACCGGCGGGCCGGTGGGCCGGTCATGAAAGTGATCCGTTACGCGGACGATTTCGTGGTCATGGTCCACGGGCAACGTCACCACGCAGAAGCGCTCTGGGACGAAGTGGCAGCGGTGCTCGCGCCGATGGGGTTATCCCTGTCGGTCGAGAAGACAAGGGTCGTCCACATCGATGATGGGCTCGACTTCCTCGGGTGGCACATCCAGCGCCGCCGGATGAGAGGTCGTGGCGGCAGGACGGCGGTCTACACCTATCCCTCGGCTGCGTCATTGGCCAGGATCAGGGACAAGGTCCGCCGTCTGACCCGCCGGGCATCGCATCGCACTCTCGCTGACCTGCTGCGCCGGTTGAACCCGGCGCTGCGGGGCTGGTGTGCCTACTTTCAGCACGGGGTCTCCAAGGCGACGTTCTCCTACCTGGATCGATTCGCTTTCTGGCGGATCGTCGGTTGGTTGAAGAAGCGTCATCCCCGGCTGAACATGCACACCTTGGTCCGTCGTCACCTGCCCGGATGGCAGATTCGTGACGGTGGGATCGAGTTCTTCCGTGCGTGGAAGGTCCCCGTGACCCGATACCGCTACCGAGGAGCGAAGATCCCCACGCCCTGGACCAGCGCAGCGACCGCAGCGGCATGACCACGTGGAGAGCCGGATGCTCAGGAATGGGCACGTCCGGTTCGGGAGGCGGCCAGCGGAAACCCATTCCGGGAAACCGGGACAGGGCGCCGCTGGCCGACCTCACACCTACATCCGCACCTGGGCCGGGTGGGTCTACGCCGCGTTCGTCATCGATGTGCACTCCCGCCGCGTGGTGGGCTGGCAGGTCTCACGGTCGCTGCACACCAGCCTGGCCTTGGACGCGTTGGAAATGGCAGTGTGGAACCGTCAGCACGTCGGCCGGCGGATCGACGGGTTGATCCACCACTCCGACCGCGGCGTGCAGGGCGGATTCAACTGGTCGTCGCAACACCTTGATTGCAAAGGTGTGCGATGGGACGCAAGAAGAAGCAGACACCCCAGGCGCCTGCGCGAGCGCGACGACAGTGGGCAGCAGATCGAGCCCTACGGCCACTGATGCGCTCACCCGGTCGCCCGGAACCCTCGCGTGCGGTCCAGCGGGACTTCTGGCGGCGGATCGCGTCGGGTGTGACCACGGTAGAGGCCGCGCAGGCGGTTGGTGTGTCTTGGCCGGTCGGGGCCCGCTGGTTCCGTCACGCTGGCGGAATGCCGCCGATCAGCCTGGATGAGCCCACGGGCCGGTACTTGTCGTTCGCCGAGCGTGAGGAGATCGCGCTGCTGCGCGCCCAAGGGTGCGACACAGAGGGTATGGAGCCTTGCGGATAGTGGTGTCTCGACAACTCCATGATCCTTTGGGTCCGGGCCCGTTTTCACATGTCAGAATCCGGTTATACCCTCGCGAGCCAGTCAGACCTGGCGTTCCTTCCCTCCCCAATAAACCGCGAGAACTCCGGGCCCTGCACGGACCCCTCAGTAGTGAGTTGGGGTGCCGTGGGCATGTGCCCACGGCACCCCTTTTCATTGCTCCAAACCACCAGGCTCCAGCACTCCAACCAAGAGAACATCTGGGGCCAAGCAAGGAATACAATGAAGCTCAACTCTATACACAAGAGCGCCCCTTATGTGGCGCTTTCTGCGATTGCTTGGGCGGTGATCTGGGTCGCCCCCTCGCGCCTGGTGGGGGAGTCGCCTAGCGAGTCCTGCAGATTGTTCATGCGCCCGCCGTTATCAGCGGCGGGCGTTCGTGTGTCTCATTGACCCGTCCTCGGGCGTGCTTGGGGTTCTACACGCCGCAAGAGGTGTTCCACAAGCAGCTATTGCAGGGTCGAGACAAGGGTGTTCCTTCAACGAATTGACACCATCGACCCCTGTCGAACAGCAACTCCTATGCGGCCATCGTGACCGTAACGATGACGGATCCATCGCCTCGGAAGCCAGCGGAGCCCACGCCCTGGAACTGTGGGCCAACAACCAACCCTGATCAGCTCAAACTGAGCTCCTGCACGATCTTGACCAGGAACACTAGACACCATGAGCCACCACGACCCTGCGGCACTCTTCGCCTCGACTGCGCCCTATTACCACTACCGGGCCGGATACGACCCCAACTTCTATGAACTGCTCACCGATCGCTTCGCCCTAGGCGCCGATACCCGGGTGCTGGACCTGGGCACTGGCATCGGGGTCCTTGCTCTGCCCTTGGCCGAACGAGCCGGACAAGTCATTGCGATCGATCCCGAACCAGGGATGATCGCCGAAGGCCGATCCGCTGCCGAACGCCGCGGACTGTCCAACATCACCTGGATCCAGGGCGACTCCACCACCATGCCCCACATGGAGCTGGAGCCCGTACGTCTTGTGGTGATGGGCGCGGCCTTCCACTGGATGGATCGCGACCAGATCCTCCAGGACCTCAACACTCTGGTGGAACCTGACGGTGGTGTCGCACTGGCCTCAGGAGGGTCGCCTGGAGACATCGACCCCCCGAACTGGAAAACAGTGGTCGACGAGGTTCGCATCCGCTACCTCGGACCACAGCGGCGCGCTGGAAGCAGTACCTACATCCACCCCAAGGAGCGGCACGAGCAGGTTCTGGATCGCTCTCCCTTCTCCACCGTGGAGAAGCACACATGGGACCGCATCGTCACCCGCACCCTGGACGAAGTCGTGAATCTCCAGTACTCCTACAGCTACTCCAGCCCCGCCCAATTGGGCCCAGATCAGGCAGCCTTTGACTCTGATCTACGCGCTGCCCTCGCCGAGCACACTCCGGACGGTGTGTTCCACGAGCATGTGCGTACCGAAACCATCGTTGCCACACGACCCTGAGCACCCTCACCAGGAAACCTTTCCACTGTGCTGGCGGGGGTCACAAGAGGCTTCACCGATCGGCCCCGCCCAACCTGTTCAACCTTGTCCGGGCCACCGGGCGGGGTGTGCTCAGCCAGTGTCCACGACCCAGGCCAACGACGGCGACGGCGACGGCGCCCTGTCTGTCAGGTCGGTTGTCGCATGGGTAAACCGTGTGGGGAAAGGGCTCAGCCAAGGCTGATGGAGACGCCACATCCCCAGCTGGATGGCCAGGAGCATTCTATGGTCACTCCTGCAGGTCCACATCGACCCCGCGGAACAGCCCCGCCTGTCGGAGCCGTGTTTGCGCTTCCCGCGCGACGTGTGGCCCCAGATCCTCATCGTCGGGCAGGCCTTGTTCGATGCGGAACTGGGCTTCCTGCTCAGGGGTCATCGACAAACTGATATCGAACTCGTGCGCGGTCATGAGGCCAGCGTAGTACCGGACACTACGCGTTCTCAGGCTCGCACGTTCTGGAACACACCTCGTTCATCACAGTCCCGATTTAGTTCGCACTTAGCTGCGGGTCGCCTCACGGCAGATCAGGGCCCGAGATGAGTGTTCGTGGGTCGGCGAAGGACATGCGTGCGGCAGCGCGGGCGAGCCCAGCTTGATCAGAGGCGGACAGCCCTATGCGGTTTCAGTGGAAGAGAGCGTGATGGGTGATGACGGCGCGGATGCCGCGGGTGAGCTCACCCGCGTCTGCGAGGCGGCGAAGCGTGCGGCCTGTGCGCTCGAACGCGGTGAACCACTCATCGGCGTAGGTGAGGGGACCAGTAGCACGCCACTCGGTCCCGGGAGCGGTGTCGACGGTGATCAGCGTCTGCACAGCGGTGGCGAAGTTCTGAGGGGCGGTGCTGACCTGGGGGCGGTGGGCGGCGATGCTGCCCACCCCGACCGCGCAGATCGCGAGGGTGAACCACCGGTTCCCTGTCTGTCAGCGATGAGTTCGTCAACGATCTCGGTGTGCACGTGGGATGAAGTCCTACCCCGAGTTCACTTTGTTTCCATTCCTCGCAAGTATGAGTGGAGAAGCCTGCTCGCCTGGTTACAGGTGTGCTTCACACGCGCCTCCACCGCAGAGGTGTCTTCGGTCCCATCCGGTTGTGCTCGTGCGACCCGCTCTCGCAGGCGCTGTCTTTGGCCTGCGTTCAACCTCGACTCGATGACCGGTGTGGCCAGGACCGTGGAGACGGCATGTGCGTCATCCACCCGCACGACCTCGCTCACGACATGGCTTGCTAAAGGACCATGTTCGGGAGCCAGCTCACACGCGAGGGCCCCTAGACGCATGGTGAATACCGACCCGCCGGACTCGGTCGGCAGGCGCAGGATGGTGTCGGCCATGTCTGTGGCGGCCTTGGTCGGGTCTTGTCCGGACACCAGCTTGGTCGCGGTGACAAGGCAGGCGGCCACAGCATGCTCCCAGAGCCGTACACAGTCGGTTCGAGCAAGCATTTGGGTAGCGGTTTCGGGGTCCTTGCGGTGCAAGGCGGCCAACACGGCGACTTGGCGGCCATCCAGCAGCCGGGCACCGATGCCGTTGTAGCGGTGAAGGTGGTGTGCCACGTCCGGCCACCGATTGGCCGCGCACAGAGCTCGGGTGCCGTCGGCGAGCAGGATCGCCCAAAGGAAACGGCGTAGCTCGGCGCGTTCCTCATCAGAGGTGACGAGTGCACCCACAACGCACACACGTCCGAGTATCTGTACCGGTTCGCTGTGGTCGGTGGCGGCGAACAAGGCCTTCAACATGCTGTACGCGCCAGAAGGATCCCCGGTACGGATGGCCAGGCGGGCCAGGTTCACCAGTGGTTGCAGGGCAAAAATCGCTACCTTTGCCGTTAAAGGTGTCGTGGGCAGGAAGGTCTCGTACTGCTGCCAACACAGTGCAGCGGCCAGATCCGGGTTACCGATGTCGCTGGCGATGAGTGCCGCTTTGTTCATCGACTCGCACGCACGCGTGATCCCTTCCTCCGTGCCAGGGATGTGCTCTGCCTGATGGAGAAGGTCGTGGAGTTCGGTGAGCCGTTGTGGGAGAGGGAGCGCCGCAGGGCGGGGGCGCGGTACCAACGGCAGGTACCGAAGCGTGGCAGGAAGCACGGTCGCGGTCATAGTCCCACCGTTTCGGGGTCGAAGATGGTTCGGGTCGCGGCATGGGAGAGCACCGCCTGTTCCGAGGGGGTCAGACCTAGCCGGTTCCAGTGGAAGATGACCAGATGCGCCAGCACACCGCGCAGCCCACGCTGCAGTCGGCCTCGGGCGTTCAAAGAGGCCAGCGTCGCCCCACCACATCGGAAAGCACCCGCCCAACGGGCGAAGCCGTCGAACGCCCCACCCGCGGAGAAGTGTGGGGCGTGGGGGCCGGGGTCCACGCTCAACATCCGGTGCACCTGTCCGTAGACCCGATCCGGCAAAGGGGCCTTGGAAGGCAGCGGCCGGAGGGCGGCCACACGATCCCACACATCTCCTTGCTCGAAGTGGTCCAGGTCGGCGGCGCGCATGAGGGTGTGACACAGCAACAGCGACACTTCCCGTCGACGGTCCGGTGAGGTGGCGGCCAGAAACCGGATCAGGTGATGGGTATCGGCACACCACAGAGAGTGGGCCGCCTCCATCGCCTCTGAGCCGCCGAAGGCCCGAACCTCGGGTTCGTACACCAGCGGTGTCCACCCCGCGATGATCTCCTCGCGGACGAGACTGTTCAGGACCGCACCTATCTTCTCCTGGGCGAAGGCTTGCTCCTGCGGGGTGCTCGGGAGATGGATCCGGCACCGCCAGGCACCCTTCTTACGCATCAGGAACCACGGGTGACCGGCGCGTTCCAGGGCCGGGGCCACGTGGTGGATACCCGTGTGTTCAGTGGTGGTCGGGTCGGGGAAGTCGATGTTGACCTGCCACCACAGGGTGTCGGTGGGGATGTAGGGCACGGTCGGCTCTTTCCGCAAGGGAGCGATGGTCAGGCCAAGGCCAGGTGGACGTCCCACGGGAGGCCGGGAGCGGTGCCGGTGGCGTAGGTGAGCAGGGCCAACGCGATACCGGTGCGCCCGTCGAGGAACTCCGGGTCCAGGACCGGGGTGTGTTCGAGCTTCTCAAGGAGAGTGGCGGCGATCTGGTCCAGGGCGTAGGCCAGCGGCGCGCCGGGGGCGTCGTTGTTGATACGCCAAGCGCAGTGCATCAACCCCGCCCATCCATGGCACAGGCCCAGGTCATCGAGGGTGTTGAGTTGAAAGGTGTCGCGTAGACAGTCGGCCATGCTCTGTTCGGCCATCGCCTGCCGGTGTGGGTCGTTGAGGGCGAGCCCGGCGAGTTGCTGGGCGCGGGCCAGGCCGGGGGTGCCGTAGCACCAGGAGGGGCGTTGCTTGGTAAATGCCTCCACCGTTGGGCCACTCTCCCACCGGTGAGGGGTGAGGTAGTAGGGCCACCACACCCCAGAAGGTGAGTGATGGCGGTAAGTATCCAGGACCTCGCATATTCGGGCGATGGCGTCGGTGTGTCCGCTGACGGTGACGCCGCGCAGCACCGCCAGCGACAACACGGCCAGAGGAGCACCGATGCCGTGAGCCACACCGAGATTGAGGTGCCCGTCGGGGAAGGCCGGGTCGAGGCTGCCATGCGGTGACTGGTCACTCCACCAACCCGGCTTCCCATCAGGGAGCGGCAGGCTTATTCGCACCAGGTAGGCCAACACCTGGCGGGTGATCGTGGCCTCGGGGTGAATGTGCAGATGGTAGGAAGCCAAACCCACCAGCCCTTGGATGAGGTCGAAATCGGCCAGCTCTGGACGCTGGCCTTGGTCGATCCGGGTGTGGGCCTGGGCCAATCGGTGCAGGGTCAGGCGTGTGGTGACCTCGTCCAAGCGGGCGCGTGCTCGGCTCAGATGGGTGGGCGAGGACGCCGCGATGGCGGTGAGAAGGCCCAGGGCCGGGGCACCGGACCACAAGGTGGCGGTCTCGCTCCCGTTCACCGGGCCGGTCAGTGCGCGGGTGATCCACGTGTGGGCTCTTTCCCAGGGGCCGTGGCCGGTGCGTGCGGCTTCGACGTGGGCCAGCGCCACCCCTGCGGCACCACCGCCCATCGAGGAGGGGCGTTGGCGCAGGGCCGGTTTGTCGGGCAGGAACTGCACCCGATCGGGGGCGGCCAGGTCGTTTAGGATCGTGCGGGCCATAGCGTGGGCCTGTGCTGTAACGGTGGTGATGTTCATCGGGGCTCCTGCATTCGGGCGTTCCAGCTCACAGCGGCCGTCCGTGCCAGCGCCAGGCACGCCCGTTCAGCATCCGGATCGGGGCCGAACAACCGGGCCGCGTGCAAGTGCAGCAGGTCCGGCAGTACCTCTTCGGCTGTGGAACCGAAGCCGGCGAGGGCCTTGGCGTAAGTGCGGGCTGCTTCGGCGCGCTGCTCCCAGGCCTTTCGGATCGGGACAGGGTGGGGGCCGGGATCGGGGGCGGTGAGCGTCCTGGTCCGTGCTGCTTCGGCCCGGTCGGTGGGGGCCGAGGGCGCATGGTCGATAAGCCATCGCCGGGCCGCCGGCGCGTTTCCGAGCAGGGCATGAACCAGGTCGGTCATGCTCACGGCCGCCCATACCCGCATGCCGCTCTCTCCTGAGTCGGTAGTGAGTTGGGTCGCTACCGCGTGGGAGTCAGCGACGAACAACTCTTCAGCGGCTTCCATCGCGGGATGAGGGCCGAACCTGCCCGACTCAGGGGTGTAGGTGTCGTGGATGAGGGACGCGACTAGGCCCCGATGACGCAGGGCGCTTGTCCAGTCGTGGACGATCTTGATCTGGTCGGGGCCGGTGATGCGAACCCGCAGGCGCAGGTGGGGTTCGGGATCTTGGTAGCGCAGGAACCACCAGGCGAGGGAGAGGTGGGGGAGTTCGTGGGTGATCAGACCAATGGCGTGGTCGGGGTGACCGTACAGCTTCACCGAACACCAACCGGAGCCGCCAGGAAGATGCTCGCCCATGCGAGGGTGCGCCGACCCAGGTCGGAGCCGGACCGGGATCGGTTCTTGCTCCGCGGTCAGGGTGGTCACGATTTCGTGGACGCGCCCATCCACCCAACCCAGGTTCTGGTCAGTGGAGGTCTCACGTAGGAAGATCCGGCCCTGGCGGCCTAGTTCGGCGCGCACCAGGTCTTGGTGCGCGGGCCGATCCAGATCCACCCGGAGGCGTTGGTCGTTCTCCCCCAACTCCACCTGCACCGGTACCCGCTGGGTGGTACGCCACTGATTCAGGTGGTCGACCCACTCCCGCCACGATGCTTCAGGGCCAGGAAGGGAGTGGGCATCCAGTCGCCAGCGGGCGGGGGCCAGAACACACTGTTGCCACCGCACCCGGGGCAAGTAGGGCAGGTGGGTGGCGACTCCCCAATCGAAGGGGACGGGCACGGCTGTGCGGTTCCACGGCAACTCGGCGAGGAACCGCAACAGTGGGTGGGCGGCACGGGTGAACTCGATCGCGTTGAAAACCACCGGTTCCACCGGCTTGAGCCCGCGGCGTGTGACCAGGTGCAGGCGGTGCGAGTCAGCGGTGACGGCCAGGTCGGCCATACTCAGGGTGCGGGCACCGGCCCGATGGTGCTGCCCCAAACTCAGGTGGGTCGGCAATACCGCGGGAACGCGTGAGACCTGATCTCCCCGGGCGGACGCTGAGGGGCAGGTGAGTTGAGCCAGGACCGCGTCCTGACGCAGGGTGGGCAGGCGCCGGTACAGCTCATGTAGAGCCTCCCGACCGGGGGAGGGCAGCAGGTCGAGGAAACGGCCCACGGTAGTGCCCGCCCCACGGGAGACTCCGGCGACGCGAACGTCGAAGTCGCCGGTGTTCAGCGCCTCACGGCTACTGGCGTGCACACGCACGCGCACTTCGGTGTGCGGCCACACCAGGTCGGATTGATCGGTGCCTAGGCGACCCAAAAGGGTGTCGTCGACCACGATCTCGCCGGTCCCCTCCAAAGTGGCTCGTTGGGCCAGGTCGAGCAGGATGGTGTCGCGTTCGGACAGAGCCTCGGCTGGAGGATCGGGCAGTCGTGTTCCCACAAAGCCGGAGGGTAGGCCGAGCCCTTGGCCGGGATCGGTCAGCTCATCCACCGGCACAAGCGCCCCGATCCCGTACCGTTCACAGAACCGCCGGTGGTAGTCACGCCAGTTCGAGGTGCCCTCGCCCAGGGGGGATAGGCGTGCCAGAACCGCGGTGGCGCCCTGGACCTGCCAGGCGATAGCGCGTGGCAGCTCCAGGTCGCTCTCCAAACGCAGGTCCACACCGGTCGGTGTGTCCGCAGGCGCCACATCGGTGAGCATGGTGCGGGCACGAACCATCAGGGCGGCCCGCTTCGTGGGCGAGGGTGAGGTGTCGTGCTCGCGCAGGGCCTGGTGGGCGTTCTCCAAATAGGCGAGAATCTTCGCGGCGCGCGGGTAGCGGCCGGCGCCTGCGCTGTGTGCGGCTGCGATGAGGTGTCCGAGCTGGTCAGGGCTGTCCAACGGCGGGTGCAGGCAGGTGAGCAGCACACGGTGACGCACCAGGGTTTCCACCAAGGTATGAACGCTGTCTTCCCGGTCAGGGAACGTGGCGTTCAGTGTCGCTTCCACCTCGGCCCAAGGAGTGGGGGTGCGAGCCGCTTCCAAGGCCGCATGTGCGGGAGCAGTCAAACGCAGTGACGAACGCCTGCCGCGGTCGGCCCCTGGTTCAGGTTGGTGTTCGACGATGATCCGTCCGCCCCGCAGCACAGCCAAGTTATTGCTGAGGACCAACAAACGGGCGGTGAACTGCGCCTCACAGGCTTCCAGGCGTTCCACGGCGGCCCGGATCCATGCTGTGCTCACTCGCGTCACCGGTCGGTGGTGGTCTCCGATACGGCCGGACACGGTGGAAGTGAAATGCGTCGTGGTCACCGCGGCGAACAGCCCGAACGGTGTGGCCCGGCTTTGGGCGCGCAGCACATACCGGATACAGGAGTGCACCACCCGGCTCACCTCACGCCTGTTGCCGCCAACATGGCAGATCCGATCGATGCGCTGCATGAGCGAGGGGCTGGCGTCGCTGATCGCCGCACCCAACAAGGGGTGATCGCGCACTTGGCCCAGCCACGTGATCCACGCACCGTGGTGCTCGGGGTCCTCGACGGGTCCGCTGGGCCAGGACGGGAG
The DNA here is from genome assembly GCF_900143625.1 of Nocardiopsis sp. JB363. Lineage (GTDB taxonomy): Bacteria > Actinomycetota > Actinomycetes > Streptosporangiales > Streptosporangiaceae > Nocardiopsis. Next base: position 15,590 of record NZ_FRFF01000126.1, read on the forward strand.
GTCACGGATGCCTGAAAGCGCGGAGGCGCGTAGCACTCCGGTGGGGTGAGCGGTGAAGCGAGGCCGCACAGAGGTGCTCCTTCAAAGCGGGGGGTGCCCCGGCACCACCGCTGGCGGTGCCGGGGCCGCAACCAGGGACCGGGAAGTTACGGGCAGCTGGTGCAGGCGCTGGCGCACGTGCCACCACAGTTGTCACCGGTCAGGTTGAGCAGGGCGTCCAGACGAGGGCCGCTCTCCACGACCTCCACGTCCAAGTCGAACCCGTCAACGTCGAGCTGGTTTTCCTGCATGTTCTTCTTCCTTTCGGATCGGAGGGCCACACCCCGGGGGTGGGGTGTGTTCAGGACCAGGCCAGGACCGTGCGCGTGTGCGGCTTGTCCAGAACCCGGACCCGGTCGGTGGGAAGCTCAGAGTCGGGGGTGGGGCCGGGCCAGACCTCGATGCGGGCCATGGAACCGTCATGTTGGTCCCAGGCCCGGAGAACGTCGACGTAGTTCTGGGCTGCGGTCTCACCGTGAGGCCCGTAGCCGAACACCCCGACCTCGAACCTGCCCTCGCTCAAGGGGCGTTTCGTGCGCACCGCCACGCTGCCCCCATCGGCGAGCACCACCGGCACCGGCTGACGGGCCAGGCGCCCGGCCGGGCCGTGTTCGAGGACGTCTTCGGCCACGTGCAACATCGCGTACCGGTCGGTGTGGCCCGCGATCCACAGGTGTTGACGGTCGGGGTGGGTAAACTCCACCCCCGGCCAGAACTCCGTGCGGGGCCCGTGCAGCGCTTGGCGCAACGCGGTAGTGTCCACCACCTCTTCCACGCCGTACAGGGCGATCTCCTCCCCCTGCACAGCAATGCCGCGCTCCTCGTGTGCTCCAGCGCCTTGCATGGGCACGAAAACGGTGAGGTGGTGGTCGGGGCGACTGACCAGGTGATCGTGGATACGGTCCAGCCCCACGGTGCGGCTCACACCACGCAACCGCATGGGGGTGACCAGGCGACCGTTCTCGGTAAGCTGCGCCAGCCAGGCCGGGGGCAGATCCCAGGCCCGGACGGTGACGATGATGCGGTCATAGGGCGCCCCCTCGGCCACACCGAACTCGGCGTCCCCGGTCACCACACGCACCTTCTTGTACCCGGCCTCGTCCAGATAGCGGCGGGCCCGCTCGGTGACCTCAGGGTCGATGTCGATGGTGGTCACCTCACCCTCGGCACCGACGAGCTCGGAGATCAGGGCCGCGTTGTAGCCACCGGAACCTATTTCCAGCACCCGCATACCGGGTTCGAGCCCGGCCTGGTCGAGCATCATGGCCTGTACCCTCACCGCCGACAGCGAACTGGTGATGAGTCCGTCCTCGGCCCGCCGGATCGGTGGGGCGTAGTCGGTCGCGTAGGCCTTTTCCAACGCCACCTCGGGCACGAACACGTGCCGAGGGACCGCCCTGAGCACGTCTTCCACCTGAACCGAGATCGGGGTCATACCCCACTCCTGTTGGAGCCGGAGCAGGGTGTCGACCATGTCCTGACGAGCCTGATCGGGGCTCGTCGGCGCTGTAGCGGGCATGGATGTCCTCTTCGTGATCGTCATCGCCGTCGTGAGCACGACGGCCACCGGTATCGGTATGGAACTGCGGGTAAAAGGGGTGTTCCGCTTCTGGTACGCGCAGAAGGTCCAAGAGCTCCAAGAGCTCCGGGAGAGATCCCACTGCTTTGGCCGTGGTTTTTGCAGCTACTGAGAGCCGACATGGTGCTCCCAAGCCCAGGGCGCATTATCGTCGAGAACTCAACAGGGTGACCATGCACGATCGGCCATGTGTTGGAATTTTCATGCGCCCTGTTCGAATCACGCCCTGTGAACTGCCCTGATGGCATTAAAAGACCTGGTGCGAGGAAAGAAAAACCCCAATGAAAAGAACATTCATCCTTCTTGTCACATTGAGTGGTGTTCATCTTGATATGTGACTTTTGTGGGGGTAGTCGTGCTGAAGACGGGCCCCGCTGCACCTGTGTGCCCAGCGACTACTGGAGGCGACCCGAAGTACGCGAGGCACTCCAAGCGCGCGACGTCCCTACCTTGTTGCGCCTGCTTCTCCGCTCCACTTCCCTGACCCACGAAGCGCTCGCGATCATGTGCGGGGTCACGCAGAGCACCATCACCCGCGCGGTGAACGGTCGTGGACTGACCCGACCGGACGTCATCGCCCGGGTGCTCACTCGCCTGGGCGCACCCCACCTACCTTCCACCGAGCCCATCGCGGCCCTCCAGAACGTGGACCGGGGATGGGAACAGCAACTGAATGAGGCCGCGGCTGACACCGTCACCCGGATCCGCTCCCTCCAAGACCAGGCAGCACCCAAGACCGTCCTGGATACGCTGGAAGCCGGTGTCGACCACCTGTGCCGCGCCTACGTCCACACCCCTCTGAGCAGCCTCTACCCACAGATCAGCGCCCGTCGCCGCGACGCATTGGCCTTACTCGACAGCCTGACCCACCCCGACCAAGCCCGCCGAGCCCACATCGCCGCCACCCGCCTGGTGGGCCTGCACGCACATGTGGCCATGGACGTGGGCTCCTACACCACCGCCCTGATCCATGCCGACGCTGCCCGTGATCTGGCAGAGCGCACCGGCGATTCGGCCCTACAAGCCTGGGTGTGCTCCCTGCACAGCTTGATCGCTTACTGGGACAACCGATTCCCCGAGGCCCAACGCGCGGCCGAGGCCGGACTCACCCACCACACCGCCGACAGCAACCTGGCCCGACTCCATGCCCTACGGGCTCGCGCAGCCGCGGCCCAAGGCGATGTCACGGTGACCCGGGCGGCCATCACCGCAGCCGAAGACCACTGCAATCTGCCGGTGCTCCCAGGAATCCTGGGGTTTCCCACCGCGAAGATCCATACCTACGCCGGGACTTCCTTACTCGCACTCGGGCCTGCCTCTGATCGCCGGCGCAGCTTCTCCCACACCGAACAGGCCATCACGATGTACGCCACAGGTACCGACCGTTCCGTCGGTGACCTCTTGGCCGCACGCCTGGACCTGGCCACAGCTCACCTCTTCGACCGCAACCCGGAGGGGACCCTGGAACAGGTCCGACTCATCACCACGGTCCCGGCCGGGCACCGCACCGCGAGCATCAGTACACGTGCGCACCGTCTGATCCCTCTCCTGGTCCATCACGACACAGCTCCGGCCCGTTGGGCCCGCGAACTACTGATCGAGTTCACCCGCACCCCCGGCCCCACCCCGAAGACCAACGCGTGAGGATGCACCGTATGCCTCTCCACAACGAATCTCCCGCACGTTTTCTAGCCTCCACCGATCGCGCAGTTGTGACCCGCGCTTACCATGACGATCGGCCACTGCTTGCCCGTCAACGGCTCTATGACCACCAAAGACCCCGCTACGATCTGCCCGGCATGGTCCTGGACCAGGTCGGTGATCGGGAAGGAGTGTGGTTGGACGTGGGATGCGGTAACGGCAAGTACCTACACCGGATTCGCGCCGAACGGCCACAGGCGCGAGCGGTGGGCCTGGACCTGTCCACGACCATGCTCACCACCCCCGTCCGGCCAGCGGTGTGCGCCGATGCTGCTCGCCTGCCGGTGCACACCGGCAGTGTGCAGGTGGTGTTGGGGATGCATATGCTCTACCACCTGGCAGATCCCGACCAAGCCCTTGCGGGGATGGCCCGTGTCCTGGAACCCGAAGGGGTCTTGGTCGTCTCCACCAACGCCCGCAGTGACAAGGCCGAACTCGACGGGTGGTGGGCGCGGGCGGCCGCGGATGTGCTCGGGACTGCTGTGGGTCCACGACGGGTGAAGCTTTCCGCGTCCTTTCCTGCAGAAGAAGCCGCCGACCGTGTGGCCACCCACTTTGCTGAGGTGAAGGAGATCGACTTGGACGGAACCATCGAGGTCGACACGCCGGCCCCGATCCTGAAGCACTACGCCTCCTACCGGGCCTGGTCACATCAGGTGCACGTGCCGTTCGAGCAGACCCTGAGCAGAGTTGAGCACCTGTTGCGGCAAGAGCTTGAGGATGGGCCGCTGCGCATTACGACGCACCAAAAAATGGTCATCGCCCACCACTCCAGGCCGACCCAGACTCTGGCAGAGGGTTCGGGTGGGTGAAGCAAAACGTAGGTCCCAGCACCGGTTTCACCATGTGCTCGTCGGCCCGGGGCAGTGCCAGGGTTGTATGGCTGATTGGTTGCCGTGGGCGAACCGCGGACTGTGACCATGCCGGAACCACGCGGATGGCAGAGCCCCTGCAACAGGACGGTGAAGAACGTATGGGAGATCTGGAAGAGGCTTCTGCCCTCCGGGCCAGGTCTGTGGCCAGCCACAGCCGTCACGAGCTGTTGAAGATGAGCCCTCATGGGTAATCTGCATGACGATCTTGTGCGACAGCAGATGACTTTCGTAATCATTGATTTCGAGGCCACAACCCCCGTTGGTCATCCACCCCAGCCCATCGAGGTCGCCGCTCTGGCACTGCGCTACACCAACGACGGGTGGGCCGAGTCCGGCCGGAGCACCTCCCTCATCCAACCACCCGCATTCGCACCCGTGACCTGGGCCAACACCGCCCAAAGTGGCCTGACCCCAGGACACTTCACGACCGCACCAACCCCAGCCGAGGCACTAGGAGCCCTCGACCGACGTTTCACCGGCCAAAGCCGTTACCTGCTGGTGGCCCAGCACGCCACGACCGAGGCCAACATCATCCACCACCAACGCGAACACTGCCCGACGCTGGCCCGTATCGACCTGATCGATACCATCCCGCTGGCCAAGCACATTTTCCCGGGCCTGGCCAACTACAAGCTCGACACACTGTTGGCCCAACTCTCCATCGCCCATCCGGCGGACCGCCACCGCGCCACCGCCGATGTCGCGGTCACCGCCCAGGTGTTCACCGACCTCATCAATATCGCTGACCGCGGTAGAGCTATCGGTGGCCTTACCGAGCTGGTCACGATCGCCGGACGCACCGCCAAGGCCAACCAGCCCACCCAACAACACCTCTTCGAGCCATGACCGGTGAACACGATCATGACCCACCGTGGCAAGAAGACCACGGCCGGTATCGCCATGCCCGACTATGCGGGATTCCCGGCACACTCCCTGGACCTTGAGCGCCGAATAGAGGAAAGCGCGTAGTTGCTCGGTGTGTCCAGGCGCTGTCGCTCAGCCTGGGACAGAGCTGTCTGCACCACCTTGCGGGCCGGGGTTGTTTCCCCCACCCCCCTTTTCACCGGAGAGGGGAGGTTCGGCTCTCCTCGACCCTGTCATGAATCCCCAACAGTTCCCTGATATGTGTGGCCAGACCCGGCCGACCGTCAGCGAGGACCGTGGTGATCCCCAGCGCGTGCGCCGGGGGGAGGTTGGCGGGATTGTCGTCGACAAACAAGCACTTCTCACCCGGCACCCCCAGCCTTTCCAGCGTGCGCTGGTAGATCTCCAAGTCCGGCTTGGCGACGCCTTCCACTTCGGAAAGCACCGTGACCTCACACAACCCGCTCACACCCAACGTCCGGTAAGGGTCGTAGGGATCCAAACCGAAGCTATTAGACAGCAGCGCGGTCCTCAGCCCGGCCCGGCGGGCGGCGTGCGCCAACTCGATCATGTCCTGGGCGGGGCGAACCTTAGACCAGGCTCGGCCCATGAGGTTCTCATGGTCATCGATGCCGAGTAGTGGAGCCGTGCGGCGATTCCATTCCTGTTGGGTGAGCCGCCCGGCTTCCAACGCAAGGTACAGGCGGCGCCCCTCAGGGTGCTGGTTCAGCGTGGTGCCCCAAGCCCGCTCATGGAGCCCTTGGTCGAGACACCAGCCCTGAAGGGCTTCACGGACGCCTTCGGTGAGGACACCGACAAAGTCGAGGATCAGCGCCTGGTACCGGCCAGGCGAGTCGAGTGGGGAGGAGAAAGCCATGGTGGGGCCTTTCCGATGGGGGGAGAAGAGGGAATCCACCCTCACTACCTTCCACTCGCAGGATCCCTGTAACCGGAGCACCACTCCTTGGCGGGCGTGGCGCGGTCATGCTGCAGAACTGGGGATCACTCCACCGGGTCAACGGAGTCGAGACCGTCAAGGATCCGGCCCGCCCCGTGAACCGACAACTCTTCAGCGCTCTTGGCACCCAACTCTTCAGGGGAATCCGCAGGCCCCGACCGTTCTACACGCACCTGCTGGAGCCCATCGAGAGAGGTCACCTGGGCGACCAGGCGCAACTTTCCGTCCTCTTCGGATGCGTAGGCACCAATGGGGACATAGCAGCCTCCATTCAGGGCAGCCATCAGAGCCCGCTCTGCTCGGGTCGTGGCCTCGCTCTGCATATCGTGGATCACTGCCAACATTTGGGCGATCGAGGTGTCCTCGTCCCGGACTTGGAGAGCGATGGCCCCTTGAGCAGGAGAGGGCGGCCACTGGACGGGGTCCAAAGTTTGGGTGATGTGCGCACCCATACCCAGCCGGTGAAGTCCCGTGGCGGCCAACAACACTCCAACAAGACCGCGCTCACGCATTTGCCGCAGACGCGGGGGAACATTGCCGCGGATCGGCACCGTCATCACCTGTGGGCAGGTACGACGGAGTTGCCCAATGCGTCGCGGCGCGCTGGTGCCGACTTTCTGACCAGGCCGTAGATCGTGCACAGCAGTGCCACACAGCGCGTCCCGCGCGTCGTGGCGCTGTGGGATCGCGGCGATCAGTGTCCCGGGGGTCGGTGTGGTGGGCAGATCTTTGAGGCTGTGCACGGCGATGTCGATCTCACCGCCCAGAAGAGCCTTCTCCACAGCAGAAGCGAACACTCCGACCCCGGAGGAGGCGGAAAGGTCTTGCAGGCTGCTGGTGCGGTCCCGATCACCGGCGGTCATGATCGTGTGCCGTGCCCAAGACACACCTGGGTGAGCAGAGGACAGGCCACGAAGGACTTCGTCGACCATGGCTTGTGCCAAGCGGCTACCGCGAGATCCGATCCGGATTCGAGACTGCTGCGCCATGAGCATGCTCTCCCTGGTGGTGCGGATGATGTAGCGGGGAGAGTACTGGCTCTGCAAGCTCCTGGTCCGTGACTTACGGGAACTGTTACATCACCAACACCGGAGCGGACTTACACATCCTTGATCACACAAGGAACCCGAGTGCCGAAGCAAGTACCGTGCCAGCGAGGCAAAGGGGCCGTGTGTGAAAAACCGGTCCTCCGCGCGTCTTGATCGTGGTTGCATCCGTATGTGCCACGACTTCGTTGGGGTCATCTACCCCCGAACCTACGGTCGTTGATCGAAACAGCCATGGGCGCGCGTCATCGCAGACCACTCCCAAACGGGCGGTTACTCGCCCGGCATGGCCTCACGCCGCGGCCTGGCCGACGGGCGGGTGGTGTTCGCCAAGGCAGTCTCCGCCGCGCAGTCCGAGATCGGCCGGTCCCGTCAGCGTAGGGCCCGCTGGAAAGCCGAAGTGAGGGCGGTGCGTGCTCTGCGCCAGACGGTGCCCGAGCACCCCCGAGCCCAGCTGGAGGCACAGGACCCCGACTGGGAGCGCATCGAATGCGGCCGTAACGTCGACATCGACACCAACCGCCATCAACTGGGGCCTGGAGCCGAACTCGTGGCGGTGCACCGCTCATGGTGCCCGCTCACCGAGGGCGTGCGGCCACTGCCGATACCACCACGGCGCGCCCTGCCCGACCAACGAGGCGATGAACCAGGCCCACCCCTGACCCTCAGCTGGGATTCAGGTGTAGCACCGCCAGGTACTTGGGCCCCTGCTCGTGGATGGTTTCCCAACGCCACGGGGAGGGCTGGATGAGCCGGTCGAGTTCGTGCGGGTTCAGCAGCAGGTAGTCGAACCATTCGGTGGCCACGGCCCCGCCCCTGACACGCATGCGTATCTGGCCGGGCATTCGTCCCCGAATCCTGTTGCGATCCTGGTAGGCGGCGTGATCGGGGTCGCTACCAGCAGGATCCATGCCGGTACCGATCAGCAGGGCCCCGGGGCGGGCCAGCGACGCCAGCTGACGCAACACCCCAGGGGCCGCTTGTGCTCCTTGGAGGAGTCCGAGGTTGTTACCCAGAAGTAGCAGGGTGTCGAAAGTGCCGATCCCTTCGGGTGGGTGGGCAATGGACCCGAGTTCGGCGGCGACCCCGCGTTGGCAGGCAACCTCGACGGCACCGGGGGACGGGTCGAGTCCTACCACGTCCTTGCCTTGCTGTTGGAGGGCTAGGGCGTGGCGTCCGGCCCCCGTGCCCACATCCAGGATGCGGCCCCGAGCCAGCGCTACCGCAGTCTGGTCCAAGTCGGAGAGGTCGTCGAGGGGGGTGAAGTAGCGGAGGGCATCGGCGGTGCTGATGTAGCCGTCATCGCGTTCGGTGATCTCAAAGGCAGCGCCCGGCGCCATGCCGGCCGCCCAGCAGCGTTGGAGCGTGCGCCCGAACGCGTCACCGATCCGGGGCTCAGAGGTGGTGGGTTCCATACCGGGTGAGCCTTGCAGTTCTTCGGGTGCGGTGCAGCTGGTTTCTTTCGGGTGCGTGGGTCTGGGGGAGCTCAGGTGGTCGGCTGGTCGCTGGTCGAGGGTCGGGGATAAGCAGGCCGTTGAAGTAGAGGATGAGCGCCAGGTACACGACCGTGGCCGTGGATGGCTGGTGTCAAGGCGGCGCGTAGTACGTCGCACCGTTTGGGAATGGATCGATCCCATAATGGCCAGGCATTCGTGAGGTCCTCACCACGACGGGGGCAAAAGCGCTGCTGTCCGCTATCAAGAGCTGCCCCGCCCCACGGCCACGATCCATGCGCTGGCCCGAGCTGGGCCGATCCGAGGGAACTCCCACACACCATCATCGAATACCCGGCTGAAGGGATCCGGGCTTGGGTTGAGCGCTCTATTTATGGCGTGCATGGGTGGTGACCACCTTAGATAGCTCAGCCACTCATCTCTCCTCACCGAGCACTACCGACCCGGCGTCGGTGGCCTCACCACAGCCTCAGCCCTTCCACGACCGTAGCGGGCGCGGGCAGCGGGGGAGAGGGGATGTTGGAGGGTTTGGCCGGGAGGGGGACGGAGGTGTCCATGGTGATCATCCGGTGCCAAGTGAGTACCTGATCCCACTGGGCGCGGACACGCTCCCCGGCCCGGCCGGTGAGCCGCTCAGCAGCGGTCAGGTCATGGACCTGGGCGCCGTTGGCCAGGAGCCGGGCGGCGGTCTTGTCTCCGATGCCGGTGACGCCGGGGATGTTGTCGCTCTTGTCCCCGCTCAGGGCCCGGAAGGAGGACCACTGCGCCGGGGTGATGTCGTAGCGCTCGATCACCTGGGCGGGGCCGATGTGGCGTTTGCCCGGGTGCATGCACGTGTTGAGGACGTGAATCTGGTCGGTGAGCAACTGGTAGTAGTCGCGGTCGGTGGAGAAGATGCGAGTCGGACGCTGCGGATCCAGGTGGACCAGGGTGGCGATGACGTCGTCGGCCTCGGCGTCCTCGATCTCGATCCACGCAACCTTGTGTAGGTCCAGGCCCTGCTTGACCTGTGGCAGGGCAAGGATCGGTTTGAGGGCGTCACCGTCGGCGGGGCGGTTGGCCTTGTAATCGGCGTCGTCCTGTTTACGGTCGTCGCTGCCGTGCTCGCCGTCGAACACCACTAGGACCTCGGGCGGTTCGGAGAACTCGTCGCGGATCGCCACACGCAGCAGGGCGAAGAACCCGAAGACGGCGGTCAGGTCGCGCGTCTTGTCGCGGGAGCGGATCTCCGCGGGGAAGCCGAAGGCCGCGCGCCACAAAAGGTTGTGGCCATCGACCAGGAGCAGGGGCGTGTTCGTCATCGGGGTACCGCTTTCAGACATGACTCAGCGACGGTGGACGGCCGGAAGTCCCGCGCGCGGTAGTACGCAGCCTGTGCTCTGGCACGGTACGTTACCGGACCCGCAGTTAGCACATGGGCTCTTCCAACTGGCCAACGGTGTGCTCCTCCTGCGCCGCAGCCGTCGCTGATGCAGTCCTTGGTCTCCACTCTTCGAGAAGGGACGCCGGTGGCCACGAAGCTCACGTCAACCTGTAGGACCTCATCTTCGTCCTTGTGAGGGCGTAACCCATGGGTTTGCTCTTCGACCACTGGGCGGGCCAAGGGGTCAGCTGGTCGGTGCGTGCCAGGACAGCACGATGCGGGTGTGCAGCTTGTCCACCAGGTAACCGTCAAGAAGGTCGACAGCGTCGGTGCCGACCGGATAGACCACCATCTGTGGTTGGAGTCGGCTACGCACATGGGTGTCCCACACGCGGAACCGCTCGGTCAACTGGTCGGCCAGTCGTTGAGCATCGGGGCCGTGGGCAAAGGCACCGAACTCGAAGGTGTCGCCGGCCTCTCCAAGGGGACGCAGTTTGGCCCGGTAGACCAGGTTCGCTCCGTCCACCAACGCCGGGGTTCCCAGACGCCAGGAGGGGGCGACCACGTCCTGCTCCACCGCGTCCTGGGTGGCGGTGAGCACGCATCCGCCTTCCAGAGTGATCGCCAACCACAGGTCCTGATCACTGAAAGGCTCTCCGCGTTTGCGGGTCACACCCGACCATGCCTGGGCGCGTGGAGATGACAACGCCTTCTCCATCGCCGCGGCGTCGATATCGGGGCCCTCGTCGACCCACAGGGTGACGGCTCCGCCCTGCAGGTCGATCCGGTTGCGCTGGTGGCGGCCTGCACCTTGCATCGGTACGAACCCGCACATCATGTGGGATCGGCTGATCAGCCGATCGCCATCGCGGTCCAGAGCCCAGGACCGCATCAGAGCCCGGGTGCGCAACGGTACCACCATCCGGCCGGTCGGGGCCAACTGGTCGACCCAGGCCGCCGGGATGTCCTCGGTGCCCACGGTGACGATCAGCCGGTCGTAGGCAGCGAAATCGGGAACGCCGAACGCGCCGTCACCGCACACGGTCCGCACTCGGCCATACCCTGCTTGGTCCAGGCAGTGCCGTGCCCGGTCCACCACCTCGGCGTCGATGTCCATCGTGGTCACCTCACCCTCCGGCCCGACCAGTTCGGCCAGCAGAGCCGCGTTGTAGCCCCCGCTGCCAATTTCGAGCACCCGGTGGCCGGGTTCCACACCGAGTTGGGCGAGCATCCCGGCGATGGTCGATGGTGCGGAGACCGCGCTGAGGTTGACGCCGCCCTCGTCGGTCTTGGTGATCACCGACTCGTCGGCGTAGGCGGCTTCCAACTCCGCGCCGGGTGTGAACAGGTGTCGTGGAACCGCACTCAGAGCGCGTTCCACCCTTGGCGGGAGCGGGGCACCGAGTTTGCGCTGGCGGTCTTTGATGCGCTCGACCATCGCCGCGTGCAGCGCCTCGGCGTCGAGGCTCGGGGACACTTCGGCAGCGCTGAGGATGGGGTCAGTCTCATTGCTGTTCATCTCAAGATCGTGACACGGGCCTTCCTGGACTCGCAGCGGATTCGGATGGTCGCTGCCCTGACGGTGGGCCTCGATGGTGGCGCCAAGACCGGGCAAGCCCTCTGGCGGGTCGGACGTTCCCCCGATGAAGGAGCAGGCCCGGAGCCAGTTTCGATGTTCATGCGCTCCAGGTCACATGAAGGCTTCGATGTACATCAACAGGGCGACGTATATCGGCAAATCTGCGTACGGTCCGTGCATGACCGCGCAAACGTTCGGTGACATGCTTCACGAGGTTCGCTCCTCGGCTGAGATGACCCAGGCACACCTGGGGCGGATAGTGCATCGGGCTGGCGCCACGGTCAGCTGTTGGGAGCAGGGGCATGTAAGACCCACCCGAGCCACGGTTGAGACTTTGGATCGGGAGCTGAAGTGTGGCGGTCGCCTGATGTGGTCGTGGCAGGTCGACGAGACCGGCTCCGTCTCACCGCACTGGATGCGCTCGTTCGCTGGCTTGGGCGCGGCCGCCCACACCGTCACACCGCAGGAGATTGACCGCGCACGAGTGGACATGGCCGAGATCGTCAAGCAGAGTGCTCGCGCACTCCTGTTCGACACAGAACGGCGGCTGGTGCTCATCAAGCGCACCAGGCCAGGGCGGGAGCCCTACTGGGTCACGGTGGGCGGCGGACTGGAGCCGGAAGATGCTGACATCGAGGCCACGTTGCGCCGGGAGGTCTTGGAGGAGCTCGGGGGAAAGATCGACCAGGTCCGCCAGGTCTTCCTCATCACGGACCACCTCGCCAAAGGCGTGGGTCTTCAACACATCTTCGCCGCTCGGTTGTGCTCCATGGATTTGGCTCGCCGTACTGGAGCCGAGTTCATCGACCCCGGGCGCGGCACCTACGAGGTGGCCAGCGTTCCCGCCACACGCGCTGCCCTTTCGGAGATCAACCTGCTGCCGACTCAGCTTGCCGAGTTCGCCCAAGCGAACGTCCATAGCCTTGTGGCGCTGCTGGCCCCTGCCGGCGAGGCGTATATGGAAGACGAGGTTTCGTGACCGGATTCGTCAGCCTCAACGGACCGGACAACAGCGGCGAATCGACGCAGCTGCGCACTGGCCGACAACTGGGTGACTTCTGCGACCGCCCGTTCACCGGAATGATCCGGGTCCGTGGGCGTGAGCTGTGGGAGAGGGATACAGCACCTGGCGGTTCACCACCCCAACGACGGAGGAACTGACCGGGACGCTGTTCTCCCGCCACGCCGCCCGTGCACAAGATCGAACTCCCGGCCGGGTTGGGCTCCTCGGCCGCAGATGACACATGCGTCTCGCTAAGGCTGCGCGGTTAAGGAATTGTTTCCCGCCGAGGACGCCTGGTCCCGAGTCCTGGGCGCGGTTGCCTCTGTTGTGAATGCATTACTGCAGCCGGAGCATCCACCCACAGATGAGTCCCGCTCTCGTCCACGGTCATCCCCAACCGGTCTCGGCCCAGGGACCCGCATCGGGCCCACTCATCCCCCGCAGCTGCGACCTCGTCCCACAGGTCCCGAGATCCATTCTGTTGAGTCTCGTAGGGCTCGCCACCAGGGGTGTATTCACCGAGTGCCCCTCACACCGTGCTTCTAGGACAAGGACAGGGATCGGGACAGCTTGATCCAGTCCTGCAGCAGGGTGTGGGCGGAACCGGAGTCCACGGCTGCGGAAACGGTTTCCAGAGTGTTTGCGAACGCCGTGTCCAGCCCGTTCGTCCATCCCTGGTAGGCGGCCAAGGCGCCGGCGGCGTTGGCCAGAACCGCGTCCCTGATCGGCCCGCGCTCTCCCTCCACGACCCGGTGCATCACGCTGGCGTTGAAGGTGGCGTCTCCTCCCCGCAGGGCGTCGGGGCCGCTACGTGGCAGCCCGTGCTCGGCGGTGTCGAGTTGATTTTGCTCGACCCGTCCCTCGGTGACCGCCCATACCTGGGTGGTCGCTGCGGTGGTGATCTCGTCCAGTCCATCGTCACCGCGCACCACTAAAGCGGTGGCACCCCGGTCGGCCAGGACTTGGGCCAGCACGGGGGCCAGCGCGGTGTTGGAACAGCCCACCAGGGACGTGGCGGGAAAGGCCGGGTTGGTGAGCGGGGCCAGGTAGTTGATGGCCGTGGGCACGCCCAGCTTTCTGCGTACCGGTGCTGCGTGGCGCAGGCCTTGGTGGAACACGGGAGCGAAAGTGAACCCGATGCCGAGCGTCTGGACGCATTGGGTGACCTGTGCGGGGTCCAGATCCAAGGGGATGCCTACCGCTTCGAGCACATCTGCGGAGCCCGCTTGAGAGGAGACAGAGCGGCCGCCGTGTTTGACCACGCGGGTTCCGGTCGCGGCGAGCACGATCGCGGCCATGGTGGACACGTTCACGGTGTGGGCACCATCGCCGCCGGTTCCGACGATGTCGACCACGGTGGCGCCGTCGACCTGCAGGGGCACGACGCGTGCCATGAGGGCGTTGAGCAGACCCGCCATCTCAGGGGGTGACTCACCCTTGGCTCGCAAAGCAACGAGGAACCCGGCCAGTTCGGCGGGGTCGGCGGCGTTATCCATGACCTGGCTCATCGCCCACTGGGTCTCGGCCTCGCTCAGGTCCTGGCCTCGCAATAGCGCGGCCAGCAGCTCTCGCCAGGATCGAGTGGTAGTGGCGCTCACGGGGATCTCCGGGGGACGTGCCGACATTCCCTCAGCACAGTAACCATCCTGCCTCTGCTCTACTGCCCGTTTGGGGCAGCCGATGAGGCCCCGCCTCGTTGATGTGCTTGGGCGCGCACTGAGGCTCAGGAGTACTTGGTGTCGAACCAAATGAAGGGCAACGCAGTGTTCCTCACAGAGCATGGTGTGCTGCGCCGTGAGACTGCCCGACAAGACGCGCGCCCGGATTTTCGCACACAGGGGGAGGAGACAGCCCCAGCCTGGGTGTTCGCTGAACGGGCTCTGCTCCTGGAGGCCATCAACACCGAGCGAGCCCGACGTGCTCTGCCCGCCGTCACACTCCAGGATGTGCGAGACGTCGAGACGGCGGCCGTCGGGCACATCGACTACGCCCGAAAACTGTCGTGGCGATGCGCCGAGCTCGCTCTCGGGCAGGCTCAGCCCTAGACACTGGTCTCACCACCCGGGAACACCCGCCGGTCAAGGAATGAGTCAGGAGCGAGCGGCTGCGGCGTATGGCTATTCGGCCCAGTGCTCGGCCCACCTCTGTGAGGCGTCGGCCAAGGCCGTCCGCCACTCTTGCCCGGGGCGAATCCTCGCGTAGTGCCGGTTCATCCGAACATCAGCCCGCGCGAACACCGCCAACGCGTCCGGATCAAGCCGCCCCCACATCGCGGACGCCGACAGGAGCTTTTCCACATCGGCCGCGTCATGGCCCGAGGACACCAGCTGCACGGCCAGGCACGAGGGTGCCACGAGCGCCGACGCCACGGTGGGCCACGCCCAGTCCACCACCCACACCCGGTCGGTGTGGTCGATGAGGATGTTGCGCGGGTGCAGGTCCGCATGGGTCAGGTGGTTCCCCCGGACGACCTTGACCATCTCTCCGGGCAGGGCACGGTCCCACCGGGTCTCCACCCAGAGGCGGGCCACCTCCGGGAGAGGGAGAGCGGTGATCTGGCCCACCGCCTGCACCACGCGGGGCAAGTCTGGTGATCCCGGGGTGAAGTCGGCCGACCTACCCTTGATCACCTCGAAGCCCAGCGCGAACCATCCGGCCCCGCGGGCCTGCCACAGCAAGGCGGGGGCCAGCCCGTTCAAATGCGGATTGATCTGACCCTCACGCTCCACCTCGGACAGCACGCCCCCAGGGCGATCGGGGACTGCCTTGAGGAACACGCGCCCTTGCTCGCTGGTGACCACGGCAGTGGTCGAGTAGTCACTGCCCTCGGCGAGAGGGCTCACGTCGGTGATGCGCCCGGTGTGAGAGGTGATGAGTTCGGTGAGCTCGGGGCCCATCAAATCCTCCTGAGGGGACAAGCGGCTTTAGTCGGTGGGGGATCGGGTTTCCCGCGTAGCGGGACAAGGGCAGCCGAGCCGCCGGTAGGCGGTCCGGCGTCCACTACAGGGCACAGAAAGTAGACCTGTGGCGCTTGTATACTTCTCTCGTGTCTGTGACTCGCAAGGTTCGCCGGTTCTCCGGTGGCGTGTACGACCTCGGACTCCACGTCGTGTGGTGTTCGAAGTACCGCCGCCCGGTACTCGGTGGAGGCGTGGCACAGCGCCTGGAGGAACTGCTCAGGTCCAAGGCCGATGAGCGCGGTTGGCAGATCATCGCAGTCGAGGTGATGCCCGACCAGGTGCATTTGTTCGTCAAGCACGACCCCAAGGCATCGGCGTCATACGTCGCCAACCAGTTCAAGGGGTACACATCGCGCGTTCTGCGTGAGGAGTTTCCCCATTTGAGGTCGAAGCTTCCCACCCTGTGGTCCTCGTCGTACTTCGCCGCGTCCGTGGGAGCCGTCAGCGCTGACACGGTGCAGCGGTACATCGACACCCAGCGGGAACGCCCGTGGAAAAAGGGAGAGGGTACGTGATCCGCGCGTACAAGTTCCTTCTTCGCCCTACCAAGCGCCAAGAGGCATCCCTCACGCAGATGCTGCGCGACCACTGCTCTTTGTACAACGGAGCATTGCAGGAACGCCGCGACGCCTACGCCCACCCTTCGAAGACGAAGATCAGGTACGGCGACCAGTCGGCACAGCTCAAAGAGATCCGGGCGTTTGATCCCGAGCGGCAGGGGCGTTGGTCCTTCTCCTGCCAGCAAGCCACGTTGCGGCGCCTGGACAAGGCCTTTCAGGCGTTCTTCAGGCGGGTGAGGGCCGGTCAAAAGCCCGGGTATCCCCGGTTCCGTGGAGTGGGCCGGTTCGACACGGTGGTCTTTCCCAAGGACGGGGACGGCTGCCGGTGGGACTCCACACCCCAAGATGCGGTGACCCGTGTGCGGTTCCAGGGTGTGGGGCATGTGCGTGTCCACCAGCACCGCCCGGTCAAGGGGCGTGTGAAGATGGTCAGCGTCAAGCGCGAGGGCGGCCGGTGGTTCCTGGTTTTGGCCTGCGACCAGGTACCGGCCCAACCCTTGGAGCCGACCGGGCGTGTGGCCGGTATCGACATGGGTGTGGCCT
Organism: Nocardiopsis sp. JB363; assembly: GCF_900143625.1. Classification (GTDB taxonomy): domain Bacteria; phylum Actinomycetota; class Actinomycetes; order Streptosporangiales; family Streptosporangiaceae; genus Nocardiopsis. The sequence continues at coordinate 32,114 of NZ_FRFF01000126.1, forward strand.
CCTTCCTCACCACAAGCGAGGGTGAGCACGTGGACAACCCCCGGTTCCTCGCGCGTTCGGCTCACAAACTGGCCCTCGCACAGCGCAACCTGTCCGCCTTCCCCCAGCGGGTCAAGGCGCACAAGCGCACGCGTAAGCACCGTGCGGCACAGGCCCGGGTCAACAGCTTTCACGCGAAGGTGCGGCGCCAACGCCTCGATCACCACCACAAGGTCGCCCTTGACCTCATCCGTTCGTTCGAGGCGATCGCGCACGAACGCCTGAACATCGCGGGTATGACCAGGAAGCCCGCACCCAAGACCGACCCCGAGCAGCGAGGCGTGTTCCTTGCGAACAACGCCGCCGCTAAGGCCGGGCTGAACAAGAGCATCCAGGATGCGGGTTGGGGGGTGTTCCTGGGAATCCTCGCGCACAAGGCTGAGAGCGCCGGTCGTGAGTTGATCCCGGTCGATGCCCGCAACACGTCGCGCACCTGCCCGCGCCAATCGTGCGGGCACACCAGTGCGAACAACCGCCCCGCACAGGAGAAGTTCCGTTGCCTCCAGTGCGGCTATACAGAGCACGCCGACCGGGTGGGAGCGGTCAACGTTGGCATCAGGGCCGGGCTGGTCCTTCCCGTCCTCTGAATGGAGGCAGGAGAAGCCCACCGCTTCAGCGGTGGGAGGAGTCACGTCCTCGGTTTCTGGGGGTAGCCAACAAACGGGTCTGTGGTTCATCGTCCAGCGCCCCTCCAACGCGGGCAGGGGGTCAAGGTGCGGGGCTGATCGTGGTTTCGCGCTCCAGCGGGGTGGTCAGCAGCGTGTCGCACACCGACCGCCACCCGGGGTGCTGGTCGAGGCGGATGTAGCCCTGCGGGGGACAGACCTCGTTGAGCATCCGCTCCAACTCGGCTGCGGTGAACCCCGTGTACTGGCGTACGCGCTGGATCGGCATGGCGTAGCCCACCGAACGGCCCCCGCGGGCCAGGTAGGGATCCACGGTGGCAGCGCTGCCCGCCTGCATCCGCTCGGCGATCTGCGCGATCTGCTCAGGGGTGTCCTCGATCGCGACGTCCAGGTCGATCACCGCACACAGCCGATTCTCCGGCTCGGTCAGGTACACGAACCACTGCGCCGGGGACCCGGTGAGAAAGCGGCGTCGGAACTCGTGGGTCTTCTGACCGGTCCACATCAGCTCGTACCACGGGGGGTCCAGGTTCATCACCACCGGCACCGGACCACAGGTGCAGGCCTTGAGCGAGGACTGGTCCAGTTGGTCCACCAGGGCTCCTCATGTACCAGGGGGCAGGTCGGGGACAGCGTAACCACCAGCGCCCCGGCGCACCGCTACTTTCCCGAACCTCTCCCCTTGGGCTGGCCCGTCCCCGAGAGGAGGGGGTCGGGGCCCGGGTGAGAGGTTCACACCTGCAGGAGCTGGACTGCTCCGGGGACGGGGGAGTGCACGACACGCTCATGGGCAGGGGCATCGTCAGGGGTGGGGATCCACGGGGCGGTCTGGGCCAGATACCAGTCGTGGCTGGGGCGGCGAGAACCACCCGCGAGCGTCCCCGGCTTGATCACCTGGGGTCGCTGCTAGGGGAGGGGTCAATGCCAGGTGCGTTGTTCGTTCACGAGCTCTTTGTCCCGCAGGGCCTGACCCAGGTCGATGTCTTCCCGGTTCGCGATCGAGGCGACATAGATCAGCACATCGGCCAGTTCCGCGCCGAGTTCCCCGACCCTGCTGTTGGGGTCCATGCTGAGCGAAGCGCTCTTGCGCACCGCCTTGCACACCTCCCCAGTCTCCTCCGCGAGCTTCAGGGCCTGATCCACAGTGGTGCTGTCGGCGAACCCGCGCTCCAGCTCCATCTTGGACACGTACTCCTGGATCTGCGCCAGAGTGAGCGGTCCGGGGGGTAGCGGTTTCATGCAAGGCACCTTCGTGGAGGGGGCGAGAGCACGGACGCTACCAGCGCAGCACCCACGTAGGTGGGCAAACGGGCGAATCCGTATTCGCGGAGCCAGCGTGCGCAGCCCTTGCTCGGGCTATGCACAAACCGGGCGGCGCGGTCGTGGGCAATGGGATTCTAGCGATCGCAGGGTGTGTTCAGACATGATGCTCCGTTTTGGTGTGGTCAGCAGTGGCCGACTGTCAGCGTGGGGGCGAGAGAGCGGCACGAACGCCTGCGCGGATCGCTGCAACCGGGGGTTCTGCTTTCGACCCGGCATAGGTTTCGCGGAACAGCGCGGTCACCTCACCCTGGCCGTCGCCCTGGTACACAACCGCCTCCCAGACTCCTTCCAGGTAAAGGTGGCTGAGGACGGACACTTGCGTGTTGCGATTCCTCTGGGAGTTGTATAAGGCTCCCGGGCGCCTGTCGCCGCCGGGACTAAGGCCGGGGAGCAGGTAGATCCGGTCACGGGTGAGATCGGGGATTCCGAGGTCCACCCCCAGCGCGTCGAACACTTCGAGGGCGGCTGGTAAGGCGCTGGCTTCCGAGAGGAGATGGCAGGATGCTTCTTTGTGGCCGCACAGGTTTTCCCAGCGGTCGACCGCACCTTGTGTCGGGTCCGAAGGAAGGACTCGGCCTCGGCGCTCTCCACAGAGGGGGCAGGTGTCCAAGACCTGGACGGCGCGCGACTCGTAGGCCCAAGGAATCTCAGGGCGGGGTGCGACCACCCAAACGATTCGGGTTGGGATCGTCACAGCTTCCCATTCTCATGGTTGAGGTATCACAGGACGGGGGCGTGTCAGTAGGGGCGGCGAGCTGGCGCAGGGTGTGGGGGCGAGCGTCAGCAAACGGTGCCGGATCCGCGGCTCGCGCGGGCCACGATGTCCAGGGCCCTGCGGCGGGAGTCAGCGATCAGGTGGGTCTTGGTCATTAGCCTGCCCCGGGAGCGTCCGAGTGCGACGCTACCAGCGCAGCACCCACGTAGGTGGGCAAACGGGCGAATCCGTACTCGCGGAGCCAGCGTGCGCAGCGCTGGCTCGGGCCATGTTGTCCTCGTGTGGTCCCTCGCCGCTAGGAAAGGGCCGGTCCTGCTTCCTCTTTGTGGTGAGGAACAGCGAGGTGGGCCGAGTAGGACACCCCCTCCGCACGGCGCTCTTTACGCACGCGTCCTTGACGCACCAAGTAATCCAACGTGGTGCGGGTCTGGTTAAGGGTGTAATCGCGGGCCAACGCCTCAACGATCATGCGCGCCGTCCACCATTCAGGTGCTGAGTTCTCCAACAGATCAAGGATGCGCTTGGTCCGCGGCCCGGGGCGCAGCAGCTCTCCAGAGCGGGGATTCAACACCGCCCCTGAAAGCATGTAGAAGTGGAGTTTTGAGTAAAGGTCTTCGATGTCGGTCATTCGCTTACGCAACAGCCACACATTGAACTTCGCGTCCCGAGACTGTTCACGCGACCGCCCCAGGTTGGCTTGTGCGTTCTTGAACTGTTGCAGTTCCCTTTGATAATTTCGGCAGAGTTTATCGAGTGTGCCCTGAAACAGGCGAGTTTATTCCATAGTCAACTCGTGGCTGGGATCGTCGTTGGTCGCCTCAGATAAGTTGGGCAACTGAACCCCACCCTCTCATTACCTAGAGTTTTAATCTGTCACAGTATGCAGTTGGTGGTTCCTGGGTAGCAACCGCGCGCGCCGCAGAGAGCGCACTGCAGGGGCCCTCCGATAGTGCTCTTCATCTGGAGGCTCGTACCAACCGGTCCAGCCCGTGGCGACCACGTTCGACCAGCGCCGCATCACCTTGAGTAAGACCGGTGGCCAGGTAGGAGGCAGCCAGGCGCACGGTCAGCAGCTGCAGAGCGCGTTCCTCGGCCTGTGACAGCTCGCGCCCGTAGCCGTCGAAGAACGCAGCCCGCAGATCAGGGCGTTGCAGCCACACCGCCCCATGAAGCCACACGAACTCCTCCACCAACGGCCCCGGGGCTGCCTTGGCGAAGTCGATGACCCCGAGCCCACGGCGGGGATCCCAGAGCCAGTTGCGGGTGGCGTAGTCGCCGTGGCGATAGACCACGGGCGTTGCGGGAGCGCACCGGGACAGTTCCAGAGCCGCGTCCCTGACCAGAGCCCGCTGGGCGGCGGTGGTGGCTTCCGTGATCAGGGCCAAGATCTGGTCGGCTTCGCCAGCCTGCTCGGCGATCGAGGTGGAAATCCTCGCGCGATCGACGCTCGTGGGCTCAGGAGAGCGCTCATGCCAACGGCGCACGAGTGCGCCAGCGCGGGCATAGACACGCTGCTCCTCGCCGGCGGACAGCCTCAGCCCTCGCACGATGCTCCCGGGCACAGGAGAGGTCGCCAGCGCCAACAAGGACTCGTCGGCGGCCAGCACCCGCGGCGCCTGATGAGGGTCCAGAGCTTGGGCCGCGAAGGCCAGGCCAGCACGCTCGCGTGCATGGTCAGCAATATCGGGGCTGAGCTTGACGTAGACCGCTTGCGTGCTGGTCTTCACATGCCAGACCCGGGAGTCGGCCCGGGGCCAGGACACGTCAGCGACCACGTGCAGCGGACCGAATCGGGCCCTGACCCACAGGGCGAGTTCGCAAGGCAAAGCGTTCGAGGTCCTCGGCATGCCTTCACGGGCTCCTCTCAAAGCTGTCGACAACACCGGAACGGGTATTCGGGGCCGCGGAGGGCTGGCAGCCCGCACGCCAGGCACAGCCCGTATCAGGATCCGGTGGGGTCAACGACGATGCCCCGCTCAGTGGAGAACTGGGAGATCTCTGAGGCAGAAAGCACGGCCGAGACCGCATCAGGGGTGTGCCCGGACGGGTTACGGATGTGGAAGCGCCCGTTTCGGTGGCCGATCACCAACACCAAGTGCCCGCCTTTTCCTGGTGGAGGAAGGTGAGGGCGGCGGATCTCCTTGTGGACCGAGACCAACACCATCCGCCCGCGGTCCAACTCCGCGCGCATCGCTGTGGTGTCCAGGTCTGTGCGGACCTGCGCGTCCAGACCGTGATGGCCACGCACGTACTCCACGAACGGCGCGTACACCAGGCCCTTGACTGATCCGTCAGCCTGCTCCAGGTACCCGCCGGCCCGACGGACTTCGTGCAGGAGTTCCATGAGGGGCGGGGCGTGCCCGTCACGGTGCACCAGCACCATACGCAAACTCGCCATCCCGCAGGCGTGCCGACACCACCGGGCATACTCCCCACGTGAAGCCGCCCCTGAGACCTTCCAGGCCGGATCCTCTCCCGGGGCGTACCCCTGGTAGGCGATTCTTTCGATCAAGCCGGGCGAGGCGTACTGGGTGATCGCAGGTACGGGGTCATGCAGTGTGGCCAGGCCCGTGCAGGCGCCGCATCGTGAATGCATCGGCCTCTCCTTCGTGTGCGGTTTCGCGGCCTTCCGAGGGCAGGCGTCAGACAAACCCTTCGGTGGTCAGGATGTGATCGGCGAACCCCAGCGTCACCTTGCGGGTAGGCGGGTCGACCGTGCGCGGGTCGTGCCAGATCAGATGGAAGAAGGAGGCCTGGACCGCTCGCAGCGCGGTGTCGCGTTCAGGGTGACGGCGTTGGTGGTGTTGCTGTTGCCACTGTTCGCATACCTGCTCGACGTCCGTAGCCCCACCGGCGTCAACGAAGTAGCGCTGGTCCTCGGTCACAGCGCCCATGTGCCACCAATCGCCCCAGTTGAGGGCATCTCCGATGATGGCCAACTCCCATTCGTGGCCGTGCTGGGCGGCCTGGTGGGCCAGGGCCCAGGCCATGAGAGGGCATGCCCCCTGCTGGAACCAGGCGACCGTCGGCGCGGTGAGCACGCCCGGGGTCACCTCGATGGTGAAGGATCCGTAGGTGAGGGTGGTGGAGGAACCAACCTGTGGTGACGAGGGGTGTCGGGAGTTCATGGGCACCATGGTGTCGAAGGGCTAGGCACCGCACCAGATGAGCAGCAAGACCGCTGAGCCCGCGGAGTCGTTCGGGCAGCGCCGACCGACTCCGGTCAGAGAGCAGGTCCGGGTTGGCGCGTTCTGCAAGCTCTCCCCGTACCGCGGTAGCTGGCGCTCCGGGCAGGGGTGAACCCTCAGGTGCTCTCCTGGGTGGGGCCCAGGCCTAGCAGTTTCGCGACCCGCTGAGCCAGCCCTGGGCTGCCGTCGGCGTGCACGGTCGTGATCCCCAGCTCCTGAGCGGGGGTGAGGTTGTCGGGGTGGTCGTCGACGAACACGCACTCGGTGCTGTCCAGGCCCAGCCGCTCCACCGTGCGTTGGTAGATCAGAGGGTCGGGCTTGGCGATACCTTCCACCTCCGAGAGCACCGTCACCTCACACAGCCCACTCACACCGAGCACCTGGTAGGGGTCATAGGGGTCGCGGCCGAAACTGTTGGACAGCACCGCCGTGCGCAGGCCGGCGCGACGTGCTGCGCGCGCCAGCTCGATCATCTCCGCAGCCGGTTGCGCCTGCGCCCAGACACGGCCCATGAGGTTGTCGTGATCCTCGACCTGCAGCAGCGGGGCCGTCAGCCGGTTCCATTCGGCCTGGGCCAAACGCCCGGCCTCCAGCTCCTGGTACAGGCGGCGCCCTTCGGGATGGCGCCCCAGGGTGTGGCTCCAGGCGTGGGCGGGCAGGCCTTGGCTCACGCACCAGCGCCGCAATGAGGGGCCCACCTCGGTGGTCAGGACGCCGACGAAGTCGAGGATGAGCCCGCGAAACCGGGGGGAAACAGGGGCGGAGTACATGGGGTCTGTCCGTTCGTGGAGGGGGAGAACACGGCCGGGTTGTCGGGCTGCGGCGAGTCTTCAGCCAGAACAGTGATTTCCCTGCTCGCCCGCTTTTACACCGCCCGAACAGCCCCGCCGCACTCACACCATCGGGTGTGGGCCCTGTCCACGGCCTGTGCTTCAGGTGTTGGAAGCCAGGACGGCCTCTACCCCCTTCTCAAGGAGCAGTTGGGCCACGCGCTCACCCACCATCTCCGGGTGATCGGTCTCGCCGGTGGCCTCGGCGCGGATGGTGGCACGGCCATCGGTTGAGGTCACCTGGGCGAGCAGGTGCAGCTGCCCGGCGTGGATGCTGGCGTAGGCGCCGGTGGGTACGTGACAGCCGCCCCCCAAGATCTGCATGAGCGCACGTTCGGCCTGTGTGGTGGCCGCAGCTTCCGCGTCGTGCACTGCGGCTACCACCCGCGCCAGCGCGGTGTCGGCGGAGCGCACCTGCACCGCGATCGCCCCTTGGGCCGGGGAAGGCGGCCACTGGGTGGGGTCCAGGTACTGGGTGATGTTCTCCTGCAGACTCAGCCGGTGCAGCCCGGCTGCGGCCAGCACCACCCCGGACAAGCCCCGCTCGCGCATCTGCCGTAGCCGTGGGGGGACGTTGCCTCGGATCGGGACCGCCTCCACCCCGGGGCAGGCGTGGTGGAGTTGACCCACCCGGCGGGGCGCGCTGGTGCTCACCCGCTGCCCGACGGTCAGCGCACCCAGGGTGGTGCCGCACAGGGCATCGCGCACGGCCCCGACCGCCTCTTCGGGGCGGGTCGGTACTGCTGCGCGAGTGAGACCGTGGGCCAGGCGGATACTGCGAGGGGTTCCGGGCTGACGGTCCACATAGCCCAGTTCGACCAGGCGGTCGATCTGACGGGAGACAGCAGAGGGGCTGGCCATGCCCGCACGGTCGGCGATCTCCCGCAGCGTCGGCGCGTACTTGTGTTCGGCGGTCAGGGCGTGGATCGCAGCCAGAATCGTTCCCTGTGTCGGGGTCAGGGGCATGGGGCCCTCCCGCCTGCATTGGTGCTGGTAGGCAGGCATTTTAGGGAGCTGAGGTGACAACCAGGACACGGCGGCGAGCCCACCGGCTCTCAGAGGCGAAGGGGCCCTCAGACCTGACTTTCCCGGGGCGCCAGGCCGCTGTCCTTCAGGATTCGCGCCACGCTCTGATCGAGGCTGCTGTGTTCGTCGATGACCTCCTCCACCCCGCCGGGGAGCAGGTCACGGGGCCGCCACCACTGACGCAGCACGGTCTCACCGACCTTATCTGCGATGGGTTTTGTCGCGTGGCGCTCCAGGGTGGTGGGGAAGGGGATGTCGAAGTAGTAGCAGTGGGCCACCCCCGGGCGGTCGCGGATCAGGCGGGTGAGCATGTCCCCGTAGTGGGCCACGTAGAAGATGCCCTCCAGCACCACGTGGAATCCGTGGATCAGGGCGTGGCGGGCCATGAGGTCGATGAGTTCGACGTTGGCGGCGCCTGGGCGGTCCCGCTCCCTGAGGATCTCGCGGCGTACTACGTCCTGGCCGATGATCGCGAGTCCCCGCCCGTACTCCGTCCGTAGGGTCTGGGCCACGGTGGACTTGCCTGAGGCGGAGTTACCCCTCAACACGACCAATCGCGGTGCGGAAGGGGAGCCGGGCTGGACCTGATCGTGGCGTTCCAACGAGGTCATGGGCACGACTCTAATCGAGACCACATCCGCTCGCAGGCCGAAACGGACAGGCTCCTTACCTTCGCTGCACACTTGAACCTTCCACGCACTGGGCCCTGCCCGGCTACCCTGCCGGTGCGACAACCTCCTACGCCGCCCCTGGTGGTGGGGTGTTGCTGGTCCAGCTGCGGTCAGTCCGCGCGCTGCGTTCGAAGCAGGAGCGAACCGGTGGGTCCCGAGGCCTGGACTTTGTCACGCAAACCAGGGTCCGGACCTGCTGGGTGGGCACGTGAGGCGGGACCTGGCCCGGCTCTCGAGACCGCCCTCATCAAGCTGGCGCAACCGTAGGCGACACTCCAGTACTGGCCGATGGGTCAGCACTTCAGCCGTGCGCGCAGCCACCGAAGAACCGCTTCTCCTTTGGCGTGCTGGTGGGCGCGCAGAGTGGGGATGTTGGGCGGGGCGGGCTGCTGGCACTGGGTGAGATAGTCCCCGGCGAGCGCGGCGAGCACCGCGTTGACGGCACCTGCCTCCACCCCGCAGGCGTGGGGGTAGTGGTGCCATACCTGCTCGGGGTCGACCTGGGGGCTGGAAGCGGCCACGGACGGCAACAGCATCAGCAGGTCCAGCCACGGCGCCGCCGCCACCGCATAGGGCCAGTCCACGAGCACCACCCGCTCTGGGGTCAGGAGCATGTTGTCCGCGCGCAGGTCGGTGTGGGCGAGCGTGTCGCCGGTGGCCGCGGTTGCCCAGTCCTTCTCCAGGTCGGTGAGCAGCCCCAGGTTCTCCCTGGCCCAGGCCGGGAGTGCCTCAACGTGCGCTGAGCTTGCACCGGAGCTCAACCGGCTCCATGAGGAGTAGGCAACGGCCAGGTCCTCGGAGGCTGGCACCGTGCCGACGGGGGCGGGGGTGAGGGCATCGGCCATATCAGCGAGAGTGGCCACGACCCGCTCCAGCTCGTGTTGCTGCCAGGGCTGGGCCGGGGTGTGCCCGGCGACGTCGTCGAAGACGAGCATCACCCAGTGATCGTCGTCAAAAGACCAGCGTAGACGGGGCGCAGGGGCCTGCAGGGGAAGCGTCTGGTTCACCTGGATCTCGCGCCGGTACAGGCCCGGAGCGTGCGGATCGCGCCTGGAGTGGATGGCCTTGGCGAACACCCGCTGCCCGTCCGCCAGGACCAACCGGGACGCCAGCCCCGGACTGAACCCCCCGACCTGGCGCTGTTCGTCGACCACGGCAGCGCCGAACACGTCGATGAAAGCGGTGGTGAGGTGGTCGGGCAGCTCACCCCAGCCGAGCCGATGAGCAGAGTTGGCCATCGCGTGATCCTTAGGTGCGGTCTGAACCTGGTCCGGTGAACGGCAAAAAGGAAGGAAGCGCGCCGGGCTATCTGAAGCAGAGGTCGGGTTGCTGGTCACCGACGCCGGAGGCCCGCCCCTGGTGCAGGCCTGGTCCGGGCCTCCTTCGCAATGTCACGATCGCCCCGCGGGCGGGGCTATACCCGACACGCTTGGATCTTGGTGACCAAGAGGGCCCGGGCACCTGCCTGTTCCAACTGATCCATGATCGTGTGCGCTCGCGCGGCAGGCACCATGACCCGCACAGCCGACCAGCCCTTGCGGTGCAGCGGTGAGATGGTCGGGCCCTCCTTGCCGGAGCTGACCGCCAGGGCCCGGTCCAGGTGAGCGGCCTCGATGTCGTAGTCGAGCAGCACGTAGTCACGAGCCACCAAAACGCCGCTCAGACGCCGCAGGAAGCGTTGCGAGGTGTCGGTGCTGGGGTCGCACTGCCCTCGGATGACGATGGCTTCTGAACGCATGATGGGCTCACCGATGACTTCCAGCCCCAGGTGCGCCAGAGTCGCACCGGTTTCCACCACGTCCGCGATCACGTCCGCTACGCCCAGGCGTAGCGCGGTTTCGACCGCACCCTCCAGGCGCACGATCCCGGCTGGCTCAACGCCGAGGTCGGCCAGGTGCTTGGCCACTACCGCGGGGTAGGAGGTCGCGATGGTCTTACCGTCCAGGTCCTGCACGCTCTGAGCGGTTTCGGGGTGGCCCGCGAAGTGGAAGGTGGAGCGGGCAAACCCCAGGGCGAGGATCTCCTGGGCCGGGGCTATGGAGTCGATGAGGAGATCGCGGCCGGTGATACCCATGTTCAGCTGCCCCGAGCCCACGTAGGTGGCGATGTCGCGGGGGCGCAGGTAGAAGAACTCGATCCCGTTGGTCTCGTCGGTGACCACGAGTTCCTTGGAGTCGGTGCGCTGCTGGTACCCGGCCGCATGCAGCAACGCGACCGCCTCGGCGTTCAAGGACCCCTTGTTGGGTACAGCGACACGGAGCAGGGACGACATGGGTGACCTCTCGTGTGGAAGCGCGGTGCCCTCATGGTCTCAAACCAGCCAGGCCCGTGTTGGCTCTTCGCTGAGGCCACCCACGAGCCAGGGCCGGGCTGTTGCCCTCGCCAGATCTGCGCCCAGCACCGACCCCCCTTTTCGGATCGGGTCCGGGCGCTGAGGCGGTCGAAAGCCCGAGCGCGCTGTTGCAGTCGGACAGTGCCGCCATCGGCTGATCCTGCGCGGCGACGACCGTCACCAGGGCGGTGGCGCAGTGAGCACCACGAAGCCTCACCTAGACGACCAGCCTCCGTGGTGAACATGCGACCGACGGCGGGGAAGACCTCACACCTGAGACACACGCCACCAGCAGGCGAGCCGCCCACAGGGCCTTTGCTCACTGCTTTCGGGAAGAACACCACCTGCCACATCCTGCCCGGCTAACCTGCCGGTGTGACAACCTCTGAGACCACCCCCGCCCACCGCAGCACCGACCACGTCGACGCTCTGCGTGAGCGGATGATCGAGCGGCTGTGGGCCGTCAACGCTCTACGGTCGGAACCGGTAGCCGTCGCCGTGCGCGCGGTACCGCGCCACTTTTTCGTACCTGACTTTCCGCTGGAGGAGGTCTACGATCCCCAGGCCGTGCTGCGGACCAAGTTCGACGGCAACGGGGAAGCCACCAGCTCCATCTCGGCCACCTGGATCCAGACCCTGATGCTGGAGCGCGCCGACCTTCGGCCGGGGATGCGGGTGCTGGAGATCGGCAGTGGCGGCTACAACGCCGCCCTGATCGCCGAGGTCGTCGGCCCCGACGGACAGGTGACCTCGATCGACATCGACCCCGAGGTCGTCGACCGGGCCCGCAGCCGCCTGGCCCAGAGCGGGTACGCCGACCGAGTGGAGGTGGTGCTCGGCGACGCCGAACACGGACACCCCGCCGGCGCCCCCTACGATCGGATCATCGTCACGGTCGCCGCCACCGACCTGCCCCCGGCCTGGACCGAACAGCTCATCGAGGGCGGACGCCTGGTCCTGCCCTTGGGCGTGCGGGGGTTTCAGCGCGTCTACGCCTTCACCCACCACGGACAGGACCTGCTGGTAGGGGAGACCGGCGACCACACCGGGTTCGTACCCATGCAAGGGCTGGGCGCGCCAGCGCCTACCATCGTGTCGCTCACGGACCAGGTGGCGCTGACCACCGACGCCGACCCCGTCCCTTCCCCTGGCCGGTTGCCTGAGGTATTCGCCGAGCCCGCCTACGAGGAGCGCTCCGGGGTACGGATAGGCCGCAACGAATACTTCGGAGGTCTGCAGCTGTGGCTGGCCACCACCCTGCCCGGCTTCGCCACCCTGTCCGGTGATGCCGAGGCCCTGGGCCACGCCACCATTGGCGTGCACCAGAGTCCAGCGGTCTGGGATGGCACCGGCCTGGCCTACCTGGTACTGCCCCAAACATCGACCGACCCCGACCAGTGGGAGTTCCTCGCCCGCGGCCACGGCCCCAACGCCACCGAACTGGTCCACCGCTTGGTCGAGCACGTCCGCCGGTGGGACCGCGAACATCGCCACGGCCCCGGCCCCCGATTCCTCGCCAACCCCGCTCTCCCCGACGCACCCGAAGTAATCCGCACGCGGCACACCCGCCTTCTCCCCCTGTGGGATCAGCGCGAGAGCCCCCAGGTGGACTGGGAAGCCGACCGGGACGCATGAGCACACCCCCACCCCAGGCACCCGACCTGGACCACGCCTGGGGGCACGCGGTCACCGCCCTGGACCTGACCACCCTGCCGGTGGGGGAACGGCACCGCGGAGTGAGCGGCCGAACCCTGAGCGGACCGGTCACCCGCCCCGACGGCTCCCCGGCATGGCTGCGGGTGGAGTCCGCAACCAAGCCGGGCGGACGGATGTGGGAGGGCAACCGGCTCGCCGAGGAACTCCTGCCCCGCACATCCCCCGGCCCCGACTACTGGCCGCACACACCTGGGGTACCGCCCCCCACACTCTGGAAATTTGTAGCTTTCCATGTGGATCGCTAGTCAAGTGTCGGGTCTGTGTGTCGTTAGTCGACGAGGTAGTGGGCTTTGATGTAGGCGACGGTGGAGTTGTATGGTTCGCCCACGGGCTTCAAGGCGTATTTGCGGAAGACTGCGGCGGTGGCACGGCGGACGCCTCGGTTGCGTTCGTCGGCGTTGTCCCATGACTGGCTGAGGGTGCGGGTGACGACTTTGTCGATCTCCTCGGCCAGGTTCCGTTCGGTGACGGTGAGGCCGGACGGTGCGTGGTCATGGATGATCCGTGACAACACGCCCACGTGGTCATCGTCCAGGACAACGACGGCTTCGTTGGGGTGCTTCTCGGCATCTACGACGGCCTTGGCGACACGAAGTGCTTCGGACAAGAACGCCAACGCGTCCTGGGAGTTCTGGATGATCCGCTCCCGCAGCAGCCTGATCCGCTCCGCCAGGGCGGTGTACTTCGCTGACCCTGGTTCGACGCCCTTGTCGAGGGCGGCCTTGATACGGTCCAGGATCTCCGCTGCGGACGGCGGCGTCTTGTCCTCGCCGTCGTCCTTGCCGGGTTTGGGATGGACGAGAGTCAGCAACTCCTTCAGAATGGCGATGCCCTGGGCGTCCAGCACCAGGGATTCCTCCTGAGATGCGGCCACAGAGAAGGAGTGGACGTGGGTGTTGATGATCCCCAGGACCATCGGCCCCAGCGCGCCCAATCGTTCCTTCCTTTCCTCGCCGGAGGACTTCTTGAACAGGGTCGTGTACACCGAACCGAACAGCCCGAAGCCGTCCCGATACTTGGCGATGCGCTTGTCAGTGCTGATGAGCGGATACAAGCGGGCCAGGAGCCGGAAGTCCTTACTGAACACCTCGACTGCGCCTTCGTTGCGGTCCAGGAAGGTGTTGATGGCGCGCACGGACTCGTAGCCGTGGACTGTGAGGTCCAGGTCCTCCACGTCAGCGAGGAGGTCTTCGATGCGGGCGAACGTGGTGCGGAACTCGGAAACCAGCTCGGACAGGGCGGTGACGAACCCACCGCCCTTGCTGCCGCCGTTCGCGGTGGGATCGACGACGGCTCGCTGGACCTCTTCGGCCAGGCCGATGTAGTCCACGACCACGCCAGAGGTCTTCACATACCCGGTCGGGGAGACCCAGGTGCGGTTGGGTCGGGTGATGGTCTGGAACAGGTTGTGGGCCTTCAGCGGCTTGTCCAGGTACAGGACACCCTCGTTGGGAGCGTCAAACCCCGTCATCAACTTGGCGGTCACCACCAGGAAGCACAGGGGGTCGTCCGGGGCGAGGAAACGCCGCTTTTGCTCCTCTTCCTCGGCCTCTGAGAGCTGGAACTTCCGCATCGCGGGGTCTTCGCTCTTGGCATCGGAGACGGAGATGTTCACCTCAGCGGTGATCCGGTCATGCTTGCTGACCTCAGCGAGTACCTGAGAGGCCTCGAAGCCGGCTAGCAGCTCGTTGATCTTGTCCGTGTACGCCACGGCCATCTCACGGTTGTACGCGACAACCTGCGCTTTGAGGCCGTTGCGGTAGGCGCCGGCCAAGTAGTGGTCCATGATGTCCTGACAAACCGCGCCGATACGATCGGGGTTGGCGAACACCGAGGTCAGACGACCAAACTTGCGGGACAATGCCTCACGATCAGGATCGTCGAGATCGAAGTCGTCGGCGAACTGATCAAACTCGGCCTGCAACTCCTGGTCGTTCATCTCGAACAGGACCGGGTGCGGATCCAGCATGACCGGGACGGTCGCCTCGTCCAACAAAGACCGGGACACCGAGTACCGGTGCAGCACCCGCCCCGGGTCCTCCTGGTCACCAAACAGGGCGAAAGTGTCGGTGGACAAGTTCTTGACAGGGCTGCCGGTCATGCCGAAGAACTTCGCGTTTGGCAGTGCCGCGCGCATCCGCCCGGCCAGGGACGCATCCCGGGTGGACTGGGTGCGGTGGGCCTCGTCCACCAACACGATGATGTTACCCCGCCTCGACAGATTCTTACCGGCATCGGCGAACTTGTGGACAGTCGTGGAGATGACACCGCGCACATCGTCGGACAACAGCGAACGCAACTCCCGACCGGTCGAGGGCTGGTGGAAGTAGGCGTCTCCCATCGCGGAGGTGAAGACTCCGGAGGTCTGCCGGACGAGTTGGAGCCGGTCTGAGAGCAGGATGATCGTGGGCGAGTCAGTGCGGGCATCGGCCAACAAAAGGGAGGCAGTGAACACCATCAGCAGCGTCTTCCCGCTGCCTTGGTGGTGCCAGATCAACCCTTTCCGGCCGCCAGCGAGGACCCGCTCGTGGATCAAGTGGGCGGCTTCCAACTGCGGGTAGCGGGGCAGGTACTTCTTATCCGCCCCACCACCGGAGGTGTCGAAAAGGGCGAAGTTGGCGAGCATGTCCAGGATCGTGGCCGGATTGAGCAACAACTCGACCGAGCGTTGCACGTCGGCCTGCCCGGACAGGTTCTCGTCGTCGGAAGTGGAGCGGAAGGGCTGCCACAGGTTCGTGGGCGCCCCGGCGGCACCGAACCGCAGCTTCAGCCCGTCCGAGGCGATGGCGAAAACGTTGGGGGTGAAGAACCAGGGGTACTCGGTGGCGTACACGTTGTTGATCTCGCGTGCGGCATCGGCCCACGCGGACTTCGCGGTCGGGGACTTCACCTCGACTACGACCAGGGGCAGGCCGTTAATCCAGTACACGAGGTCGAACCGGCGGGAGGGCTTGCCGGGCACGGAGATGGACACCTCGTCCGAGACGATGAGGGTGTTGGCGGTCGGGTGCTCGAAGTCGATGACCTTCAGGGCGTGCCACGTACCCTCGGAGTCTCGAAACTCCTTGTGCCCACGCAGCAGGTGCAGCACCTGCTCGTTGGCCCGTACCAACCCGCCTTCGACGGCGTTGACCGTAGCGACGATCTCCTCGACCACGGTGTCCACAGCGAATCCGGCGATCACTCCGGGGTTGAGTCGGATGAGGGCTTCCCGAAGAGGCCCGGAGACCACCGTCTGAGTGGTCTCACGGGCCAGCGACCTGCCCGCAGTGAACTCCCAGCTCATGGGGAGAGACCACTGGATCATCAGATTCTGAAATTCACGCTCCTGAATGCCCTTCGCCACAGATCAGAACTCCAATTCAGCGGACTTGATGTCGATGGTGCGGTCCAGCAGCCCCGACAGGAGCCTGGCACGGACGTTGCGGAGCCGGTCGGCTTCGGCGCGGATCGTAGTGGCCTGCGCCTCCATCGCGTCCAGTGCCTCCGCCGCCTGCTCCTGCTCAGGCCGAGATGGGACGGGAAGCGCCACCGACAGTAGCTGGTCGGGGTTGAGCCGCTTACGGCGCTGCACGGTTCCGACGACCCTGCTCTGCATCTCCGCCCACAGCCGAGGTGTTCGGCAGGCGTGCTTCATCCACTTTGGGGCGATGTCATCGGCAAGGGTGAAGGTCGGGAACTCGTTGCTTGCTACGAAGCCGTCGAACTCTGCGGGAACCACGGTGATCGGTCCCTCCCAAGCAGTCAACTTTCGCATTACCACCTGGTTCGCCCGAAGGACATTCATTGCGGTGTACTCGGTATCTGCCCCGTCGAACACGTCCTTGTCTACGAGACCCTTGCCAGAATTGAGCACTCCGGCGAGATGGTAGGTAGTTCCCGATTCCATTGGCGTCCGAACGACATCGTGGTGCATCACGTCACCGAGGGCTCTGGTCTCGGCCTCGTCGCCTTGAGAAGTAAGCCAGAGCAGGGATGTTGCTGCCAGGTAGACGCCTTCCAGCGCGGCGGCCTCTGTGTCCAATGCAGTGATTTGGTCTTCTACCGTGCCAATGACCTCGACGATCTGCTCCTGCGCCAGCAACGGCGGCAGGACCACCGAGATGAGCGCGAGGCTCTTGGAGTTCAACGTCTTGCCCTTGACCGCGCGAGGTGCGTTCTCCATGAGGTCATGGGACTCCAGCCAGGCCGCAAGATACCGGTCATAGACTGTGGAACGGTCACGTGGATCAATGCGAACGATGGCCTCGTTCGGATAGACGTCCCGCTCAGCGAAGCCGACACGGCCGATGGTGAGCTTGAAGCTCATCAGCAATGAGCCAGCAGGGGCCAGCTTGGCCTTGCCGTCCGTGATTGCGGCACTAGTGACCCCTTCGCGCGTTGGGTTCACCGTCCATGACCGCTCAGGCATGTCTGCGATGGTGCAGAACGGGTACGTTGTGTCTGTTGTCCAGTAATCTGGGTTCTTACGGTCGGGCGTACGGCCAATCGAGAGGTCCGCGATTGCCCCAAGAGTGGTCTGCTCCCATTCACTCATCGAATCCCCCGACCCCAGCTGCGTCGAGTACGTCGAGCATCCGCTGCTCTGTCTTCTGGCGCTCCGCTCGGGCGAGGTTGTACGCCTCGATCATGGTGCTGAGGTCTTCGGCCTCAGTAACGGCCTGCTTGATGTAGCGGCCGATGCTGAGGTCATACTCGTTCGCCATGATCTCTGAGGTGGGAACGAAGCGTGCGGAGAGGCCACCGTGACCATCCGGGTCTGCCGGGTTGCCAGCGGCATCGAAAGCCGAATGGTAGGTCTTTGCCGTATCTACGATGTCAGTGTCAGTCAGGACGTTGCGCTTCTTGGCCTTGGTGAACCGTTTGGAGGCGTCGACGAACAGCACACCGTCCTGTCGCTCCGGGGCCTTGGTACCGGGCGCTCGGAACACCAGGATCACTGTGGGGATGGTGGTGCTGTAGAAAAGGTTGGAGGGCAGCCCGATGACGGCTTCCAGGAGGTCGTCATCCAGGACACGCTGGCGGATGGTTGCTTCCTGGCCGCTGCGGAACAGAACGCCGTGGGGTAGGACGACACCGGCGCGGCCCTTCTTCGGGTTCATGCTGGCGATCATGTGCTGGACGAACGCCCAGTCCGCCGATGACTGCGGGGCGACTCCGCCGATGGCGCGCGGGTCCTTGGCCCAGGGCTTCCACTTGAGGCTGTAGGGCGGGTTGGCGACGATCACGTCGAACTGCGCCATGGATCCATCCGGCTTCTTGAAGCGCGGGTCCTTCAGAGTGTCGCCGACCTCGACCTGGAACTGGGTCAGGTTGTGCATGAAGAGGTTCATGCGTGCTACACCGGCGGTGTCCGGTACGGCCTCCTGCCCGTGCAGGCGGAGGGTGTAGCCGCGGCCACCGCGCGCTTTCAGGAGGTTCGCCGAGGCGATAAGCATGCCGCCTGACCCGCAGGTGGGATCGTACACCGACTCGTAGCCCTTGGGGTCCAGGACCTCGATGATCAGCTCGACGACTTCGCGCGGGGTGAAGAACTGGCCCGCGCGAGTTCCTGATCCATCGGAGAACCGCTTCAGGAGATACTCGTACGCCCCGCCGAGCACGTCGTGGGACATGTTGCCCTCATGCATCTTCGGGGCGCGGTCCATCGCCTGCATGACCGAGGCCAACACATCTCCTGATAGCACTTCTTCAGAGGTCCAGGTCATGGACCCGAACAGTCGGGAGAACTTGTCAGGGTTGGCGGACTCGATGGCCTGCAGTGAGGCGCGAACACGCTGCCCGAGGCCGGGCTGGGTGATGGTGGCCAGGATGGACGCCCATGAGGCGCGACGTTCCCGAACGGCGCCAGGATGGATGAACGGGATCTCGAACGATTGGTAGTCGCGGTACTCGATCTCCTGGGACTCCTCAGCGGAGAGAGCGCTCAAGACCTCGGCATTGTCTTTCAGGAACTCCTGGTGTTTGTGCTCCCAGGTGTCCGACAGGTACTTCCAGAACATGAGCGGGAAGACGACCGAGGAGTACTGCGCTTCGGGCATCGCCACGCGCAGCTCATCGGCGGCGTCCCACAACCGGCTCTCGATTTCCTGTTGTGTCACTGCCATCAGTTGAGGGTGTCCTTGCTTGTCAAAGGGGGCGACCTGAAGTCCGTGGTGTTCCTTCTGGCGACCCTAATTTCGGGCGTGCCCGGCATATACAACCTGGGCGGTGTCCTGCTGGGTGAGTAAGCGGGGTGCCGCATCACCTGTGAGGGCGACTATCCAACGGTATCCCTCCCCAGAGTCACAAAAGATGGCAACAACGGATCCACGGCTGTGACCGACACCCCCTGTGTAGAGCCTCTTCTCACTCCAGGGGCCTGCTCGCCTGGGCTACGTCGTGGAACTCCTCGACTAAGCACACACTGCGGCGGTCCCCGCCCAGGCTGGAAGCTCCTACCCGCAGATACTCAAGGTCAACAGCAGGCCCTCACACGTGGAAGACCTCGGCCCAGGCGACAGTATCCGGGATCAGCCCTCAGGTCGCTCAGGCGATGGCCCAGACGCTGGGTGATCAACGGTTCCACTTCCTGCGCAAGGACGGGGGACTGCGTCTGCGCACGGAACAATCCGTGTCTGATGTTTTGGCTGCCTCGTCACCGAAGGAACCATCACCGGCTGGACCGGGGGCGTCTACGAGCCGGAGACCGAGGCCTTCGGCGGCACAGCGGGCATGGATCTCGCCCACGAACTGTTCTGCGCCGACAGCCGAGCAGCCCTCACCGAGACCGGCCAATCCGGCGGCAGAGAGCGCAGCATCCTGCTGATCGCCACCATGATCCGAGCCACCGGGATGGACCCCTTCGAGGTCGGCGACGTGTGGGTCAAACTCTCAGCCATGCGCCGCCTGATGAACGTCGACGCCGCCCAACGACCCGACACCGAACCCGGCTGGGCCGAGCGCGTGGAGGCTTTCACCGACGCCGGTCACCAGCTACGCGACCTCTCCGCCCGCGGGCACCTCACGCGGGGTCTGAGCGCGGTCCTGGTCCACCACGCTATCTTCGCTTTCAACCGCGCCGGGGTGCCCCCCGACGAACAGGCAGCGGCGGCCTGGCTGGGCCACTATGTCGCCTTCGCCAACACCGAGGACGTTGCCGTGTCCACCCACCGCCCAGCCCTCTCAGCCTCTAACGTGACCCGAATGGAGAACACCCTGATTTCCACCACCGCCCCCGCCGACCTGCGCCACACGCTCGTGGGTCGCCTCGCCGACAACAACACCCTGCGCACCCCCGAGATCATCGACGCCTTCCAGAGCATCGAACGCCACCGCTTCCTCCCCGGCGTCGAGCTCCAGAAGACCTACGTTGAGGACGCCGTACCCATCAAGCATGACGAGACAGGCGAGATGATCTCCTGCATCTCCGCTCCCTCGATCGTGGCCACGCAGCTGGAGCAACTGGGCGCCGAGCCCGGCCTCCAGGATCGTGTGGCCGCCCCGGGCATCGAGCGCCTGGAGCATGCTGACTACCAGGGACGGTTGGCTGATGCTGGATGTCGGCAACCGGCCTCGCCCACCCTCCCCACTTCCAGTGATGCCTTCGACAGGACTGATCTTCGAGCGTGGCCGGGACGCTGGAGAAGCCATGTCCCGTCACAAGTTGCTGGCCAAGCTTCGAACAACCGCGACGCGCGAACCCCACAGCGTGGCCCGCCGCGCCATCGCCACGCTCTCCCTGTGCAACCAGGTGATCCCCGAAGCTACCGATGGCCAGGCCCGCCTGGAGAGCCTGTTCCTCAGCAGCCTCGACCACCTGCACAAGGTCGAGCACCATGAGGACCCGCCCTTCGCGATCGAGCGATGCACCCCCGGCCACGATGCGCTCATCGTGCATATCGCCCGACCCCATCTGACCCAGGTCTTGAACGCCTGCCTGCCCTGCGCGGTCCCCGATCAGGACTTCATGGGAATCCCGGGCCTGAGAGTGCACAGGAGCGGTCGCTACCTCGTGCTGCACCACCTGAACCTGGCGGGACGGATCCTGATCGAGGCTTCCCAACAACAGTGGATGTGGGCACACACGTGGCTGCGAACCGGCAGCCCCACGGGCACCGTGTGGCCCTGGGCGGAGAACCCCAAGAACCTGCTGCCCATCGAACACGACGCCCTCGCCTGGCGCGCACCGGCGCGTCCAGGACCGGTGGCGGCCGAAGCCGCCCAGCTGGGATCAGCGTTCCTACGACGTCTGGGACTGCTACGTGGCACACCCGTAAAAGGCTGTTGGCCCTTCTACAAGCTGTGGTCCAACCCCCGCTATACGCGTTCGGACGGATCGCGCTTGATGCACTTGGAATGGGGGAGTCACCCAGACGCGCAGGAGCTCGCCCGGATGCTGACCGACGCACGGTCAGCGATCGCCCTTCCCGCACACCTGCGCCAACGCACACAGGTCCACCCCACCACGGGGTGGGTGCGTCTCCACACCGCCTTGGGCAACCAGATCCTGTTGCGCCACAACCCCTTGGAGGACCTCGCGCTGCCTGGTGAGGTTGCGATCCCGGACCGCGGCCCTCACCGCCCACCCGTCCTGCGTCCAGCCCACGAGGAGGACTCCAGAGTCCTGGTCCAGGTCATCGATGCCCTCACCGGCGAGTACGGACAGTTCACCACAGAAGAACTCCGCGTCACGCGTCGAGCTCAGGGCGGGTGGGACCTGTATCCGCCCACGACCGCTTTCGGGTACTTGGAGCATCTGCGTAAGTTGGCCTTCTCCCGCACCTACCCAGGGCTGTGGCCAGCGGATATCGAGGACACGGCGGTTTTCTACGACGGGCGCGAAGTCGTCCGGGTCAGGGGGGTCGACTTCGTGGTGCACCCTGCCTGCTGACCCGTGCACATGTGCCGCGACTGGGATCCCGCCCCAAGTCAGGCCTCCGCGGGTGTGGGCTGGCTGGGAGCATGGAGGACTCCCGGCGCGATGTGCGCCGAACCGGGCAAAAAGCCGGTCCATTCCGGCCGCTCGCAGGATCCCAGGCCTGGACCGGCACTGCCTGCGCCGCAGGACCTTAGGCTGGTCCGGTGCCGCCGACCATTCCCCTTCGCCGCCTGCTGTCAACTCCGACGTACGCGGACGAGTCTGTTCCCGAGGGCTTGGCGACCTACGCCGAACTCTCCCAAGCGGGTCGCAGCTATGTCCTTGTCCCCAACACCGAGAGTGTGGGACCTGACGCGTACCTGGAGCACGACCCCACTGCTTGGGGCGGCCGGGCACTCACACCGCTGTACCGCACGTCCCGTGCCCGTACCGAGCCGGAGAGGGAACGACCCCGCTTATTCCGCGGCCCCGACGAACTGGCTCTCGACATCCGAGAAGAGGTGGTCCATTCCCAGTGCCCCGCCGTGGTCGTGGCCGGCCGGACAGCGCAGTGCTGCGGACGCCTCCAACGCTTGGCGATTACCCGTGGGGACGGCCGCGTGCTATTCGACAAGGTTTTCTCCGCCTACGGAACCCCTGTCGACGCCCGGGAACCCTGGCCCTGTGCCGACCAGCACGAACCAGGTGATGGCACCTTCACACGCTGGGCCGCCACCGTTCAATCCCTGCTCATATACCACCACAGCACACTCGTCACCAGCGCCTCCTCGCACACGGAACTCAGGGGCCGCAAGATCAGATACTCCTGTCTGGTCGTGTGGGGCCCGCAGGTCCTTCGCTCGGTGATGGGTGAACTCGCCATGGCCCACGGGCAGACGATCAAGGGGCGAACGATCGACGTGGACCGGAGGCTGGAGCACCTAGATGTTCTGGACCTCCAGGCCGCCGATCTGTTCTGGCATGAGGCCAACGAGACCGGGGTCGGCTACTTTGCGCACTTGGACGCTTCTTTACCCGTAGAAGAGTGTGCTCTGGTCCTCGACCACGCCAGATACCTGTCGAAGCATCCCCGCCTGAACTTCCAGGAGGACCCACCTGAGCGCCGGCCGGGGTTCCGCATCGGGCCCGCGGACAGCATGGTGCTGCCGTCCACCTTCGGACCGGAGGCACCGCTCCAGAAGAAGCACGATCTTCCCGAGCAGCTGGATGGCGCCGAAAAGAGTAGGGGAGGAGGGCTTCCACGGCAGCCAGACCCCCGGAGACGACGAGCAGTGGAGCTACACGCCGAGGATGTCGCTATCGCCTACTACCAGGCACAGGGGTGGCGTGTGGTGGAAAGAGGCCGACCGGGCAGACCCTATGACCTGCTCTGCGTCCGGGGGGATGAAACCAAACATGTCGAGGTGAAGGGGCTGTCCGGGCCTCCGGTGAACGTTCGTCTCACGGTTAACGAGAGGCGCCACGCTCGGGCCTTCGCGAACATCGACTTGTTCGTGGTGCACGGTATCCGGGTCTCCAACGTCTACGAAGCCAGCGGGGGTGCCTTCAGCGTGTACGAGAACTGGACACCACAGGAGGAAGACCTCACGCCTACCGAATACCAATACCGGCTCCCACCTGCCTGATCTGAGGGGTAGAGCCCGGCCGAACGTGTAGCTGGTCGTTGAGAGGGTAGGCGGTTCCGCCGTCTGGGTCTCATGCCCCATCCGTCGGGCAGTGCAGGGGAGCCGCGGCGCCCTCAGACACCGTGCCAGGAGCATCACACACAGCGGCTCCCCGTGCAATCAGGCTTAGTCCGGTGTCGTGCTTAGCGATATCGGAGGAGAGACGCGGAAGTCCTCGGCCAAGGTCAGAGATGCAGTGCCGTACCTGACGACGATCGCACGGCCGTCATCGTGAGCTGCTGCCCCGGCCAACCCCACGTGTGGATCGGTCAGGGCCGCCGCGACGAACTCCGCGTCGGGAAAGCCGCCCCAGCTCAACGACCACCGGTCGTGAGAGCCCCACAGCACCCGCCCGGTCTCGGGAACGAAGGAGCGGCGCGCGCTGACCTCGGGCGGGCACGAGAACCAGCCGCCCGTGGCCCAGGACCCGTCTGCGGCCGTGAGCGTCATGCGGGCGAACAACCCGGCCAGTAGCATGCTCGCGCTCGCGCTCATGGGCGGCACCGCACCCAGCTCCGTGTCCTCCTCCTCGGTGAGGGGTGCATCGGTTGCCATGTACTTAGCGTGGCGACTCCCCGGACAAGGGCTGGCACATTGCGAGCGTCGTCGATCGCTGTCGACGGCTTCGACGCCCAGGACCGCACCCGTGGGCAGGTGCACCAGCCGCACATGTGTAGTCACGCACACCGCGCGCCAGCCGGGGAAGGCCGGCCGCTTCGCACGCCAAGACGCGAAGCAGCGTGCGACGTTGTCCGGTGAGTCTGTGAAGATGACCAGGTCGTCGTAGCGCGGGGAAAGGTGGAACCCGTAGACGATGAGCCGGTGGGCGCCCCACCCCCGGGGAGGTGCACCCCGGTAGCCGTCGTTGAACACTCCCATGGCAATCAGGGCACGCAGAGCGCGTTGGGTGGGCGTGCAGTGGTCCAGGCCGTGGAGGGAGGATCCGCGGCCGATACCGGGATGTGTCAAGTCCAATCGGACACGGACCAGTGATCTTTAGGATGCTTTGCGCTGGTCAGGAGCCTGCCGCTCGGCGGCGCCGAGCTCGCTGGGCTCGTTGATCCACGCGGCCTGAGGCAGTCCGGGCAACGTCGGCCGGCGGGTGAACCGCCACGGGTTGGTCGCCCGGAACGTCTCGATCGTCTGAGCTCGCTTGTCCTGGATCGCGTGCGCGGTACCGATATGGACCGCGAAAGGTGTGTGCAGCCCGATCCCGGAATGGTAATGCTCGTGGTTGTAGTACTCGAAGAACCTGCGGCAGAACTGCCGGGAATCCTGAATGGACCCGAACCTGCCAGGAAACACCGGGCAGTACTTTAATGTATTGAAGTGAGCTTCGCTGTAAGGGTTATCGTTACTGACCTTCGGTCGAGAGTGCGACTTGGTGATCCCGAGCATGGATAGCAAATCGGCCACCGACTGTGAAGTCATCGCCGTACCCCGGTCGGAATGGATCACCTCGGCAGCGATCCCGCTGTTGGCTCGGATACAGTTCTGCATAAACTGTCTGGCGATTTCCCCAGACTCGCTGGAATGCACCTCCCAGTGCACCACATACCGAGAATAGATATCGATCATGACGTACAGATCGAAGAACCGTCCCGGCCCGGGACCGCGCAATTTCGTGATGTCCCAACTCCACACCTGGTTCGGGACCTGGGCCATCAGCTGCGGCTTGATCTTGGCCGGGTGACGGGCCTGAGCACGCCGCTCCCGGGTCTGGCCCTGAGCACGCAGCAGCCGGTACATCGTGGAGACCGAGCACAGGTAGA
Organism: Nocardiopsis sp. JB363; assembly: GCF_900143625.1. GTDB lineage: Bacteria > Actinomycetota > Actinomycetes > Streptosporangiales > Streptosporangiaceae > Nocardiopsis. The sequence continues at coordinate 56,876 of NZ_FRFF01000126.1, forward strand.
CGCCCTCGTCCAGCAGCGCGGCCCACACCTGCCGGGGCGCCTTGTCACGGAACCTTGCGCTGTTGAGCACCGTGATGATGTGGTGGCACTCAGCGGGCGACAAACGGTTCGGCGGCGCGGCCGTGGATACTTCCCGTGGCGCTTTCGGCGACGGGTCGCGGTGTCGGTAGTAGGTCGAGCGGTTGATTCCCGACAGGCGACAGGAGGTCTTGATCCCGACCAAGGGTTCGAGCTGTGCGCGAACATCCTGGCGGGTCTGGGTTACGAGTTCTCCGAGTCCGCGCTCTCGGACACCATTTCCAAGAGCGCGTGTGCTTTTCCCAGCACCTCCATGGCGGCCTCGGTCTGCTGCAACTTCTTGGACATCCGAGTATTGGCGCGCTCCAGTCGCGCTTTTTCCTTGCGCAACTGTTCCAGCTCGGCCTGTTCCGGTTTTTTCTTATTCGTGGTGGTGTTGGCTGTCTGGGAGGTGTTCAGTTCACCGGTCTGGCGCTGTTTGCGCCACAGTTGGACGCTGGAGCCGTAGAGCCCTTCCCGGCGCAGAAGTGCGCCCTTTTCTCCGGTGGGGGCGCTGTCGTATTCCTCCACGATCCGCAGCTTGTAGGCGGAGGTGAAGGTCCGGCGTTTGGGCCGGTCGGCTCGGGGCTTCTGGTCGGTGGCCTGGAGGTCGTGGTTGGTCATCGTCACCGTCGCTACTGCCTGTCCTCGCCCTGCTTGTGTCAGTTAGTGGAGTTTATCCCCTGGTGTCCCACTTGACCCTGACACAGAGGGTACCGGCACGGGCCTGGGTGAGGGTCTCTCCGGTGTGACGGGCGCGTTGAAGCGCGACTTGACGACGGGTGGTGTGCGGCATGAGTGCATCCTCGTCCTTCCGCCCGGCCGGAGGAACGGTGAGGCCCATACAGGGCACGACGATTCGTCCGTTATCGCAGAGCGGGCGCCCCACACCCCTTGGGTCGCCAGGATCAGGACGCCGGGGTCTAAGGCCTGTATGCGACCGGCAGGCCTCTGCGGACCGCCATGGCTCTGACGCTAGCGCATCCGAGAGCGTTAAGCACGGCAAACGGCCAGGTCGGCTGCCGCTGCCGTCGATCCGGGGCCTCTTCGCCAGGACGGCTACTCCTGTCGGACCTTGGACAGGATGAGCGGTGTGGACCCGAGAAGGTGACGGTGGTATTCGACGAGCCTGAGCTCGGTGTCGCCGTAGCGCACGACGAGGTCGTTGCCTGAGGGCTCCGCCGTGGCGCCGGCCAGACCAATGGTCTCGTCGGTCAGAGCGGAGGCGATGAATTCGGCGTTGGGAAAGCCGGTCCAGCGCAGCATCCAGTGGTCGCCTGATCCCCAAAGCATGCGAGACCCGCTGTACTGGTAGGGGATGGCCGAGCGGACGCCGGGCGGGGCGTAGTACCACCCGCCGGTGGTCCAGGAGCGGTCGGGAGCGCTGAGTACGGTCCGGGTGAACAGTCCGGCCAGTAGAACCTGTGCGCTCTGGCTGGCGGGCGGGACGGTGTCCAGTTCGCTCTCTTCGGCGGCCGTCAACGGGTTGCCGACCGACAGGTAGCGCTCGTGGATGCTTCCTGGGCAGGGCTCAGCACAGGTGCGTTGGTCCTCGTAGGTGCCCTCGCCCCTGATGGTCAGGACAGCGCCGGTGGGGACATGCAGCAGCCGGTAGTGATCCAGGCATGCGCACACGGCACGCAGTCCGGGGACCACGTACTCCTCGGCTTGGCGGGACAGGAAGTAGTGCGCGACGTTCCATGGGGTGTCGGTGAAGATCACGCAGTCGTCGAAGCGCGCAGAGACGTGAATGGTGTAGGCGGTGATGGTGTGGGCACCCCACCACCGCGGGGGCGCGCCTTCGGAGTTGCGGTTGTACACCGCCAGGGCGAGGAACGCCCTCAAGGCGTGTTGGCGTGGAGCGCAGGTGTCCAAGCCGTGGTTGCGTGCACCGCGGGCGATGCCGGCCTGGGCCTGTTGGAGTGTTTCTCCGGTGTACCGGGCACGCACGGTGGCCATGCTGCGGCGAGCAGAGTGAGGCATGTCGGTCCTTTCGCGTCTGCCCGGCCAGAAGCGAAGTCACAGGGCCCGCACGGGCTCATATCACTACTCGTCTGGACGCAGAGCAGGCGCACCACACCTTTGGGTCTTCAGACCGGATGCCGGGGTCCGAGTGCCTGTTCACGACCGAGCGGGCCTCTGCGGAACCGCTGCGGTACCGACCCTAGCGTTTTTCTGGGCTCTGCGGGGCCATCGCGCGATTTCTTGCGGGCCTGAATATCTCCTGAGCCCCGTGGTCCTCGGCCTGGATCACGCGCAGTACTGAGGCCTCGTTCAACGATCAGCTGCTCGGGCAGGTAGAAGCGACGCCGAGAAGGACACATGTGGAGGACCTGCCCTGCGGGGTTCTTGTGCGGCACCCGAACGGCTTGGAAGTACGGGTGAGGGTCGATGGTGTGCATATGAAGAAGGACTCGAGTCACGGGTGGGCACGGTTGATGTCATCCAGGTCGCCGCCAGCGCCGCAGCAGCCCCTGCCGCCGCGTGAGGTGCAGCTCAGGAGGTACGTGCGTTGGTCAGGTGACGGCCGAGGTAACCGACGGTGACGGCCTGTGTGGTGGGGTCGGGCAGGAAGTACAGGCGAGGGCAGATCCCGTAGTTGGTGTCCAGCCGGATGTGGGCGAGCATCAGCGCCCGTCCGCAAGGGTCCACCTGGGTGGGGACCGGGAACATGCGCTGGGCGGCCAAACGCCCGTCGTTGCGCACGTTCTCGGACTCGGTGGGGCTGAGCCGGTGGAGCGGGATAGTCCGGTACCCGTCGGGGGCTCGGCTGAGGTAGGCGTGCAGACTGCACGCCTGCTCGGGGTGGTCCTCGCGGTAGCGGCACCAGTCCTCCAGTGCCTGGAGCGCTTCCCAGGCGCGCCCCACCCACACCGCTTCCTTGGCGCGGTCCAAGGTCAGGTCGTGCACGGGGCCTTCCTCAAGAGAGAACACCAGGTGCGACAGAGCCGCCGCCCTGTCGGTGATGCGCTCGAGGAGTTCCTCCACCCGGCGGGGAGGCCCCGCGGTGGCCGGGGGCGGCGGCGCCGGCGCGGCGGCCAGCTGGTGCAGCCCCTGGGCGGCGATTTGGAGGCGCAGCCATTGCACCTCCGCCTCGACGGCCTGGGCGCGCTGGGCGTGTTGGTCGCGTTCGCGGGTGAGAGCCATCAGCTCCAGGTCCAAGACCTGGGCGCGTTCGCTCGCCTGCGCGGCCTGCTCGGACACCCGGGAGAGTTCACCGCGCAGCCGCTCGACCTGTGTGGACAGCCGAGCGCGTTCGCGTTCGCTCTCCAGACCGCGCTCGCCCGCCTCGGCCGGAGCCGCGCCGTTCTTCGCGCCGGGTGGGGAGGGGGCCGGGGCTGAGGTCGTGGAGTAGA
>NZ_FRFF01000168.1 GCF_900143625.1 Nocardiopsis sp. JB363
CGCCCCCGCCTTCCCCCATCCGCAGGAGGACGAACGCATGCCCGGATTCACCACACGACCTCAGCTGCGCGGCGACTTCGGCATGGTCGCCTCCACCCACTGGCTGGCCAGCGCCACCGGTATGTCCGTCCTCGAACGCGGCGGCAACGCCTTCGACGCGGCCGTGGCCACCGGCTTCACCCTCCAGGTCGTGGAACCCCACCTGAACGGCCCGGGCGGCGAGGTCCCCGTGATCTTCCAGGCGGCCGGGAACGCACCGCGCGTGCTGTGCGGCCAAGGGGTGTCCCCCGCCACCGCGAGCATCGACGCGTTCGCCGGCATGGACCGGATCCCCGGCAGCGGCGTCCTGGCCGCCACCGTCCCCGGAGCCTTCGACGCCTGGATGCTGCTGCTGCGCGACCACGGCACCATGTCGGTCCGCGAGGTCCTCGAACACGCCGTCGGCCTGGCCGAACGCGGCTACCCGGTCCTGGCCCGCGTCGCCGCCGTGATCGAGAACCTCAAGCCGGTCTTCGCTCGGCATTGGGCGGGTTCGGCCGGTGTGTACCTGCCGCACGGCACCGCCCCCGCCGCCGGTTCGCGGCTGCGCAACCCGGCCCTGGCCGCCGCCTACACGCGGATCATCCGGGAGGCCGAGCGGGGAGGCGGTGACCGCGAGGCGCAGATCGAGGCGGCCCGCCGCTCCTGGGCCCAGGGGTTCGTCGCCGAGGCCGTGGGCGCCTTCCTGGCCTCGCCGGTCCCCAACGGCCGCGGAGAGCCCGAGCAGGGGCTCCTGACCGCCGCCGACATGGCCGACTGGAGCGCCCACTACGAGGACACCACCGCCGTCACCCACGGCGCGCACACGGTGCACAAGACCGGGCCGTGGGGGCAGGGCCCCGCCATGCTGCAACAGCTCCGTCTGGCCGAGGCCCTCGGCGTGGACACCGACCTGCGCCGGGACGGGGTCTTCGGCGCGAACGCCGGTGTCGACGCCGACTTCATCCATCGGGTCACCGAGAGCGCCAAGCTCGCCTTCGCCGACCGGGAGGCCTGGTACGGCGACCCCGACCACACCGACGTGCCGCTCAAGGAGCTCCTGAGCCCCTCCTACGCCGCCGAACGCGCCCGGCTCGTCGACGACGCCCGCGTCGCCTTGGACCTGCGTCCCGGCGCCCACGGTGGCCGCGACCCCTTCGTCGCACCGCTGTACCTGGCCGACGACACCCCGGGCGACCGCACCACCGGAGAGCCGACCGTGCGCAACGCCGCCGGCATCGCCCCCTCCGACCAGCGCGGCGACACCTGCCACCTCGACGTGGTGGACGCCCACGGGAACATGGTCTCGGCGACCCCCAGCGGCGGTTGGCTGAGCAGCTCCCCCGTCATCCCCGACCTCGGCTTCCCGTTGGGCACCCGGGCGCAGATGTTCTGGCTCGACCCGGCCTCGCCCAACGCGCTCGCCCCGCGGCGGCGCCCCCGCACCACACTGTCGCCCACCCTGGTGACCCGCGAGGATGGACAGGCGGTGTTGGCCATCGGCACGCCGGGCGGCGACCAGCAGGACCAGTGGACGACCACGGCGCTGCTGCGGATCCTCAACGGGGCCACGGACCTGCAGGAAGCCATGGACACCCCGATGTTCCACACCAACGCCTTCCCGAGCTCCTTCCACCCGAGGGAGACCCTGCCCGGCGACCTGGTCGTGGAGCCCGGTGTGGGCGTGGAGACCATCGAGGAGCTGCGCCGGCGCGGTCACACGGTGCGGGTCGTCGAGGCGTGGTCGCTGGGCAGGCTGGCCGCCGTGGCCCGCGACCCGGAGAGCGGCGAGCTGCGCGCCGCCGCCGACGCCCGAGGTGGCCAGGGGTACGCCGCCGGGCGTTGATCGCCCGATCGATGGTGGTCCGGGCGGCACCGATCCGTCCGGGCCCGGGCCGCGACATCGAAGGAAGACGAAAGCGTACGGAATCCGTACACGGTTGGACGGGATGGGAATTCGGGCGCCGTTGCGCCACCCCGCATGCCTTGATCCGACCTCTTGCCAAATCGACCGGTCACTGCTTATCTAGACCTTGTGCGGGGGCGCTCCCGGATGATCGGTCGAGTACGCCGCCACAACTCCATACCACCCGAACAGGGTAGAAGTCCGCTGTCTCCCCCTCCCTCAGCGGCTGCCCTGTTTCTCCCCTCCAGGCCGAAACCTGCCTTCCCCTCCCGGCGGTTTTTCGGACAGGAGAGCGATGGGCCGTGGTGCCACCGGCGCGGTGACACCACGGCCCATCGTCGTGTCCGGGGTCGGTGTCGAAGGGAACGCGCCGGCGCGCACGGACCTGTGGCCGACGGCCTCGGCCCACACTCGGGTTGAGGACACGAACGACCCGGCCGGGCTCGGGGCCCGACCGGGTCGGCGTTCACTCACCCCACCACCGGGGGTCGACGTCTCAGGCGTGGACGCGCACCGCGCCCGCGTAGTTGTCGGTGCGCACCGAGGTGACGCGTACGTCGAGTCCGGTGCGCGGGGCCTCCAGCATCTGACCGTCGCCCAGGAAGATGGCCACGTGCGAGATGTAGTCGGGGGCGGTCGGGTCCGAGCGCCAGAACAGCAGGTCACCACGCTCAAGGTCGTCCCACTCCACCTTGTCGCCCGCGTTCCACTGGTCGTGGGTGACCCGGGGGATCGTCACCCCCGCCTCGTCGAAGGCCCACTGGAGCAGGCCGGAGCAGTCGAAGCCGACGTTCGGTGTGGTGCCGCCCCAGACGTAGGGAACGCCCAACTGGGTCTCGGCGTTGGCGATGACCTGTTCGACGACGGTGGGCGGTACGGCGTCGCCTTGGTCGAGGGGTTCGGGGGCGTCGGCGATCAGCTGGAGCTGGGCGGCGTCGCCGAGCGCCTCCTCCAGGGCTTCGTGCAATTCGAACAGGTCGGCGTCGGCCGCCGAGATCACCAGGGCGTTGCCCTCGGGCATCCCGAGCTCTCGGGCCTGTTCGCGGGAGATGAGGGCGTCCATCCCGGCGATGCCGGAGGTGGCGTGCGTCCACACCTCCATGGGGACCTCGCCGTTGCCACCGGCGACGGTGACCTCGCCACCGACCTCCAGTTCGCGTTCCTTGCCCACGTCGTTGGACAGGGCGATGTGTCCCTCGGCGACGCCCTGCCAGATCTCGTCGGACTCGGCGGAGGGTTCGGGGGCGTGGTTACGGAAGGTGGAGGGCTGCACGCCCAGCACGGACGTGGCCTCGCCGTCGATCTCCACGCGCGCGGCGTCGACGGTCAGGACGTGGTCGACCCCGTCGATACCGCGGATCTCGTCGACGACCTCGGGGGGCAGGGTCTCCGGTGCGACGGCGAAGTATTCGACCGAACGCGCCTCCCGGAAGGGGGCGACGTAGGTGTCACCGCGGAGTTCGTCGACGTTCGCGACGTCGGGGGACGCCGCCGCCGTCGTGTCTCCGTCCCGAGAGCCGTCCCGTTCGCTCTCGGCCCGGGGTCGGGATCCACTGGGCTCCGCGTCGCCGGGGGGCGCGGCGTCCTGGACGAACTGGTCGGAGAGGGAGGGTCGTTCCTCGACCACGGGGTCGGCCATCGCGGGGGTCGCACCGAAGGCCGTGAAGACGACCGCGAATGCGGCCGTGGTTCCCGCACATGTTCTGAGCCGGTTCCGCACGGGGGTTCATCACCCTTTCTGTGACCGCGGCGGGCGGGAGTGTCCGCTGCGGCGCACGGCCTTTGTTTTACGTGTCCGGGTCCAAGAATGGGCGCACCCGGGTTTGTTTGCAAGAAGTCCACGCCGTCCGATATCGGACGTCTACCTTTCCGGCGAATGACCGTTCCCTGAACGAGTGTCCGTTTCGCCCCTGGTCAGGGTCTGTCATAGCGGTCCGTCACGGACAGGTCGAGAGGGAACCGGACCGGGGAGTCGCCGAAGAGGATCTCCCGGGTGCGGGTCTCGGCCCGGCGGACGGCCCGCACGGCCGCTTCGTCCAGGTCCTCGGGAACGTGCAGGACCACCTCGTCGTGCACGAAGAAGACGATGCCGCCACCCTCGGGCAGCGTCGGGAGGTTCTCCCGTAACTCCTGACGCAGGGCGGCCAGCAGGACCAGCGCCCACTCGGCGGCGGTGGCCTGCACGACGAAGTTGCGGGTGAACCGACCGTGGGCGCGTCGCCGACGGTCGGCGTCCGGGGCGGCGATCGTGGCCGCCCAACCGCGCGGCGACGGGGAGGTCCGGCCCAACCAGGAACGGACGATGCCGCCGCCCTCACCGGTGCGCGCCGCGGCGTCGACGTGGTCCAGGGCCCGGGGATAGAGGCGGCGCATCGTGGCGAGCAGGGGCGCGGCGTCACCGGAGGTCTGCCCGTACATGGCGGCGAGCAGGCCGATCTTGGCGCGCTCGCGGTCTCCGCCCACGTGGTCGGCCAGGCTCGCGTACAGGTCCTCCTCGGCAGCGGCCGCCGCGAGGGCCTCGTCGTGGGAGAGGGCGGCGAGGACACGTGGTTCGAGTTGGCCGGCGTCGGCGCGTACCAGGACCCAACCGGGGTCGGAGCGCACCGCGCCGCGGACCGCCTTGGGGATCTGTAGGCCGCCGCCACCCCGGGTGGCCCACCGTCCGGACACGACCCCGCCCACCACGTAGTCGGGCTGAAAACGCCCCAGTCGCGGGCCTTCCTCCGTCTTGAGCTCCCGGACCCAGGTCTCCGCCCAGGTCCACCCGTTGGCCGAGTGCAGCCGGGCGAGCTCCTTGTAGCGCAGCAGCAGGGGGATGACGGGGTGGTCGACCTGTTCCAGCACCCAGGAGCGGGTGGACTCGACCGGGTGGCCGACCCACGCCATGGCCCGCATGACCTGGGCGGGCGAGTCGGGGTTGACGTCGTGTCCGACCACCTCGCCGATCCGTTCGGCCAGGTCGGCCAGGACCCGGGGACGTTCTCCTCCTGTCGGTCGGGGGCCGAGGACCTTGGTGAGGATCCGGTCGTGTTCCTCGGGACGCCAGGGCAGCCCGTCGTGGCTCATCTCCACCGCGGCCAGGGCCCCCGCCGACTCCACCGCCACCAACAGGGAGAAGCGGTCGGGGGCGAGCAGCTCGCCGATACGTTCGCCCTGGTCTCGGTGGACCTCCAGGAGCGCGTCGAGCCGGTCGGTGCCGGGTGGCAGGGTGGACCGGTCGGCCTCGAACAGTGCGGGCTGGGCGGCGGTACCCTCCCCCAGCGGTCGGACCGGGTCGTCGGGCACGGGGAGGTCGTGCAGCCGAGCCCAGGCGGCACCCAGCGAGTGGGGTTCGTGGTGGCGGGCCGCGTGGCCCAGCAGGAGCGCCTCGGTGTGTTCGACGTCGTGGCAGCGCCGCACCCGCACCCCGGCCCGGACCAGCTCGGGGTAGACGTCCTCGGTGCGGGCCCAGACCCAGCGCGGGGGTTCCGGGGAGCCCGTCTCGATCTCGCGGACCTCGGCGACGAGGTCGGCCACGCTTCGAACGGGCCCGACCGGTGAGGCGCCGTCGAGCTCCCTCAACCGGCCACCGCCCTCCCCATCGGCGACCACCGCGATCCGCATGCCCCCATTCTTCCCCGCGACCACGACAAACGGACACATCCACACCCGTTCGCTCATCTCTTCGGGGCGGCCGTCGGACCCGTACCGTCCCCCTAGCGTCCGGGGCGGACGACGTTGGCCAGGGGCTCCCCCGCGGCCCAGCGGGCCAGTTGCGCGTCCATGAACGTGCGCGCCCGCGGGCCGAACGCGGTCGAACCACCCGCCACGTGCGGGGTGAAGTACACCCCGGGGGCCTCCCAGAGCGGGTGATCGACCGGCGGCGGTTCGGGGTCGGTGACGTCCAGGGCGGCGCGCACCCGACCGTTCTGGGCGAGCAGGGCGTCGGTGTCGAGTACGGCACCGCGACCCACGTTGACCACGAGCGCGTCGTCGCGCAGCAGGGCGAACTCACGGGTGCCGAACAGGCCACGGGTGGCGTCGGTGAGCGGGGTGACCAGCACGACGACGTCGACCTCCGGCAGGAGGTCGGGCAGTTCGTCGACGCCGTGGACGTCCTGTTCGGGGCGTGGGCGGCTCGCCACCCGCACCACCTCGACCTCGAACGGGAGCAGCCGCCGTTCGATGGCCTTTCCGATGCTGCCGTACCCGATGATCATCACCCGGGAGTCGGCCAGCGACCGCTGTGGCGTGGGCGCCCACCGGTGTTCGCGCTGGTCGATGGCCCACCGGGGCAACTCGCGCTGGGCGGCGAGGATGAGCGCGAGCGTGTGTTCGGCGGTACTGGCGTCGTGCAGCCCGCGACCGTTGCACAGGGTGACGTGGTCGGGGATCAGTCCCAGTACCTGGTCGTAGCCGGCGGAGACCAGTTGGAGGACGCGCAGCTCCGGCATCCGACCGATGATCTCCAGCCGCTCGTCCACTCCCTGGGTGGAGGGCACGTAGGGCACCTGGTAGAAGGTGACCTCCTCCAGTTCCCTGGGCGCCGGTCCTCCCGCGTAGAGGTCGACGTGGAGCCCGTCGGGCGCGTTCTCCCGGTTCTGCTCCCACTGCACCAGTGCTCGGCCGCCCATGTCGTGCGTCCTCCCTGCCGTGACCGTCCGTGTCACGCGCCACACTAGACGCTCAGGGGCTCACCGGGTGCGTCCGAGCTCGTAACAGGCGATGGCGGCGGCCGCGGTGACGTTGAGGGAGTCGACGTCGCGTTCGGCCATCGGGATGTGCACGCGCGAGGTGGCGCGTTCGAGCCAGCGTGAGGACAGCCCATCGCCCTCGGTCCCCAACAGCAACCCCACCTTGGCGTCGGGCGCGAGGCGGTCCATGGCCTCGCCCATCGGCACGGAGCCCTCCCCCGGGGTGAGCGCCATGAGGTCGAACCCGGACTCGCGCAGGGTGTCCAGTCCGCCGTACCAATCGTCCATCCGGGTGTAGGGCAGGGTGAAGACCGCGCCCATGGACACCTTCACCGAACGTCGGTACAGCGGGTCGGCGCAGCGAGGCGCGAGGACCACGGCGTCCACCCCCAGCCCGGCGGCGCTGCGGAAGATCGCGCCGACGTTGGTGTGGTCGACCAGGTCCTCCAGCACCACGATGGCGCGCGCCTCGGCGAGCACCTCGGTCAGGTCCGGCAGTGGCTCGCGGTGGTAGGCGGCCAGGGCGCCGCGGTGCAGGTCGAATCCGACGAGGCGTTCGGCGGTCTCCTCGCTGACGACGTACAGCGGCGCCTCGGTGGCGGCCACGACGTCGTCGAGGGCCTCGGCGCGTCGTTCGGTCAGCAGGAAGCTGCGCGGTGTGTACCCGGCGGTGGCGGCGCGGCGGATCACCTTGTCGCCCTCGGCCATGAACAGGCCGTGTTCGGCCTCCAGGTGACGGCGCAGGTTGACGTCGCGCAGACGGGTGTAGTCGGCCAGGCGCGGGTCGGTGGGGTCACTGACCCTGATGACATCCATGGTCACCGATTATCCCGTGCGCCGGGCGGTGGACGCTCCGGGTGGGCGTGCGGACCGGGCCCATCGGGCCCCGTACTCGGCTACTGCTCGGACTCGAAGCGTTCGGTGAGGGGGATCAGGCGCTGCCAGCGGGCCTCCTCGCAGGAGCCGCGGCGTGTCAGGGAGGTGTCGATCTCGCGTCCCTCCCAGGTGCCCTCGATGCCGGCCTGCTGGGGGCCGTAGACCTTGTCGGTGCACACGGTTCCGTCGCTGATCTCGGCGAACAGCGGATGGCCCTTGAGCTCTTCGGGGTCCTCGGAGGCCGAGGACTCGACGTCCTCTTCCTCGGTGGTGGGCTCGGCGATGGTGGGGTCCTCGGCCATTTCGGCGGCCACTTCGGCCATCGCGGAGCAGGCCGCCGGGTCCTGCTCCAGGTCCCCCCTGCACTCCAGGGTCTGCACCCAGGCGTGGTGGCGGTCGGTGACCTGGATGCGCAGCGTACCGACCGGGCCGGAGAGCACGGGCTCCTCGGTGTCCTGCTCGATGACGCTGCTCAGCACCTCGGGAGTGGTCGCGTTGGCGGCCTCCACGTCCTGGGGCGGCAGCATCGATGGACCCACGAACACGGCGTAGGTCACCGCGCCGGTGCAGCAGGCGCCGGCGAGCAGCTTGGAGCCGAGATTGCCTCGGTTCCGTCGGTCACTGTGCGAATGGGACATGCCAAAACCCTCGGGGGTCGATTGGTCGCGGGGGCGTCCACGCGGGCCGGGCCCCGTCGTGGCGGGGCGTCCGCGGATCGGACGTCAAGTATCGGTCAAGCGCATACCGGGGGCCCATGGTAGCGGGGAGTCGGGAGTACATCTCGAAGGTCGCCGTAACGAAGCGGTCAAGGAGCGTCTTGTCTCGGTATCGATGTGAGCGGCGCCACCCCCACCCTTCCACTCTCGCATTACCTGCCAGTAAGGTCCGGGGGAGGAATCGTTCGTTTCGCGGCTTTCGCTCGCCTTCACACCTGTAGGACGCAGCCCGCGCGAGAACGGTTCACTCCACGTACCTTCCGCGGGTGCCGGGAACCGCACCCGGCCACCGCCGCACCCCCGGCCCCGGGCGACCGGGTGCCGGACGACCAGCCACACCCCCGGAGTGCCCGTGTCCACTGGACGCCATCGACTTCCCTCCCCGGCCGCCACCACCACACGTAAAGCGGTGCGGTCGCCGATGGGGATCACCGCGATCGTCGTCGCGGTCATCGCCGTCGCGGCCATCGCCGTGCCGGTCGGCATGAACGTCCTCGGTTGCGGGGACACCCGTTACCTGCGGGTGTCCACCTCCCAGAGCATCGCACCCGTGCTGCGCGAGGCCGCCACGGAGTTCAACTCCGGCGGTCCCCGTTACGGCGACGTGTGCGTGTACGCGCAGGTCGACGAGATCGCCCCGCACCGGATCATGGACGCCCTGTCCGGCAACCAGCTGGGCGAATCGAGCATCACCCCGCACGTGTGGATCCCCGAGTCCTCGACCTGGGTGGAGCTGGCCCGGGTCTCCGCGGGCGGGGCGCACGGCATCGAGACCGACCCGCCCTCGCTGGCCAGTTCCCCCGTGGTGCTGGCCGCCCCACCGGACACCGAGGGCATGCCGGACCAGGACGAGGCCGACTGGACCATGCTGCTTCCCGGGGAACGCGACCCCGAGCGGCCCGTGGTGATGGTCGACCCCAACCGGGGCGCCGACGGCATGACGGTGATGCACGCGATCCGCGACCACCTGGGCACCGGCGACGAGGCCGACACCGCCATGACCGACTTCGTACGCGAGGTGCAGATGGACTCGGCCTTCGGTGAACTGGACCTGACCACCGTGTTCACCGGATCGGAAGCCTCACAGGACCGGATCGACCCGGTCATCGCGGTGCCCGAGCAGGCGGTCGTCTCCTACAACCTGCGCCGCGCGGACTCCGCGCCCGAACTACAGGCGCACTACGTCGAGGACGGCACCGTCGGCCTGGACTACCCCTACGTGACCGTCACCGAGGAGTCCGCGCTGCAATCGGCCGCCGCCGACCTCTACCAGGTGGCGAGCGGCGACGCCTACCGTGGGCGTCTGCGCGAGCTGGGCTTCCGCGACCCCGACGGTGAGGCGTCCCCGGTGCTCGCCGCCCAACCCGGCATCGAGGCGGCGGCCCCGCCCACCCACGAGGACCTGACCGGCGACGCCCTGCTGGCCTCGGTCACGGACTGGAACCGGTTGTCGATGCCCAGCCGCACACTGGTGCTGGCCGACGCCTCCGCGAACATGGCCGAGGACCTCAACGGCGGCCCGGCGCGGATCGAGATCGCCAAACAGGCCGCGCTCCTGGGCCTGTCGTTGTTCCCGGACGAGACCGACATGGGCCTTTGGCTGATGTCGGAGCGGTACGGGGAGAACGGTCGCGAAGAGGCCGCGGAGATGCACCCGCTGGGACAGGCCGACGACGGGGACGTGACGCGCCGCCAGGAGATGACCGAGATCGCCGAGGACCTGGAGACGCAGGGCGGCGACTCGCGCCTGTACGACAACATCCTGGCCGCCTACGACGAGGTGCAGGCCGACTACCACGAGGACAAGATCAACAGTGTCATCCTGCTGACCGCCGGTCAGGACGAGGACTCCAGCGAGATCTCCCACGACGAACTGGTGGCCGCCCTTCAGGACCGCTTCGACCCGGAGCGCCCGGTCACGATGTTCATCATCGGCTTCGGCGACCAGGCCGAGGAGCAGGAACTGGCGCAGGTCGCGCGGGCCACGAGTGGCTCGTCGTTCGTCACCGAGGACCCGGCGGAGATCGGCGACTTCTTCCTCAGCTCGATCTCGCGCCGCCTGTGCGTGCCCAACTGCGACAGCTGATCCGTGGGTCCGGTGGTCGGCGGGTTCGGTGGTCGGCGGGTTCGGGGTCGTCCGGTGTCGAACCGGACGGCCTCGGCGCCCCGAACCGTCACGCGCCCACCAACAATCTCGATTGGGTATCGGAATCGCATTTCGGTCGGACCGGTTCCCGGACGCCCTCGGGGACCCACTCGACCGGGTTCCCCAAGGTGACCGCCGCTCCGCCCCGGTTCCACACCACCGACCCCCGTCCCGCCCCTCGTGCCCGCGGGCCGGCCCCCATTCACTCGGTCTGGGGCTTTGAGTACGGTTCCCACCAATAACACTCATCCGTTCGCCTCGCTCCCGAGTCGAACCGGTACGTACGGATCACCCCGTACCACCCCTCCCCGTACCTGTTCATCCCCCTGTACGAGATCCGTCCGTACACCACCCCGTGAGGAAAGCTGTGGGACGTCACCGCGGAAGATACGCAGAAGAACCCTCCGGCCGGAGCAGACGCCGTCGCGGCCGTGGTGGGGCGTTCATCGCTCTGGCCGCCGCGATGGTGATCGTGGTCGTTCTCGCCGTGGCGGGCGTGTACATGTTCGGGAACAGCGACGGTTGCGGCCGTTCCGACATCGAACTGGACATCGCGGTCAGCCCCGAGTTGGGCCCCGTGTTGACCGACGTGGCCAGTGACTTCAACGCCGAGGACCACAACGTCGACGGCAGTTGCGTGCGCGCCGAGGTGCGCCAGGTCGACTCGGCCAACGTCGCCTACGGCATCACCGGCTCCGGCGCCACCATGGGCGACACCGACTCCGACGTGTGGATCCCCGACTCCTCGATGTGGACCCGCCTGGTGCAGAGCCAGGCCGGGGACGCCGTCATCACCGAGACCGGCACCTCCGTGGCCCGCACCCCGCTCGTCCTGGCCGAACTCGCCGAGTTCTCCGAGGCCGACGACGAGCCCACCACCTGGACGGACGTGGTCCCCACCGCCGCACCCGGTGAGGAGAGCGGTCGCACCGTCCGCGTGGTCGACCCGGTGCGCAGCTCCAGCGGCCTCGGCACCCTCTACCTGTTGCAGGCGGCGCTGGAGGAGTCCAGCCCCGACGCCGACACCTTCAACGCGCACATGACCGCGGCCCTGCAGTCCCTGCACAAGGGCGCCTCGGCCGACGAGGACGCCGCGTTCCTCGCGCTGAGCGGCGGCGAGGAGACCTCCCCGCCCGTCATGGTGATGTCGGAACAGGCGGTGTGGCGCTACAACGCCGCCCACGGTGACAACCCGGCGCAGCCCGGTTACCTGGACGACGGCACCTACTTCCTCGACTTCCCGTACATCGTGCGCAGCGAGGACGCGGACATCACCCGCGCCGCCGAGGTGTTCCGCACCGCGGTCCGCTCCGATGAGGTCCAGCAGCGTCTGCTCGAAGAGGGGTTCCGCGGCCCCGAGGGCCAGGCCGATTCCTCGGTGCTGGCCGAGGACGCCGGGTTCGTCGAGGAGGAACCGGCCGAACTGTCCGCCCCCTCGGAGACTTCCATCACCGACCTGACCCGTACCTGGACCCAGATGAAGATGGACTCGCGGGTGCTCACCATCGTGGACGTCTCCGGTTCCATGCTGGCCGAGGTCCCGGGGACCGGTCTGACCCGCATGCAGGTGGCCGGCGCGGCGTCCGGCGAGGGTCTGCAGATGTTCTCCGAAAGCTCCGAGCTGGGGCTGTGGGAATTCTCCACCAACGTCAACGACGACCTCCACTACCAGGAGCTCGCCCCCGTCCGGGAACTTCAGGCCACCGACGAGAGCGGCAACACGCACCGTGACGTGATCGGCTCGTCCCTGGAGAACATGCAGCCGCGCCCGCAGGGCGACACGGCACTGTACGAGACGTACCTGGCCGCCTACCAGGAGATGTCCACCAACTACCAGCCGGACCGCACCAACGTCATCCTGATGCTCACCGACGGGGACAACGACGACCCCGGCGGTATGGAGTTGGAGGCGCTGCTGGAACAGATCAACGAGCTGTCCAGCCCCTCCCGGCCGATCCCGATCATCACGATCGCCTTCGGTCCGGACGTTCAGCACCTGGAGCCGCTGCAACAGATCGCCGCGGCCACCGGCGGCGCCGCGTACATGACCGAGGACCCGACGGAGATCGGCGAGATCTTCCTGCAGGCTTTCTCGCTGCGGATCGCCGAGGACGAGGAGAACGAAGAGGAAGACGAGGAGTGATCCCGACGTCTTAGGACGTGTGGGGGTCCGGGGCCGGGCCGTGGTGCGGACCACGGCCCGGCCCCTTCTCGTGTCCCCACGTCATCGGCCACCGCACCCGTCGATCGGTAGCGCTGTCCGGCTGTTCCGGTCCGACCGCAACCGTTCCGGCCCGGCTGTTACCGGGTCACATGGTGCTCCATACCGCTTCCGAGGCTCTGTGGAGACGCATGTGGCCCCCGGGGCTCGGTACTCGGAACAGAAGGTGACATGAACCTAGCCGGACGCCGAAGGGCTATGGACTTCTCACTCCCGGTGGCGTACCACGGGAGAGACCTGGATCCGGGCCGCCCCAGGCCCTCTCGACCCGGATCCTCAGGCCCGACGATCAGTGCGACCGGATGAGGAGTGCCATGGCGAAGGCGTGGATGCCCGGTGTCGAGAGGATCGTTGGCGGGCCCGCCCGCACGGCGAACGGGGCCGGGGCCCCGCGAGCGGTGTGGACGGTGACCGGCAGCGATCCAGGCGTGTGGTCGGCCGCCGAGGAGGCACGGCGGCTGCTCCACGAAGGCCGGACCACGCACCTGGTGTGGAACCCGTTGAGCGGAGAAGTCGTCCAGCTGCTCGCCGCCACCCGCCGCGCGGGTGTGGCGCTGGGCAGCACCGCGACCTACCACCAGTACCTGGACCACGGCGACGAGGGTCGCGTGTGCCTCGTGGTGGCCGTGGTGGGCACGGAGGCGCGGCCGTTCACCGACGGCCCCATGACGGGCCTGCCCTCGCTCCTGGAGTGGTTGGGTTCTTGGGCGGTGCCTCGCACCTGGCCGGCCGGGCCTCCCGGAACACGGGGCGTCGGAGCCGAGGAGTCGGTGCGGGCCTGGTCCAGGGGCGGTCACTTCGGCCACGACCAAGTGCCGGGTTCGGTCGCCACCGCCCCCGGCCGCATCTCTCCGGGGCGTGTGCTCTCCGGTGCCGGTGGGGGCACCGGTGAACAGGGGGTCTCCCTGTTCTCCGAAGGTTCCGCGGTGCCGCGCGCACACCAAGATCCACAACCCTCGGTCATCAACTAGACACTCTCCGAGAGGCATCGGCCTCCCGGCATCCCACCTTCTCGGAGAATCCGATACCACTGGTTAAGTACAGCTCCGAAACCCCTTAGTCTGTCGCCCATGGGTGGATCTATCGAGCCGGGTTGGTACGCGGACCCGCAGGGCGACGCACAGACGCTCAGATGGTGGAACGGTGACGGGTGGACGCGGCATACCCGTTCACTGAGCGAGCTCCAGGGCGGCGCCGACGGCTCCGACGAGGAAGCCGCCACCACCTACCAGGGCGGACAAGACGGGGGCGCGCCCCCCGGAGATGACGACGAGGAAGGCACGGTCCGGCTGGGTTCGTCGGCACCGTCTCCCGCTCCGATCGACGACGAGCCGAGCACCATGCGGATCGACCCGTCATGGGCCCGACAGTCCTCTCCCCCACCCGGCCCCCCGACCGGGTCCGACGACGAGGGCACCGTCCGGATCGACCCCTCACGGCAGGACTCCGGCGCCACCCCCGCGCCCGTCGGTGACGAGCCGAGCACCGTGCGGATCGGATCGTCATGGGGGAGGGACGAGGACGACGAGGCCACCGCGGACCTCGGCGGTGCCACCGGCGGCAACGCACCGGCCGATCCCCCGGGCGGGGTTCCGGGCGGCGACGCCGGCGCGACCATCCGAGTGAACCCCTCCGATCTTCCCGGCCGCAGCGAAGACGGGCTTCCCACCGCGGACCTGACCGGCGACGAGACCCCCACCGCCGACCTCGGCGACGGCCGTGGCAACGACGCACCGCGCACCGCCGTGTTCGACCCGAACGCGGCCGGTGAGGCACCGCGCACCGCGGTGTTCGACCCCGGAGCCGGAGCACCGGCCCCCGGCGGCACGGCCATCTTCGACCCGAACGACCCGATGTTCTCCGCCGGCGTCGAACAGGGCTCCCCGGCTTCCGGGGACTCCGAGGACGGCAAGGGCGGCAAGTTCAACAAGTTCCTCGGCAACCTCAAGGAAGGCTGGGCCGACCTCTCCGAGGAGCGCAAGGAGCAGCGCCGCCAGTCCGAGGAGGAGACCGCTCAGAAGCGCGAGGAGGAGCGGGTCCGCAAGGAGGCCGAGGCTCAGCAACAGGCTGTGGAGGCCCAGAGGCGGGCGGAGGAAGAGCGCAAGCGCGCCGAGGAGGCCGCCAAGAACGCTCCCCCCGGGGCACCGGCGCCCGGTGCCCCCGGCATCCCCGGTGATCCCGCGGCCCCCGGCGCTCCCGGCGCCCCGGCCGCTTCCGCCGCCGGTGCCTCGCCCGCGGAGTGGACGCCGCAGAACCCCGGCCAGGCCCGGTCGGGCGCCCAACAGCCGCCCTCCGGTCCCCATCAGCCACCGTCGGGCCCCCAACAAGGGCACTCCCCCGCGGGCCCGCCGCCCGGCGTCTTCCCCGGTCAGCAGCCTCCGCCCCCTCCCCATCAGGCACCCTCGGGCGCTCAGCAGGCCCCCAACCAGCCCCCGTCGGGCCCGAACCGGCCTCCGGGCTTTCCGCCGCCGGGGTACCCGCCCCAGGGTCCGCCCCCGGGGCAGCCGCCCCACCAGCAGTACGCTCAGCCGCCTCAGCGGTTCGGCCCACCGCCGGGACAACCCCCGATGGGTCCGCCGCCGCACGGCCGCCCCCCGCAGGGTTACGGTCCGCCTCCCGGTCAGCCCCCCATGGGCGGCGCCCCCGGTGGCCCGGGTCGGCCCGGCCACGGGCCTCCCCCGGGCGCCCCACAGTGGGGCCACAACCAGCCGCCGAACCCGTACGGCCCGCAGGGCAACCCGTATGGTCGGCCCCCTCAGCCCAAGAAGAAGAGGAGCGGCTGCGGCTGTGGGTGCTTCTTCCTGGCGCTGATCATCGTGCTCGTCGTGGTGCTGGGCTACCTGCAGTTCTGGGGCGTGTGGGACTGGATGTACGCCATCTTCGACCTCGGCAACCCTCCGGGACAGTCCGACCCGTTCATCTGGGACTGACCGGGGCGAACGGCTGCCGAGTGATACGTGCGCGGGGTGTCGGGTTCCAGGACCCGGTACCCCGCCCGTCGTCCGGTTCACGGCCCCAAACCCCTAAGCTGACCGGTATGAACGACAGCTTGGTGTGGATCGACTGCGAGATGACGGGCCTCGACTTCGAGAACGACGCGTTGATCGAGGTGGCCTGTCTGATCACCGACAGCGAACTCAACATCCTCGACGAGGGTGTCGACATCGTCATCAAACCACCGCAGTCGGCTCTGGACCGGATGGGCGACTTCGTCCGGGATATGCACACCACCTCGGGGTTGCTCGAAGAGCTCGACAAGGGTGTGACCCTCCAGGAGGCCGAGGAGCGCGTCCTGGAACACATCCGCCGGTACGTGAGCGAACCGGGCAAGGCGCCCCTGTGCGGCAACTCCATCGCCACCGACCGCACCTTCCTGGCCCGCGACATGAAGCGGATCGACGAGTTCCTGCACTACCGGATGGTCGACGTGTCCTCCATCAAGGAGCTGCTGCGCCGCTGGTACCCGCGCGTGTACTACGCGAGCCCGGAGAAGAACGGCGGCCACCGGGCGTTGGCCGACATCACCGAGAGCATCAGAGAGCTGCGCTACTTCCGCGCCGCCGCGTTCGTCGCCGAACCCGGCCCGGACTCCGCGACCGCCCGCGCCATCGCGGCCGAGACCGTCGAGGGCGGCACCGGAACGAAGGCGCGTGACGCGGCTCTCTCCCGAACCTCCCCGGAAAAGTGATCGAAGCACTCCCGGGAGTCCGCTAGGATTACCTACGTAAGCGGGGCCGAGAGGCCCGGCGGACATGGTGGGTGTAGCTCAGTCGGTAGAGCACTTGGTTGTGGTCCAAGAAGTCGCGGGTTCAAGTCCCGTCACTCACCCCAGAGGCTCAAGCCCCTGGCTGGCGCGCAAGCGCAAAGGTCAGGGGCTTTTGCGTTGTCGGGGTGCCGGCGGGTACAAGCACCCCGACCACTCGGCTTCGGCACCGGGCCTCGGCGGCATCCGCTCGGCCCCGTGCGAACCAGGCGCGCGAGAGTCAGCTGAGGTTCATGGGCGCACCGACGCTCGGGCCCGCTCCCGGCGGCCCCGAACACCCGGCAGGGCGACGTGCCCCTCGGTGATGAGGTGGAACCGCTCCAGGCCCGGGCACTGCACCTGCACGACGGTCGTCCCGTGTTCCAGCACCTGAAGAGGATGGGCCACGACGCGGTGTCCGGCGGCCGCGATCCGCTCCACCACGGTGGCGCGCTGATCGGACACGGAAGCTCCCCTGGCAAGGGTCTCCACGGGCAAAGGCCCCTGCGGCGACTCGCCGATCCGCCCGGCGAAGTCCAACAGTGCGCAGGACAACAGGCGCGGGTGCGCGCGAAGCCGGGCGTACACGTCCGCTTCGATGTCGTGGTCGGCCATGAGTTGCGCGAACGGCCCGGACCGCTCGTCGGACGCCGACTGTTCCGCCACCACTCGGGAGAGCAACTCGTCTTGGACGAACTCCGTGAGCGCACGCTCGGCGGCGAGCGTGCCCCACAGGGACGCACCGAGGCCGTAGCGATGCTTCGCGCTCGGCCCCGAGCCGGACGGGGCGTGCGAGTAGGCCAACACGACGGGTACCGAGAGGTCGCTGGTCAGGTCCAAGAGCGTCACCGTCCCGCCGACCAGTTCCTCGGCCCTGTCCCAGTGGGCGCGCAGAGTACCGGGCAGGTCGGCTCGGGACACCTGCGAGGGCATGGGGCCGCGGTCGTAGATCGACCTCAGGAGGAAGAGGGAGAACGCGTCGCGCTCCACCCACTCGTTGAGGGCGTGCAGGAGCGCCTCGTCCTCTGTGGCTCCGATGGCACAGCCGGAGCTGACGCTGTAGGCCGAGGCCGAACGGTAGTCGGACGTGTCGCCCAGGCCGCGGCGCACCGCGGCGCCCCCCGGAGTCGGCGACGTGTACCAAGGAGCCCAGAGGTACACCGGGACGTCGAGGTCCGGGCCGCCGTCGATCGACCGATGGCGCACGCACGCCACCCGGGCGCCGTCCTGCTCGGCGATGTCGCGGACCGCCCGGTCGGAGGCGAACGGGCCCTGACGCAGCGTCGAGGCGTCGATGACGCGCACCGGTAGCGATTCGAGGGCCTTGGGGCCGGTGAACGCGTGCTCCACCGCTTCGAACCGAGCGCCCACACGGGCGGGCAGGCCCAGCCCCTTCCCGGCGCCCAGGCCGTAGGGGACCTCATCGCCCGCCTCGTCCCACAAGGCGCACTGGACCGCGGTCGGGTCGGCGTCGTCCAGGACCCTGTACCGCGATCCCCAACCCAGGGCGGCGACGTCCGCCCTGATCCGACCCTCGGCTTCCTCCAGTGTCAGTTCGCGCTCAAGCGTCCCCGCCCATGAGACGCCCGGTTCGGGGAGCGGGCACGTAGCGCCCCGCTCCCCTTCCGAGCGAACCCATGCGGGTCCGGCCACGGTCACTCCGCGCTTTCCTCATCGAGTTCCTCGACGGCGGGGGTGACGTCCTCGGTGGGGTCGATCGGGGAGGACATCATGAGAGATGCGCAAGCCATTTTCGGATCCTTTCCCATGGGCCGAAGCGACGGAGGAACTCCGCCCTTCGGTATTCCCATCTCGTTTCGTCCGCTTATACCACTGGGCATACTGCTAAAAATTGTCGCCTCTATCAATAGGTTTCACTACGTTTAAAGGCAACTGCCATCCTCACCTGCAAAGATGCGGGAAATTTCTTCAGCCGGCACACTCTCGCCATGGTGAACGCGCGATCAGATCTCATGGGCCGAGTCGACGACATGTTCGACCGAGTATGGACGTTGGCCGCGCTTGCCGCGGCGGTGGGGGACACGCCGCTCTCGAAGGAGCACGGGGAGCTTTTGGCCGTTTCCGGGTTGGCCGAGCGCGGCGGCGAGGGCTGGCGACTTCGCGCCGACTACGACGCCGTGCTCACGGGACAGCCGACCCCGGACGCCTTCCCGCGCCGGATCGCGGAACTGCTACGCCAGGCCGCGGACGCCGCCGAGGGCAGAACCACACCCGACCGATCCGATGACGCCGCCTCCCTCGCCGACGGCCGCTCGTCGGGGCGACACATGCGTCTCTTCCTTGACGCGCTGACCGATCGGATACCTGGTTTCGCCGAGTTGCTGGAGCACGGATCCCCGCGATTCCTGGACGTGGGAACGGGTGTCGGAGCGATCTCGGCGGTGGTCATGGAACGGTCTCCGGGCGCTCGCGCGGTGGGGCTGGACGTGGACCCGCGAGCGCTACGTCTGTCCGAGGAGTACCTGACCGAACTCGGGCTGCGCGACCGGGTCGAGACACGCCTTCAGGACGTCGCCGACATAGCGGAGTCCGATACCTACGACCTGGTCTGGTTCCCGTTGTCGGTGTTGGACCCTGAGACCGCCGAGGCGGCACTGCCCCGACTACGGGCCGCCCTTCGCCCCGGCGGTCTGCTGATGGCCGCGACGGCGTTGGCCTCCGAACCGGAAGCCGAGACCGACACCGGGAGGAGGGAAGTGCACACCGCGGTCGCCCGCTGGCGGATGAGCCGGGCCGGCACAACCGCGTGGGAACCCGAGGAGCTGGGACGCAAACTGTCCGCGTGCGGTTTCGAGGACGTGCGGTCCGCCGGGTCCCCCAGCGGCACCGTCACGCTCCTCACCGCCCGCGCCCCGGCGGTACGGGAGCGATGAGATCCCTGTTCCAGGGGCACGGACACCTCACCGACCCCCTCGAACCACGCACCCCCCTCTCGGGCAGGGTTAGCGGGCTCTCGAACCGGAAAGGCACGGAACGAGCCGGGTTCTCGGGGGAGGCCGGGGGTATGCGGTGGCCGAAGTCCGCGCCGGCCGTGACCCCACCTCCGGCCGCGGGCCGCGGAGAGGAAGACCGTGAACCGGTCCGCTGACGACTCCATGCGAGGCACCGATATGGGCATCGATCCGAAACCGCGCAGCCGCACCGTCACCGACGGCGTGGAGGCCGCCCCCAGCCGTGGCATGCTCCGGGCACTCGGCATGGGCGACGGCGACTGGGACAAACCGCTCATCGGCGTCGCCGGTTCGTGGAACGAGATCACCCCCTGCAACCTCTCCCTGGACCGTCTCGCACGCGCGACGAAGGGGGGCGTGCACGCCGGTGGCGGCTACCCCTTGGAGTTCGGCACCATCTCTGTCTCCGATGGCATCTCCATGGGCCACGAGGGCATGCACTTCTCCCTCGTCTCACGTGAGGTGATCGCCGACTCGGTCGAGACGGTCATGCAGGCGGAGCGCCTGGACGGATCGGTCCTGCTCGCGGGCTGCGACAAGTCGCTGCCCGGCATGCTCATGGCGGCCGCACGCCTGGACCTCGCCTCGGTGTTCATGTACGCGGGCACCATCGCGCCCGGATCGGTGAAGCTGTCGGACGGCACCGAGAAGGATGTGACACTCATCGACGCCTTCGAGGGCGTCGGGGCCTACAAGGCCGGGCGGATGGGCAGCGATGACCTCGACCGGATCGAACGCGCCGTCTGCCCCGGTGAAGGTGCCTGCGGCGGCATGTTCACGGCCAACACCATGGCGGCGGTCGCCGAGGCGATGGGGATGAGCCTGCCCGGTTCCGCCTCCGCCCCGTCCGCGGACCGTCGCCGCGACCACCACGCGCACCGGTCCGGCGAAGCGGTGGTCGCCATGCTCCAGCACGGGATCACCGCGCGCGACATCATGACGAAACAGGCGTTCGAGAACGCCATCACCGTGGTCATGGCGCTGGGCGGATCCACCAACGCCGTCCTGCACCTGCTCGCCATCGCCCACGAGGCGAAGGTCGAACTCGAACTCGACGACTTCAACCGGATCAGCGACCGTGTCCCCCACATCGGCGACCTCAAGCCGTTCGGCAGGTTCGTCATGCACGACGTCGACCGTGTCGGCGGCATCCCTGTTCTGATGAAGTCGCTCTTGGACGCGGGCCTGCTGCACGGCGACGCGCTCACCGTCACGGGCAGGACCGTCGCGGAGAACCTCCGGGAGCTCGCGCCGGATCCGATCGACGGGGCCGTCCTTCGCCGCCTCGACGACCCTCTCCACCCCACCGGCGGCATCACCGTTCTCCACGGATCACTCGCACCGGAGGGAGCGGTCGTGAAGACCGCCGGTTTCGACACCACGGTCTTCTCCGGACCCGCGCGGGTGTTCGAACGCGAGCAGGCGGCGTTGAGGGCGTTGAGCGCCGGTGAGATCCGCGAGGGGGACGTCGTGGTGATCCGTTATGAGGGCCCCAAGGGCGGCCCCGGGATGCGGGAGATGCTGGCCATCACCGCCGCGATCAAGGGCGCGGGCCTGGGCCGCGACGTCCTGCTGCTGACCGACGGACGTTTCTCCGGCGGCACCACGGGCCTGTGCGTCGGCCACATCGCCCCGGAGGCGGTCGAGGGCGGACCCATCGCGCTCATCCGCGAGGGGGACCGCATCACCGTCGACATCGCCGAGCGCACCATCGACCTCCATGTCGAGGAGGAGGAACTCCAGGCGCGCCGAGCACACTGGCGGCCTCTGCCCAACAAGTTCTCGGAGGGCGTCCTCGGCAAGTACGCGAAACTCGTCCGCTCCGCGTCCACCGGCGCCATCACGCACTGACCCACGCCGGCGCTTCGGCCCGGCGGAGGAACCGAAGACCACGTCCACCGTGTGATCAGGAAGGCACCGGCCGGGAGGGGCGACGCTCTCCCGGCCGGCCTCGGGGACCCGGAGCGAGCCGATCGGTTCATCCGTTCGGCGGTGGCTCGCTCCCGCGCTCGTCTCCCCCACGATCGAGGTCGGTCTCGAACTCCGGGGCCCTCATCGCACCGGCGACCCGGTAGTCGACGTGGACGTTCCGGTACACCTGCCCGGAACGGACCCGCCAAGGCAGCCCGTCGCGTTCACGGACCGAAAGGCTCTCGTGTTCGGGCCACCCTCGAACCCGTGTCCGCACCACCGGATCCTCGTGGAAGACCAGTTCGTCCGCCGAGAACGACGCGCTGATCTCCACGTCGTCCTCCCGGCGCCGTCTCATCCGTCGTCTCATCCGTCGTCCTCCTCGTCGAGGGCCCCCACCGTGTCGCCGACGGCGTCCGCCGTCTCAGCCAAGGCCCTTCCGGCGCCTCTCCCGGCTCCCGCTACGGCCTCACCGGCGCCCCGGCCGACCCCCGCCACGGCATCGCCGGCGCCTCGCCCGGCCTCCGAGACGGCCTCGCCGGCACCTCCCGACACCTCGTCGAGCGACCTCCCCACCCCTCGGGTGATGTGTTCGATGATCTGCGGGTTGGAATCGATGGTCTTGAGGACCCGGGCGATGATCTCCCGCACGTTGTCGAGCTGCACCTTGAGCAGGGCCTGCGCCTCGACCCCCTTGATGGTGAGGCCGACGTGGCCGAGTTCGACGTCCACGCCCACCTTCAGCCTGAGCAGGTCCAGCACGTCGGCCTCCAGCGAAACGGATGCCGCGAGGTCCTCGACGTCGAGCTCGATCTCGTCGACCTTCACGACCGGAATGTCGAGGTAGACGTCGGGGTCGTCCGTGGTGGAGGCGCGGGCGGGCTGTTCCTCGCGCGGCGAGGGCACCCTCTTCGCTTCCCGGAGTCGCTCGGCGGGCATGGTCTCCGCTTCGGGCCTCTGTTCGGGTCCCAGCCCCGGCCCCTCGTTCCTCATCCGGCCCCCGCGGCGGGTACGACGACGCGCGGAACCTCCGGCCCCGTGACCATCCTGCTGCATTTCCTCCGCCCCCTTTCGAGCGGTGGGGTAGGTGCGTGTCAGCCCCTTCCGGCAGCGCCAGGCGCCGGCGATCGAACCGAGAGTCTTATTTGCACCTTTTGCGAACTATGTGGTTATTTGCGCCTCTACCCTGGCGCCTCCCACCGGAAACGACGGGATGTCACCGGCGAGCTCCCCAGGACCCACCCCGTGCGTGGTACGGCCCCGGCGCGGCCGGGAACCACCGGGCCGCGCCCGTGGGGTCCCCATGCCCGTGGAGCCGAACGCACTGGTCATGGGCTCCTCGATGTGTGAAGATGACGCCCATGTCCTACGCGTCCCCCATGGGGTTCCCTCCGAACACCCCTCACCACGGCCCTCCGTCGGGACCCGCGCCGCGGCACCGGCAAGGGACGCCCGCGGACATGGTGGTCACCATCGTCCTCATCTGCCTCGCGCCACTGGTGTGCCTGGCGGCGAGCCTCTGGGGCCTTTTCTCGACCATGGCGACCGCGAGCTGCGGAAGCGACTGCGGCGCGGCCGTCAACCTGGCCATCCCGCTGATGATCGTCTCACCGTGGGTGATCTGGTCGACGGTCACCGTCTGGTCGATCGTGCGCCTGGTCAGGAAGAAGCCCGCGGTCTGGGTGATGCTCCTGGGGCTGGTGGTGGCAACGGTGATCTATGTGGCGGCGAACATCATGATGTTCGCCGTTCTGGGCTGATCGACCACAAGCGAACGGGGCCCGGGGACGGTCACGAGGTCGGACCGGCGCCCGAGCGTCACCCCACGGTCTTGACGTAGGGCAGGTCGCGGGTGAATTCCCGGAACCCCACGCCGTAGTACAGCCCACGCGCGGACGGGTGCGCCGGCGCTCCCAGGCAGGCCACCATCATGCGCTCCGCCCCGGCCGCCTTCGCCCGGTGCATGCCGTGCAACTGCAACGCCGACCCCAGCCCCCTCCGGCGGAAGTCCACGTGGGTGCCGACCGGCTCGAACTCGGCGGTGCGCGTGACTTCGTCCAGCCAGATGATCGCGGACGCGGCGAGTGTCCCGTCCGGCGCCTCGACCAGCACGTGCAGGTCTCCCCGGTACGGCCAGGTGCCCCGAACGCGTTCCAACCCCGCCTCGGAGAACTGGGAGTTCGGCCAGGCGTCCCGGTGCGCCTCGACCACCCCGGCCGCCGACAGGTCGTCGGCCGTCACGAACCGGAATCCCTCGGGCAACACCGGATCCGGCACCTCGACCAGGTCCCGTTCGTTGCTCTGGAGCCAGTGCCCGTCGTCGCCCCCGTCCTTGTCGTCGAAGGCGAACCCGTGCGCTTGGACCCGCTCACGTGCCCGCGCGTCGGCCACCTGCACCGTCAACGTTCGCTCGACGCCCCCGGCCACCTCGTCGTACCAGTCCAGGACCTCGTCGATCAGCTCCGGCCGGTCCGAGTCCGTCTGCCAGACCAGCTCGGCCGCCTTCGTCTCGCGGAACGTCCCGTCGCCGCGCGGGATCCGATACGGCAGACGCGCCCACCCCCAGGCGGCCACCCGGTCGTCGTCGAACCACAGTCGGCGCCGCCAAGACGACCCGTAGGTGTCGTAGCCCATGCCCCAGACCCAGGCCAGTTCACCAACGGTCGCGTCACCGTTCACCAGTTCCGGCCGGGCCACCGCCACCCGCTGGGACAGATCCTGCATCCGACGCAGCTCGGTCCTGCTGAAATCTCCCATACCGGCAACCCTCGCAAGGGCGCCCGGTCCTGTCGAAAGGTTTTCGCCCGCGACACGGTCTCCACCAGCCGCCACGTGGGTTCGCTCCCCAAAACACCGCATTTCACCCGAAAGGTGGGAACTCCGGCCTTCCAGACTCCATAGAATTCCCATCATGGAGACCTCCACCCACGATTCCTCGGCGCAACCTCCCCCGGTTCCCCCGGCGCCCCTGGCCGGACGCTACCGGTGCGGTGACGGCACCCGCGTGGATGATCGAACGCTGCTGTTCGAGGCCCGGGACCTCGTGGCGAACACCCCGGTCCTCGTCCTGCTCGACGAGACCGCCACCGAGCACGCGGACGCGCCCTTCGCGCAGTGGGAGCGGCTGCGAGGAATCGACCATCCCGTCCTGCAGAAGACCCGGGACCATGGAATCGACACCGGCCGAGCGTGGGTGGTCTGCGACGTACCCGCCGGCGAACCCCTCCAGGGCATCGTCGGCGGCAGGTTCGGCGAACGTGTCTCCAGACGCGAGGCCCTGGACGTGATCGACACCCTGCTGTCGGTCTTGGAGGAATTCCACGAGCAGGGGTTGGCGCACGGGGCCGTCGGCCTCGACACCGTGTTCCTGGCCGACGACGGTTCGGTGCGCCTCCTGCCGTTGGTGAGCACACCCGACTCGACGGTGACCGACCCCAGCGAGGACGTCCGTGCCGTAGGCGAACTCCTGCGCGTCATGATCGCGGGAATGGGAACCGGGGAAGCCGACGGGGCGATCTCCGAGGCCGGTGACGAGTTCGCCCTCCTGGTGGACAAGGCGACCGCGGTCGACCCCGATCACCGCCCACGTGACGCCGGCCGCTACCGGGCCCTGGTTCATCGAGTCCGGGAACGCCTGCCGGCCACCTCCGGCCGGCACGCCGCCTCCGGCGCCCGGCAAGGGCCCGCCCTCGACGACCCCACGGAACCCTCCGAGGACGCCGGCGACCGCACCGACGACCCCGCGCGGACCCTGCCGACGAAGACGAAGGGCCGCCGCGCCCTCCTCCTCGCGGCCGCCGGCGTCCTCCTGCTCGTCCTCGTGGCCGGACTGCTGACCTGGTCCCTCACCTCCTCGGAGGACGGGGCCCAAGCCGAAGCGGTCGTGGTCACGATGCCCGACCTGGTCGGTATCAGCCCCGAGGACGCCACCGAACACATCGACTCTCTCGCGGTCTCCCCCGACGTCTCCTACGACCAGGTCCACGACGACGACGTGGACGCCGGTCTCGTCTCCGCCACCACCCCCGAATCGGGTGCCTCGCTCACCGAGGACGACCCGGTCACCATCGTGGTGGCCATCGGACCCGAGAGCCTGTCCATGCCCGACGTCGTGGACGAGGCCGAAGCGGACGCGCGCCGGTCGTTGGCCGACCTCGGGTTCACGGACGTGACGATCGTCCAGGAAGCCTCGGACTCCGTGCCCTCGGGGACGGTGTTGGAGACCGACCCCGAGGCGGAGGAGACGGTGGCCTACGACGCACCGGTGACCCTCACCGTCAGCGAGGGCGTCACCCTGCCCGACCTGGTCGAGCACAGCGAGGAGGAGGCCCGCGCGGCCCTCGACGCCCTCGGCCTGGCCGCGGAGGTGGTGGTGACCGAGCAATCGGACCGTCCCGAGGGAGAGGTCGTCTCCCAGTCCCCGACCGTCGGCGCGATCGTCGAACCCGCGTCCACCGTGGTCCTGACGGTCTCGCCCGGCCCCGAGACCGAAGAGGACGCGGCCCCCGACGAACAGCCGCAAAGCGACACCTCGGACCGCGATGACGGGCGGAGTGAGCCGGGCGTCGACGCCCAGGGCGGGGGCGCACCGGAGCAGAGCGAGGAGTCGACCGAACCCGCCGCGCCCGAGCCCCAGACGTGCACCTCCGCCGCCTGGTCGGAGGGCACCGGCTACTCCGAGGGTTCGACCGTCGTCCACGAGGGGCGCGAGTACGAGGCGGTGTGGTGGCCCGGAAACATCTCGCCATCGGAGACCGCCGATTGGGGCCCCTGGCGGGAGATCGGAACCTGCTGAGGCCCCGGGCGGTCGGGCGCCGGCTTCCCGGCCGCCTCCACCGACCCGCCGGCCGCCGCCCGGACCGACGACCCGTGCGCCGGGCCCCTTCCCGCCCTACCGTGGAGCGATGAGCGCACCCGAACCCGTGGGGGCCCACCTGCGCCGGTGGCGTGAGCGTCGTCGGCGGTCCCGGCTCGACCTGTCCAACGCCACCGAGGTCCCTGGCGGGGACCACCGCGCCCTGGGAGCGGGACGGGCATCGCCCCAGGGCGCGGCGCCGACCCTGGTCAGTGCGCGCCCGCGTCCTTGACCAGGGTGGTCGTCACGTCGAGATAGGTCGTGCGCAGCGTCTCGACGAACTCGGTGGGAACGAGCTCGGGCTGGTGGTCCAGTTCGATGTCGAGCCCGCCTCCCGGCACCGGCCATGCCTCCGTGACCAGCTCGAACATCGCCCGGGGCGTGCGTACCCGCGTGAACTCACCTTGGCGTCGTGCCAGTACCAGATCCGGGTGGGGGAAGTCCTGGAGCGCGAAGAGCGTCTGGAAGAGCGCGTTGCGTTCCCCCCGGTCGGGTCGGGCGACCTTCACCAGATCCGTGTACGCCATGTCCTGGGCCGCGAACGCACGGGACACGACCCTCCGCATCTCGCGCAACGCCCCTCCCCGGTCCACACCGTCCAGGTCGCGCACCGGCACACAGACCGTCTCGATGAGGCAAGTGACGGCCCTGCTGACCAGTTCGGTGTCGCGCCGGGCGAACGGGACACCGATACCGAACGACCCTTGACCCGTCGTTGTGTGCAGCGCCATGGCGTACGCGGTGAGCAAGACGACGAACCGCGTCGTGCCCGCGTTCGACGCCACCCGGTCCAGTGCGCGCACTTCGGCTCCGCTCAGCGTGAACCCCAAGCGGGGGCGCTCCAACCGATCGGGGCGACCCTCCACGTGGGGAACCGCCAGGTCGGGCAGGTCAGAAACGTCGTCGACCCATCGTTGGCGCTCCGCCTGCGGCGTGCGCACCCGGTGGGACACGGCGAGTTCCCCCGCACACTCGGCGAGGCTCGGTGCCCGGGTTCCAAAGACCGGTGATCGGCCCTGACGGCGTGCGCTGTAGGCCATCGCGAGATCCTTCGCGAGCACGCTCTGGGCCCATCCGTCAAAGGCGACGTGGTGGACGGCGATCCCGAGTAGGCTCTCTTGCTGGTTGGAAGCGACCGCACACCGCCAGACCTCACCCTCACCGATGTTCAACGGGGCGCTGAGCACGGCCGTGACGGCGTGCTCACCGCCCTCGACCCCGACCCTTTCCACCCGTACCGGGCGAGCGACGTCGCGCACGAACGCGTACGGCCGGCCATGGTGGAGGACGTAGTCCGAGCGCAGTGCCTCGTGTCGCTCGGTGACGTCGGCGACCGCCTGTTCCAGGGCCGCGGCGTCCACGTCGGAGGGGATCCGCCAGAGGGCCACGCACAGCGACGAGAGGTCGTGGGGGTCGAAGAGGTGGGAAATCACGAAGGCCCCTTGGACACCTCGCAACTCCACCCCTCCGGCGGAGGACGACCCTCCTTCCGTCGCTTCGGGGTCCGTACCCTCCGTCTCGCGTTGGGCCGTACGCACCCAGCCCGCGAGTCCCGCCACGGTCGGATGGGCCATGATCCGAGACACCGGAACCGTCATCCCGAGGCGCTGTCCCAGCCGGGCGCACACACGACCGGCGTCCAGGGAGGTACCACCCTGTTCGAAGAACGACAGGTCGGCGGGGACCCCCCGCGTTCCCAGGACCTCTGTGAAGGCCCTCGAAACCGCGTCCATGACCCGGTCGTCGACCGTCCCGTCGGCCTCTCCGGTCGACGCGTCCACCGGGGTGCCGTCCACGGTGTGGGCGGCCAGCAGCGCTTTCTGATCGATCTTCCCCGTGCTGGTCAACGGGTAGACGTCCACCGCCACGATCAGTCCGGGCACCAGGTGTCGGGGCGCCTCCCGGGCCAGCCAGGACCGTACCGACCGGGCGTCGGTGTCCTTCCCCTCCGGGACGAAGAACAACGCGATCTCCACGCACGCCCCGGAATCGTCGTGGCGAGGAACGGCGATGGCTCGGGACACCCCGGGGGCACCGTCGGCGAGGACCTCGACCTCCGCCGGTTCGATGCGGTGTCCGCGCACCTTGACCTGGCGTCCCACCCTTCCCTCGAAGTACAGTCGCCCATCGAGGTCGACGTGGCCGCGATCACCGGTCCGGTAGAGGCGTGTCCGTCGACCGTCGATCAGGACCGAGGGGAACTTGGCAGCGGTCTGTTCGGGATCACCGAGGTAGCGGACGGCCAGACCGTCCCCACCGACACAGATCTCGCCCGACCGGCCGGGCCCACAGGGAACCTCGCCGTCGAGGACGTGGACCTCGGTGTGCGCGATGGGGCGTCCGATAGGGATTCCCTCGGGCCGATCGCAGTCGGCCACGACGATGTCGTGGGATGTGGCGTAGACGGTGCTCTCCACCGGCCCGTAACAGTTGACGATCCACGTGTCCGGGTACCGCTCCACGAAGCGGCGCACGTGTTTTCGGGACAGCCTCTCCCCGCCGGTCATGACCAGGCCCAGCCCCCCGAAGGCCTCCAGGTCCTCTTCCACGAACATGTTGAACAGGGCCGTGGTGACGAACAACCGGTCGACTCCGTGATCCTCGACGAAGCGGCGCAGCAGTTCGGGCGTGAGGTAGGGCTCGGTGACGAGCACCGAGGTCCCCCCACCCATCAGGATCGTCCACAGCTCCAGCGCGAAACCGTCCCAGGGAAGAGGTGACCCCTGGGGCATCGCGCTGTCCCGACCGATGCCCGAGAACAAGGGGTCGCTCATCAGTCGGACGATCGCCTTATGCGGGGACACCACACCCTTGGGCCGTCCGGTGCTGCCCGACGTGAAGAACACCGCGGCGGGCATGTCCCCCGTGATCGGCACCGGGACGAGACCGACCTCGACGGTGACGTCCTCCAAGCCGGCGGGTGGGTGGGAGGGGACGCCGAGGGGCCCTTTCTCTTCGGTGATCACCAAGGGCGCGTCGAGCTGCTCGACCAGCGATTCCACGTGCGAGCGTGGCCACTCCGGGTCGAGAGCCGCGTACGCGGCCCCAGTCTTCAGGACGGCGAGCAGCGTCGCGACGAGTTCCGCGGAGCGGGGGATCAGGACCGGGACGATATCGCCCGGGCCCACACCACGGTCCTGTAGTGCGCGCGCACAGGCGTCGGAGGCGGCATCGATGGTCCGGTAGTCCACGTGACGCCCACCGTCCACGACCGCGGTCCGTCCAGGCTGTCCTTGCGCGTGCGCGTCGAAGGCCGCGGTGATGGTCGTCGATCGCTCTTCCACTGCCGTTGGTAACATTTCGCTCCTGTCTCTGTTCGCCCGTCCCCACGGCTCTCGGTGGTTGAACCGGTGAGCGGGGAATCGAAGTCGGGGTGGGAAGGGAGGGATACGACGCGCGTGTGCCCCCCGAGTCCGTCCCGCCGCCTCAACGCTCGCTCAACTGGTGGTCCGGATACTCGCCGTCCGCCTTCTCCGGCTCCCGTTCGGCCGCCTCGTCCGCGGGTTTCTCGGTGGGCCCGGGCTCGGCGCGCGCCGAGCGACCCCAGGCGTGACGGCCCAGTGCCGCCAAGGCCCCCGGAAGCATGACCCCGCGGATCACGGTCGCGTCCAGCAGCACGGCCACCGCCAACCCCGTGCCGAGCTGCTTCATGTCCAGTGTCGATAGGGTCGCGAAGACCGCGAAGACCGCGATCATGATCGACGCGGCGCTGGTGACGACCCCGGCCGAACGGACGACCCCGTAGCGGATCGCCTCCACGTAGGGTTTGCCTTCGTCCACGCCCTCCTTGATGCGGTGGAGGACGAACAGGTGGTAGTCCATCGACAGTCCGAACAACACGACGAAGAGCACCACCGGCACCCAGGAGACGACGGATCCGTTGGAGGCGAATCCGAGCAGGTCCTCGGCCCACGTGTTCTGGAAGACCAGGATGACCACTCCGAAGGCGGCGAGCGTGGAGAGCCCGTTGAGCGCGGCGGTGACCAGCGCCAGGGCCACGGAACGGAACGTGACCAGCATGAGCGTGAAGCAGAACAGGATGACGAAGCCGATGACGAACGGCAGCCGCTCCTCCTGGGTCTGGGAGAAGTCCATGCTGTAGGCGGTCGCGCCACCGACCGCCCACGTGCTTCCGGAAACGTCGTCGGCGGCGTCGGGCACCAGGTCGTCCCGCAGGACTCGGAGACTGTCCCGCGCCTCGGCGCTGTCCTCGCCAGAGGAGATCGTGACCGGCATCTTTGTGACGAGACCGTCCACCGACCGCACGACGTCGGGCTCTCCACGGATCTCGAAGCCCTCCGTGTCGGCGGCGGTGGTGTGCAGCTCGGCCAGTGCGCCCTCGACCGCGTCCGCCTGGTCCGTCTCCGCCTCCACGACCACCATGTGCTGCGAGGTGTGGTCCGGGAACGCCCTGTTGACGTTGTCCAGGACACGCACTACGTCGTAGGTGCGCGGCAGGTCGTCGTCACCGGGGATCTTGAGCTTCATGTCCATGATGGGAAGGATGAGCAGTCCCAGGGCCAGGCATCCGACGATGACGGCGGTCAAGGGCGCGCGGAGCACCGGCTTGAGCACCGCTCCCCAGAACAGGCTGCCCTCCGAGGAGAACTTGCGCCGACCGGGGATCATCAACCGCTCGGTGCCGTTGCCGAGCAGGGAGAGCACCGCGGGCAGCACGGTCAGGGCACCGACGACCGCCACCGCGACGACGACGATCGTGCCCAGCGCCAAGGAGGAGAAGATGCCGCTGCCCGCGAAGAACATGCTGCTCACCGCGATGATGACGGCGCTTCCGGCGACCACGATGGTCCTTCCGGACGTAGCCGCCGCGATCTTGAGCGCGGCGTCGTTCTCCCGGCCGGCGGCCTTCTCCTCTCGCACTCGGCGCAGGTAGAACAATGAGTAGTCCACGCCCACGGCCAAGCCCATCAAAAGGATGATGGCGGACTGCGCGGGGTGCGCGGGGAGCAGCTGGGACGCGGCCGTCACCATACCCAAGGCGATCCCCACAGCGCTGATGCCCAGGAGCACGGGCACACCCGCGGCGATGAGCGAACCGAAGGCGATGATGAGGATCGCGAAGGTCACCGGGATGCTGATCATCTCGGCCCGCTCGAAGTCCTCGTCCGCCCGCTCGGTGTACTCCTTGCTGAGGGATGCGGAACCGACCTGTTCGATGGTCAGGGTGTCCGAGTACTCCTGCTCGACGTCGGCGGTGGCCTCCAGCATGGGCACGACGGCCTCACGCGTCGGCGTCACCTCGGGATCCACCTCCAGCTCCACCAACAGGAGCCAAGACCGCATGTCGTCGGACGGGATCGGGTCGCCCACCTCCGCAACCACGTCGATGTCGGCGTAGGCGTCGCGCAGGTCCGCGACGGCGTCTTCCGCCACCTCCGGGTCGAGCCGGCCGACGCTGTTCTGCATCAGAACGTTCTCGACGGGGCGTTCGTCGAAGTCGGAGTCGTCCAAGAGGCGTTCGGCCACGGCGGCCTCGCCGCTCAGCTGGTCGGCGTCCTCTTGTTCACGCGGTTCGAACACCGAACCGCCACCGTAGGCACCGACCACGAAGAGCAGCCAGAGGACGAGCGCGAGCCACCTGTGGCGTGTACTCCAAGAGGCGCACGCGACGACCACCCTTCCGAGCAGGGAGCGCCTGCCCGGTGGGTCACTACGCGAGTGCTCGTCGTTTCGATGCGGGCTGCTCATCGGGGGGTTCCTCCAGTGCGGTCGTGTGTTCAGTGGGCGAACCACGGTGTTCGGATGCTCACCATGCTGGCCATGACAGCGGCTGGTGTCTGTAGGGGGTGCACAAGCTCGGTGGGAGTGCCTGCCCTCCCATGGCGGGGAGGCTCCTCCTCATTGGCCCCTGGAGTCGGTCTGCGTATGCTCATCGATGAACGAGGCACTCGGGCACTCGACCGGAAGGCAGGAAGGCCGATGGCACGCACCCTCCGCACCGGCTCCCCAGCGCCACATGCGGCGGCCGCGTTCGAGGTCCTGCGTGGCCTCAGCACGGCCTGGTGGCACCTGCTCCCGTTGGTCGTGGTGCTGGTGGGGCTACTGCTTCGGCCGATCCCCCGTGTGGGTTCCGCCGTCCTGTCGCGAGGCGAACGACTGGCCCGGCACCAGTCCGCAGCCGAGTGCGCACGCGTCGCCTTCCGGTCGAAGGAACCGTCGTCCCCCACGCCACGCATCGGAGACCGTGCGGAGCCGCCTCCCAGGGCCCGGCGTTGTGATCGACCGATCCGGCACCTCGGCACCCTGGCCGCGGTCGAACTCGTGTCCGGCACGATCATGCTCACCCTCCTGGCCGTGGGCTTCGCGGCGATCCTGGTTCCGGTGTACGCGCTGCTTCCCGCGAACGGAGCGACGTTCGCCGGAATCGAACTGGGGGCGCTCACGATCGCGGGCGTCGTCCTGGCAGGTGCGTGCGTGTGCGCGTTCGGGGCCGCGATCGGCGGCCCCCTCGACCGTTGGAGCGCCCGCACCACACTGTGGGCGGTCCTGGGAACGCGAACGGTGCGGCAACAGAGCCGCATCTTCGATCTGGAAAGCGCCCGCGTCGACATCATCGACGCCGTCGAGGCCGAGCGCGACAGCATCGCCAGGAACCTGCACGACGGTGCCCAGCAACGGCTGTTGGCCGTGGCCATGGCGGTGAGCAGGGCCAACCGCCAACTCGAACGCGACCCGGACAAAGCCGTCCCACTGCTCGCGGAGGCCCAAGAGGAAGCGCAGGCGGCGATCGGTGAACTGCGCCAGGTCGCCCGGGGGGCCCACCCTCCGATCCTGCGTGAACGGGGCCTGTCGGCGGCGGTCGAATCGATCGCCCGCCGACAGGACATCCAGATCCGGCTGGACATCGACCTGGCCGAACGGCCAGGGCGACTGTGCGAGGCCAGCGCCTACTACGTCGTGGCCGAGGCCCTGTCCAACATCGTCAAGCACGCCGGCGCCGATGTCGTCGACATCGCCGTATGGAGGTTCGGTGACCGCCTGTGCCTGCGGATCACCGACGACGGAGTGGGCGGAGCGAGCATCGTCGCGCACCACGGGCTCGACGGGCTGCGCACACGCCTGCGGGCCATGGACGGAGACCTGAGGGTGGACAGTCCTCACGGCGGACCCACCATCGTGGAGGGTGAGTTGCCGTGGCGGATGTAGACACCGGACTGCGCATCGTCCTGGCCGACGACTCGGTCCTGTTGCGCAGCGGCATCGTACGACTGTTGGAGGACGAGGGGTTGTCCGTGGTGGCCTCGGTGGGCGATGCCGCCGCGGCCGTCGACGCCGTCACCGACCACCGTCCCGACTTGGCAATCCTGGACGTACGCATGCCACCCACGTACACGGACGAGGGCATCATCGCCAGCCTCGACATCCGCAAAAGGTACCCCGAAACCGCAGTCCTGCTCCTCTCTCAGTGGATCGAGGAGGAGTCGGCGGGCGAACTCCTGGCCCGGAGCACCAAGGGTGTCGGCTATCTCCTCAAGGACCGCGTCACCGACATCTCCACGTTCCTGGACACCATCGGCCGCGTCGCGCGGGGCGGCAGCGCACTGGATCCGGAAGTGGTGTCCCAGATCCTCAAACGCGGCCGGGAGGAACAGATCCTGGACCGGCTCTCCCCCCGGGAGAACGACGTGCTGGCCGCGATGGCCGAAGGGTGCAGCAACGCCTCCATCACCACACGCCTGCGGCTCTCCGAACGGGCCGTGGAGAAGCACATCCGCGGCATCTTCACCAAGCTGGACCTGCCCCCTGAGGAGACCGACCAGCACCGCAGGGTGGCGGCCGTCCTGACCTTTCTCAAAACGCACGGGTTCGGGCCCGATCAGGCGCTCGGCCGGCCGACGAGAGGATGACACACCTTGCCCACCACATCGCGGGCCACCGAGGACTTCGCCGTCGCACCGGCGCGCAGGGGCACTCGGATCACGTCGGTCCTGACCATCGTGTTCCTGATCGCGGGGACATTCCTGGCCACCGAGGCGTTGCTGCGCCGCACTCTTCAGGAGAGCCACGGTTTCGACTCCGGTGTGGACGCGGTGAGCGTGCACGTCGTCGGGGGCAACGTCGAGGTCATCGGGGAGGACCGCGAGGACATCGTCGTCCATTCCACCGAGACCCGTGCGCTCGTCGGTCCGCGCGGAGGCGTCCGGCTGGACGACGGCGAGTTGCGGATCTCCTCGGCTTGCCCGGCGCACGCCTTCGGATGCTCCAGTGAGTTCGAGGTGCTCGTTCCACAGGGCACGCCCGTCGAAGGCACCGTGTTCTTCGGAGAGGCCGACGTGGCCGGGCTCGACTCGGAGGATTCGATCGGTGTCGTCGACCACCGCTGGACGGAATGGTTCAGGGTACTCGACTTCCTCGGCTAACATTCGGCCCCCTCCACACGCCCCTGGAGCAGCCCGGGCAGGCCGTCCCAGGCGTCGGGGGTGTAGAAGTGTCCGCCAGGCAGCACCTGGAACGTGGTCCGGCCACTGGTGGCCTCCGCCCAGTCGGCTAGGTCGGCCTCGGTCATGAGTTCGTCCTGGCCGCGCACCACGTGCAGGTCACAGGTGAGAAGGGGTCCGTCACGGTGGCGGTAGGTCGACAGTGTTCTGAGGTCCTGACGGAACAGTTCCACGGCCAGAGCTCGAAGGTCGGGATGGGACAGGGCTTGAACAGGTGCCCCTCCCATATCGATCATCCACGCGAGCAGATCGGTGTCCTCGGCGTCCAAGAGTGCCAGGGAGTGGTGGGGCCTGCGCTGGGGCGGCCTGTGCCCGGACACGATCACCCGCCTTACCGTCGGGCCCTCGTGGGCGAGGAGCCGAGCGACGTCATGGGCCACCAGAGCACCCATGCTGTGTCCGAAGAGGACGTAGGGCGGGGGGATCCGCGACAGGACCGCTTCAGCGCTCCACCTCACGAGCCCTTCCCAGTCACGTGGTTCGGAGAACCCGAACACGGCCTCGCGCCCGGGGTAGCTCACGCCCCACAGCTCGGTTCGATCGTCGAGTACCCCCGACCACCGGCGGAACGGCATGACGCCACCGCCGGCGAAAGCGAAGCACACCAGTCGGATGGTGGCGTCGGGGGTGGGCACGGTGCTCAGGCGCAGCGCGGCCCGACTCATGCGTCCACCCCCTCTCCGGTGTTCGTGTGGAAGCGCATGGGCAGGCGGTTGAGTCCCAGGTTGATGATCGACAAGGCCGGGGTGGCCGGCCCGGTGGACTCGATGGCGCCCACTCGCCCCACCAGCTCTTCCAAGAGCAACCGGAGTTCCAGGCGTGCGAGGGCCGCCCCGACGCAGAAGTGCGGGCCTCGTCCCAGGGCGAGGTGGCGGTTGGGCGTTCTGGTGAGGTCGGCGCGGTCGGGGTCTTGGAAGACCTCCGGGTCGCGGTTGGCGGAGGGGATCCACACGACGACGCGATCACCGGTACTCAGGTGCCTACCGCCCAGTTCAGCCGGCTTGCGGACGGTGCGTAAGACGTGCACGCCGACCGAGGTGACGCGCAGCAGTTCGTCCACGGCCGGGTTGAACCGTAGGTCGGGTGAGCGTAGTCGGTTCCACAACCCGGGGGCGTGCAGGAGCAGGTGCATGATCGCGGACGCAGTGTGACGCACGGTCTGGACGCCGCCGACCATGATGTTGTCGCAGTTGAGCACCGCGTCCTGGATGCTCAGCGCGTAGCGCCCCTCGCCGGAGGCCAGGGCGCTGACGAGGTCGTCACCGGGGTCGATCCTTCGTTCGATGACGAGTTCGAGGAGATAGGCGAGCAGGTCTTGGTGGGCCTCACGCCTTCGGTTCGGCGCTCCGGACAGGAACGCCTCGTCGCACAGCCTCTCGATCGAGGACCGGTCCTTCGCGGGGATGTCCATGACGTCGCACAACACCACCATCGGGACAACGGAGGCGATCGAGCCCACGAAGTCGAACTCCTCCTCGCCCAAGGCCAGGTCGATCAGCTCGGCGACCAGTTTCCGGATCGCGGGTTCGAACCGGGCCAGTGAACGCGGCGAGAAGCGATCGGCGGCCGCGTTGCGGATACCGCGGTGGCGTGGTGGGTCGGTCAGGGCCATCATCCGCCCGGCTCCGGCGGGCGGGTTGCCCGAGCCGAGGAGTGAACCGCCTTCCGACCCGTAGACCTCGGCGTTCCCAAGGACCTCCACCGCGTGCTCGTGGGTGAAGACCCCCCAAATGTCCCCTTCCGTCGTCCCCTCGTGTCGATGAACCGGTGCTTCGTCCCGCATCCGGGCGACGATGCGATGCGTGTCGCCGCGGGTCCAGAAACGAGGGTCGGTCAGGTCATGGCCGTCAAACATCGTTGTCCTCCAGGTCCGTCGCGATCCGTTCAGCGAGTCCGGCCACCGTGGCGCTCCCGTAGACGGCGACGAAGTCCACATCACCATCGACCGCCTCAGACAGTTCTTCGGCGATCTCCACGGCCGTGATCGAGTTCCCACCGAGCTCGAAGTAGTTGTCGTCGATCCCCACGGGAGAAACCCCGAGCACCGACTCCCAGACCCCGCACACCAACCGTTCCATTTCACTACGCGGAGCCACGAACGAATTCCGCATACCCACACGATCCGCCCCTGGAACCGGCAGGGACGAACGGTCCAACTTCCCGTTCACCGTCAACGGCAACCCACCCATCTCGACGAAATACGCCGGAACCATATGAGAAGGCAACCGAGAACCCACGAACTCCCGAACCACCACCGAATCCAATTCCACCCCCGGAACCGGAACCACGTAGGCGACCACACGATCGGCGCCGCCCACCGACACCACCACGACCGCGCACTCACCCACACCAGGACAACCCGAGACCACGAACTCGATCTCGGCGGGCTCCACCCGGTACCCGTTCACCTTGACCTGCGCGTCGGAACGACCCACATAATCCAAGGAACCATCCGAGAGAACACGCGCCAGGTCACCACTGCGATACATCCGCCGACCCGAACCAGAAAAGGGATCCGGAACGAACCGACCGGCCGTCAAACCAGACCGACCGTGATAACCCTGAACCACACCACCACCGGAAACGAAGATCTCCCCAACCACACCCACCGGAACCGGCTGCAAAAAGGAATCCAGAACGTACACATCCGCGCCCGGCATTCCTCGCCCTACGGGACTCCCCTTCATTTTCTGGTCCACTTCGTGAAAGGTGACGTGGACCGTCGTTTCGGTTATGCCGTACATGTTGACCAGCCGCACCCGCGGATCGACGTCCGAGACCACGGAAGGACTGAGCCGCTCACCCCCGAACACGACCATCCGAAGATCCGGAAGCCGCCCTAAATGGGCCGAGACCTGGGTGAACGCGGTCGGGGTCTGACTCAGCACGCTCACCCCGGACCCGGCCAACAACTCCACCAACCGCTCCGGCTCCCGCGCCACATCCCGAGGAACCATGACCAAGGTCCCCCCACTCGCCAACGCCCCCCACATCTCCCACACCGAAACGTCGAAGGCGTAGGAGTGGAAGAAGGACCACACATCCCGCGAGGAGGCTTCGACCAGCGGCAACGCCGCATCCACCAACCACATGACGTTGCCGTGACACACCGTCACACCCTTGGGACGGCCTGTGGAACCCGACGTGTACATCACATACGCCGGACTCTCCCCCACCACGTCCACCACCGGAACCGGACCCGTACAGGCCAACAGATCATCCACCAGGACCGGCTCCACACGAACCCCACCGGAGGAATCCGACGAGTCGGACGGCTCGAACAAGTCGAAGGTCGAATCATCGGTCACCACCCCCCCCACACCCGCGTCCCGCGCGCAATACCCCAACCGACTCCGAGGATGCTCCGGATCCAACGGCACGTACACCGCCCCCACACGCAACACACCCAAGATCACCGCCGGCAACCGGGCATCACGCCCCACGCACACACCCACGCGCTCCCCCACGCACACACCCCGCTCGGCCAGCCCCGCCGCCACCGCGCGCGAAAGCTCAGCCAACCGGCCATAGGAGACCTCGCCCCCACCATCACGCACCGCCACACGACCAGGCCCCACAGCCACCGAACGATCGAACACCGACACCAGACCCCCCACACCACCGGTGGTCGAGGGAAGCCTCTCCATGGTGTCCGGGGGCAGGTCACCGATCCGGAAGCGGGCACAGTGTTCCCCCGGGTTCGCCGCAATCCCGCGCAGCGCCTTTAGGTAGGACTCGGCGACCAGGTCGATGTGGTCACCAAAGGTCGCGGTGTCGTAGGCCAGGACCAGTCCGAGCCGGTTCTCGGGGGGATGCACGGAGAACGCGGCCAGCAGTCGGAAGTGGGTGTTCTCCGATGACAGGTCACTGCCCGCCATGCCCTGCAACAGCCGATCCGACAGCAGGCGCTTGGTCTCGTGGAACTCCACGAAGTGGAACGCGCAATCGAACAGATCGCGCACCCCGAGTTCCCTGTTGATGGCGCCCAGCGGGAAGCGCCGGTGCGGGAGCATGCGACGCTCGGTCTCGTACAG
This sequence comes from Nocardiopsis sp. JB363, assembly GCF_900143625.1. Taxonomy (GTDB): domain Bacteria; phylum Actinomycetota; class Actinomycetes; order Streptosporangiales; family Streptosporangiaceae; genus Nocardiopsis. Next base: position 38,530 of record NZ_FRFF01000168.1, read on the forward strand.
TTCCCCGACGAGATCGGACCACGTTCCGCTACCGACCCGGCCCCGAACGGGCACCGTGTTGAGGAAGAGTCCCTTGACCGCGTCTCCGTCGGGCCGCTCCGGACGCCCGTTGGTGACCAGGCCCGTCACCACGTCCGCCCGCCCGACCAGGGCCGACAGCACCCGGACGTGTGCTGCCAGGAGCACGCTCTTGATCGGTACACCGAGGTCGGCTGCGAGTTTGCGCAGCGAGCGTTCGAGCTCCTCGTCGATCGGCACGGTACGGCGGGCGACCCTCTGCGGGAGTTCCTCGGTTCCCGAGATCTCGGCGTATCTGGTGGGAACGGCGTCGGCGAACTCTTCGGTCCAGTAAGCACGTGCCGCCTCGGACTCGACGGCCTCCGACTCCAAGCGAACGAATTCGGCGAAGGAGGTCCGCAGCTCACGCGGTTCGTCCGGTTCGGTCGCATCTCCAGTGAGGGCGAGATGGTCCTCCCAGATCTCGACGAGCAGGGAGGTGAAACTCCAGCCATCCAGGATGACGTGGTTCTCGGCCACCACGAGTTGGAAGGCGTCGTCGCTTCGCCGCAGCAATCGGAACCGCAGGAGGGGTGGGGTCACCATGTCGAAGGGCTCGGCGAGCTCCTCCTCCACCACACCGGCGATCCACGTTTCCTGCTCCTCACGTGTTCGGTCGCGGAGGTCGTGTACGCGCACGCACGCCAGTGCCCGGGCGTGGACCACCTGGAGGAAGCGGCGGGAACCCTCCACCTGGAACCCGGTTCGCAGGACGGGGTGGCGGCGCACCGCGGCCGCGACCGCCGACACGAAGGCATCCTCGTCCAGCAGCGCGCGCAGTTCGACGGAGTTGACGTTGTGGTAAACGCGGCCCTCGCCGTTCAGTTCGGCCTGCAGGTGCATCCCGACCTGTGTGGCGGTCATCGGGTACGCGTCCACGGCGCCCTCCGGCAGCCGAGAGCGCTCGTCGTCGTCGATGAGCTCGAAGGGTGTGGGCGTGTCACGTTCTTGCGTCGCGTGTACGAGTTCGGTCAGTTCGGCCACCGTGGGCGCGTTGTAGAAATCGTCGAGATCGGCCCGCCATCCCTTCTCTTCCAGGGCCCCGATGATCTGAACCGCACGGATGGAGTCCCCACCGAGCTCGAAGTAGTTGTCGTCGATCCCCACGGGAGAAACCCCGAGCACCGACTCCCAGACCCCGCACACCAACCGTTCCATTTCACTACGCGGAGCCACGAACGAATTCCGCATACCCACACGATCCGCCCCTGGAACCGGCAGGGACGAACGGTCCAACTTCCCGTTCACCGTCAACGGCAACCCACCCATCTCGACGAAATACGCCGGAACCATATGAGAAGGCAACCGAGAACCCACGAACTCCCGAACCACCACCGAATCCAATTCCACCCCCGGAACCGGAACCACGTAGGCGACCACACGATCGGCGCCGCCCACCGACACCACCACGACCGCGCACTCACCCACACCAGGACAACCCGAGACCACGAACTCGATCTCGGCGGGCTCCACCCGGTACCCGTTCACCTTGACCTGCGCGTCGGAACGACCCACATAATCCAAGGAACCATCCGAGAGAACACGCGCCAGGTCACCACTGCGATACATCCGCCGACCCGAACCAGAAAAGGGATCCGGAACGAACCGACCGGCCGTCAAACCAGACCGACCGTGATAACCCTGAACCACACCACCACCGGAAACGAAGATCTCCCCAACCACACCCACCGGAACCGGCTGCAAAAAGGAATCCAGAACGTACACATCCGCGCCCGGCATTCCTCGCCCTACGGGACTCCCCTTCATTTTCTGGTCCACTTCGTGAAAGGTGACGTGGACCGTCGTTTCGGTTATGCCGTACATGTTGACCAGCCGCACCCGCGGATCGACGTCCGAGACCACGGAAGGACTGAGCCGCTCACCCCCGAACACGACCATCCGAAGATCCGGAAGCCGCCCTAAATGGGCCGAGACCTGGGTGAACGCGGTCGGGGTCTGACTCAGCACGCTCACCCCGGACCCGGCCAACAACTCCACCAACCGCTCCGGCTCCCGCGCCACATCCCGAGGAACCATGACCAAGGTCCCCCCACTCGCCAACGCCCCCCACATCTCCCACACCGAAACGTCGAAGGCGTAGGAGTGGAAGAAGGACCACACATCCCGCGAGGAGGCTTCGACCAGCGGCAACGCCGCATCCACCAACCACATGACGTTGCCGTGACACACCGTCACACCCTTGGGACGGCCTGTGGAACCCGACGTGTACATCACATACGCCGGACTCTCCCCCACCACGTCCACCACCGGAACCGGACCCGTACAGGCCAACAGATCATCCACCAGGACCGGCTCCACACGAACCCCACCGGAGGAATCCGACGAGTCGGACGGCTCGAACAAGTCGAAGGTCGAATCATCGGTCACCACCACCCCCACACCCGCGTCCCGCGCGCAATACCCCAACCGACTCCGAGGATGCTCCGGATCCAACGGCACGTACACCGCCCCCACACGCAACACACCCAAGATCACCGCCGGCAACCGGGCATCACGCCCCACGCACACACCCACGCGCTCCCCCACGCACACACCCCGCTCGGCCAGACCCGCCGCCACCGCGCGCGAAAGCTCAGCCAACCGGCCATAGGAGACCTCGCCCCCACCATCACGCACCGCCACACGACCAGGCCCCACAGCCACCGAACGATCGAACACCGACACCAGACCCCCCACACCACCGGTGACGCGGGGCACGGAGAAGTCGGGGTCGGAGTGGGGCTCGGCGATCGTACGAGCCATCGAGGGCAGTGGTGTCCGCGGCGATTCCAGCCCTTCTTCCAAGACCCGCAGCATCAGTTCGAGCAGCGCTCCCACGGCCTCGGAGTCGACCGTGTCCGGGTCGTGGTCGACGCTGAGCACGAGTTCGCCACGGCTCTCCTGCACGTTCACGGTGACCATCGAGCGCCCCCTCGGAGGCTCGCCCTCCATGGGACGCACCGGCACGTCGCCCAGACGCAACCGCTCCGGCCGGAAGGTGTGCACCAGCCGCATGTCGAAGGCGCTGCGCCACGTATCCGGGACCGGACCGGACCCCGCGAGCACGTGCAGCGGGATCGCGGGGCGCACGGCGATCTCACGTGTCTCCCGGGACACGGCCCGGGTGTGTTCCTCGAAGGTCGTCTCGGGGCGTACGCGGATCAGGGCCGGGACGGTCGCCGCGAACGCACCGACCACGTCGGCGACCTCGGGTCCGCGATTGCCGGTGACCACTCCCAGGCAGACGTCCCTCACCGCGGCCAAGCGCCCGATCGCCACCGACAGCGCGCTGGTGAGCACGGTGTTCAGGGTCCAGCGATTGCGGGCCGCCGACCTGCGGATGCCGGCCAGGTCCCCACCGGTGATCCTCGCCTCTCGGATGTGTCGTCGGGTCTCCACTCGTCCTTGGCCCAGGAAACGGCCCAGCGCACCCGGATCGGCCGCCGCCAGGCGCCGCGACCAGAACTCCCGGTTCGCGTCGTCCCGCCGTTCTCGTGCCCGACCGTCGCGGCTCCACCGCGCGTAGTCGTACTCGCCATGTTCACGGTGTCGGGGTTCACGCCCCATGGTTCTGTCCGAGATGAACTCCGCGAGATCGGCGAAGAGGATCTCCCGAGACCTGCCGTCGCCGATGAGGTGGTGCAGGACCACGCACAGGACGCCACCCGAGTCACCGCGGGTGCGCACGTGCAGGATCCTCATCAAGGGGGGGTCGGACAGATCCATCGTGGTGCCGACGGCCACGGCGATCATGCGGCGGAGCTCCGCATCGTGCTCAAGAGTGTCCCGCAGGTCCACGAACTCGACCCGCGGCGCCACCTCGTCCAAGAGCTCCGCCACCACCTCTCCCCGGCGCCTGCGGTATCCGGTACGCAGGGCGGGATGTGCCCTGACCAGGTCCCCGAAGGCCGTGGCCAGGGCCGCGTGGTCGATGTCCCCTTCCAGTTCGACCACATAGGGGATGTTGTACGACAGTGAGCCTCGTTCGGAGTTGCTCTCGATCCAGATGGCCTCTTCGACCATGGACAGGGACCTGGACATGGTGTCCTCTCAAGCGTCAGGGCTGTTGCACCGCGGACGAACGCGACACGATGGGGGTGGTGTTGTCGGCGGTCAGGGAGGCGAGGTGGTCGAAGACCGAACCGATCAGCCGGTCGGGGACACCGTCGTCGGTCTCGATGCCGTTGAGGTGAATGACCGCGACGGCCGGGTCCGCGAGGAACACCGTGCATACGAGGGGGTGGGCGCTGCGATCGGCCCCGTCGAGAATCTCCACCTCGGCGTTCCGGTGCGGCCCACGGAACGTGGCGACCGGAGCGAAGTGGGCGATCGACAGCACCGGGGCGGAACCCAGTCCGGTTCCCTCATCGCTCTGCCATGTGGCGCTCATCCGGGTCTGGACGTCCAGCAGCCACTCCGTGGTCCCCTTGCTCATGGGCGCGTCGACCCTCATCCCGTTGGTCATGTTGAACATGCCGACGGTCTTCGAGGCCAACGGCAGGTCCGGGGGGCGTCCGTAGCTGGTACTACCGAAGTAGGCGGACTCCGAGCCGACCGTCTCCTGGAGCATCAGCGCCCAGGCCGCGTGGAACTGGGCGGCCGGGGTGATGCCCTGCCGTTGGGAGAAACGTGACATCCGCTCCAGGAGCCCGTTGGGGAAGGCGTGCACCAAGCGGGTGCGTGACCGGTGCGAGGGACGTGCCCCGATCGCTTCGAGCAGTTGTTCACCGGGGTCACCGCCCCCGATCGACGGCCGGGACACGGCGGGACGCCGGTTGCGCCAGCGCACGTAGTCGGCGAAGGTACCCACCCGGTCCGTGGCGGGCTCGGCCCCGCCGAGGAAGGCGTCGTAGTGGGCGACCAGGTCGGAGAACAGCAGCCGGCTGGAGAGACCATCCATGACCAGGTGATGAGTGGTCAGTGACAGGTAGGCGGCATGGTCCGAGTAGACGGCCGAGGGGACGACCAACCGGGGGCCTTCCAGATCGGGTTCCCGGGCGAACTCCTCGTCGAAGAGGCGCAGCGCCCATTCCTCGGTCCGCCCGGCGTCCATCCTGGTCAGGTACGTGGTGCGCACCTTGGTCGGTGGTTCGTCCTGGACGACCTGCACCGCCCTGCTCCGGCCACGCCAACGAAACGCGGTCCGCAGGGCGTCGTGGCGGGCCACCACCGCGTCCCACGCCCTCTGGAATACATCGGGTTCGAAGGGTGTGACACGGAGCCGGTGCTGGAGGGCGAAGGCGCCGGCGCCCTCATTGAGGCAATCGAAGAGGACGGCGTTCTGTTCGGGGGTGAGCGGCAGGACCTCACCGGGCGGGAACATGGTCGACCTCCAAGCATGGGGTGATGGCCTCGTGCAGCGCGTCGGCGAGCATCGTGCATCGCGTGGACGCCTTCCGTGGATGACGCAGGTCGACGATGAGTTCGTCACCGGACAGGTACGCCGAGACCTGGACGGTGTTCCTGCGGGGGGTCGCCCCCGACCGCTGGCCGAAGGGGTCGGGGTCCACCTCGATCGTCCGGCCATCGACGCGCAGCGAGTCGGCCACGCGCCCCAGGTAGTTCAGGGAGAACGGTGCGGCCGGGGCCGTGTCCGGCGCGAGGACGCCCTCGGAGTGGACGGATCCGAGGTAGCCGGAACCGTACCGGGACACCTGCTCCCGGGAGCGCCGTACCTCCGCGAGTGCCTCTCGCGCGGTCATGGGGTCGACGTGTCGCAGCGCGAGCGGGTGGAAGCGGGTGAACCACCCGACGACGTCGGCGAATCCGGGCTCGCGCCCGTGTGTCTCCACCTCCACCCCCAGACGCGGTGGCAGGTCGAACACTCGGCCGCACGCGAGCAGCAAGGCCGCCAGCATCACGTCCTCGCCCGCGTCCGGACGTTGCTCGGCCCGTGCCCGGAATCGAACGGCGTCGATTCCACCGATCACACGCCTAGTGGTCGTGGCCTGGGACTCGGTCCCCGGCCTCAACCCGGTCAACGGCGCGGCGGCGGCTTGGGCCTGATCACGCCAGAACCTTCGTTCGGCCTCGTCCGGATCGGACTGTGACAGGTGCGCCCGTACCAGAGGGGTGATGTCCAAGGGTTCCAGTTCCCCACCCCGCAGGAGCCGCGTGACCTCGCCCATGATCGTTCGCCAGGAAACCGCGTCGACGACCACGTGGTGGGTAACGATGAGGGCGTGTGCCCTGTCGTCGGTCCCCTGCGACCAATGGAGGTGACAGACGGGACCGTTCTCCAGGTCCAGGGTTCGTTGCAAACGCTCGGCCTCCTCGTCCCGCAGGTCGGGCAAGGGCCCGTCGCACTCCTCGATCGTGACAGCGATCGCACCCACGCCCGGGCGAAGGAGTCGCGCACTCCGGTCCTCGACCACGGGGAATACCGCGGAGAGCAGGGGATGCCGTTCCAGCACTTCGGTGAGCCGGGCTCGGACCCGGTCGAGGTCACCTTCGATCCGGAGGGCGACCGACAGGTTCCAGTGGTCGGTCGGGTGCTCGGCGAAGAACCACCGTTGGATCGGTGTCAGCGGCAGGTCGACGGGCGCGACCTCACCGCGGTCTTCCATGGAGGCGTGTGGTTCGGGCCGCTCGTTCTCCGCTGCCTCCCGGCCGGTGGCCTCGACCCGCCCGGCGAGGTCGATCGGCGTGCGTGCGCGGAACACGTCCTGGGGTGAGGCGGCCAGACCGTGTTCGGCCAGGTTCGTCGAGATCACCACGGCGGTGATGGAGTCACCACCGAGTTCGAACAGGTCGCTGCGGGGCTTCACGTCCTCGGTTCGAAGGGCTGAGCGCCACGCCGTCAGCACCGCGGCCAGGTGTTCGGGTTCCTCGCCCTCTCCCGGTGGACCCACGGGCGCGGTTTCCGACTCCTCACCCGCGGCCAGTGCGCGCCGATCGATCTTGCCGTTGGAGTTGCGCGGCAGATGGTCAACGGCCACCAGACGGGAGGGGACGAACTGGACCGGCAACAGCTCTCGCAGGGCCGCCTCGACCTCGTCGGTTCCGGCGCCCGACACCAGGATGACGAAGGCGGTCAGGGACGCTCTGCTGTCGACGCTTCGGGCGACCACCGCGCAGTCTCGGACCCCCGGCACCCGCTGGAGAACGCGCTCGACCTCGGCGGGCTCGATCCGGATCCCGGAGATCTTGACCTGATCGTCTTCACGACCCCGGTAGACCAGGGCTCCGTCCTCACGACGCGTGGCCAGGTCTCCGGTTCGGTAGGCGCGCCGCCCCGGCCGGTGGGGATCGGGCACGAAACGGTCCGCCGTCGCTCCCGGGGCACCGTGGTAACCACGGGCCAGGGCCTCGCCGGCCAACCAGATCGTTCCCGTCTCACCCGGTGTCGCGTGACTCAGGTCCTCGCGCAGCAGGTAGAGCTCGACCCCGGGTCGAGGGGTACCGATGGCGGGCGCCCGATCGGGTGGGCCGGGAGCATCCAGCTTGTGGGCGGTCGCCCACACGGATGCCTCGGCAGGGCCGTACTCGTTCCACAGGTCCGCCCGCGTGGTCGCGTGGTGTTCGCCGGGGAGCGCGGCGGGCACCTCCTCGCCCGCGACGATCACGCTGCGCAGATCGTCCAGCTCACCCGGTTCGACCGTGTGGAGGACCTCGCGCCAGACCCGTGGCAGGCACAGCAGATGACTCACCCGACCATCGCGGATGCGTTCGGCGAGCCGGCGGGGCGAGACACGGGTGGCGGCGTCGGGGCAGACCAGGGTCCCACCGTCCATGAGCGTCCAGAACAGACCCGCCACGGAGCTATCGAACGCGGCCGGGGAGTGCCACAGAAAACGGCCCACCGACTCGCCGTACAGGGCTCGGCGAGCCCGAGCGGATCCGACGGCCGCCGCGTGATCGACCGCGACCGCCTTGGGAGTTCCGGTGGAACCCGAGGTCAACACGAGGTAGGCCAGCGGGCTCGGCGCGCCGACGGGTTCCGGTTCCGGGGCGTTCCCGCCCTCCGCGAGCTCCTGGACCCGCACCGAGACGCATGCACGGGTGAGGGCCGCACCGACGGGTTGGTCGGAGACCAGAACGTCCATCGACACAGCCTCCGCGATCCGGGCGCACCGGGCATCCGGCCAGCTCGGTTCGAGCGGCAGGTAAGGACGACCACTCTTGAGGACACCGATGATGGTGGGGACGAGGAGGTGCGGGTCGGCGATCCGAACACCGACCGGCCCGGACGCGCCTCCCACCCTCCGTGCCACGGCGTTGGCCAATGCGTGCAGCCCTCGGTAGTCCGTCCGGGCCGTTCCGGTGTCCACGGCCACGGCCTCCGAAGGCCCGTGAACCAGATCATGCAGCAAGGTCGTCACGTTCGCCCCTTCCCACGGATGCTTCGCACGACGTCGGCGACAGTGAGGCCACCGGTCTCGGCCACCCTTTCCAAGCAGGCGCGGTAATGCCCGATGAGGTCATGGGCACTCTCCTTCGGCAGGACGCCGACGTCGTGGTTGAGGCTGATGTCCAGGCCGGTGGTCCCGGCGAAGGCCGAGATCGTGACCCCGTAGTTGGTGCGTTCGGACGAACCCGCGTACCGCACGCGGACCCCGGCCACGTCGGCGTCCCGCCGACCAAGCATGGTCCTGCGGTCACCGAAGTCGAGGACCGTGTCGAAGAGCCGGGCCGATGGGGCCAGGCCCGCGGCCTTGCGGAGTGTCGACGGCGGGGAGTGCTGGTGCTCCTGCAGGCCCCTCAGGTACCGCGACACGTCTTCGCGCACGTCCGCGAGTAAGCGCTCCGGCGGCACCAAGAGTCGGATCGGCAAGGTGTTGATCAGCATTCCGCTCATCCGTTCCACGTCCGGCGACGACGAGTCGCGACCGGATAGGACCGTTCCGAAGACGACGTCCGACACACCGAGTTCGGTGGCGAGCAGCAGCCCCCACCCGGTGTGGACGAGCGCGGCCGGTGTCAGACCGACCGATCGCGCCCGTGTGGCCAGGGATGTCCACGCGTCGCCGTCGATCCGGTTCGAGGTCTCCTCATGGCTGCCGTTCCGAGCAGCCTCCGTCACCATCAGGGAGGGGCGGGCTCCCGCCAGGGACTCACGCCAGAACCGGCGTCCCTCCCCATCGGAGCGACGTTGGGAAGCCGCTCGCGCGATGGACGGGCGGGTTCGGAGTTCACCTCCCACACCCGAGACCATCCCCGCGTAGGCGCTCATGACGTCGTCCAACAGCAGGTTCATGGACCAGCCGTCCAGGATGATGTGGTGATGGGTTACCACGCACAGCCTTCGCTCGCCCACCGGTGTGAGCAGGACGCGCAGCAAGGGGGCCGACCGTAGGTCGAAGCCACGGGACCGCTCGGTCGCGAGCACCTTCTCGATGGTGTCGTCCTCGTGGTCACCGTCCGGTCCCCGTTCACCGAGTGTGACCTCGATCCCGGCCTCGGGGACGATGATCTGTTCCGGTCCCCGCGCGCTCTGCCACGAGAAGGTCGTGCGTAGCGCGGGGTGGGCTCTCGCGGCCCGGTGCCATGCGGCGGCGAAGGCCTTCTCGTCCAGCGGTCCGTCGAGGGTCACGGCGAGCTGGGCCACGTAGCTCTGCCCGGTTCGATCGGAGAGCGTGTGAAAGAGCATCCCCTCCTGGGCCGGCATGAGGGGGAAACGTTCCTCCTCCCCTTCGCGCAGCAGGTCGCCCAGGCGTACGGCGATGGCGTCGACCACCCGCCGGGCCTCGGCGGGGTCCATCCGTCGACCGTCGAACTCGACGGTGACGACGACGTCGTCACCCGAGACCCAACCCTCGACCATCCAGGCACACGGTCGAGGCGTCTGCGGGGCACGTGAGGTCCCGGCCCTGGCTTCACCTTTATCGGCCATGAGTGCGGAGTGTTCCGGCAGCCCCACCCGTCCGAGGAAGTTGACGCCCAGGTGGGGGCGCACGCCTATCCGCAGCGACTCGCGGACGTCGGGATCGGGGTGGTGGGAACGGAGGGCGCCGTAGCCGCCCCCGGTTCCCGGGGAGTCCTGGAGCAGGGACCGCACTTGTTCCCGGACCCCGTCGACCGGACCCTCCGGGACCACCAGTGGGTACATGCAGGTCAGCCAGCCGACCGTCTCGTAGGCCGCGGCGTCGTCGATGGTCTCGCGCCCGGTCCCCTCGAACTCGACCAGGCAGGGTCCCGGTGCCGACCACTGCTTCCACTCGGTGACGGCCGCCGTCAGCAAGAGCCGGGACAGGCTCTCGCTCACCTGTCTCCCGGTATCGACGCTTCCGAGTCCGCTCACCCTCGTCGTGGCGGTGACCGCGTCGCCCTCTACACCGGTGTCGACGTCCTCGACGGTGGCGGCGGAGCGAGCGGTCCCTCTCCAGTGGTCCAGCTCCTGATCGAAGTCACCGTTGAGGACCGCCCGGCGCACGGCTCCCGACCAGGCGTGGACGGAGGCCGCGTCTTCGCTCGCGGACAGGGCCCAGCCGGCGCCGAGCAGCCCATAGGTGTTGTCCAGCTCCCCGAGCAGGAGTCGCCAACTGACCATGTCGACGGCGGTGTGGTGCGCGCCGACCAGGATCCTGAGATCGTCGCCGGGGCCCTGGACCAGGACCGCGTGGATCATGCGTCCGCGGCTCGGATCGATGGCTTCGTCGGTGATCCTCACCGCCCGCCGTTCCACGTCGTCGGAGCCCTCGGCACCGTCCTCGACCAGGGTGGACCACGGCCCCGGCCCCGTTTCCCGTGATCCCCCGGACCGCGCGCGGCCATCCCTGACGACGACGTCCGAGGTCAGTGCCGTGTGGCGGCGCACCACCGCGGAGAACGCCTGTCGCAGCAGATCGACCCTGGTCAGGGGGTCGAGATCGATCAGGACGTACTGGTTCCACACCTTGGGGATCCGACCGACCCGGTCCACCAACCAGTGGACCCCCGGGGAAACGTCCCCGGACCCGACCGAGTCGACCGTCCCGGCGTCGTCACCGCCTTCGGCACCGTTCCACAACCAGGCCGCCAGGCCCCGGACCGTCCTGGCCTCGAAGATGTCCCTTGGCCGGGCGCGTAGGCCGAGCGCGGGCAGCCGCATGGCGATCGCCAGGCTGGTCATCGAGTCTCCGCCCTGGCCGACGAAGTCCTGGTCGGGTCCGATGCCGTCGTTCTCGAAGGCCTCGCGCCAGACGTCCAGCAATGACCGTTCGAGTTCGGTGAGGTCGTCGGTGTCGGAGGGGTCGGTACCGACTTCCTCCGTCGATCGTGTGACAAGCCTGCGAGCGCCGTCGTGGTCGAACACGCCCCGGTCGGTCACGGGAAGTGCGTCCACGACGTGGATCCGGCCCGGGAGCAGGGCCTGGTCCAGCCGTGCTCCGAGCGCGTCGCGGACGTCCTTGGGCCGGACTCGGTCGAATGCGGCAGGGGCCACCAACAGGGCCAGGCGGTGGGGTGTGTCGGCGCCCAGATCCACCACCGCGCAGTCGGCGACGCCCGGGACCTGGACGACGAGCGCCTCGATCTCGGCGGGCTCGACCCGGAAGCCGTTCACCTTGACCTGGCGGTCGCCACGACCGAGGAAGACCGGCTCGCCTCGCTCGGTGAGTCGTACGCGGTCACCGGTGCGGTAGAGACGACCGCCATGTGCGAACGGTGAGGGAACGAAGCGTTCCGCGGTACGTCCGGGCGCGTTCGCGTAACCGCGTGCCAGCAGGCCGGACACGCACAGCTCCCCGATGGCACCGGGTCGGGTCACCGGACGCATGGACTCGTCCAAGACGTGGAGGGTCCGCTCCCCCAGCGCCGTCCCCAGGGGGACCGAGGAATCACCGGACGACGCTTCGTCGGTCGAGACCCCGTGTGTACTCGCGGTGATCACGGTCTCGGTGGGCCCGTAGGCGTTGGCGAGCTCCGCCTCGGCGCCGACTCCGGTCAGCCACGATCGAGCGTGCTCGGTCGGCATGACGTCACTGCCGACGACCATCAGTCGCAGGTCGGGTATCCGCGACGGAGGGGCTTCGACGTCCGCCAGCCGACGCCAGTAACCGGCGGGCAGGTTCGCGACGGTCACACGCTCACCGCGTAGGAGGTCCAGGAACTCCTGCGGGTCGGGCACGGGTTCGTGCTCGCGTACCACCACCGCCGCGCCACGGACCAGTGGAGCCAGGGCCTGTTCAATGTGCACGTCGGCCGACGGAGAGGCGAAGAGCAGGACCCGGTCCCGCTCACCGTAGGCGAATCGGTCGGCGACGACCCTCAGGTGCCCGGCCAGCGCGCCCTGCTCCACCTCCACCCCCTTGGGCTCCCCCGACGTTCCGGAGGTGAACACGACGTAGGCCAGGTCGTCGGGGCACGGGAGGGGGTGTGCGAGGTGTCGGTCGTCTCCGGCGGACCCCGGAACGATCAGGGGTACGCCGACGGGTAGGCAGGGGTCGTCGTCCGCGATCACCACGTCAGGTGGTGCCTGGGCGTAAATGGTGCGTACGCGCTCGTCGGGGACCTGCGGCGGTACCGGCAGGTAGACACCTACGCGCAACGCCGCCAGCATCGCCGTGACCAGGTGGCTCGAACGGGGTAAGCGCACGGCGACGCGGGTGCCGCCCGCCCGATGGGGCAGCCACGCCGCCAGTGTCTCGGCGGCGGTCAGGAGTTCGCCGTAGGTCGTACCGCCCCGGGAGTCCACGACCGCGACGCGGTCGGGGGCGCGCAGCGCCACCCGCGCGAAGTCCTCCCAAGGTGTGGAGGGCTCACTTCGGTGGTCCAGGTGAGTGGGGGTTCTCATCCGTCTGTTCCTCGTTCGGTCTTCGCGCTGTTCGTCGAGGCGGCCGTACTCCGTGGCCCGCCGTCGCTTTCGTTTCCGTCGTCTCGGTCCGCAGCCGGTTCGGGTCGCACCAGCGCGCTGTAGCGCCTGCTCCGCAGGGCGATGAACGCACCGATCGCCAGTAGTCCGGAACCGCAGAGAATGAAGAGACCGTCGATACCCGTGAAGAGGGTCAACAGGGGGGCCAGGGCCGGGCCGAGGACCGTGGGGACGGTCAGTGCCGCACCGGTGATCGCGGCCACCCTCCCCATCATGTGTTCGGGGGTCAAGCGTTGGACGAGCGTGCTGTATCCGACGATCGCCGTGGCCGCGGCGGCCCCGATGACGACGATGGCGGGAAACCACAGGGCGGTCTGAACGGACGCCCCGAAGACTCCGACGGCCCCCATCCCACCCACGAGGACGCCGATGACCATGGCTGCACCCGCCATCACGGTGATGAGGTTGAACCGATCCCCGAACTGGGCGGTCAGGACCGCGCCGACCGCACCACCCGCGCCGAGACAGGTCATGGCGATACCGATGAACGCCGGACCGCCACCGATCTCCCGGTACCAGAGTGGGAGCATGACGTCGAACATCGCGGTGATCAGGTAGGCGCCCGCCATACCGAACACCACCAGTCGCAGTGGGGGCAGGCTCCACACGTGTGCGAAACCCACGACGACGCGCTGGTGGAGGGGCTGCCGTTTCGCACGCGCCGCGGAGTCGCCCTTGCCGTCGACCCGGCCGACTCGGGCGACCAGCAACCCGGAGACGGCGAAGCAGACGGCGGTGACGACCAGAGTGGTGCGGGGACCATAGAGCCCGATCAACCCGGCGGCCAGTGCGGGCCCGGCCATCCCCGTCAACATCCGCTCGGTCGTGGAACGCAGGGCGTTCGCTGACAGGAGGAGGTCATCGGACACCTGAGACCGGATGAACCGCACCTGTGCGGTGTTGAACAATCCGGTGCCCAGGGCGGTGACGGCCACCAGCAGCAGGACCTGCGCGAACCCCGCGGACATCGCGATGCCTGCGAAGGCCAGGCCTCGCAATACGTTGGCGCCTACCATCACCACTCGTGGTTCGAAACGGTCCGCGACCGCCCCGAAGAAGGGTGCGCCGATGACGAGGGGAAGGGCCAGGGCGAGGGCCAAGGCGCTGAGGGAGCCCGCGCCCCGGTCCCAGAGGAAGACCACCAGTGTGATGATCGCCAGGTAGTCGAGGCCGTCCCCCACGTTGGCGACGATCTGCGCGGTGTACAGGCGTCTGAACCGGGGCAGCCGCAAGGGGGCCAGAAGTTTCACTCGTGTGTCCGGAGGGTTTCGCCGTCCATCGCCTCACGAAGACTTCTCGGCCGCTGATCGGTCCACAGGTCCTCGATCCGGCTCAGGCATTCCTCCTTCTTGCCGCGCACCCCGATCGCCTTCCAACCGCCGGGGAGAGGCAGGGGAACGGGCCAGATCGAGTACTGCTCCTCGTCATTGACCACGACGTCGAATTCGGTGTCGGGTACATCGAACATCAGGACTTCTCCGTAGGTGTGAAGTGAGTGTGGGCGAGGGCGATGTAGCGCTCCCGGAGTTCCTGGGCGAGGGCGACATCGCCTACGTCGCAGGTGATGGTCGCCGCGAGGTGATCACCCAGTTGCGCGTGGTTGAGGTTGATCTCGGCGGGAGGCCCAGTGCTGGCAGGCGTGGGGAACGGAGCCACGCCCAGGGTGATGTCGCTGTCGTCGGAGAGCGCGCCGACGAAGACGGCCCCGAAGTCCTGGCCGTCCAACGGCACATAGTTGAACATCAGGTCGACGACCGGGACACGGTTCGGATCGGTCCATTCGGAGGGAAGCCGCTGCGCCAGCAACTCCATCGGGAACCTCTGGTGCTTGATCGAGGCCCGCAACTGGGTCCGAAGGCCCGCGACGATGGTGGACAGGTCCTCGTCACCGGGGACGTCCACAACGACAGGGATCGTGTTGATGAACGTGCCCACCGTGTGCGCGAACCTGCCCCGACGCAGTGACCGGGGCAGACCCACCACGAGCTGCTCGGCACCGCCGACACGGTGGACGGTCAGTGACCAAAGCGCCAGCAGCACGACGTTGGAGGGGACGCGGTGCGCGCGGGCGAATGTGGCGATGCCTCCGGCCACACCATCGGGAAGCGCGAAGGGGACGACCCTCGGATCCGACGCACCGGGTACGCCACCGGTCGGCAAGGGCGGGGCCGGACGTTTCCGGGGCAGGAGCTCCGTCCAGTAGTACACGGCCTCGTCCGCCGCGGGACTCGACGCCAGTGCGTGCTGCTCCTCCACGAACTCCTCGTACGGAGGCCCTGGCTCGGGCAGCCCGCTCTGGTCCAACCCGTGGTCGTAGAGATGGAACAGTTCCTTACCGGCGAGGACCATCCCGGCGGCGTCCGCTGTCGCGTGGTGGAAGGTCAGCAGTGCGGCGTGGTCGCTCCCGTGATCGTTCTCGCGG
Source organism: Nocardiopsis sp. JB363 (assembly GCF_900143625.1). Lineage (GTDB taxonomy): Bacteria > Actinomycetota > Actinomycetes > Streptosporangiales > Streptosporangiaceae > Nocardiopsis. The sequence continues at coordinate 53,799 of NZ_FRFF01000168.1, forward strand.
TACCAGATCGTCAGTCGGCACGGCGGCTCGTTCGCCAGGTCGAACGGGAGGGACTGTATGCGGCGCATGTCGTCGGTGATCCGCGAGTCGGACCACCCATGGGCCGACACCACATGAGTGCGTAGGCCCGAGGTAGGTGCGACGAGGACACGGAGCTCGCCCTCGTGGACCCGATAACGGGCGCGGAGGTTGGGGTGGCGGTCGATGACCGTCGCCATAGACCGGAAGAACAGGTCGGTGTCCAGTTCGTCCCGGATCCTGAAGGCGCTGCTCATGTTGCACACACCAGTACCGGTCACCTGCTGCATGAACCACAGGCCTCGTTCGCCGAAGCCGACCCTGCGCCCGTTCATCGCGTTCCTCCACTCATCTCCTCCGTGGCCATGGGCATCAGTTCACGCACCAGCGCCGTATACTGTTCGACCGTCGGAGCGTCGAAGAACACGTCGACGTCGTGCTCGACCCCGAGGGAGTCGGCGACCCTGCCGGTGATGCGGAGCATCGCCAACGAATGGCCACCGATCTCGAAGAAGTCCGCGTCCGGTGCGACGTGGTCGAGTTCGAGCACCTCCGCCCACACCACGCACAGCGACGCGGTCAGTTCGTCCTGGGAGTCCCGGGCCCGCCCGGTCTCGGTGTCGGACCCGGCGCTCCAGGTGCGAAGGGTGGCCAGATCGAGCTTTCCGCCGCTCGTGCGCGGCAGTTCCTCACTCACTCGTACGAGATCGGGCACGGCCGCGGTAGGGAGCCATCGCCGTACCTGTGACCGCAGCCGGGCGACGTCCACGGCGGCACCGCCCGGGGACTCCACGAAGCAGACCAGGCGCTCGCCGCCATCGGGGTCGGTATCGGTCAGCACCGCCGCCTCCGTGACGGACGGCAGCCGGCGAAAGGCGGCGGCGACCTCGTCGAGCTCGATCCGCACACCCGAGCGCTTGACCATACGGTCCGTACGCCCAACGAAAACGATCTGTCCGTCCTCGGTGACGCGCACCCGGTCGCCGCTGCGGAACATCCGTGTTCCCGTTCCGTCGGGGTCGGGAACGAATCGGTCGGCGGTGATTCCCGGCAGGTCCTGGTACCCGCGGGCGAGGACGTCGCCACCGATGTAGAGCATGCCGGTACCACCCGCGGGGACCGGGCTGAGGCCGTCGTCCAGGACACGGATGCGCGCACCCGCCACGGGGGAGCCGAGCGCGGGAACGTCGTCCAGAACGGGACCCGCCAGGACGTTCGCCGTGGCTTCGGTCGGCCCGTACAGGTTCCACAGCTCGGTGGTGGGGGCCTCTTCGCACGTCTTCGAGAGGAGGTCGGCGTCGATGGCCTCACCGCCAAGGAGCAGTCGGCGCAGGTGACGAAAGCTCCCACTCGTCCCGCGGGCCTCGGCGAGGACGGCCCGCCACAACGACGGAGTGCAGTTGAGGTCGAGGGCCGAATCGGCACGGGAGAGGAGCGCGAGGAGCCTGGAAGGATCCGTCGCCTCCCTGTCGTCCAGGAGCCGAACCGTTCCGCCCGAGCACAACGGCCCGAGCACCTGCTTGAGGAAGGAGTCGAAACCGATGGACGACGTGGCCAGGATCGGCACGTCGGTGTCCAGCACGGTTCTGGTACACCAGTCCAGGTAACGGTTCAGGCTCCCGTGTTCGATCACGACCCCGCGCGGCCGCCCGGTGGATCCGGAGGTATGCAGGACGTAGGCGGCCGCGTTCTCCCCGAGAGGCCGTGTCGGTGCCTCGGTCCGGGGTCTGCGGCCGCCCGGTTCCGAGAGGGCGACGACGACCTGTGCCACCCCGTCGGATGCCGGCGGCGCGTCGGGGGTACGGACGACCACGCCGACACCAACGTCGCGCAGTACTGCGTCGACCCTTTCGGGCGGGTCGTCGATGGGAACAGGGACCACGGTCGCCCCCGCCATGTGGATCCCCATGAACGCCACCGCGACGTGCGGACCACGAGGAACACGCATCGCGACCCGATCCTCACGACGCACCCCCGAACGCACGAGGTCGGTGGCCAGTGTCTCGGCCCCGCCGAGCACATCCTTGTAGGTCGCGATCCCCTCACGCCAGGTCAGTGCGGGCCGATCAGGGTGCAGGCCACGCTGTTCACGGACGCGGTCGAGGTAGCTCTCAGTTCCCATGGCCCACCCCCGAGGCGACGGCGTCCCAACAGCGTTCGTGGGACATGCTCACGAGTACGCGCCGCTCACCCGTGTAGGGTTCACGGCCATGGCTGGAAAGGATGTTGTCGACGATCATCACGTCCCCCACCCGCCACGGGGCCGGGATGGTGATCTTGTGGGCCTCACCGAGGACGTGCTCCACCACGTCGTCGGGGATAGGCGAATCGTCGGCGTAGGTCACCGTTTTCGGCAGCATGTCCTGACCGCACGTCCGCGTCAGGACCTTGCGTAGATCGACCGGGAGCGCCGCCGGATGGAAGGCCACAACCTGGTTGAACCAGCACTCCTCGCCGGTCTCGGGGTGGTGCGTCAGCGCCGGCCAGGTGGCCTTCGTCTGTAGGACGTCCTCGCCGATCCAGTGAGCCCTGAGGCCACGCCGTTCGCACGAGGCGACGACCTCGTCCCGGTCCTCGGTACCGAACGAGTCCTGCCAGGCGATCCCCAGACGGGGATGGAAAGTACGAACGTAGGTGACTCCCTCGCGAAGGCGTTCGATCAGTTCCGGTGCGCTCTTCTCCAGTGCCCCGAGCAGCCGGCGCCCGTCGGCCACCGTGGTCCCCCCACCACCGGCGGCCGCGGTCTGGCACGCGAAGTACAGGTAACCGGGCCAGGAATCCGAATAGCAGCCCTCGTTGTGGAGTTCGATCCGTTCGGAGGCCGGGTAGTCGGTGGAGGTGTAGACACCACCCGACACCGACGATCGAGGGGTGGCGGCATCCTTGTAGTCGAGCGGTTCCCCACCGAACAGCTCCGGAAGGCCGTCGAGGCTCTCATGGGTCCGCGCACCGCAACCGCGCAGTAGGACCGATCCCGCCTCGTTCAACGCCTCTTGAATCTCGACCATGTTCTCGGAGACGAAATCCAGGATATCGACCGAATCGTTTCCTGCGGCTTCGACACAGGGAATTTCTGGGGAAACTGAGGGATTCTTCGAAAGCGCCATCGCTATTTTTCGCAATCGTCGAGTTTTTCACTGAGGTCGATCCGTGAAAACGACTGTGGATACCGGACGTACGGCGATCCGCCAAGGCATCATTCACAGAAGGAGAAACGATCCGGAACCACGGAGGCCGGGTGATTCCTTACTTGTGCGTGGAGGAGGCGCCGAAAACGCTCCTCTGGCACCGGTTCCGAGGTCGACACGAGAGCCTGGACCAGCCCACCTTCCTCGCGGACGGAGGCCTTGGTGATCTCCGGGATCCGCTGGATCATCTCCTCGGTCTGGGCGGTGGACACCCAGCAGCCCTCGGAGCGGAACCAGCCGGGGCCTCGGGAAAGGACGGGGAGGCCGGCCAGGTCGATGAGTTCTTCCAGACCGACCTCCGGGCTGCGTTCGTACACGGTCAGGATCCGGGCCATGCCCCGCAGGAACGCCTCGACGTCTTCCCCGGGCAGCACTTCCGCGTTGTATCGGAGCGAGGTTCGCAAGATTCCCGCGTCCGAGCGGCAGCGCATCTGGAGGACGTGGCGCAGCCTCCCCCCGAGGCGGGTGATGGTGTGCTCCTCGAACGGCGCGGACCCCTGCGAGGGCCGCCCGCCCCCGTGAGAGAGGCAGTTGAACCCCGGGATCGCGTCGAGGTCGAGTCCACGCCGTTCGAGGACATCACGCGTGGCGTCGGCGGCGTGGTCGGGGTCGAACAGGCCGTACCTCAGTACCTGCGTCTCGCATTCGCGCGCCCTGTGGAGGAGGTCGCTGAAGTTGTGGGTTCCCCGAACGTCCAGCCGTACGGGTAGCGACTGCATCATGTTGGCGAGGGCCGACAGACCGGCCCGCCGGTGACGATTGGCACTACTGACCGCGATACCGACGTGGTCGTTTCCGACGTAGGCGGACAGCGCGAGCGCGTAGCAGGCCAGGAGACAGGCGGGAACGGACACGCCCTGGGTGCGCGAGACGCGGCGGCAGGACCGCGTCATCTCACTGGAGGCGAACACGGCCTCCATCGCCGTGCCCGGTTCGACGACCACGGCGGGCACGGGGAAGGCGGTACGAGGGAAGGTCGGGATCAAGGAACGCCAGTACTCCGTCGAGCGATCCCTCTTCCTGAGTCCCACCTGAGATGATTCGTATTCCATGAGGTCACGGGGTTGGACGGGGAGAGCGAGCGCTCCTTCCGGCCCGCCACCGAGCAGCCACTCGACCTCGCTGCGCACGATCCCCTGCGCGAACCAGTCGGCGACGATGTGGTGCAGGACGAGGAACAGCCGCCGAGCCCGGTCGGGCAGCCTTGAATCGACCACGACCCCAGCCCTCACCGGAGGTTCCTCGGTGATCCGGAAACCCTCCCGGCAAAGCCGTCCGGAAAAGGCCACCGCTTCCTCCCTGGAACCGACGACCTCGACCTTCAGGGGAATCGTGAACTCGCTTCGAACCTTCTGCACCGGGCTTCCGGTCCCATCGACACCGTAATGCGTCCGCAACCCCTCATGTCTTCGAGTGAGGACCTTCAGACACGCCAGGACCCTTTCCACACTCGTGTCCTCGGGGACAGGGATGTCCATCATGGAATTCTTTGTCCACTGGTCTTCCAGAGCGAGCTTGAGATAGCTATCCCAGAAATACTTCTGCCCCCAGGTCAAGCCCTTCTCTTCGATAACCACACCACCACCCCCCTTCAATCGTCTATGCCCGATAAAGGCTCTAGTTAATATCTCAACAGCACAGCCAACAGAAGAACAAGAAAACGAATAAAAGTCAACAGACTGAGCGTGATGCATTTTTTACACAAAGTTACGACCCAAAAATCAGAGCACGGAGGCCTCGGTCTTCATGTTAACGAAATCGCAGGCAAGAGGTCTTCCACTCCTGTCACCCTGAGTATTTTTCGAGGTCACCATCATGAGCACATCCATAGACATGGTGACCAAACATCGAATCTTTTATCGGCTCAACCCATGAATTCGTGAACCATGATCGCTCGGCATATACGCAGCTCAGACACCATGAGCAAAGCGGTTCACGATTCTCGACCAGGAAAACAGCGCACCTTCGATGCTTCCGGATCCCCCGTGGCCGGTTGCGGCCAGAACAACGGCACCCAGCCTCAACCCGAACGGTTTTCGTAAAAACTCACGGATTCTTCATATCTCTTCCCCCTCCGACCCGTTCCCGACAGCGGACTCGGAATTCGATCCCCCTTGGCTCACCGACACCGTTCCTTGACCCCTTCGACCACCAGGGCTGTTGCAAAGTCGGGTGAGGGACGCGTCTGCCCTGCTCAGGGGACCTGGAGTAGCTCTAGATGACGAGTGAAGGTCTCCTACGACACCCAGCGCACGGCCTCGGGGATGCTGCTCATCCCCAACTCCGTCAGCAGCGGAATCGCCAGGTTGCGCAGCATCGCCATGTTCTGTGGGCCGTGCCCGGTCCGCACCCGCGAGGCGTCCTCGCCAAAGCTCACGTCCCGCACATGGTGTAGCGCGTGCGAGTCGGCCAGAGGCGCGGTTCCAGCATTTCCGCTGGTCGTTTCCCCTGACCGCTCGCCCGAACCCGGCGTGCCAGTTTCCCGGCACCGGGCTCTCCACGAGCCCCTCAGGCGGCAGGGACTACCTCTGGCCGGATGATCCACGGGGTCGGGATCGCGTTGCCCCGATACCGGTACCGGATGATGGATACCTTGGCGGGGTTGAACAACTCCACACCCTCGGCAGCAAAGCCCCACCGGCTGTGGGGCGTGCCGTAGGTGCGGGCGATCCATCTCCAGTTCTTACGACGATGTCGACGTCGCAGCCACTTCCAGACACGGTGCCACACGTAATGCTCCAGATCGCTAAAGGCGATCTTGGAAGCCCCGTGCCGGAAGTACGTGGTCCAGCCCCGCAAGAGCAACCCCAAACGGATGAAGATCTTGCGAGGCTCCATGCTCATGGTCTGCCGTCCAGTCAACGCCTTGACCTTGGACCTCACCGACTTGACGGCCTTGTCCGAGGGGTGGGAGTAGATCCGGCGACGGTCCGTTCCCCACTGGGTATGCCGTTGGATGCGGAACCCGAGGAAGTCGAATCCGTCGTCGATATGGACGGTGTGGGTCTTGTCTTCCGCGAGGCGTAGCCCGATCTTCGCGGCCACGTCTGCGACTTCCCCGCGCAGTGCTTGGGCATGCTCGCGAGTGCCGAACACCACCACGACCAGGTCGTCGGCATACCTCACCAACCGGTAGGTCGCCCCTCCCTGCTTGCGGTGACGGCGTCGGTAGTACTCGTTGGCGTGCGTGTTCCACTCCGCGTCGAAGTGCTCGTCGATCACGCTCAGGGCGATGTTCGCGAGCAGTGGTGACAAGATCCCGCCTTGTGGCGTGCCCGCCGATGTCTCACGCAAGAGCCCGTCACCGGTCAGGATTCCTGCGTGCAGGAACGCCTTGACCAGTGCCAGGACCCGCTTGTCGGAGATCCGTTGACGCACCCTTGCCATCAGGGCGGTGTGTGAGATCTCGTCGAAGCAGTTCGCGATATCGGTCTCCAACACCCACTCGTATCCCATACGGGCGTGGTGCCTGATGTCCTCGATCGCGTCCTGCGCGCGTCGTCCGGGCCGAAACCCATAGCTCGACGAGCTGAACCCGGTCTCGAAGATCGGTTCCAACACGAGCTTGAGCGCGGCCTGCACGACCCGATCACGGGCCGTGGGGATGCCCAGGCGTCGCAGCTTTCCCCCGGACTTCGGGATCAGCCGCTCAGCCACGGGCAGCGGGGTGAACGTGCGGGCTTTCAAGTCCTGCCTGATCCGGGACAAGAACCCGGCGACACCGCCGGCGGAGTTCTCGATCTCCGGACCGGTCCACCCGTCGATCCCAGCAGTGCGCGCCCCCGCGTTGTCCCGTACCCGGCGCCATGCTTGAAGCAGGAACGCCGGATCGGCCACAAGGTTGAACAGATCATCGAACACACGGCCTGGGTCGGCCGCCGCCCGATCGTGCAGCTTGGACTGAATCCCCAGTACCCGCGAGGCCGCCGTAGCGGCATCGAATGGAACGCCGGTGTTCACCGGCGTGGCTCCTGACATTTCCTCTCCTTGCTGCGATGACTCGCTGCGGCCCTTCCCCATGCGGACGGCGTTACCGCCCTCGGAGTACTACGGCCGCTCCGCCCCGCGTGGGGCCCGACAACGGACAGCGCGCCTGCCCACCTGGCCGCTGGTCGCGGCGATAGGTGCGGGTAGGCCCCACACGGTTCCCATGTTCACTTCGCTCCGGTTACTACGGGAGGGACCCGGCTATACCCCGGCGGTCGTCGCCCCACCCGCAGACTCGCGGGGCGACCTGTCCGGTGCGGCTGGAGGCCGCCGCGGACGGGAGCCTGCTTATCGAAACAGCCCGGCCCGCACCGCAGTCCCGCCCCATATCCACCAGGTTTGAGAGCGGTTCTGGCTAACGAGGCGTCAAGCACCGATTCCTTGTGTATCCCTTCGTGGTTCGCTGGCCGGGCCCGCACGGTCTGGTAGTTCCCGCACGTCCCGACGGTGTCAGGGCCGCTTGCCACCACCACGCCTACGCTTCCTACGGCATGGTGGCTGCCCTCAGCTTCTACCCGGCCGCTGCGACGGCCGGGCGATGGGGTCTTTCACCTCCATCCGGTAACCAAGCGCCTCATGGCGCACCTCGATCCGCCAATGACCCCGCACTAAGCCCGCCAACCGGGCGGCACCGGTCTGCTCGGCGGAAGGCGGACCCATGCTGCTCATCGAGATCGTCCACCCGATCGGTCGCCTGGACGATCGTGATCGCGAACTGGTCTCCCGCGCCATCGTCGACCTGTTCCTCGAACCCGACGGACACGCGACGGAGACCATCCGTCGTGCCCGTACCGCCACCCACATCGCCTACCGGGAGCTGCGCGGTTGGTGGACCGGCGGCGGGCCGCCGTCCGACGACGCCGCCCCGCCGCTCATCATCACCCTCACCGTGCCCGAGGCCTGTCGGGAGGAGGCGGCCGGCACCTTCATCGGTCTGGCGCGCACCGCCGCGAAACGGATGGACGACCACCATGGCCGGCAGCGTCCGCGCGGCAGCCTGTGGGTTCGGGTCGATGGTGTTCCGGATGGCAGCCTCGGCCTGGACGGGCGGCCGGCCACCGGGGACGACGTGCCGGCCTTCCTCACCGAGGAGTTCCGCGCCGCCTGGGAGAGCGGCACCTCCGCGCCCGTGCCCGAGGGGCGGCTGCCCGACCCGATCTGCGAGATGACCGTGGCCGACGGCAAGAACAGCCTGGTCATGGAGGACGATGGGCGGCGCCTGGGGTTCTGCTCGCAGGGCTGCCGGGCCGCCTACGCTCGTGAACGCCCCGAGGCCGTCGTCGCCTGAGCCGTAGCCACCATCCACCGCTCCGGTACACCGATGGCGGCCCGGAACCCTCCTGTGCGGTGCCCACCCGCACAGACGGTTCCAGGCCGCCTCGACCTCCCACCGCAGAGCCCCGCCAGACTCTGCGCCGGGTACGTCCGATCTTCGGGACGCACACTTCTCTCATCGGCTCGGAACGCGCCGCCACCGCGATCGGCCACCCTGCTCCGTGACCGGTGCGGCGATGACACGACTCCCCGACCGCTTCCGGGACCCGCCCACCGCGGGGCTCCGGGAACGGTCCGCCCGGCTCACTCGGACCGCCACCGATGTGTCCCTTCCGCCCGAACGGGCGCCACATCGGGAGAGAAGTCACCGTCTCCTTCATGGAGTGATGATCCTCGGCGGTCCCCGAGCCGTGGGAAGCGTGTCCTCGCCCTGTCCCCAGTGATCATCCGGAGCGGTCGGATACCCGTTCCGTTCCCCCCGGTGGAAACGGACCCGCTCACCGCCGACCCGGCGTGGATCTCCGAGGACGAGGGCGTGGACATGGCCAGGGGCGCTCTCCCCCGCCCAAAGGGAGAGGTCGTCGGAAGGCGCGGGGCCTTCCGTGGTTCGAAAGGGTGCGCGCTCCGGGGCGCGCCCGTCATGGGCGACGGCCTTGGCCGGAGCCCGCGGTGTGCCGTGGTCGACCCTCAACGCCGGCGGATCGTCCTCGACGTCGAAACGACGCCAGGCCGAGCTCGCGGACTCGTCGCGTTCCCGAAGCAGCAGGTGGACGTGGGTCTCACCCTGCTCCATGGCCCATTGGTAGGCCTCGGTCACGTCGAACTCCACGCCGCCGTCCACCGGGCAGGAGGCCTGTCCGCCCCGGACACTTCGGGTGTCGAGAAGGGCACGAGACGTCGGCTGGTCGTTCCAGGTGGCCCCGGTGTGGAAGGGGTCGACCCGGTGCAGTTGGAGGACGGAATCGCCGGCGCAGTCGTAGGACCACACCACTTCGGCGCGCAGCACGGCGGATTCCACGAAGCTTTCGGCTTCGGACTCGACCGGGAATCGGAACAGGGCTCTGCGGGTGTAGGCGCGGTCCCATTCGAGGTGTCCCGTGCCCACGCTCTCGGTCTCGGTCTCGGTCTCCACACCGTCGTGGGCCCGGTCGGGGAAGGCACGGTCCACGTAGGTCCACGAGGTGCTCTCGACCTCGACCCGGTCCGCACCGGAGCTCACCGGGGCGAACGCGTCATCGGATGCGACCGGAACCGGAGCTCCCTCGCCGACCGCGGCCGTGTCACCGGCGTTGGTGGGGAGCTCTTCGTCGGCTGTGGCCGGAGCGATCCCCGTCCCCAACGCGAAGGCCAGGGCGTGAGCCGCACAAGCCGCCGTCGCACGGGCCAGGGAACGACGCATTACGGGTAGTGCCTACACATTCCATTTATGTCCGAAAAAGAATCAGCTCGGGGCTTTTCACCCCGTTCCGACAACAAGGAAGTTACCAAATACTCACAGCCACCCACAAACCTCGGATATATAAATACTGACCTAAACCAGAATTACCAACACCAGAAACCCGAACACCAGGCAACTCACTCGACCGGAAGTAATCGAGCGAAGAGTCTCCCCTTATTCGGAAACCACTGAAATCCGGTTACCATCGAGCCGAAAGTCAGCTCTGTCGCAGGTGGAAGCCCGCTTCGAGCCAGACCGGCGCACACCCATGAATCCGTTTCGGAACAGCAGGAAAACCGAAACAGGCGGGCCCAGATTTCCAAGGAAGATTTTTGCCGAGCCATCACAAGACCGGATCTCACACCAAGAGAAGGCAAGGCCCGAGAGTCATGGTCCAGATGACGTGTACGGGCCGCCGGGGTCGGGCAGTCGGGTCCCTACAAGGGAGAACGCGCCATCAAGGAGGTTGTCGTGGCCGAGCCGTCGAGCCCGCTCAAGGACAAGAACTACAACCTGATCTGGGCCCTTCATCAGTCACTGGAGAACGTCTGGCGTCTGGAGGGCTACATCAAGGACGCTGAGAGCCAGGGTGACGAGGAGCTCGTCCGCTGGTTCCGTCGGATCCAGGAGAACAACCAGAAGGCCGGCGACCAGGGAAAACGGATGCTCCTCGATCGGATCCAGAAGGAGAACGGCTGAGGCTCCGGCCCTCACCTCTCACTCGGAACCGATACACGTCAAGGCGATCCCGGACGCGACCGGGATCGCCTTCGACGTCTTCGGGTCGGTCAGTAGCAGAAGGCCGCTACGCGCCCGCCGCGGCAGAGACAGCGACAGGTTCAGAACCCGGTCTGCCCTTCGATTTCCGCCCGTCGTGTTCGCGCGGCTTCACCCGGGAGGGTGTCGAGCAACCGCAGGGCCTCACCGCGGTGTTCACTCACCCCGTCCCGATCTCCCCGCTGGCCGAGTGCCGCCATGAGGTGGACGAGGGTGAGGACCTGGGACCAGTGGTCTCCTGTTCGCCGGAACACCGACAGCGCCTGCCGGTGAAACGCCACCGCTTCCTCGGTGCGCTCCAGAAGCAGGTACGTCTCACCCGTGACATCCCAGGTGGCGGCTTGAAGGTCGGGGCGACCCACTTGGGAGAACAGGACAGCGGCCTGCTGAAGGTGGCCGAGCGCCTCGGCTCCCGCATCGCGAGCCACAGTGATTCGTCCCAGTTCCAGCAGGGCCAGCGCTTCGAACAATTTCCCATCGGCCTCACCCGCGATCGCCAACGCCCGCTCAGCCGTCTCCTGAGCCGATGTGTGACGTCCTTTTCGCCGGTGGACGGCCGCCAGCAGAGCCAAGGCCTCGGCCTGCTCCAATGGCTCATCCGCGTCGGCAAGGGCATCCGCCGACCGCTTCAGCAGCTCTTGGGCGCGATCGAGTCCAGAAGGCTCCTCGGATTCGAGGAGAGCCCAGCCGATGTTCCGGGTGAAGGCTCCGACGTAGACGGAATCATCGAGTTCGAGCGCTCGTTCCAAGGTCTCTTGGAAGCAGGCTTCGGCTTCTCGAAACCGATGCGCGAACATGTGGACGACACCCAGCCCATTGGCGGCTCTGACCTGCCCGAACCTGTTCCCCAGTTCGCGGAAGGCCTCCGATGCGGCGCTGAAGCATTCCTCGGCTTCACCCAAGTTGAACAGGTGCCGGTAGGCGATGCCGAGGTTGTCGAGGGTGATCGCTTCGCCATACCGATCCTGCGCGCGTCGGGCGGAGGCCAACGCCTCCAGTTGTGCGGGCAACCACGTGTCGGCCGGTTCACGATCGGCGATGAGCATCGTCAAAGTCGCGGGGATCTGCCAGGCGACCCGGTCCATGGCGTGGGCGCCGGCCACCCTCACGGCGAAGACGAGGTTGTCGCGTTCGGTCTCGTACCAGGCCAGAGCCTCCTTCGCTTCGTCGAACACCACCGGTGCGACCTGCGCGTCCAGGGGCTCAAGGGACAAAGGCATGGCGTAAGCGGCCGCTCCCACGTGGGCGGCGGCCGCGGCCGTGTGCAGATACCAACCCAGGACTCGACTCAGTGCCTCTCGTCGCTCATCCGCCGAATCCTCGTTCTGAGCCTGGTCCACGGCATAGGCGCGGAGCAGATCATGGAACTGATAGCGATCGTGACCGCACTCTTCCAGCAGATGGGCGCCGGTCAGGACATCGAGGAACCTTCGAGCACGAACCGGGGCGATCGCCGCTAAAGCAGCGGCCGCTTCGACCGAGAACTCAGGACCCGGATGCAGACCCAAGAGTCGGAACATTCGCGCGACGGGTGGAGTGAGCGCGCGATAGGACCAGGCGAAGACCGTGCGCACAGCGTCTGCCTCACCTGCTTCGCCCTCCTCCGACACCGACAGGGCCTCCCACAGACCGGACTCGTCTCGCAGGTTGGTGATCAGGTCGCGAAGTGGCATGTGCGGTCGCGCCGCGGCCCGCTCGGCCACGATCCGCAGGGCAAGAGGCAATCGAGCACACAGGCGGGCCAACTCGGCGAGGTCGGCGTCCTCGTCAGCAGTACGGTGTCCAGCGGTTATGGCACGCAGCAACCGCACGGATTCGGCTTGCGACAGCGTCTCCACACTCACGCGTTGCGCCCCTTCTCGTATGACCAGACCGGACATGCGTGCCCGGCTCGTGATCGCGACCAGACAGTTCGAAGAACCGGGCAAAAGCGGCCGAATGTCTCCAGCTGTAGCGACGTTGTCCAAGACCACCAGTACACGCCGATCCGCCAACACCGAACGGAACAGTTCCGCGCGCTGTTCTTCACCTGCGGGGATTCGGCTCAATGGTACGCCCAGCGCCCGCAGAAACCGCCCCAGGACATCAGTGGCCTTCACCTGTGGCCCGGGATCGTATCCGTGCAGGTTGACGTAGAGCTGCCCGTCGGGAAAGCGATCCTTGATGTGGTGCGCCCAGTGCACCGCCAGCGATGTCTTACCCACACCCGCCGTACCCACGACCAGTGCGATCCGCAAAACTCCACGCCCTTCGGCGGAGGAAACCCCTTCCTCCAACAGCGCATCCAAGAGCACCAGCTCGCCTGCGCGGTTGATGAACCCACGCAGATCACCCGGAAGTTGGGCGGGCCGGACTACAACAGCCGACTCCGAGGCGTGAAAGTGCACGTCACCGCCAATATCACGCGCCTGAACCACACCACTTTCGGTCGAGCTCGAAAGCGTGTTGTGGATCTTTGAATCAGGCATCGGATCTCGATCACTCGGCCCTTGGACCACTTCGCCTCCCGGTCACACATCCGACACGGCTCGGCAGAACCACCTCTGAAACATCACATCGAACCGGCCGATTTCTCACCCAAAGCCACCATACTCCTCGTTCTACTCATCAAGCACGAGGTATACAAGACCCCTTCCCCTCCGACTCCACCACTGCTAGCTTCATATATGAACTATTAGATCAAATACAAACTCCACCAATACAGAAAAAGAAAGGTTCACATGAAAATAGAATTCGTCGGCGGCACCACCGGACAAGTTGGATCGCCTCGCTTGTACCGAGACACTGAAAGTGGCGACTTCATCGTCCAGGGGTACCTGATCAACGAGCCGGCTGATTTACAACAAATGAAAATACCCCACGGTGAAACCGTCGTCCGCGTACCGGCATCCCTGTTCGAATACCTACCGAAGGACGGCACGAGTGGAGTCTCTTGACGCGGCCGGCTGGGCCGACCTGTTCGACTCCTGCCAAGAATCCGCCTGCCACCTGGAGATGCGCGACAACTACGCGGTGGCCGAGGAACAGTCGGACATCGAGCAGTGGCGCGCCGGCCGGTGGGGGCCCGAAGAGGACGCGCGAAGCAAGGCCGGCTGGCTCGACCTCATGCGCGCCGCCAGGGCACGAGGGGTGCGCCTGCGCCGAGTACGGATCGTCTCCGAACCGGTGACCGAGTACATCCGCTTCGAGCACGAGGGCACACCACAGAACCTGGCCGCCGGCGAGGACGTTCGTTGGCTGCCTCGCACCCGTGCTTCCGGCTTGGCGCTGCCCGGCAACGACTGCTGGGTCATCGACGGCACGAAGGTGTTGCTTCAACCAATTGACACCACCGGCGGCTGGGTCGGCAACGAGACCAGCACGGATCCGGAAGTGGCACGGCTATGCGCACAGGCATTCGAATCCGCGTGGAAGATCGCCATTCCGCACAACGAGTTCACTCTGACCTGAGAATAAATGAACGACTCTCTACGAATTTGCGTGATCTCGTCCGGACCCGACGAGTTCGCCACCATCCACGCAGCCTGCGCCGATTCCGGACATCGACCGGTCGCCTATTTCTATGGACGTTCTCTACGTTCTGACGGCCCGAATCTCGACGATGCCGGCGAGATGACCGCGTCGATCCTCAACGCGGTTCCCCGAGGAATGGACCTGCTGCTCCCCGGAAACATCGAAGGGCTCGCGCTCACACTGAGCCTTTTTCATCCTGCTTCTCGGAGTTGAAGGACGAGTACAGCTCGGGTGAT
>NZ_FRFF01000062.1 GCF_900143625.1 Nocardiopsis sp. JB363
TCGTCGCCCTCACCGACACCGCCGTCTCCCCGGCCGCCGTCGCGTGCGGGCTCGCCTTCACCGGGTGGAGCCACTACTGGTTCGACCGCCGCTTCACCGCCGCCGGCCTCTACGAAGCGATCAACAAGACCGGCTTCGCTCGCTTGGGCACACCCCGCCCCGACCGCGACGACGCCCCGCACCTGGGCACCGGCGCATACCGGATGGACCAGGACTGGCACATCCTGTGGCTGGCGCTCAGCGGCCTGATCATCGCTTCCTCCGGTCTGATCCTGACCGTGCTCACGAGCCTGGCCGTCATGCTCATGGTCTCCGCCATCGTGGCCTCCCGCATCGGGCGTAGGGCTCTTGACCAGTAGATCTAAGAAACTCAGAACTAAAGTTCCTAAGTTTCGTCAACTAATCATTGACAATTAGCACGCGGGCGGGCATGATCGAAGACGTCAAGCAGTAATTGACACTCTCGCTCTCGGAGGATCGCATGACCGACACCAACACCACCTATGGCCCGGCCGACCACCCCGGCGTCGACGTCCCCACCGAACTCCGTTCCTGGGACACCGACCACGCTGGCTACGCCCCGGTCGACATCACCCCGCCGGAGCTGCGAGCCGCTGCGCTGACCGGTGACGTCGAAGCCTGGATCACCGACCCCGTCGCCACCCCGACCGAGATCACCGGCTGGGAGGCCCGCCAGGAGCTCGCCCTGGTCCCCTTCGAGGTCGACGCCGCCGGCTACCCGCTCAACCCCATCGGTCGCACCGGACGCTCGGGCAGGAACTTGGGCTCCTGGGGCGAGAACCAGGCCGCCGACCCGGTCGTGGTGGCCGGCACCGGCTCCGAGCGCCGCGTACTGCTGATCCAGCGCAGCGACATCGGCAAGTGGGCCTTCCCCGGCGGCATGGTCGACCCCGGTGAGACTGCCCCGGCAGCCGTCGTCCGGGAACTCCAGGAGGAGACCGGCGTAGACCTCACCGACCAGACCCCCAGCGCGATCCTGACCCGCTCCTACGTCGCCGACTGGCGCGCCACCGACCACGCCTGGGTCACCAGCACCGCCGCCCTATACCTGCTGCCCGACGTCCTGCCCGCCGTGGCCGCCGACGACGCCGCCGACGCCAAGTGGTTCCCCTTCGTCTCCGTCGCTCAGCTCGCTGAGGACCTGGAGGCACACGGCGGCCTGTACGAGGCGCACCTCCCGATCCTGACCGCCGCTGCGGACCACCTGGGCTAACCCGTGTGGTGCCGGTGCCGCCCCTCGGGGCGGTGTCCGGGACTACACAGGTCCGCCTAAGAAGCTAAGAACATAAGAATCTAAAAGGAGATCCCCATGGCGAAGCAGGTCCAGAGCATCGAGACCGTCGACGGCGTCACCACCATCACCTACGACGACGGCAGCACCGAGACCCAGGGCGGGGCCGTCACCATCGAGGCCGACGAGATCAAGGGCGGCATCAGCTTCGGCTGACGTCGGGTGAACCGGCCCCGGAGGTCCGGGGCCGGTGATAGACCGTCAACACAAGGTTGACGAGAGACGAGAGGAGAGCACACCTATGAGCGCCATGACCGAGCGCCTCGACGAACTCGCTGACGTGGCCCGCCTCCGCCGAGAAGTCGACGTGATCGAGCGGGACCGCATCACCGCCGCCCGCGAGGCCGGCGCGTCCTGGGACCGCATCGCCCAGACCCTGGGCATCCGGACCCGCCAAGGCGCACAGCAGCGGCACACCGCCCTGATCAAGGCCACCACCCCGGAGGACGAGTGACCCCGAGCGCCCCCGACACCTCCCAGTGCCGAGGGCGCTCTCATCTGCGTGGAGAGGAGAAGCCAAAGAGGAGCGCCTACCGGCGCACAGTTCCCCAGGAACAGATAGAAGGACGCCTCACGGCGACGACTACCCCGTGACTCCAGCGACCTCACCGTCCGGCCCGGAGGCCGACTCCACTCGTCAGAAGAAAAGCACCCGGGGGCGGACCTCCAAAGGCTCTGGCTCCCGAGAACATTGACTTATCGGTAGTCAGAAGCGGCCGGAAAAAATGACAGGAACGCCTGTCAATCTCCCTAATGACAGGTAAGGTTGTCATTATGTGCGCACACCTGCGTAGTCGAGAGGAGAACACGCGTGCCGAAGAAACCCCGGCTGCCCTTCGCCGTGCAGTCACGAACCGAGGACGAACTGAGCGCCCTGGTGCGCCGCGTAGCGGCCGCCTTGGCCCCGGAGACCGTGGCCCCCGGCCCCGGGGCGGCACTGACCGCCACCCCCGCTCAGGCTCGCGACGCCGATCTGGCTCGCCTGCGCGCCACTGAGGCGCTGCGCAAGGTCTTGGATGAGCACGCCTACATGCTGGCCCTGGGGCTGGCCATGCGACGGGAGGCCCCGGTCACCTACGCCGACTTGGGAGAGGCCGTAGGAATCAGCCGACAAGCGGCCCGCACCCGCTGGCCGGTTCTCCCCGATGCCAAACCGGGCCGGCCCAAGGACACCCGGCACCGCTGGGAACGCTACGTCGACGCGGTCGAAACAGCCCTCCAAACCGCCGGGGTGTACACCACCATGTCCTGGGCCGAGACCAACGGCACCGACGACGAACGGGAGGAGCGTTGGGAAGGCGGCGTGAGCTGCGGTGCCGACACCCTGGCTTGGAACGAGGACCGGGGCTGGTGGCTCATCCTGAACGGCGAGAGCGTCCGGGATCTGCCCGTGGCCGTGGACGCCCCGGTCAAGGAGGTGGCGGTCGCCGCTCTGGCGTACCTGCCGGTTCTGCGGGACCGTCGCCCCGAGGACGTGCTCCCCGGGGACCGCATCCGCGACCTCGACATGCTCTGGGAAGTCATCGACACCCCCTTCACCCGACCAGACGGCACCGTGACTGTTCCCGTCCGCGACACCACCGACCCCGAGGAGACCACCCAGCTCGCTCTGGCACCGGACGCCGCGCTCAAGATCGAAACGGAGATGGCATGACACCCATGACCAACACCACCGTTCCTGTCCTCGTCCCCGACCTGGACGGCGCCCTGACCCGCACCGTGGCCGCACTGGATGTCTGGGCCCGCGCTCTGGATGAGGCGCAGGTCGACGACCTGCTGGGGATGGAGGCCGCTGACCTCGTATCCCCGCTGGGGCGGCTGTTCGACGTGGTCGCGCCCCTGGAGGTCGACGAGTCCATCGAGCAGATGGCGGCGGAGGACGGGCATCCGCGCCGGTACGGCGACCGGATGTTCGCCCCCGATGGCCGCTACGAGTACACGCCACTGCACCCCGCCCACCTGGATAGCGCCGACATCGAGGTGTTGCGCCGGGCCAGCGGCCTGATCTCCCAGGTCAAGGCCGACCCTCTCGACGAACTCGCCGGCGTCCTGGAGGATCTGGCGCCCCTGTTCGCGGCCGAGATGGACCGGGCCGGTCAGGACGTTGGGCACCTGGAACCGCTGCACGCCCTGGATCGGGTCCTGACGGTGCTCGGGCTCACCGGACACGACCCCGACCGGGAGCGGCTGCGCGACCTGTTGGTCGTGTTGCCGGCCACCGTGCGCCCGGAGCGAGCCGACAAGGTGGACCGCGTCCTCTCCGTCCAGGCCGAGCCCTTGTTCCGGGAGGTGAGCGCGCAGATCGTGCGGACCTGGTACCCGCCTGCTGAGCAGGGCCTACAGGCGTGGGCACGCCTGTAGGGAGCCCGAATCGACGAAGCCCTCCACACCCGAGTTCGGGTGTGGAGGGCTTCGTCATGTCCGGGGTTTTCACCGTGCGTGTTCAACCCAGTGGAGGTTGACCCCGCGCTAGACCCCACGCTGGACGGGGCACTAGACCCGGCGGTAGACACGCCGCTTGACTCACCCTCTGCGAGGAACGGTCTTCGCCCAGCTCAGGTCATGTCGGCAACCCTGACCGACCGCCGACATCTCCTCTTCTGAACAACCTTCACGCCCTGGTCCCCCTTCTTCTCCAGCAGCCAGAGCACCCTCATCTCCGGAGCCACCACCACGCCCGTGCATTCCCCAACGATCGAGGCCACCCCACCCACCAAACCGAACTCAGCACGAGCAGCACAGACTCAACGTAGGCACTACCTAAAACGTCACTGACGAATCACACCGAGGCACTACTAGTGATCGAGGTGCAGCACACCGAGGCACTACTAGTGATCGAGGTGCAGCACACCGAGGCACCATGCCGAACCGAGCCTTCGCCACCGCGTCGAGGCGGCACACCATCCCCGCCACCGGCCCCGGCCACCACACGTCAGGGGACGCGGGGATGGTGTGCCGCGACCTCCTCAGACAGACGTCCGGGACCGCCCTCCGCCACCGCCCACGGAGAGCCCTCAGGTAGACCAGTTCGCCAACGCCGGAGGCGTATCTCGAAGAGATACAAAGGCTCGCTCAATCCCACATACATCAGTGACGTTAATGTGCCGGGTATGGACCACACACCCGAAGAACCTCCCGCCGAACACCACCAGGAGCCCGTCGACCCCGACGTGATCGAGACCGTCCGAACCCAGGCGATCCGGCGAACTTGTGGATGGTGCGGCAAGGGGATGTCCCCCCGAGCGAAGGGCAAAGGCCGGCCGCGGCTGTACTGTTCGCCGGCCCACCGCCAACGCGCTTATGAGGTCCGCACGGCGCGCGAGCGCCTGGAGGCAGACCAGGCCGCCGGCCGGGCGCGGCGCGACGACGAACCGGTCCGCGAGGTCGTGCGTGAGGTGGTCACTCGAACCCGTGTGGTGCGCTCCCCCATCCAGTCGCCGGGCTACTACCCCGGAGACCGCTACGCGCCGCCTCAGGACCCGTGGGAGCCCGCAAAGAGCCCCGAGGCCCCTTCCTCCGGACCGCCGCGCGCCCGTGAGCTACAGCGGCTCCTCACGCGCGCCGCGGCCGCCATCGCTCAGGGCGAGTACAGCCCGTCCGAGATCGAGCGGATCACCCGAGGAACCAGCCAGGTGGAGACAGCGGCCAACAGGTACCACGAGTGGATGAAGGAGACCCTGACCGGCCGTCGACGAGGAAAACGTCACTGATGTAGGTCAACCCGTAAGAGCGCAGGTATCTCCGATACGACGTGTCGGCGTGTCGCCGGTGCACGCCTGGTGGTACCCGGGACTCGCCGCCCCGGGACCCCGCCATCCCGGCCGGGAACCCAACGCCCATCCCGAGCGCCAGGGCGACAGGTTCGTTGGCGTTGGAACCCCGCCCGGACAGGGGTGGGGGTGCACTCCCCTGCCCCGTCACCGCTGCCGAGAGGTGTCTGCCGGCAGGTCCCTGTACGGGTCTGGGGATTCCAGGACCAGGGGCCGAACTCTGCTGACCTGCAACGAAGGGAACAGTTCGGGAAATTTGACGGCGTGCGGACGGTTCTACCCGCGCGGTCGAGGACCTCGACGACGTCGGAGGTTCCAACGCCCCTCCTTGACGGCGTACAGGTCACTGCGCTGAACGGATTCCAAGAAAAGCACCGGGGGCAGTCTCACCCCCGGTGCTTTTCTTGAAGGACGTGGAGTGGTGGGTTATGTCGAGACGTAACCCACCACTCCTGACCTGCGGAAATATGAAGTGATCCACCACTAACCCACCACCCTTATACATACTCTGACCTGCGAATATTCTTAGAAGTGGTGGAGTGGTGGATCACTTCTAGGTACTCACACGCACACAGGCGCACACACGAGTGATCCCCTAGGTACTGAGAAGTGATCCACCACTCCACCATATGGGCTGTTTTCGCAGTTCAAGAGTGGTGGGTTAGGTGGTGGGTTAGTGGTGGGGTGGTGGTGGAGTACAGGCGGTGTAACCCACCACTCGGCCACGAGAAAGCCCCGGTGGTGGATTGCAATCCACCACCGGGGCTCTGGAGCTTCTACCCCTCTACCTGTTGCTCTCGTCGTCCGAGGCTGCCTCAAGGTGGTAGTAGGTTCGCCCCCGACTGATACTTCCCACGATCCGGTAACCGCCGATCCATCGACCTTCGTTAGCGGACAGGACGCTGCCCAGCTTGCGAGGGGAAGGCTGGCCTGATGCCGTGGTCGCTCCAGGGGGCAGCGCTTCGGAGGGGAACGCCGTGAGCATCTCCCTCGCGGTGACCTTCTTGTCCCCGATGGTCGTCTCCCACATGTCGAAGACCTCAGCCCACTCGCTGTCTTCTTGACTCACGGAGTCACCCCAGGAGTCTGGGAACCCCACGATTCCAGCCCAGTCCAAGAGACCTGCGGTAGCCGACGCCCACCGGCCGAACGAGGCCATCCTCACCGGGCGTTTGGGAGCCCCATCCCCGATCCAGCCTCGGATGATCGTAAGGAACGCAGCCATGAGGCGCTGCACGTTCTCAGGAGAGTCGAGCCAGGTCTCCAGGTCCCCCACCGCATAGGCGTCGGGATCGCGCTTCTCAGGGTGCCGCTCTTCGTAGCGAAGGGTGATCGGGAGCGCCCGCCGCTTCATGTCCTCCGTGGGTTTGATGTTGTTCCCGTTCAGTACAACGACCTTCGTGATGGGTACTGAGATCCCACTGTTCGTGCCGAGAATCCGTGCCATCCAAGTCTCTAGGGTCAGGAATTGGGCGAGGATGCCGCTCCCGATGCTGAGCCCGTTGGGCACGTTGTCGAACATGATCACTGGCTCGACGGCTTCGCGCATTGCGGTCGTCAACCGCTTCTCCAGTTCCTCCTCGGAGTAGGAAGGCCAGCTTGCATTGTGCTGGCCATACAGTGCCGCGAACACTTTGCAGAGCGCGCTCTTTCCGACCCCGGCCTGGTTCGCGCTGATGAACGGCGCGGGAACTCGCCAGCCGCCCCCTCCCATCCATCGCAGGGCAGGTGCCATGAGGGCTCCGATGTAGGCCGCGAAACTGGCTCGATCGAGCCAGGGGAAGTCGCCGAAAACGCTGGTGACCAGGGTGACCGCTTTGGTGACCTGATCCTGGGTGGGATTCTCGGGAACGGTAACACCGGGCACGTGGGGTGTGATGTAGAGGCCGGTTTCATCGTGGTATCCGGAATCTGTCACGATCTCGCCAGTAGGCATGACTAGTGGATGCGTCGCGGTGCCGGTGAGCTCTGGGACGAGTTTCTCTGTGTCCCCGCAGAGCATTCCCGCAACGGTTCCCGGAATCAGCTCCCTGTAGGATTGCCGACCGTTTTTGTCGGGCTTGTCCCTGTAGACCACTACATCGATGCGGTTGTGGAGGAAGGCCTTGAGGGCGTCGTTGCTGAGGTCTCGAATACGGGCCTTGGTCACACCTCGTTTGGTCGTGACAGCGACAGTGCAGAACACGTCGTCTCGGTGGTAGATGTCACCGAGACGGGGCAGCAGCCTCCGCAGTTCGTCGAACAGCTCCACATCGTTGGCGTGAGTGATCTCGGGACGGACGGGAGGGAACTGGACCACGTTGTTGGTCGAGTTCGTAGGGTCGGACACTGTGTGGTCTCTCTCTAGGTAGAGGAGAGTCACCGTGGCTAGAGTCCTCAGGTCAGTGCAGGTGGCTACACTGTGCATGTATCGGTTGAGGTTCTTCCGCCAGGTCGACTCTCGATTGGGTTCCGGGGTTGCAGCCCCGGGGTCTTTGGACCGCCGGTCTGCTGAGAGTTCCAGGTCTCAGCAGGTCGGCGGTCTTTCTTGTTCTACATGAGGGGACTGCCAACCCCGACACATCCGCAGTTCAGGGGGTTGTGTCATCTTGCGGTCCGGGTGCCGAATCGGCTCTGGAGACCGGACTCGGAGAGGGCGTTGTCCCACGCCCGACGGAAGTCGCCGGGTCGCTCTCCGACCCGTTGGGCGGCTTCACCCAGTTCGTCGAGCTGGACCCCGGTGACGCAGTCCTGACCACACGTCCCGGCATGACGTCGCACGATCCCTCGGATCACCCCGTACACCTGGGAGTGGACCCCGCCCCCGCTCGGATCGATCTGGGAGAGCGTCTCCACCGCCATCTGGATCCCGCGGTCGAGGTACCCAGGGGCGTGGGTGCAGCGACCCGTCCTTGCCGGGGTGGACCTGGTGGCGGTTGACGGGCGTCGGGCGGCATCGAGACGGGCCTGCCGGGCGTCGAGCTCGTCCTCCAGGGCGGCGGGCACGGGTGCGATGGGCCGGTCAGTTGCGACGATTCCGGTCCACCGGACGTAGGACCCGTTCGATTTGATGTCGACCGGGATGTCGTCGGAGGTGCCAGCGAGTGGGTGGGTGGGGGAGAGACGAAGCGGTCGGGATCGGACCACCCCTTCGTAGTAGAGGTGGTAGCCAGCCCCGGATGAGGACCTCATCATCAGGGTCGGGGTGAGGATCCCCCGGTTGGCCAGTCCGGTGACCCACTGGTGTCCGGACTGTCCGTCGACGTCGACCACCGTGAGGTTCGACGCGCCGGTCGCGACGCCGACTCCGTCAGCGTCGTGAGGCCAGCGCTGCTCGAGGACGACGGAGTCGGTGGTGGCCCCGTAGAACCCGTGGCACCACTGCGTTTGGCAGGTGCAGTCCGCGCCGTGGTGCCGGTCCTGCCGACAGTCTCGGCAGGACCGCACCGGCCCCTTCCCCGAGAGCGGCATCACCGCCCACCCCCGGCCGGCCACCAGCTCCACGGCCACATCTACGGCCCTGGTCATCGTGTGTGTCATCCTGTCTCTACCTATCTGTCCTGGTAGGTGGTCACCCGGGGGCGGTTGCATCGCCCCCGGGTGCTTTTCTTTCGAAGAGGGTGGTTCTCCGGGCTGGGAGAGCGGCCACGCCGGAGTCACGGGGAAGTCGCCGCCGTCAGGCGTCCGCCTTCATGATTTGCGCCAACTCGTTGGTGTACTCCTGCGCGAGTGGCTCGTGGGGGTAGTGCACGCGGAGTTCGCTGCTCAGCTCGTGCCCGACCATGGCAAGACTCGGGAGAGACTTCCGTTCACCCTCTAGGGCGTTCCTTCCGTGCTCTACGGCAGCTTCGAGATCGCCAGCCCGAGCGGCGATGACTCCCTTCGAGACCCATGCTTCAGCCGCTCGCATAGGGCTGATGACGGTCCCGTCCCAGGTAGTGCAGCTTCGGAGGACCTCGTTGGCGAGTGCGTCAGCGATGCGATCCTCACCCACAGTTCGAAGGACGTCCATCGAGTAGAAGTCGAACTTTTGGGGATCCACGATGAAGTGGTGGGCCGGGTCCGTGGGGTAGGGCAGAGATTCGAGAAGAGTCCGCCCCTGGTCAAGGGCGACCTCGACCTTTCGGCGGTCCCCTATCCGGGCCCATGCTTTGGCTTGCTGAGCCCTGAGCTGCACAGACACGGAACGCTCTCCGGCTGCTTCGATGCCCGCGGTGGAGGCAGCGAGCACCGCACCGTAGTCGCCCCTGGTGAGAGCGAACCAGCAGCTCATCTCGTAAGACCAGCCGATTACGTCGTGATCGTCGGCTTCGACACCGAGAAGGTTGGCGGAGCGCCTGGTCGCTTCGGCATGGGTTGAGGCACCTGTGTCCTGTTCCAGACACCCGACGAGCAACGCGAGCATCCCGGAAAGCGACAGCAGCTCACGATGCTGGGAGAGGGTCACCCGCATGTCGAGGAGGTCGGAGATCCGGGTCAGCCAGGAACGGCCTTCTAGGAGGAGCTGGGGGGCGGGCACCGTGGGGTAGTCGGCGCAGAGGCGATCCACGGTGAGTCGTAGGGCGTCCAAAGTGGCTTGGTCTATGGCGGACGCCTGGAGCCGAGACAGGACCTCAGTGGTAACAGAGACAGGTGTTCCGGCAGACACCATCACGTCTTGGGGGTCGCGGGGGGCGGCGAACATCGCTCCACTCACGGAACCGAAAATGGCAGCGATGAGTCGCTGGTATTCGGGGCTAGGCAGAACACGTCCGGATTCCCAGCGTTTCCACTGGTCAACCATGTTGGATTCGTCTGGAAGCACTCGACTTGCTTCGTACTGGAGTCGACGAACGCAGTCGCGCTGTGTCCATCCTCGAAGCTGCCGTTCCCGCTTCATGCGGCGTGCCCAGGGTGTGGTCGCAGAGGTACTCATGTGCTCACGCTCCTGACTACTGATGGTGTCTGTCTAGGTGGCATCTAGGGGACATGGAAGGGTCCCCTGGCTGCCTCTCGTGGGGAAGGGCAGCTCACGAGACGCTGGAGTCATGTTCAACGAGGCGCTCACGCAGTTCCCGGACCTCGACTTCGAGGGTCCGGACCCGCTCTTCGAGGCCCGGTTTAGGGGCTGGAGGCTCGGTCACGAACCAGCCCACCCCGTGGGTGGGCTCGGCTTTCCCGAGCTTCTGAAGTTCTGTGTACGCGCGGCGGACGGTCATCACTGCTACCCCGTGGCGCTCGGACAGAGCGCGAGTGGAGGGGAGAAGGTCCCCGGGGGAGAGTTCACCCGAGGAGATCTTTCCTTGCAGGTCATCGAGTACGCGGAGATAGGGCTGACGCGCTGCTTGTCGGTTCGTCATGGGAACAGTGTACACATGAGAAACAGCTGAGCTAGTCCACCTTGAATCACTCTTGCTTGACGCCTTGACAAACTCTGAGAACTAGCTCAGACTCAACTGTGTTAGCTCAGTTGAACGCACGAGCCACCCCGGGATGACGGCCTGGAGTGGCTCACGGATCGCCTGTGTAGGAGGAGACCCGCATGACCATGATGCCCGCCCGGAACAGCGGCTACGCCGCCCCCAGGGCGCTGAACGTCACCGCTCTGGCGGTGCTGATGGAGAGCACCGAGCCCGAGCTGCACACCCCCGGACAGCTGCCCGGCGAAACCCTCGCCGAGACCGCCGCCCGCCGCGCCGCCGCCGCCGACATCGTCGACGACATCCTCACCGAACTGGCCGCCGTCGAGTTCGACGGGAGCGCCGCCTGATGACCTTTACTCTCATCATGCTCGGGGCCTTCCCCGTCCTGCTCATCGCCGCCGCGATCCTGCTCTGCCGCCTCCCCGACGAGACCGGCGACCTCCAGCGCATCGGCGCCGTCCGCGCCCGCCAGGCCGACCGAGAGGCCGGTGAACAGGGATGACCACGACCCACATGATCCAGACCGCCGGCATCATCGCCGTCCTCGTGGTCCTGGTCCTGACCCTGACGGTCACGCTCCTGCGCCTGGTGGCGCTGCCGCTCGCCGGAGCCGCTCTGCTCTTGGACACCGCGGCCAACGTCTGCGCTGCCCCGCTGTCCCTGCCCGCGTCGACCTCGAAGGAGGACACCCGATGAAGCCCAGCACGACGACGGTGACCCCGATCGAGGACACCGACTCGCAAGCCGGAGACAAGCTCTCCACGAAGCTCTCCGCCCGCCGCGCCACCCGCAAGATCAAGCAGAAGCACCGCCAGGCCGAGCTGAAGGAGACCATCGCCCACCAGGGCGAGTTGGCCCGCATCATGCGCAGCGGCCGTGCGGTAGCGCTCCGACTGGAGTCCACCCGTCGCTTGGTCCTGCGGGTCCTGATCCCGGCCCTGCTCGCTTTCGGGGCCTGGTCCACGGCCGGTGTCCAGGCCGGGGCCGCCGCGATGACCGGAGCCGAAGAGGACAGCGTCATGTGGTGGGCGCTGTGGGCGCTGGAACCGGCCCTCATCGCGTTCGTCGCCGTCGTGGTCCTGGTCCGGTGCCGGCTCCTGGGAGTCGCTGAGGAGACGACGGACGTCGAAGACCCGCTCCTGACCGCCTCGAAACTCATGTGGGGGGCTCTCGGAGTCTCTCTCGTGCTCAACACCGTGGGCCACTGGCCGAGTGACTGGGAAGGTGCGGGAGGACTCCTCTTCCACGCTCTCGGACCGATCGGCGCCGCGGCCACCGTCCACCTGATCGGAGTCCTTCTGGAAGCGGTGGGCGCGGTCCCGGTCCCGGAAGGCAAAGACGTTCAGGAGCCGGTTCAGGAGTCGCAGGAGTCGACTCCTGAGAGCGCCCCGGAGACAGTCGAGATCGACCGGTCCCGGCTCTCGGAGCGGGCGCTGGAGATCCCGGCCGGCGCGACCCGACTGGCGGTGGTCCGCTGCTGCTCCGAGCCCCGCCGAAAGACGGCTCCGAAGCCCGCACGTTCGACCGATGAGCAGGCCGAACGCCCGGTTCAGAAGTCGACCCCGAGCGACTCTCGAAAGGCCCGCGCCGACAAGGGCACCAAGGTCCCGGCCGCCGCGAAGAAGACTGCCGAGACGCCGTCCCCGCGTCGACTCTCGGACCTGGATCTGGCCGTGATGCTCGAAGAGCGGATCGACTCCCGAGAGCTCCCCGAGAGCCCCACCGTGAAGGCCGTTCAGGGGTCGCTCAGCGTGGGATTCGAGAGGGCCAAGCGAGTCTTGGCGCTGCACCAGGAGCGCACCGAGACCGTCCTTCCCGGGCAGCTCAGCGTGGTCGACGCGGCTGCTGAGGAGGCCGCCGCATGAGCCGCCTCACCGCCTGGTCCCGACCGACCACACCCACCTTCGACCACGAGGCGTGGACCCGCCGCAACAGTGATCTGACCCCCGAGCAGTGCCAGACCCAGGGCCTGTGCGTGGACTGCGGAGGCCGTGGCGGCCTCTGGTGGAGCTACCTCGGAGAGTTCGGCTACACGCCCTGCCGCCACTGCCACCAGCGCACCTAAGAACCTCAGAACTTATACACCTAGGAGTCTTCATGAAGCTTCGCCGCACCGCCGCCCGCATCGCTCACGGCACCGACCACATGCCCGCTCACGCCCTGGTCATGAGGCTCGCGGTCATCCTGTTCGGCACCGGAGTCAGCATCACCACCGACTCCTGGTTCAGCGTCATGGCGGCCGCGATGAGCGTCCTGTGCTGGGTCGTGACCCTGTGGGAGCTGCACGACGCCGCCATCGACTGCGAGCAGGACCTCGACGACGACACCGATGAGGACCAGGGCGACGAGGCCGAGACCGGCTTCGGCACCGCCGCATAACACCCACACAGAACACAGAGCGGTGGCCCATCCGCCAAGACCAGCCACCGCTCACACCCACAGAGAGGCACCACACATGACCGGCATCGAGATCCTCATCCTCACCCTCATCCTGGCCACCGGCATCGCCCTGGTCATCTCCGGCCACCGCGACGAGAAGCGCACCACCCCCAGCCGCTCCAAGTCCAGCCGCTAGCCACCCACACCCACCGGGCCTGCCCCACCCAGGGCAGGCCCCCGTACTGGAAGGAAAGCCGGATGACCAGTGGAATCGTCGCCCTCACCGCCACCGGAATCGCCATCGTCCTGCTGATTTTCGGGAAGCAAGGCCGTCTGCTCACCGCGTGCTCGTTCATCGCCGGACTCGCCGTCGTGCCCTTCCTTGCGCCCTACACCGTGGCCGGGGTTCGGGCGCTGGGCAGCGCCACCTTCGACGGCACCGCGGCTCTGGTCGCCGTGGTGGCCTCCGGCTGGGTGGTCTTCGAACTCAAGGACGCCGGAACCCGCAAGCTCACCCCGTGGATCGCGCTGCTCGTGCCCTGCCTGTGGCTGGCCGCGTCCGGTCCGTTCATCGGCATCTACGAGTTCGTCGCCGGCGGCCTGGACAGCGCAGAGCAGTTCACCACCGAGTTCAACGTCAACGACTACTGAGCCAACGCAGAAGTGGGCGGCGACCCCAAAGTCCGCCAAGACCGGCCGCCGCCCACCACCTCAACCAGAGAGAGGCACCACCAGCATGACCGCCACGAACCCCGACCACACCATCACCGACGAGGTCCAGGACGCCGAGGTCATCGAACTACGGCCCGGCACCACGACCGAGTCGGCCCCCAGCGCGGTTGAGACGAAGGTGTTCGAAGCCGAGATCGTCGACGACAACGAGGACCAGGAGCAGGACGAGCCCGCGCCGTCGACCGAGGTCGCCGTACCCGCCAAGGCCAAGACCAAGATCGCGGTGCCCGCCCCCCTGCGCACCGCCGCCACCCGCGTCGGCGAGATCGCCAAGCGCCCCGACCGCCTGGCCCTGGCCGTGCTCAAGCACGAGCTGGTCTACGGCAGCGTGGGCACCGCCCGCGGCGCCGGGGTGCTGTGGCGGTGGATGGTCGCCGCTGAGCTGGACACCCAGCTCGCGACCAAACCCGAACTGGTCCTGGTCACCCGCAAGAAGCGCCGCAACATCGTCTTCGCCGGAGCGGGCACGCTCACCACCGCCGGAACCGCCGCCTGGTTCCTTCTCGCCCCGGCCGTACCCCTCATCGCGATCCTCATGGTCCTGGCCGTCGCCGGCGGGCTGGAGCGCCGCCGCATCGGGCTGGGCGACGCCGAAGCCGGACACGCCAGCCTGGGCGGATCCCCCTCAAGCAAGGAGGTCAAGAAGGTCCTGGTGGCCGCCGGACTCGCCAAGCGGATAGATGACCTGCGCATGGTCGGACCCGTCACCCGTACCGGTGACGCCTGGGAAGCCACCGCCGAACTCCCGCCCGGCACCACCTACAAGGTCGCCACCACCAAGCGCGGAGCCATCGCCGCCGCCATCGGCGTCGACGAGATCCAGGTCGCCCTGGACCCGGTCAAGGGCCACAACGGCCGGATGCGCATATGGGTCGCCGACGAGGACCCCATGCAGGGCGACCGGATCGAAAACCCGCTGGTGGCATCCGAGGGCCCGGTCAACTTCTGGCGCGACAAGCTCTTCGCTGGAGCCGACGCCCGAGGCCGCGCCCTGACCTTCTCCATGGTCGAACGCTCCTACCTCATCGGGGGAGAGCCCGGCGGTGGCAAGTCCGTGGCCTCCAACAACGTGCTCGCGTTCTTCTTCCTGGACCCGCGGATCAAGGTCTACCTCGCGGACGGAAAGTTCGGCACCGACCTGATGATGTGGGAGCCCATGGCGGCCGGGGTCCTCACCGACAAGAACCAGGGCGCGATGCTGCCCTTCATCGCTGAGATCTGCGACGAGATGGAGCGCCGCTACGCCCTCAAGCGCAAGCTGCGCGTGCAGACCTTCACCGAGGCCGACGCGAACAAGTACGGACTCCACCCGATCGTGCTGCACATCGACGAGATCCAGTACTGGACCGCCTCCGGCGACAGCAAGCTCGACAAGGCTTGCATGACCGCGATCGCCGACATCGTCGCCCGAGGCCGCGCCGTGGGCATCATCGTGGGCGTGGTCACCCAGCGCCCCGCCGCCGAGGTCGTGCCCACCCGGCTGCGCGACATCCTCTCCATCCGCTGGGCGCTGCGCTGCACTGCCCCGGCCGCGTCCGACACCATCCTCGGACAGGGATGGGCCGGACGCGGCTACAGCGCATCGCTGATCCAGCCCGACCAGCGCGGCGCCGGCTACATCCTCGCCGAAGGGTCCTCACCGGTGCAGCTGCGCTCGGCCTTCATCGACCCCGGCAAGGACGAGATCGACACCATCGCCGCCCGCGCCTACGACCTCCGCAAGGCCGCTGGCACCCTTCCCGCCACCGACGACCGCGCCGAGATCCGTCTGCTCACCGCGATCCTCGAAGCCATGACCCACCCCAAGGGCATCCACACCAAGGATCTGCTGCCCGCGTTGGCCGCCGCCAGCGACGAGTACGCCGACTGGGACAGCGCCCGCCTCTCCGCCGCCGTCAAGGGGCTCGGACTCATCCCCGGACAGCTCGACATCGAGGGCACCAACCGCAACGGCTACCGCCGCGACCGCACCCAGAACGCCCTCGACAACGCCTGAAACCGGACCTAGAACACCCTCTGGAAGGGGTCTAGAACTAGGGCCACAGCCCCTAGGAACTAGACCCCTCCTCTATGTCCTAGAACCCCCTCTGACCAGCTGACTAGCAGCCCTAGACCGCCTAGAGACACCCCCAGAGGAGCCCCTCAGACACCGCTCTGAGGGGCTCCTCCGCGTTTTCGCGCCCCGACCCTAGGAAGCGGCTCCGGAGGGCGCACGACCCCCATCCCGGCCGGCGTCGTGCGGTCCCTGGCACCACGCCGGGGGCCGCTCTCATGCGCAAGGAACCTAGGTCGCTAGGTACCTCAGTGAGAAGATGCCTCCATGACCAAGACCAGACCCCGCATCACCGCCGTGTTCGGTGGCAAGGGCGGTATCGGCAAAAGCACCACCGCCACCAACCTCGCGTGGCTCTTCGGCCGAGACCAGGGCGAGACGCTCTTGGTCGACGCCAACGCCGACCAACCCAGCGCCACCGAGATCTACGAGCAACTCCAGATCGACGCCACCTACACCCTCACCACGGAGAAGGACCCGGCCAAGCTCGGACACCTGACCCAGGTCCCCTTCGACTGGGTGATCGTGGACTGCCCTCCCTCCCCCACCGAGGCCGCGGCCGCCATGGACGCAGCAGACCTCGTGCTCGTGCCCTTCCAGCCCCGATGGCTGGAAACCCGCGCGATCATGCGCACCCTGCGCGCGCTGACCACACGGCCGCACCGGGTGCTGTTCGTCGCCATCGCCCACAACAAAAGGGGTGTCGCCCGCGCGGCCCGTGAGGCGCTGTCCGGCATGGAGGTCCCGCTCTTGGGATCGGAGGTGCGCCGCTATGACGCCCACGAACAGGCCCAGGGCAGCGGGTGGCCGGTGTTCACCCCCGAGGCCCACCAGCGCATCAACCACGCGGACCGATGCGACATCGACTACACCGCCGTCCGTGACGAACTCCTGACCCTGCCGGAGCTGATCCGATGAGCGCCGCCCACAAGAAGCACTTCGATCTCGGAGACGTCGTCCGCCAGGACCTGACCACCGAACCCGAGCAGCCGAAGGGGCCGCCCCCGCCCCCGGGCGGCATCCCAGACCCGATGACGCTGGAGCAGATCGCAGCCACACCGCCGGACCGTCGCCGCCAGTTCAACGTCGGGGTGCCCGTGGAGTTGTGGCTGCACCGGCGGACCGCCATATACCGAGAGGACCACGGGCTCGGGGCCACCCGTCAGAACATCGCGGCGTTGGCGGTCGACGAGTGGCTGAGGTCACGCGGCTACTGACACCCACCCGGACCAGGCACTCTAGGGACCTCACATGTGAGGTCCCTAATTTATGTCACGAACCAGTTGACATCCCGCACGCTTCCAGGGCATCATCGAAGACGTCAAGCAGAAATTGACGAAACTTAGGTTCCTAACTCTTGGGAGAGTGCATGAACATCACCTTCACCGCCCCGGGCGACAGCTTCCAGACCCTCCTGGTCTCCGCCCCCCACGCCGACGTCAGTGTCCGCGCCGACGACATCACCGAGGCCATCATCGAGATCACCGGCCCCGAGGACATCGTCCGCCAGGCCAACGCCGTCGTGGCCGCCGGGATCTGGACCCTGAACCTGCCCGACGCCCCCGCCTCGACCTTCACCACCGGCAACGGCAACATGACGGTCGGCACCAACCGCGGCATGGTGATCCAGGCCGGCAGCGTCAGCGGCGACGTGTTCTTCGGCGGCGGGAACGTGACCTTCACCGGTGACGTCCGCATCAGCCAGCCCGAGCCGGTCACCGTCGCCATCCGGATCCCGCGCGGCACCCAGCTCATCACCCGGATGCGGTCCGGGGACCTGTCCACCGCCGGCGAACTCGGCGGCGTCGACCACCAGGGCCAGTCGGGCCAGGTCCGCATCGCCCACGCCCACGACATCAGCGCCGAGACCGCCTCCGGTGACGTGAGCGTGCGCCAGGTCGAGACCGTGGCCACGATCCGTACCGCCTCCGGTGACGTCCGCGTCGACGGTGGCACCCGCATCGACGTCCAGGCCGCATCCGGCGACGTCCACTTCGCCGCCACCGCCGACTGCGTCCTGTTCGCCCGCACCGCCTCCGGCGACATC
Organism: Nocardiopsis sp. JB363; assembly: GCF_900143625.1. Classification (GTDB taxonomy): domain Bacteria; phylum Actinomycetota; class Actinomycetes; order Streptosporangiales; family Streptosporangiaceae; genus Nocardiopsis. The sequence goes on from NZ_FRFF01000062.1 coordinate 17,675, forward strand.
CGGATCCGTCGCTTCGGCCACCAGGTGAACGCCAACACCCGCACGGCCTCCGGCGACGTGCGCGACTCCTGATCCACCTCGAAGGGGCCGGCCCACCCGGCCGGCCCCGAACTTAGGTTCTTAGATTCCTAAATCCACTAACAATTCCTAACGCTGGAGGACCCATGCAGCCCCTCGACGCCGCCCTGCTCGGAGCTCTCGCCCTGCCACTGTTCGCCGCCCACAACCTCGCGGACCATCCTCTCCAGTCGAGCGCGTGGGCCGCGGCCAAGGGCCGCTGCGACCACGAGGGCCGCCTCGCGTGCGCCAAGCACGTCCTGGTCGTCGTCGTGCTCCAGGCCGTCGCCGTCCTCGGAGTCGTCGCCCTCACCGACACCGCCGTCTCCCCGGCCGCCGTCGCGTGCGGGCTCGC
>NZ_FRFF01000060.1 GCF_900143625.1 Nocardiopsis sp. JB363
CGCCGAGGGCCCCGACCCTGGCCGACCGGGTCGGGGCCCTCGGCGCGCGCATCCACCCCGGTACCTGGCCGATCGCCCTGGGCGTCCTCGGACTGGTCGGCGCGGCGATCCTGCACACCGCCGACCCCAACGACCCCGGTAACATCTACCCCGGTTGCCCCTGGTTGGCACTCACCGGCACCTTCTGCCCGGGCTGCGGGACCACCCGGGCCATGGCCGCCCTCACCCACCTGGACGTGGCCGGCGCCGCGAGCATGAACCTCCTGCTCCTGCTGTGCCTGCCCTACCTCGCCTACGCCTACGTGTCCTGGCTGACCCGATCGCTGCGCACCGACCCCGGGCCCAGACGCGTCGTGGCGGTCAGACCCTGGATCGCCTGGACCATCCTGGGCGGTTTCGTCGCCTTCTGGGTACTGCGCAACCTGCCCTGGTTCTCCTTCCTGGCCCCGGGAACGCCCCTCCTTCCCGTCTGGTGAGCGAGAAACCTCCGACCTGCCGGGGCCGGCGACCTCCACGCGGGCCAGGGTGGATACGATGACCACCACACGGTGTGACGGCGACGCGTCCGTAAGCTCGCCGAGCCGACCCGCGCCCCAGGAGCCGGATCGGTCACCGTGCATCGCAACTTCACGAGGGAGTAAGAACTGGTGAGCGTGCTCGACGAGATTCTCGAGGGAGTACGCGAGGACCTGGCGCAGCGGCAGGAGGCCCTGCCGTTGGACCGCCTCAAGGCCAAGGCCGAGTCGGTGCCCGTCCCCGCGGACGCCGAAGCCGCCCTGCGTCGCCCCGGCGTCCACGTGATCGCCGAGGTCAAGCGCGCCAGCCCCTCCAAGGGCCCGCTCGCGACCATCGACGACCCCGCCGACCTGGCCCGCGACTACGAGGCCGGCGGCGCCACCTGGATCAGCGTGCTCACCGAGAAGCGCCGCTTCCACGGCAGCCTGGAGGACCTCCAGAACGTCCGGGCCGCGGTCGACACCCCCTTGCTGCGCAAGGACTTCGTCGTCAGCTCCTACCAGCTGTGGGAGGCCCGCGTCTTCGGTGCCTCCGCCATCCTGCTCATCGTCGCCGCCCTGCCCCAGGAGGCGCTCGTCTCCCTGGTCGAACGGTCCCGCTCCCTCGGCCTGACCCCCCTCGTCGAAGTACACGACGAGGAGGAGGTCACCCGCGCCCTCGACGCCGGGGCCACCGTCATCGGCGTCAACGCGCGTAACCTCAAGACCCTGGAGGTCGACCGGGACACCTTCGCCCGGCTGGCCCCGCTCATCCCCGCGGACCGCGTCAGAATCGCCGAGTCCGGGGTTCGAGGCCCGCACGATCTGCTGGCCTACGCCGGTGCCGGCGCCGGAGCGGTCCTGGTCGGAGAGAGCCTGGTGCGCGGACGCAACCCGCGTGAGGCCGTCGCCGACCTGGTCACCGCCGGAGCACACCCCGCTCTGCGCGACCGGAACTGACAGGGAACCACCACCGATGGGAACGACGACCACGCGCACGGAGCGGTACGCGTACACGCTCCACCGCAGATGGCGATGGCTGTAGGGAGCCCGAGGACACACCTGTCCGCGGGTTCCCGCCGCCGCGTTGGCCCTGACCACCGAGCCGCCCGAGCCGGGCGGCGCACACCGGTCGACGCGCGGCACCTCCGCGGCGCGGACGCCGGCGGGGGAACGCCGCGGTCGGCCTCCTTCCAGGAGAACTTCCCATGAGCCACGCTCTTCCGGTGCCCGACGCCGGCGGACACTACGGCCGTTTCGGTGGCCGTTTCGCGCCCGAGGCCCTCATCGCCGCCCTCGACGAGGTCGAGGCCCAATGGGCCAAGGTCAAGGACGACGCCGACTTCCAGGCCGAACTCGACCACCTGCTCAAGTCCTACGCCGGACGCCCCAGCCTGCTCACCGAGGCGCACAACTTCTCCGAGCACGCCGGCGGCGCCCGCATCCTGCTCAAACGCGAGGACCTCAACCACACCGGCTCGCACAAGATCAACAACGTGCTCGGTCAGGCCCTGCTCGCCAAGCGCATGGGCAAGACCCGCATCATCGCCGAGACCGGGGCCGGGCAGCACGGCGTGGCCACCGCCACCGCCTGCGCCCTCCTCGGCCTGGACTGCCGCATCTACATGGGCGAGCAGGACACCGAGCGTCAGGCGCTCAACGTCGCCCGCATGAACATGCTCGGCGCCGAGGTGGTCCCCGTGACCATCGGCAGCCGCACCCTCAAGGACGCCATCAACGAGACGTTCCGCGACTGGGTCGCCAACGTCGACCACACCCACTACCTGTTCGGTACGGCCGCCGGTCCGCACCCCTTCCCGAAGCTGGTGCGCGACCTGCACTTCGTCGTGGGCGCCGAAGCCCGCGAACAGGTCCTCGAACTCACGGGCAGGCTGCCCGACGCCGTCGCCGCCTGCGTCGGCGGCGGCTCCAACGCCATCGCCATCTTCGCCGCGTTCATCCCCGACGAGGACGTCGCCCTGTACGGCTTCGAGGCCGGGGGAGAGGGCGCCGACACCGAGCGCACCGCCGCCTCCATCACCGCCGGCAGCCCCGGCGTCTTCCACGGCGCCCGCACCTACGTCCTCCAGGACGAGTACGGCCAGACCCTGCCCAGCCACTCCATCTCCGCCGGGCTCGACTATCCGGCCGTGGGACCCGAGCACGCACATCTGGCGGCCACCGGCCGCGCCACCTACGAACCGGTCACCGACGCCGAGGCCATGGCGGCCTTCCGGTTGCTGTGCCGCACCGAGGGCATCATCCCCGCCATCGAGAGCGCCCACGCCCTCGCCGGCGCGCTGCGCCTGGGCAAGGAACTCGGCCCCGACTCCGTGATCCTGGTGAACCTCTCCGGGCGCGGGGACAAGGACGTCAACACCGCCGCCGACTACTTCGGCCTCGTCGACTCGGAGGGACAGGCGTGATGCCGACCACCACACTGCAGAGCAAGATGGCCCGGACCCGTGAGGCCGGTCGCGCCGCGCTCATCGGCTACCTGCCCGCCGGTTTCCCCGACGTGGACTCCTCCATCCGGGTCGTCCAGGCCATGGTCGAGGGCGGCTGCGACGTCATCGAGGTCGGCCTGCCCTACTCCGACCCCATGATGGACGGGCCCACCATCCAGCGGGCCGCGGGTCAGGCGCTGGCAGCCGGCACCACCACCGACGACGTGTTCCGGGTCGTGGAGGCCACCGCGGCCACCGGCGCCGCCGCCCTGGTCATGTCCTACTGGAACCCGATCGAACGCTACGGCGTGGAGCGCTTCGCCACCGATCTGGCCAAGGCCGGGGGAGCCGGGGTCATCACCCCCGACCTCATCCCCGAGGAGGCCGACGAATGGGTCGCGGCCTCCGACAAGGCCGGGCTCGACCGCATCTTCCTGGTCGCGCCCTCCTCCACGGACCGTCGACTGGCGCTGACCACCGAGGCCTGCGGCGGCTTCGTGTACGCGGCCTCCCTCATGGGCGTCACCGGCACCCGCACCGAGGTCTCCGACACCGCGGAGACCCTGGTCCGACGCACCCGCGAGGTCACCCGTGAGTCGGGGCTGCCGATCTGCGTGGGACTGGGCATCTCCAACGGCGCACAGGCCGCAGAGGTCGCCGCCTACGCCGACGGGGTCATCGTGGGCGCCGGGTTCTGCCAGCGGATCCTGGACGCCCCCGACCTGGAGACCGGTCTCGTCGCCGTCCGCTCCTTCGCCGAGGAACTCGCCGAGGGCGTTCGGTCTCGTTAGGCGGGCCTCTCCGAGGTCATTCAGGGACCCACGTCCCTTGCGGTGGGCCGCGCCGTCACGGCGCGGCCCACCGTTCTCCGTCCCTGGTCAAGGCCCGGGTTAAGAGAGTGAGAATCGGGTGAGAAGAGGCCCGAAAGCACGTGGATCAGCCCCACGGCGGCGGATTCGATGATGAGATGGCGGGTGCCCCGAGCATCGGAGAGCGCCCTTCGCACACCCGGATTTCACACCCCTGTGTCATGCGTGCACTACACACAGTAGGATCTGTTCCGACGTGAAGAGCGGTGGAACGCGGAACCCGCGCCACGCTCGCGGTAGACCGACCCCCACCTTCCGAAGGCCCCAGATGACGGACACACTCGACGACACCCCGAAGGCGCCCACGCGCTGGGAGACCATCCAGCCCTGGATCAGCCTCGCCTGCCGCCTCGGCCTGGCCGCCGTCCTCATCACCGCCGCCGTCACCAAGTACCCGCCGGCCCTGTCGATCCAGGCCGTGGAGGCCTACGACCTCTTCCCCACCGAGGTCGCCCGACTCATCGGCTACACCCTCCCGCTCTTCGAACTCGCCCTGGCACTCCTGCTCCTGTTGGGTCTGGCCACCCGCTACTCGGGGGCCGTCGGCGCGATCCTCATGGTCCTCTTCATCGCCGGGATCGTCTCCGCCATGGCCAGGGGCCTGTCCATCGACTGCGGCTGCTTCGGCGGTGGCGGCCAGGTCGACCCCGAAGAGACCAGTTACGGGGTCTCCATCGCCCGCGATGTCGCCTTCGCCGCCATGGGCGCCTTCGTCGCGATCTGGCCCCGTTCACCCTTCGCCCTCGACCGCGTCCTCGGGCTGTACCGGTGACCCCGACGAGCACCGAGACGACGATCGACCATCCGAAAGTCAGAAACAGAGGAAAGCATGGGGAGTGAAGCGCGCAAGCGCTCCCGCGAGAAGCTCAAGGAACAGCGGGAGAAGGAGAGGCGGTCCGCCCGACGCAAGAAGAACCTCCTCGTCGTCGGTATCGCCGCCGCCGTGGTCCTGCTCATCGTCGGGGTCGGCTACGCCGTCATGACCTCGGGCGAGGACGAGGGCTACGAAGGTGAACTGGCCGCCCAGGTCCTCCAAGAGGACGGCAGCGTGGTCATGGCCGACGAGGGCGTCTCCGTGCCCGTCGTCGAGGTCTACGCCGACTACCAGTGCCCCGCCTGCCGCCAGTTCGAACTCCTCAACGGCGACCTCCTCAAGGAGCGGGCCGCGAGCGGCGAAGCCATCGTCCACTTCCGGCCGGTCAGCATCTTCGCCCAGCAGCCCACGCCCATCAGCAGCAACTCACTGCGCGCCGGCGCCGCCGCTCGGGCCGCCGCCGACCACGGTGTCTTCGTCGCCTACAACGACCTGCTCTTCGAGAACCAGCCCGCCGAGGGCCGCGCGGGCTTCACCGTCGACGAACTCAAGGAATGGTTCCGCCAGACCGACGCCGACGAGTCTCAGGCGAGCGAGTTCGACGAACGCGTCGACGCCGAGGCCGAGATCGTCGACCGATTCACCGAGGAGTTCCTCCCCGACCTGACCGCGGACGCCACCGAGGAGATCGGCGAGGAGACCCTGGGAACCATGGTCCTGACCGACCTGCTCGCCTGGGGAGCCGACAACGGACACGACCCCTCCTTCCTCGATGGGACGTACACGGGCGAGATCATCGACGCCACGGGAACGGCCTACACTCGCTACAGCGGAGACAACATGTTCCGCGGTACCCCTGCCGTTTACATCAATGGCGAGTTGCTCGACAACAACTCCGCCATGACCGCACGCGGCCTTTCCGAGGCGATCGCCTCCGCGAGCGCGGGCGAGGTCGAGACCGAGCCGATGGGCGACGGGGGTGACGCGGAGTAGAACCCCTGAACAGACTCCCCGCGCGCGGGGCGGATCCGAGAGCAGAGCAGTGACATTGTCGTCGACAGCTTCGGAGGGCGCGGCCGATTACGGCCGCGCCCTCGCGGCCATTCCCAGCCCCCAGGTCAACTCGATCCCCATCGGGCCTCTGGAGATCCATTTCTACGCCCTGTGCATCCTCGCCGGCGTCATCGTCGCCGTCTTCTGGAGCGAGCGTCGTTGGAAGGCCATGGGCGGTGAGCCCGGCACCATCATGGACATGGCGGTATGGGCCGTCGTCCTCGGGCTCATCGGCGGTCGCCTCTACCACGTCATCAGCGACGCGCAGTTGTACTTCGGTCCAGGCAAGGAACCCATCCGCGCCCTGTTCATCTGGGAGGGCGGCCTCGGTATCTGGGGAGCGATCCCACTCGGGGCCGTCGGTGTGTGGCTGGTCGCCCGCAAACGCGGACTGTCGATGTCCAAGCTCGCCTTCGCCATCGCCCCCACCATCCCCCTCGCCCAGGCCCTCGGCCGCTGGGGCAACTACTTCAACCAGGAGCTGTTCGGGCGTCCCACCGACCTGCCCTGGGCCGTGGAGATCAACCTCACCCCCGAGGGTTACCTGCGCGCCGGCATGGAACCCGGTGTGAGCACCTACCACCCCACCTTCCTGTACGAATCCCTGTGGTGCCTGGGCCTGGCCATCCTCCTGGCCTACCTGGGCCGGCGCTTCGAGAGCTCACTCCAGGGCGGACGTCTCTTCGCCCTGTACGTCATGGGTTACTGCGCGGGCCGCTTCTGGATCGAGTACCTGCGCGTGGACCCGGCCAACGACTTCTTCGGCCTGCGCTTGAACAACTGGACCTCCATCGTCGTGTTCCTGGGCGCCCTCGCCTACTTCGTGTGGGCCGGCCGCCGCCTCGACCGCTTCTCCACCGCCGTCGTCCCGCACGGCCACGACGCCGGTACCCAGGTGTTCGGCGACACCGGCGCCAAGACCGAGGAAGAAGGCACCGTATACAGCGCCGTCGACACCGACGAATCGGTGTTCGACCAGGGCAGTGGCGTGTCTGACGAAGCCGGTACGGAATACCACCCGAGCCCTGAGCGATCTAGTAGCGAGGGCTCGACGGAGGACGACGCCAAGGGCGCGGGAGACGACTCCGGGTCGAAGCCCGAGTAACTGCGGGGACGCCGATTTCCGGCGCCTCGGCCCATGGCCGACGGCGCTTCGGGCCATTCCGCACCAGTCGAGCAGACCATGGGTTGGCGATTTGAGAAAGACCGTGAGCAGAGCCGAGTCCGGTTTCGGACGCAAGAAGCGGCGCGGCGGCTCCCGTCGTGCCACCGGCAACCGAACCGAAGAGCACGCCGACGACTACGGGCGTGACGACGACCAGGGTTACGACCCGGAGGAGGACTTCTCCGCCGAGTACGGACACACCCAAGGCCGGTCGGGCCATGAGGACTCCTACGAGGAGTACGACTACGACTACGACGACGCCGAATACGACGATGCCGGTTACGACGACCGTGATGGGGACGACCCCCGGGCGGCCGAGGCGACGGGCGGCCGTCGGAGCGGACGACGCAGGGGCAAGGACAAGCGCGGCATGGGCCGTGTCTCCGCCTTCTCCGCGTCCGCGATCAAGAAGGTGTCCGTCCTGGGGGACCGGCCCAACCAGATCGTGTACACCCTGGCCGAGCAGAGCAAGCGCAAGCGCGGCACCGCCGTGCTGGGCGTACTCCTGGGTGCCTTCAGTATCGCCCTGATCACACTCCTGGGCGTGCTGTCCTACCAGCTCGTCAGCGGAGGGGGCGGCGGAGCCGCGGGAGGGGACGACTCCATCGTCGCCCCGCCCGAGGGCCACAGCACCCTCACCCCGGAGCAGTACCGCTTCCAGGCCAACGACCCGGAGGTGTTCGGTCCCATCGACGAACGCCCCGGTGACGCCGAACCCATGACGGAGGAAGCGGTCTTCGGTTCCGTGGGGGAACTGGAACTGGGGGACATGAACCTGGAGCTGCGCGACTCCGCGGTCACCGACTCCTGCACCTCCCTGGTGTGGGGCGATGATCTCGGACAGAACCTGATCGACGGTGACTGCGTCAACGCGGCCACCGGTGTGTACTCCGACTCCGACGACGAGTACGTCGCCCAGGTGACCCTGTTCGACCTGTCCGACAGCGAGGCCGCCACCGACACGGCCGCCGCGATGGACCCGACCAACTCCGAGACCGGACCCGGCTTCCTGCTGAGCCAGACCGGTGAGGACGTCGAAGGGTTGCAGGAGGGCTACAGCCAGGCCAGTACCCAGGTCATGGGCCACTACCTGGCCGTGTTCTGGACGGCCGAGGCCGACGGTTCCGAGCCTGGAGACGACTCGGACCTGGCGACCCTGGACGTGGCCTCCATGAGCGCGTTCTCCTTCGTCTACGACGAGGTGGTCGCCTACCGGGGCGACGAAGAGGAATAACGCACGGGGGAGACGAGCGGGAACGTCGCACGGGCGAATCCGCCGACCTGTCCGGCCCTGTCGGACGCCCCGATAGGATCTCGGACAGATCGACCCGCCCGCCAGGGTCGTGTCCGAGGCGGAAGCTCCCTCCCCTCGTATCCCGAGCGAAAGCGGGCCGGTCACCACGAGTGACCGGCCCGAACCCACGGAAAGGTCCTTTGGGTGTCCTCTTCTGAACCCTCGACGCCTGGCAGGCCGGGTCGCCGGAGGAAAAACAGTGAACCCGACGAACAGCAGACGCCGGCCTCCTCCCGAGAGGGTGGGCGCCGACGAAGCGGTGGACGACGCAAGCAGGAACCCCGACGCTTCGGTCGGACGCTGTTCATCCTCGCCGGGACGCTGGTCGTCGCCCTGATCGCTTTGGGCGTGGTCCTGTTCTTCCAGCTCTCGGGGGACGAGGAAGGCGACGCGGCCGCCCAAGAGACCCGACCGGCCGAATACAAGGTCCGCGACGCCGGCAACATGAACGAGGTCCTGGCCTCCCGCGACGTCGACGGTCGAGTCCTCAACGAGGGCGAACTGTTCGAACGCCGCAACGCCGAGATCTCCAGCCAGAGCATCGACTTCACCCTGGAGGAGTCGGACCTGAGCGAGGACTGCTCCGCCGCGGTGTGGGGTGAGGGGGCGACCCAGGCCCTCGCCGATGCCGACTGCAGCCAGGCCGGGCGCGCCACCTACCTCTCCGACAACTACTTCGGCGTGGCCACGGTGTTCAACCTGGCCGACGTCGAGGGCAGCCGCGCGGTGGCCGAGGCCCTGGACATGCCCGCGCCCGAGGAGGGCGAGCCCGCCGAGGAGGTCGTCGACCCCGGCTTCGTGCTGCCGCCCTCCGGCGCCGACCCCTTCGACCGGCTCGGCTCGGGCTACAGCGCCGCCGACGCCATCATCAGCGGTCACTACCTGGTCGTGGTCTGGGTACAGCCCACCGGGTCCGACTCGGTCGACGAACGCGTCACCCTGTCCACCCCGCTGGTGGCCCTGGCCAACTTCCGCGACCCGCTCTTTCGCCGCATGATCGAGTACGACGATGACGACTCGGGTACCGAGAGCACGGAGGGCACCGAGGAGACCGGCGGAGAACCCGGTACGGAGCCCGGCACCGAAGAAGTCCCCGGGGAGGTCCCCGGCGAGCAGGAGGGTCTGCCCGGCGAGGAGGAGATCCCGGTGCCGCCCGCGGAGTAGGACCCCCTCGAACACGAAGCGGGCCCACGGAGAGTCGCTCTCCGAGGGCCCGCTTCGTCGCAGGGGTACCGGCCTCCCTCAGGAAGACCTCAGTTCCTCCGCCCGGGCCAACAGCTCAGAGGGCAGCACCCGCAACTCGGAGAACCGGTGCTCGGGCAGGTCCAACAGACTGTGCCCGGACAGCCACGCCGGCGCCGACGCCACCGCCTGTCGGGCCGTGCGCTTGTTCACCGGCCGCCCACCCCAGGCCGTCACCTCCACCAACCCGGTCCGCAACGTCGTGGTCAGCGCCCCGTGCGCCCGCCCCTGGACATGGGCCAACAACCGCCCGGAACTCCCACCGGGTTCGGGGTCGCGCGCCAATCGGATCGCCGTCAGGTCCGACGCGCCGAACCCGCGCAGGAACCGCACCCGCATCCCCGGCTCCACCATCGACCGGAACGCCTTCTGCCCGGCCTCGTCCCGCACCCACTTGGAGGACGACGGCACCAGTACGTACGCGTTGTCCGCGGTCGTGGCCAACGCCACCCGTACCGCGATCCGATCCCAACCACCCGTCAGATCGATCACCGCGCACGGGCCCACCGCCGTGGGAGAGTCCATCCAGGTGGAGAGCCGCACCCGGACCTCCTTGCACACCTCGCGCGGCCAGTCGCCCACCAACGCCGGTGAGCCCTTGGCCTCGTCGGAGCCCTGCCCCGCGCTGTCCTCGGCGACCCGATCCAGCACCGCCCGAGCCCGATCCACGTCCGACCCGCCTCGCGCCTCCTTGGCGTTGACGCCCTGGCTGTACACCCGGGCGCTGTCACCGGTGGGGGAGGAGAGCGTCTTCGACAACGGCCGGAGCACGTACAGGTCGCTGGCGGCGCCGATCGACTCCGCGCCCAGGTAGCGGTTGAAGTCGGGCCACACCGCCTCCATGAGCAACCCCATCCGCACCAACCGCGTCTGGACGGCGGCCGCCAACTTCGGGGTGGTCTCACTGGCCCCGTAGGCCACCAGCACCCGGCCCTTGCGCGGATCGGCCAACCCCTCCACGCCGCGGCGCACGAACAACTCCACACCGTCCGGGGTGTAGGGCGGATCGGTGAAGACCACGTCGGCGCGCTCGCGCAACCTCTGTGGCAGCCCCAACCGCAGGTCGGCGCTGTGCGTGTGGATGGTGACGCCCAGACGCTCCGCCACCGAGTCGATGTGTTCCAGGACCCGCTCGTCCAGGTCCACGACCTCCACCTTCGCTCCGGGCAGCACCAGTGCCAACGCCAGCGACGTCAGGTCGTGGTCGCCCACGCACAACAGGGTGCGGTGCGACAGGTCGAAACGGGTGGTCAGGAACAGGGCGCGGCGCAGGGCCGTCTCCGCGGTCGCCGCCACGTGGTCCAGGTTCAGATCCGAGGCCGGGCCCTCGGCCACCGCACGCACCAGCTCCGCGGCGGCCCGCGGGTGTTCGGGCAGCAGGTGCGCCACCGGGTCGGCCGGCATCGGCGCCGTCGCCCCTTGGTAGTGGGAGGGACGCAGCAGCCGGTAACGGTCACCGTCCCGGTCCACTTCGTCGGCCTCGTCGAGGGTCTGGAGCAGCGAGCGCACCACGGAGTGGGCGATGCCTCCGGCCCGCACCAGGTCGTTGGCGCTCCACCAGCGTCCGTCGGAGAGCAACGCCAGGATGAGGCGTGGGCGAGGGGCATCCACTCCGTACTCGTTCAGGAACGTCTCCGCCGCTTGGGGCAGGGGAGGGCTCGCCCCGGGGCGGGGCGCCGCCGGGCTGTCCAGGGCCGGGGTTTCCGGTACACGTGCGGGGTCGCTTGAGGTCCCGGAATCCGGGCCGGGGGAAGTCGGGTGTCCTGCCATTCCGCGATCCTCCCACGGTGTGCGCACCACACCGGTGACGCAGGTCAGGGTGGTTCGTCACCGATGAGGGGGATATCACTCCCGGGGCGGGTTCCTCCCCCTTGGGGAAGTGGGCCGATACCGACATAACATGAGGCCACGTCGGTGCGGACTCTTCTCGTCTTCCGGTGAAGATCCGGCCACGGTCCGGTGTTGCCCGCGCCGACGAAGGTTTAGCGGGGTTCCCACGTGGAACAACGGGCAAAGCCGGCCATCATCGGAAAAGCACACGCCTTCCGAGAGGGATCGGGCGCCACCCTTCACCGGGTGGGCGCACGCAGGCCCATCACGTACCGATTCGCATCGTGATCGGGCCGGCGTGTATAAGAGAACCTGCCCGAACCGGGCGACCCGACCGCCATCGGCGTCACGAGGACGTGAACGCGACACGACAGGCATCCGGGGTACCGGCGAAGGCAGGACCCGCCTCCCGTGGCGGACACAACTCCATCACGTACGCAGCAGGGCCAATGTCGTCCCGAATGCGCTTTTCACGAAGCCGACAAAAGACGACAGGAGGACAGATGCCTGCTGGAAACGTGCGGCGTTCGTCCGTCCGAACGAACCCCGAAGCCACACCCCAGGGCCTGTACGACCCCGTCCACGAACACGACGCCTGCGGCGTCGGCTTCGTGGCCGACCTCACCGGACGTCCCAGCCACGACATCGTGCGCAAGGCGCTCACGGTCCTGCGCAACCTCGACCACCGAGGCGCCTCCGGGGCCGACCCCGACGACGGTGACGGCGCGGGCATCCTGACCCAGATCCCCCACGATCTCTACACCGAGGTCTGCGACTTCGACCTCCCCGACGCCGGCGCCTACGCCACCGGCATCGGATTCCTCCCCGCCGACGCGGCCGAACGCGCCGCCGCCGTCGAGCGGATCGACACCATCGTCACCGACGAGGGCCTCACCCTCCTGGGATGGCGCGAGGTCCCCTTCGAGCCCCGCTACAGCGGTCCCGCGGCCCGCGAGGTCATGCCCTACTTCGGGCAGCTGTTCATCACCGGCCGCCAGGGCACACCCACCGAGGGCCTCACCGGAATCGACCTCGAACGCTACGCCTACTGCGTCCGCAAGCGCGCCGAACACGAGACCGACGTCTACTTCCCGAGCCTGTCCCCGCGCACCATCGCCTACAAGGGCATGCTCACCACCCCCCAGCTGGAGCCGTTCTTCCCGGACCTGTCCGACCGTCGCTACACCTCCGGTCTGGCCCTGGTCCACTCCCGGTTCTCCACCAACACCTTCCCGTCCTGGCCGCTGGCCCACCCGTTCCGCTACGTCGCCCACAACGGTGAGATCAACACCGTCAAGGGCAACCGGAACATGATGCGCTCGCGTGAGGCCAAGCTCGCCACCGACCTCATCCCCGGCGACCTGGACCGCGTCTTCCCCATCGTCGACCCCGACGACTCCGACACCGCGTCCTTCGACGACGCCCTGGAACTCCTCCATCTCGGTGGCCGCTCCCTGCCGCACGCCGTCCTGATGATGATCCCTGAGCCCTGGGAGAACCACACCGAGATGGACCCGGCCGTCCGGGCCTTCTACGAGTACCACTCCACCCTCATGGAGCCCTGGGACGGACCCGCTTCGGTGTCCTTCACCGACGGCACCCTCGTCGGTTCCGTCCTGGACCGCAACGGCCTGCGTCCCGGCCGCTACTGGGTCACCGAGGACGGCCTCGTCGTCCTGGCCTCCGAAGCCGGCGTCCTCGACATCGACCCCGCCACCGTCGTGCGCAAGGGCCGCCTGCAACCCGGCCGCATCTTCGTCGTCGACACCGCCCAAGGGCGCATCATCGAGGACGAGGAGATCAAGGCCGAACTCGCCGCCCAACACCCCTACCAGGAGTGGATCGACTCCGGCGTCCTGCGCCCGAGCGACCTCCCCGACGTCGAAGCCGCCCCGGTGACCGAACTCGACCTCGCCCAACAGGTGTTCGGCTACACCGAAGAGGAACTGCGGATCATCCTCACCCCGATGGCCCGCACCGGCGCCGAACCGATCGGCTCCATGGGCACCGACACCCCGGTGGCGGCCCTGTCCGACCGCTCCCGCCCACTCTTCGACTACTTCTCGCAGAACTTCGCGCAGGTCACCAACCCGCCACTGGACTCCATCCGCGAAGAGATGGTCACCAGCCTGGCCACCCTCCTCGGAGCCGAACACAACATCCTGGCGGCGGAACCCGGCGACACCCGGCGCCTCGTCCTGCCCACACCGGTGGTGGACCAGGCCGGACCGGCCGCCATCGTCGCCGCGGGGGAGACCGACCCGGCACTGAAGACCTTCACCGTCGACGGCACCTACCCCGTCGACGGCGGCGGCGACGCCCTGTCCGGTCGCCTGGAGGAGATCAACACCGAGGTCTCCACGGCCATCGCCGACGGCGCCCACATCCTCATCATCAGCGACCGCCGCGCCGACACCACCCGCGCACCCGTCCCGTCACTGCTGCTGACCGGGTCCATCCACCACCACCTGGTCCGCGAGAAGACCCGAACCGAGGTCGGCCTCGTCATCGAAGCCGGCGACGTCCGTGAGTGCCACCACGTCGCCCTCCTCCTCGGCTACGGCGCCTCCGCGGTCAGCCCCTACCTGGCACTGGAAACCGTCCGCGACATGGTCCGGCGCGGCACCCTCGGCGACGTCGACGCCGACACCGCCGTGCGCAACACCCTCAAGGCCTACGCCAAGGGCGTCCTCAAGGTCATGTCCAAGATCGGCGTCTCCACGGTCAGTTCCTACACCGGCGCCCAGATCTTCGAAGCCCTCGGCCTGGGCCAGGACGTCATCGACCGTTGCTTCACCGGCACCACCTCCCGCCTGGGCGGCGTCGGCTTCGACGTCCTCGCCGAAGAGGTCGCCATCCGCCACCGCCGCGCCCACACCGTCAACCCCAACGCCCACCGGCGCCTGGAGGTCGGCGGCGAGTACCAGTGGCGCCGCGAGGGCGAACCCCACCTGTTCAACCCCGAGACGGTCTTCAAACTCCAGCACTCCACCCGGAGTCGCGAGTACGAGATCTTCAAGGAATACACGAACAAGGTCGACGACCAGGCCGAGAAGCTCATGACCCTGCGCGGGCTCTTCCGACTCAAGGAAGGCGTGCGCGAACCCCTCTCCATCGACGAGGTCGAACCCGTTTCGGAGATCGTCAAGCGCTTCTCCACCGGCGCCATGTCCTACGGCTCCATCTCCGCCGAAGCACATGAGACCCTCGCCATCGCGATGAACCGCCTCGGCGGCAAGTCCAACACAGGGGAGGGCGGCGAGAACCCGGACCGCTTCACCCCCGACGCCAACGGCGACCTGCGCCGCAGCGCCATCAAGCAGGTCGCCTCCGGCCGCTTCGGCGTCACCTCGCACTACCTCACCAACGCCGACGACATCCAGATCAAGATGGCCCAGGGCGCCAAGCCCGGCGAGGGCGGCCAACTGCCCGGCCACAAGGTCTACCCGTGGGTGGCCGACACCCGCCACTCCACCCCCGGCGTCGGACTCATCTCACCGCCGCCCCACCACGACATCTACTCCATCGAGGACCTCGCCCAACTCGTCCACGACCTCAAGAACGCGAACCCGTCCGCACGGGTCCACGTCAAACTGGTCTCCGAAGCGGGTGTGGGCACCGTCGCCACCGGTGTGTCCAAGGCACACGCCGACGTCGTCCTCATCTCCGGCCACGACGGGGGAACCGGCGCCTCACCGCTGACCTCCCTCAAGCACGCCGGCACCCCCTGGGAACTCGGCCTCGCCGAAACCCAGCAGACCCTGCTGCTCAACGGACTGCGCGACCGCATCGTCGTCCAGGCCGACGGCCAGATGAAGACCGGCCGCGACGTCGTCGTCGCCGCCCTGCTCGGCGCCGAGGAATACGGCTTCGCCACCGCGCCCCTCGTGGTCTCCGGCTGCGTCATGATGCGCGTCTGCCACCTCGACACCTGCCCCGTCGGCGTCGCCACCCAGAACCCCCTCCTCCGGGAACGGTTCTCCGGCAAGGCCGAGTACGTGGTGAACTTCTTCGAGTTCATCGCCCAAGAGGTCCGTGAATACCTCGCCCGGCTCGGCTTCCGCAGCCTCGACGAGGCCATCGGCTCCGTCGACCTGCTCGAAACCGCCGCCGCCGTCGACCACTGGAAGGCCCAGGGCCTGGACCTGTCGCCCATCCTGCACGAGGTCGAACCCGTCGCCGGCGACCACCGCTCCCGGCGACGCGGCCAGGACCACGGCCTCGAAAAGGCCTTGGACAACACCCTCATCCAGCTCAGTGAGGGCGCCCTGGACTTCGGTCGACCCGTCGCACTCGAACTGCCGGTCCGCAACGTCAACCGCACCGTCGGCACCATGCTCGGCCACGAGGTCACCAAGCGCTACGGCGCCGAAGGCCTGCCCACCGACACCATCGACGTCACCTTCACCGGATCCGCGGGACAGTCCTTCGGCGCCTTCATCCCCAAGGGCATCACCCTGCGCCTCCAAGGCGACGCCAACGACTACGTCGGCAAGGGCCTCTCCGGCGGCCGCGTCATCGTCCGCCCCGACGAGAACTCGCGCCTGGTCGCCGAGGACCACATCATCGCCGGCAACGTCATCGGCTACGGCGCCACCTCCGGCGAACTCCACCTCCGCGGCATCGTCGGCGAACGCTTCTGCGTCCGCAACTCCGGCGCCACCGCCGTCGTCGAAGGCATCGGCGACCACGGCTGCGAGTACATGACCGGTGGCCGCGCCGTCGTCCTCGGCCGCACCGGCCGCAACTTCGCGGCCGGCATGTCCGGAGGCGTCGCCTACGTCCTGGACCTGGACCCCGAGCGCGTCAACGGCGAAATGGTCGAGGTCGAGGAACTCACCGATGACGACCGTGACTTCCTCACCGGAGTCCTCACCCGCCACCACGCCGAAACCGGTTCCACCGTCGCCGAACGCCTCCTGGTCGCCGGCCACCGGGGGCTCGACCGCATCGCCAAGGTCATGCCGCGCGACTACAAGCGCGTCCTGCTCGCCCAAGCCGAAGCCGAAGCCGAGGGACGCGACGTCGACGAGGCCGTCATGGCCTCCGCGCAGTCCTGAGAAACCGGTCCACGAAAGGAGGAAGAACCATGGCAGACCCCAAGGGTTTCCTGAAGATCACCGAGCGAGAGCTCCCCACGCACCGCCCCGTCGACGTCCGTATCCAGGACTGGCGTGAGGTCCACGAGGACTTCGACCGAGGGACCGTCACCAAGCAGGCCTCACGCTGCATGGACTGCGGCATCCCCTTCTGCCACAACGGATGCCCCCTCGGAAACCTCATCCCCGAGTGGAACAACCTCGTCCACTCCCACGACTGGGCCGAGGCGATCGAACGGCTCCACGCCACCAACAACTTCCCCGAGTTCACCGGCCGCCTCTGCCCGGCGCCCTGCGAATCGGCCTGCGTACTCGGCATCGACCAGCCCGCCGTCACCATCAAGAACGTCGAGGTCTCCATCATCGACCGCGCGTGGGAGGAAGGCTGGGTCAAGCCCCTGCCCCCCACCCACCGCACCGGCAAGAAGGTCGCCATCGTCGGCTCCGGGCCCGCGGGCCTGGCCGCCGCACAACAACTCACCCGAGCCGGTCACGACGTCACCGTCTACGAGCGCGCCGACCGCATCGGCGGCCTGCTCCGCTACGGCATCCCCGAGTTCAAGATGGAGAAGCGGCACATCGAACGCCGCATCGCCCAGATGACCGCCGAAGGCACCACCTTCCGCACGGGCGTGAACGTCGGCATCGACCTCACCGTCGAACGGCTCAAGACCGACAACGACGCCGTCGTCCTCACCGGCGGCGCCACCCGGTGGCGCGACCTGCCCGCCACCGGCCGCGAACTCAACGGCATCCACCAGGCCATGGAGTACCTGCCCCTGGCCAACAAGGTGCAGGAGGGCGACCTCGACCGCGCCCCCATCCACGCCGAGGGCAAGCACGTCATCGTCATCGGCGGCGGAGACACCGGCGCGGACTGCGTCGGCACCGCCCACCGCCAGGGCGCCGCGTCGGTCACTCAGCTGGAGATCATGCCCAAGCCCCCGACCACGCGCCCCGACCACCAGCCCTGGCCCACCATGCCCATGCTGTACAAGGTCACCAGCGCGCACGAAGAGGGCGGCGAGCGGATCTACTCCGTCAACACCCTGGAATTCCTCGGCGACGAGAACGGCGACGTCCGCGCACTGAGACTCGTCGACGTCGAACGCGGCCCGAACGGCTTCGAACCCATCGAGGGCACCGAACGCGAGATCCCCGCCGACCTCGTCACCCTCGCCATGGGCTTCGTCGGCCCGGAGAAGGAAGGCATGATCGAGGACCTCGGCGTCGAACTCGACGGCCGCGGCAACGTCGTCCGCGACAGCGACTACGGCACCACCGTCGACGGTGTCTTCTGCGCCGGTGACATGGGCCGCGGACAGTCCCTCATCGTGTGGGCCATCGCCGAGGGCCGCTCCGCCGCCGCGGGCGTGGACCGCCACCTCACCCGGGACACCACCCTGCCGGTCGCCATCCCGCCCACCGAACGCCCCCTCGTCTGACCAGAGGGGAACAGACGTCGGGCGCGGGGTACTATCCCGCGCCCGACACGCGCTCTAGGCTCACCCCATGATCTACCGACTCGTCGGCGAAGGCGCCATGGTCCTGCACATGGCCTTCCTCGTCTACGTCGCCCTCGGCGGATTCCTCGCCTGGAAATGGCCCCGAGCCTTCTGGCCCCACCTGGCCTGCGCCCTCTACGGCCTCGGCGTCACCGTCATCGGATGGATCTGCCCCCTCACCCTGATCGAGAACTGGGGACGGGAACAGGCAGGGCAGGCGGGCCTGCCCACCGAAGGGTTCATCGAGCACTACCTCACCGGCGTCATCTACCCGACCGAACACCTCATCACCGCCCAACTCCTCGTCGCCCTCAGCGTCGCCGTCTCCTGGGCCGGATGCCTCCTGCTGTACCTGCGCCGCCGACGCGAGCCCTCCGAGAACAGGGCGTAAAGATCGCGAATGGATCCCGCGCACGTCCTTCACCCCCAGGTCACACGCGTCTACGGTCGAAGTATGACCGTTATGACCTGGGATTCGTACCGCGCAGCCGACCACTTCATCATGCGCAGCGCCCGGCTCATCGACCGGCACCGCTTCGCCTTCCACTTCCAAGCAGCGCCCGCACAGCCCGTCCACACGACCCTGGCCGCCCACCGCAACATCGACGGCGGCTACGGCAACGGCCTCGAACCCGACCTTCGCGGCCACGGCAGCCAACCCGTCGCCACCGAACTCGCCCTGCGTTACCTCGACGAACTCGGTGCCATCCCCGAGGACGTCGGACAGGGCATCTGCCGCTTCCTCGCCACCGCCGCCAACGCCGACGGCGGCCTGCCCGCCGTGCTGCCCACCGTCCACCACACCGAAGCAGCGCCCTGGTACCGCAACACCCGCGACTTCTCCAGCCGCCTCGACGTCACCGCGATGATCACCGGGCTGCTCCACAAGAACAACCTCGCCCACCCTTGGCGGGACATGGCGACCGCCTACTGCTGGAAGAGCATCGACGCGCTCCACTGGACGAACCCGCACGAGGCCATCGGCATCTGCACCTTCCTGCAGTACGTACCCGACCGGCCCCGCGCCGTGACCACCATGAACCACCTGGTCACCAAGATCCGCCCCGTCATCGAAGTCCACCCGAGGGCCACCGGCCACGTGCATACGCCGCTCGACCTGGCCTGCCACCCCGCGCACATCGCACGACCGCTCTTCACCGACGCCGAGATCACCCGCAACCTCGAAGCCTTCGAAGAGGAACAACGCCCCGACGGTGGCTGGGACGCCTGCTGGGACCACTGGGACACCACCGCGACCATCGAACGCCAAGGCATGCGCACCATCCAACGCCTGCGCATCCTGCGCGCCTACGGTCGCCTGGTACCCGACCTGCCACACCCACGCCGCTCCCGCTGAGCGCCCCGAACACGTGGCGCCCCGCCGCGCTCGGGGCGCCACCCGGCGACGCGCCCTCACCCCAACGCCAACACTCGCACCCCCGCAGCCTCCACCACCGCGCGCTCGACCTTCTCCGGAGTACGACCCGTCACCACACGCACCGCACCCAGGACGTTCGCGTCAAGCGCGACCGCAATTCCGCCCAGAGGCGACCCAACATCCGCCCCGGTTCGGCTGCGTCCGAGCGACGCCCGGCCCGTTCCAGGGCGCCGTCGATCCGGGCCCGGTTCACCTCCGGGGAGAAACGCACCCGCGGCGAGTAGTACCCCGCCACCGACACCAGCGCGGCGGACGAGGCCGCCGGGCCCCGTCCAACCCCACCAGGGCCTGATTCAACGCGCCCACCGTGTGCACCGACAACGCCGCCACGTCCCACGGCGCGCATCGTGTCGGCTTCACCACGTCCGACTCCGACAGCCCCAGCAGCACCTCCTCCAAGGCCGTCACCTCGTCCGCCAGAGCCGCCACCACCACGCCACGTCCGAACACCCCGCCCCACCCTCCACCGACGACGAAACGCCCACAGGCCGACGACCCGAGGAAACCCTCCGAACAGCCCTACCACCCCCTCCGAACACCCGAACACCCCACGAATTCGGTCACCGAGGGTGATCAAATTCGCTCCCGCTCCACCTCGCATACGTCCATTCGCAACCTGGTTTAGACCACTCCATCCCCCGGACGCTCTAAAGTGATACATGTGACACGTCGAGCAAAGATCGTTGCGACCCTTGGCCCCGCCACCTCGAGCCCGGAGACCCTCCGGCAACTCGTGGACGCGGGCTTGGACGTCGCCCGCCTCAATCTCAGCCATGGAACCCATGACGACCACTACGCGAGCCTGACCAACCTCAGGCAGGCCGCACAGGACGCCAACCGACCGGTCGGCGTCCTCGCCGATCTCCAAGGGCCCAAGATCCGCGTCGGCACCTTCCCCGACGGGCCCATCGAACTCGAAGCCGGGGACGAGTTCACCGTCACCATCGAGGACGTTCCCGGAGACCAGAACAGGGTCTCCACCACCTACAAGGGCCTCCCCGGAGACGTCCGCCCCGGCGACCGCGTCCTCATCGACGACGGCCGCGTCGTCCTGGAGTGCACCAAGACCACCAGCACCGACGTACTGACCCGCGTCATCTACGGTGGCCCCGTCTCCAACCACAAGGGACTCAACCTCCCCGGCGTCTCCGTCAGCGTCCCCGCGCTCACCGAGAAGGACGAGGAGGACCTGCGCTGGGCCCTGCGTCAGAACGTCGACATGGTCGCCCTCTCCTTCGTGCGCAGCCCCTCCGACGCCGAGGAATGCCACCGCATCATGGACGAAGAGGGCCTCACCGTGCCCCTCATCGCCAAGATCGAGAAACCACAGGCGGTCGAACGCCTCCAGGACATCATCGAGGTCTTCGACGGCGTCATGGTCGCCCGCGGCGACCTCGGCGTCGAACTGCCCCTGGAGAACGTCCCGATGGTGCAGAAGCGCGCCGTCGAACGCTGCCGCGACAAGGCCAAACCGGTCATCGTCGCCACCCAGATGCTCGAATCCATGATCGGAGCGCCCCGGCCCACCCGCGCCGAGACCTCCGACGTCGCCAACGCCGTCCTCGACGGCGCCGACGCCGTCATGCTCTCCGGCGAGACCAGCGTCGGCAAGTACCCCATCGAGACCGTCGAGACCATGGCGCGCATCGTCGGCGCCGCCGAGCAGGAATCCCTGCGCGCCTCGCACATCCTCAACCGGGTGCCCGAGACCACGGGCGGCGCCATCGCCCGTGCGGCCGCCGAGATCGGCGCGACCGTCGGCGCCAAGGCCCTGGTCGCCTTCACCATGTCCGGTGAGACCGCCCGGCGCCTGGCCCGCTATCGCTCGCCCATCCCGCTGCTGGCCTTCACCACCGAGAGCAGCACACGCGGTCACCTCTCCCTCACCTGGGGAGTGGAGTGCAGCCTGGTGCCGTGGGTCGACAACACCGACGACATGGTCCGCCAGGTCGAGAGCGAGCTTTTGCAGCTCGGCGACTACCACCGGGGTGACAAGGTCGTCATCGTCGCCGGTAGCCCGCCCGGAACCACCGGTTCCACCAACTTCCTGCGCGTCCACCGTCTCGGCGACACCGTCGCCCTGAACAACTGACGCGGGGCGCCCACGGCGCCTGAACCCACGGGCCGCATCAGGTCCGGCCCGGAGCCCGGCGCACATGAGCCACGCCGGAGCGTTCCGGGCCGACCGGTGCGGCCGCAGAGCGCGGTTCAGTCCTGGTTCGAGGACGCACCCTCGAACGGAACCCGCTCCAACGGCATGTCCCACGGCAACAGGTTCCACGGGCTGCCCGGGGCGTCGTCCAACAGGCCCAACGCCACCCACAGCCGGTCCGAGTCCCCGTGGTCGCCTTCCACACCCTTGTCCGGCCACAACAGGTAACCCGCGTGGAAGGCCGACGACAACTGCCCCCACGACGAGTACCGCCGTTGCAGGTCCGAGGCCACCCGCCGCAGCAGGGTCTGCGTCTCCACCGGACTCAACCAGTCCAGCGACGCCCCACCGCACACCAGCCGGATGACGTGCACCGACTTCCACCACTGGTAGGCGCCGATCATCACCGTCTCGTCGCCCTCGGCCAGCCCGGTGACCGACCGCAGCCGCTCCACCTGGTGATCGGACAACCGCACCATCGCGCCGGTGTCCTCACCACCGCCGGGCAGACGCGAACGCGCCGTCCCCGACCGCAGGTCCACCGCCAGGTCCAGGCTCGGTCCGGAGTGCAGCTCCTCCAACAGGCCCTCGACCGCGGCCAGCAGCGACTCGCGGTCCACCACCGACCACTGGCGTTCCAGCATCCGTCGGTAGCGGCGTCGTAGGCTCGGCCGGGCGACCACGTCCCAGGGTTCGGCCAACGCCACCCGGAACGGCGCCGCGACCGCCGCCGCCCACCGCTCGGTGCTCAACGGGGCGTCCGGCGACTTCGTCCGGATCGTGGGCTGTTCTCGCGAACCCACCACCAATTCGGCGAACGAACCCGCGGTCAATGCGAGCACCGGCAGGAACGACCAGCCGGGAAGGTCCAGGGCCACCAGTACGACCGCGAGCAACGCCACCGGAGTCCACAACCACGGCTGGCGACGTCGAGATCCCCAGGCCACCACGACCCAGGCCCCGATCACCAGCGCGCCGATCACCCCGGCCAACGCGGTCAACACCCGATGCCCCTCTCCTTGCTCCCAGCCCGTTCAGACCGGGCTACACGTCTTCAAGGATCAGGGACGGCGGAGCTCCACCGCGACCGAACCCACGGGTTGTGCTCAGGTTGTGGCCGTGATGTGACCGGTTCCGTCTGCTTGCATTCTCATAAAGTGACAAAAGGCCTATTTGGGGTTGAAATGGTCGGGTAGTTACGGAGGTTCCGGCCGGCCTGTCCCACAACGACCAGAACCCCCGCGAATCCACCGATACCGCAGGTCAGCCCATCGCCTCCACCACGACCTCGGAGGCCTCCGCGATCAACGCGTCATCGGACTCCGCGTCCTCCGCGTCCCGACTCGACAACACCGCCAGCACGATCGGGTCACCCTCCTCCGGCCACAGCACACCGATGTCGTTACGCGTCCCGTAACCCCCGCTGCCGGTCTTGTCACCCACGACCCACCCCTGCGGGACCCCCGCCCGGATCAGATCGTCCCCCGTCGTGTTCCGCACCAACAGATCCACCAACACCTCACGCCGATCCTCCGGCAACACGTCCCCCAACGTGAACGCCTCCAGACTCTCGGCCATGGCCCGCGCCGAACTCGTGTCCCGCTCTTCCCCCGGCGTGGCCTCGTTCAACTCCACCTCGTACCGGGTCAGGTTCGTCACCTCGTCACCGGTCAGCTCGCCCACCGCCTCGGTGAACCCCTCCGGACCGCCGATCTCGTCCAGCAGGATGTTCGCCGCCGCGTTGTCGCTGTAACGCACCGTCGCGTCGCACAACTCCAACAACGACATCCCCGAATCCAGGTTCTCCTCCACCACGGGGGAGTGCGGCACCAGAACCCCCTCATCGAAGGTCACCACCCGCTCCATCTCCTCAAGCGAGTTCTCCGAGAGAACCACCCCCGCCAACAACGCCTTGAACGTCGAAGCGAACGCGAACCGCTCATCCTCCTGGAACGCCACCACGTCCCCCGAACCGGTGTCCACCGCGTACACCCCCAACCGCGCGTCGAACTCCTCCTCCAACGCCTCGAACTCCGCCGACACATCCGCCACCACACCCGCGGACTCCGCCGCCGACAACGACGCGGACCCCGAAGTCGCCCCCGCGCCCTCCGAAACCCCACAACCCACCAACGGCACCAACACCGCCGCCGCCACGAAACCGCGCACCCTGAACCCCGACACCCTGAACTCCGGCATCACAAACCCCATCGAAACCCCCAACACTCGACGATCACGAACCACGACCGGCCCGCACCCGCAGTGTCACTTCCCACCACCCATGCCGTCCAAGACCAAAACAACCATTCTCATGCCATAACCGCATAACCTAAGGTCATGGACCTCGTAGGAGCCTGCAACGCCTTCGTCCACGTCAGCGACCGAGGCAGCTTCACCCACGGCGCGGCAGCCGCGCACATCCCCCAACCCGTCGCCAGCCGACGCATCGCCGCCCTCGAAAAACACCTCGGCGCACCCCTCTTCGACCGCACCGGACGACACCCCACCCTCACCCAATTCGGCCACGCCGTCCTCCCCACCGCCCGACGCCTCATCGACCTCGCCCACACCTGTCACTTATACACAACTGACGCTGCCGACGAATAGAGAGGTGTAGATCTCGGTGGTCGCCGTATCAT
>NZ_FRFF01000067.1 GCF_900143625.1 Nocardiopsis sp. JB363
ACACCTCCAGGCCACCGGCGTGCAACACCATCAGACTCACCCGGTGCGCCACCACATCGTGCATCTCCCGAGCGATCCGCGTGCGCTCGGAAGTGATCGCCTGCTCGGCCATCAAGTGCTGCTCACGCTCCAACCGCTCGGTCCGCTCTCGCAACCGCTCCACGAGCTCCCGCCGCGTACCGATCCACAACCCGGCGACCGTGGGGATGAGGAGGTCGAAGACCCCGGTCAGCGTGTAGTGGGCCACCGAGGCGTTGAAGACGAGGCCGTGGGCCAGACAGCTCAGGGCCAACCAACCGATGAACACCTTGCGGTCGTTGAAGTAGGCCGGGTAGGAGTACAGCCCCACCATCAGCGGGATCGGGTCGCCGTACAGCACCAACAACAGCAACCCGGCCAGCATCAGCCACCGGGGATGACTCCGACGCCACAGCATCGCCGCCGAGGCCAGCATCCCGGGCACCACGAAGCACAGCGCGCCCATCGACAGCAGCCACCAGCGCTGCTCCGCGAGGGAGGAGAGGAAGGCCGTGAGCGGGGTGGAGAGCAGTCCCAGCTCTCCGGTGATCCCCACGACCATCATCAGCCCGCTGAAGGGCAGGGTGAACAGGGCGAAGCACCAGTCGGCGACGCGTTGCCGCCGGTCCCACCACCACTGCCCGTTGTGCCGCGTCAACGCCGCGGCCCGGTCCGCCCGCTCCCCGATCCACCCCATCATCGGCCCGAGTATAAGAGGTCCCCGTCCCGTGCTTGATCGTGTATGGGTTCGGGGCCCGGACGGTGCACCGTCCGGGCCCCGGATCCCCCGATCGGCCGAGACGACGGCCCAGGACGGTGGCCGCCTCTCGATCCGCGGATCGGACGGCCCGAGGGCCGCCCCTGATGGTCAGTTCGCCATGCCGGTGGAGGCGTAGCCCTCCACGAAACGACGTTGCAGGACCAGGAACAACACCAGTACGGGCAGGATCATGATGATCCCGGCCGCGCTCACCAGGGCGTAGTTGACGGTGAAGCCCTGCTGGAAGGAGTACAACGAGATCGACACCGGAAGGGCCTCGTTGTCCTGAATGAAGGTGACCGCGAGGAGGAACTCGTTGTAGGCCTGGAGCGCGGCGACCAGGCCGGCGGTGATCACACCGGGCCAGATGAGGGGCAGCACGATGCGGAAGAACACCGTCCCCTCCCCCGCCCCGTCCATGCGGGCGGCCGCCTCGTAGTCGGGCGGGATGGCGATGAGGTACGACCTGAGCAGCAGGGTGCTGAACGGGCTGTAGATCGCCCAGTAGATCAGGATGAGCCCGATCTGCGTGTCGTACAGGCCCAACCGCGTCCACCAGTTCACCAGCGGAACGAGGAAGAGCTGGATGGGCAGCGCCGTCACCACCAGGAGGTACATCATGAGCGCGCCGGGGGCCGGGATGTCCAACCGGACCATGGCGTAGGCGGCCATTCCGGAGATCAGGCACACCCCGGCCGCCGTGGCGAGCACGATGACCAGGCTGTTGGACAGACCCGCCGCCATGTTCGCGTTCTGCCAGGCGGTGAGGAAGTTGTCCCACATCGCCTCGGCGGGCGGACCCATCGGGTTGGTACTGATCTCGGCCGGATTCTTCAGCGAACTGAAGAGCAGGACCAGGATCGGGCCGATGGCGTACAGGGCCAGTAGTACGAGAACCAGGTAGACGAGCGGCCCACCTCCCCGGGAGGAGGTCGCACGTCGCCTTCGCGGCGCGCGCCGTTCCGATACGGACGTCATCACACCTCCCAGCGCAGTCGGCGCCGGAGCACGAGGTAACCGGCGATGGTGGTGGCACTGATCAGGGCCATGACGACGCCTACGGCGGAGGCGTGACCGGCGCGGCCCTCACCGAACGCCGTTCGGTAGAGCAGGGTGCTCAGCATGTCCGTGGAACCGGCGGGGCCGCCCTGGGTAAGGATGTAGACGTAGTCGAAGACCAGGAACGACCAGATGATGGTCATCAGCAGCAGAAAGACCAGGGTCGGCCTGATGCCCGGCAGGGTGACGTGCCAGAACTCGCGCCAGCGTCCCGCCCCGTCCAGACGGGCCGCCTCGTACAGGGCCGGATTGACCGACTGCATGGCCGCGAGGAAGAGCAGGACCAGGAAGCCCCACCACTGCCAGTTGTTGATGAGGGCGATGGCGCCCAGCGCCAGTTCCGGGTCACCGAGCGGGTTGAGGTCGCTCATTCCCGGCACCCCGAAGGAATCCAGGACGGGGATGATCCCGGCCGTCGGGCTGAGGATCTGCCGCCAGACGGCCGCCGAGACGACCGTGGCCACCACGTACGGAATGAAGAACAGGGTCTGGAAGAGGAGCCGACCCCGGCGGATACGGCTGAGCAGGTAGGCGCCCAACAGGCCCATGCTCATGGGCACCGTGAGGAAGAACAACGTCCACAACAGGTTGTGGCCGAGCGCGTTGACGAAGGCTTCGTCCCCGGCCAACGCGGCGTAGTTCGCCCACCCGACGAAGGACGGGGTGTTGATCCCGTCCCAGTCGGTGAACGAGTACGCCACCGAGGTCAACGCCGGTCCGGCGATCACCAGGACGTTGACGATCAACAGAGGCGCCAGGAACAGGAACCCGGTCAGGCGGCGACGCCTGTCGGTGCGGGCCGGCGAGGGACGCGATGTGGCTGTTCCCCCGCCGGCCACGGAAGTGGTGGTGGACATCCGGTGGGTGTTTTCCGTTCCCTGTCTACTGGGGTGTGAACGGGGCGGGGGACGCGCCCGAACCGAGTTCCTGGTGGAAGGTCGAGTCCAGGACCGCCGCGTACTCCTCGGGCGACAGGTCACCGGTGATGACCTTGTCGAACTCGGTGTACAGCGCGGTGTTGGTCTCGGGCGGGAGGAAGGTCCAGCTCGCGTAGCCGAGGTTGGTCGACGCGGGGATCTCCTCGTACAGGCGCTGGACCCTGGGGTCGGTGTCCTCGGGGAAGTCGGAGGCCTCGTAGGCGACCGGGGGCGGGTTCTCCCCCTGCACGGCCAGGTACTCCAGGGAACGGGTGGTGTCGCCCATGATGTGGTCCAGGAACGCCGCCGCGGCGTCGGGGTCGGAACTGCCGGAGTCGATCGACAGCGCGGTTCCGATGGCGAGGGGGAACACACCCGGGTCGACGTCGTCGGCCAGGGAGGGCAGCGGTGCCCAGTCCCAGTCCTCGGGGTCGTTGCCCGAGTCGGTGAAGAAACTCCCCATGGAGCTGAAGCTCCAGGTACCGCTCATGTACATCGCCACGTCACCGGTGGCCAGTCCGGTGCACATGTCGGGGTCGGTGTTGGTGAAGTAACGGTCGGCACCGCCGCCCCACCACCCCTTGTCCAGCTGCGACTTCATCGACTTGAAGAGGTCGACCACGACCGGGTCGGACCAGTCGCGGTCACCGGTGAGCACGTCGTACAGGAAGTGCGGTCCCAGTCCGGCGTTGAGCAGGCAGGTCAGGTACCACTCGCTCTGGGCGGGGTAGCCGCTGTTGCCCGCGCCGACCGGGATCATGCCCTTGGAGTCGGCGTCCTCACAGAGGTCCTCGAACTCGGCCTTGGTCGTGGGAGGCGTCCAGCCGTTGTCCTCGAAGACGGCCCGGTTGTAGTACAGGACCATGGAGCCGTAGCTGGTGGGGACGGAGTGGATACGGTCGTCCACCCGGCTCAGCTGTGTGGCCCAGGGCAGCAGGCGGTCCTCCCACCCGTACTCGGTCGCGTAGTCGTCCAGTTCGAGGGTCTTGAGGCCCTGAGCGTAGTTGACCGAGGTGGAGGGGCCGGGCGAGTAGATGATGTCCGGGGCGTTCCCGGAGGAGACGGCGGTGTCGGTGAGCGAGGCCAGGTCGGTGAGCTGCTTGGTCGACATGCTCACCGAGTGCCCGCTGGACTCGTTGAAGGTATCGATGAACTGGGAGCGGAAGTACTCCTCGGTCTCGGGCGTGGGGAACGCACCCCAGTACTCGACACCGGAAGAGGACCCGCCCCCGGAGTTTCCGCAGCCCGACAGGAGCCAGGCTCCGGCGAACGCTCCTCCCGCCAGCTTGAACATGTCACGGCGGGGAAGTTGGTAGGTCACGGGGGTCCTTTGGGGTCGTCAGGTCGATTCACGGACGATGAGTTTTTGGGGGAGCACGACCTCGCGCACGCCTTCGCTGGGGGTGCCGGAGAGGCGGTCGAGGAGGAGACGCGCACAGGCCCGGCCTATCTCCAAGGCGGGGTTGTGCACGGTGGTGAGTCGCGGCGTCACCAGTGAGGCGGCCTCGATGTCGTCGTAGCCGGTGACGGCGACGTCGCCGGGGACGGTCAGTCCCCTCTCGCGTATCGCGTCCATGGCGCCGACGGCCATCAGGTCGTTTCCGCAGACCAGGGCCTCGGGCTTCGGGTTCAGGTTCAACAACGTGTGCGAACCGTTCGCCCCTCCGGTACGTGTGAAGGACTCCGTGACGATGAGGTCCTCGTCCACGTCCAGGCCGAACTCGCGAAGGGCCCGGTGGTAGCCGGCCAGGCGCAGTTGCCCGGGCGCACTGTCGGATTCGCCGTTGACCAACCCGATCCTGCGGTAGCCGCGCTCCAGCAGATGTGCGACCACATCGGCCATACCACCGGTGTCGTCGGCGCGCACGATGTCACCGAAGCGCGGATCCAGTTCGCCACTGAGTCGCACCAGCGCGGTACCCGCGGCGGTGATGTCGTTGAAGTGACGGTCCTGCGCGTTCAGCGACGCGAGGACGACACCGTCGACCCTGCGGTTCAGCAGGTGATCGATCACCGAGTCCAGGTCCTGGGTGGTCCCCTGGGCCGTACAGACCGAGATCAGGAACCCCTCGGGCTGCAGCACCTCCTGCATCCCCGCCGCCATCAGCGGATAGAACGGGTTGGTGACGTCGGAGACGACCAGGGCGACCGCGTGACTACGGCCGGTGCGCAGTCCCCGAGCCGAGGGATCGGGGCGGTACCCCAGTTCCTCGATGACCCTGAGCACTTTGGCCTTGGTGCGTTCACTCACCGGCCTGCGCCCGCTCAGAACGTGGGAGACGGTCGTGACACTCACCGCGGCGGCGGCTGCGACATCGGCGATGCCGACGCGGTGTTCCTTGCTCATCGTCCCCACTTCGATGCATGCAAAACGTCTTGCAAATTTCCGAGCCTCATGGTGTCGAAATCACCTCGAACTGTCAAACAAGCAACCGATGTTCCCTTTTGCTCCTGCCCTGAGCTCGTGTCATCCTGGTCCGTCTTATGCAAAACGATGTGAGAGGAATCCGATGGTCACGCGTGACCGGTGCCGAGGGGCACTGTTGGGGTTGGCCGTCGGCGACGCCATGGGGGCACCCACCGAGGGCATGACCCCGGAGGCCATCCACGCCGCACACGGACGTGTCGAGGGATTCCTCCACACCCAGGCCTCGGGAACCGATGACACCGAGTACGCGGTGTTGTGCGCCCAGGGGCTGCTCGCCCATGGTCGCCGGTTGACCTCGAACGACGTCGCGGCCGTATGGACACGGGCCGTGCTGTCGCAGGACGGGGGGTTCCACGGGGCCGGCTTCAGCGAGATGGGCGCCATCGCCAATCTCCGGGCCGGGGTCGCCCCGCCCGTGAGCGGCAACGACAACCACGAATCGTGGAGCGATGGCGCGGCCATGAGGGTGGCGCCCATCGGTGTCCTGTGCGCCGGTGATCCGGTGGAGGCGGCCCGACTGGCTCGCGAGGACGCCCAGGTCAGTCATGCCGCGGACGGGATCTACGGGGCACAGGCCATCGCCGCGGCCGTGGCGCGCGCTCTGGTGACCGACGACCACACCGAGGTCATCGCCGCCGGCCTCGCCGCGGTGCCCGAGGACACTTGGACCGCCAGGCTCCTTCGGCAGGCCCTGGACGTGGCGTCCCATGCTGCCGGCATGGCCGAAGCGGAGCGGGAACTCTACCGTCGGATCCCGCTCTTCCACTACCCCTGGCCCGACAGCGCCCCCGAGGCGGTGGCCCTGGCCTTCGGGCTCTTCGCCGCGGCCGAGGGCGCCTTCGTCCCCAGCGTGGTGAGCGCCGTCAACATCGGTCGGGACTCGGACACGATCGCGGCCATGGCGGGGGCGATGGCCGGAGCACTGCACGGTGAGACCGCCATCCCCCGAGCGTGGCGAACCAAGGTCAGGCAGGTCTCCGGAGTCTGTGTGACCGCGACCGCCGGCACCGACCTGGTGGATCTGGCCGACGCCCTGTACGAGGCTTCCCAAGGGAACGAGGAGTACGAGAATGCGACCTGAGAACGCTCGCGGCGCCCTGCTCGGCCTGGCGATGGGCGACGCCCTGGGCCTGCCCGCGGAATACCACCGTCACGCCCGCGCCGGTTGGGGTCGCGGTGTGCTGTGGGAGAAGAACGTCGACCTGGACCGTCAACGGATCTCCCGCCCCCTCCTGCCCTTCGTTCCGGGGCACACCGAGCTCAACCCGCTGTGCGGGACCGACGACACCGAGACCGCGGCCACCGCCGCGCTCGTCCTGTTGGAAGCCGGTGCGCACGACCTCCGGTCGCTGTTCCAGGAGTGGCGCACGCACTACGTGGACACCGAGGACGTCTGGTGCGGGATCGCCGAGCGGGGTGCCGTCCTCCACGCCCTCGAAGGCCGGGTCCCGCCGGTGACGGGAACCGACAACCCGGTCTACTGGGACGACGGGGCGGTGCCGGCCGCGGTGTCCGTCGGTCTGTTCCACTCCGGTGACACCCGAAAGGCCACCGAGACGGTCACGGAGTACGCACGCATCACGCACGACCGTGACGGCGTGTGGGCGGCGGGTGCGATGGCGCACGCCATCGCCGCCCTGTCCGCCGGAGAGGACCTCGCCGCGGCCCTGTCGGAGGCCGAGCGCACCGTTCCGGACGACAGCTGGCTGCGCCGCGGCTTCGAACGCGCCGCGGCCATCGTTCCCGGCCGGGCGGAAGGCGTGTTCGCGACGGTCCCGAGCCTGATCGACGCTTTCGGACGACCCGGCTACAGCCACGGTGGCGTGGCGCCCGAGACCCTTCCGCTCGCCTTCGCCATCACACGCCTGGTCGAAGGCGACCTCACGTCCGGCCTACAGACCGCGGCCCTGTTCCCACGCCAGTCCGACAGTCTGCCCGCGATGGTGGGAGCCCTGTGCGGGGCGACCGGTGGCGACGACGCGGTCCCCGACACCTGGCGAGACCACGTCGACCTGGTCGAAGGGGTCCTCCTGCCCCGGGTGGCCGGACAGCGCCTGACCGAGCTGGCGGACCGACTGGTGACGCCTCGTACGAATGTGGATCACCCCGGCGCGCCCACGCGCTGACCCGGCCCCGCGATTCCGGCGGCCACGCGGTCCATCCGCCGTGGCCGCCGGTCGGCCCATCAAACCGACGCGTCCTCGCGCACGGCGGGAAAGACGCTCCGCAACAGGTAGAGAATCGTCTTGGTCAGCATGACGTGCAGGTCCGCACGACTGAGCGCGTCCCGCACCAACCACTCCCTGGAAGCGGCCTTGAGCATGCTCCCGTAGGCGCGGACCATCGCGCGCAGTTTCTCCCGCCCCTCGACCACGTCGGTCATCATGGCGGCCTGGAGAAGATGGTCGGTGGCCACCTCGTCGGCTTCGAGCATGATCTTCTCGGTGTCGCGATCCTGTCCGATGGCCTCGGAACCGATGGCCGACAGCCACATCTCCGCGTTGCGTTCGACGAAGTCCAACCACCGGTCCACGCAGATCGAGATCCGTTCCTCGATCGTGGTCCGGGGCAGGTTCTCGGCCACGGAGGGCGGCACCACCAGCATCTGCCGCACCACTTCGAGGTACAACTGTCGTTTCCCACCGAAGTAGTGGTTGATCAGCCCTCGCGCGGCCCCCGCCTCCTGGGCGATCTCGGAGACCGACACCGCCGAGTACGTACGTTCACCGAACATCCTGCGGGCCACGGTGAGGATCTCCGAACGCCTCTGGTCGGGTTCGAGCCGCCGCCGTTGCACGGGAGGTCCCATGATCTTCCACTCCTTCCCCCGGGTTGACGGGGTGCTAATACCGGCCGCAAAAGTACCTCCGATGCACCGGCCGACCCTACCCGGAGTTCACTGATCTGAACCGTCGCGAACGCTGGAAGCGTACCCGATCAGCCCTACATGGATGACCTTCCAGCACTATTGACACATTGACAATAGCCTGAGGACAATGGTCGGAGTTTCCTGATCCAACGGTGATGGAAGGCACGGCATGCCACGAGCCCTGACCGACGAGCAGAGGGACCTGGTCGAGTCGATCAACCGGTTCTGCCAGAACGAATTCGGCACCAAGGACCAGCGCGACGCGCTCACCGACCACGGCCGGGAACCGCACAGCCAGACCGTCTACGACAAGATGGCCGACCTGGGCTGGCTGGGGATCTCCATGCCCGAGGAGCGGGTCTGGGATCGGGCGCTCAACACGTTCTGGGACCCGTTCGTCGCCGTCCGCGAGGGCGTGCTCGACCGGTTCCCCGGCACCAGCACCCTCTACTGGACCTTCGACGAGTTCCTGCGCCGGGCGATGCTGCTCTTCCTCTCCGAGCTCCAACCGATCAGCATCGAGATCCCCACCACCAACAACCCCGACTACTGATCCGCCTCGCCGGGTCCGCGGCACGGCGCCCACCGTGCCGCGGACCCATGCCGTGGCCCAGCAACGAAGGAATGGCGAGATCGAGTCGATGAGCGAACCCGGAGCATCCCCCGTGCCGCGACCCGGCGCGCACGTCGTCGCACGACGCCGCTTTCTCGGATACGTACTGGCGGGGGCCACCTTGGTCACCGCCGCCGCACCGGTCCTACCCGCGGCGGCCGAGGCGGAGGACGCACAGACCGCCGATCTGACGGACATCGTCGACCTCAACGACGTGATGACGCTGGCGGGCAAACCGACCTCGCTGTCGATCACGGTCGAGGTCCACGACGACGGCACGGTCTCGTTCGCCCTGCCACGGGCGGAGGTCGGCCAGGGCATCACCACCTCCACGGCCATGCTGATCGCCGAGGAGATGGACCTGCCACTGGACCGGGTACGGGTCACCCTGGCCGACGCCCGACCGGAACTGCTCTTCAACCAGCTCACCGGCGCCTCGAACACCACGATCTCGACCTACACCCCCATCCGGGTCGCGGCAGCCGCCGCACGGCTGCGGCTCATGGAGGCCGCCGCGGACGAGTTCGGATCCGAGGTCGGCGCCCTCACCCTGCGAGACGGCGTGATCTCCGACGAGTCGGGGCACAGCGCCGACATCGGGACCCTGGCGGCCAAGGCCGCGAGCGAGACCGACGAAGAGGTGGACGTCGAACTCAAGTCGGCGCAGGCGTTCAACGACGTAGGAGAACCCCAGAACCGCATCGACGCGCTGGAGGCCGTCACCGGGCGCAAGAAGTTCGCCATGGACCTGGCGGTGGAGAACGCCCTGCCGACCATGGTGTGCCGGGCGCCGACCATCAACGGCACACCGGCGTCGGTCGCCAACGCCGACACCGTGCTGGAGATGGCGGGCGTCACCGACGTCGCGACCATCTCCACGGGCGTGGCGGTACGGGCGCGGACCTTCGGTCAGTGCATCGACGCCGTGCGGGCCCTGGAGGTCTCGTGGGCGTCGGGCAGCGCCGACGGGCTCTCCGACGCGGACGTGCTCCGGGAACTGGAAGGAGCGGAGCCGCGCATGCCGCTCCCCCTGCCGGGCGTCTCCAGGTTGGAGGAGAAGTTCACCTTCCACTTCCGCAACAACAGCGCCCTGGAATCGAACTGCGCGATCGCCGACGTACGGTCCGACAGCGCGGAGATCTGGTCGGGGCTCAAGTCCCCGATCGTCGCCCAGGGCGAGATCGCCAAGCTGCTCGGTCTGCGCCAGAGCGCGGTGACCGTGCACGTCACCGAGAGCGGTGGCTCGTTCGGGCGCAAGCTGTTCTTCGACGCCGCACTGGAGGCCGCGGAGGCCTCGAAGGCGTTCGGCAAGCCGGTCAAGCTGATGTGGCACCGGGCCGACGACACCCGCCAAGGGCGCACCCAGCCGATGGCCATCTCACGCGTGCGCATCTCCCACACCCGGAACCGTGTGCTGCGCTACGACCAGCGGCACACCAGCGTCGCCACCGACCTGAGCCACGGGTTCGGCGACGTGGTGACCGCCATGGCGGCGCAGGTGCCCGGCCTGGACGGCACGTTCTCCCAGGTGTTCTTCCAGCTCTCCCAGGCGACGTCCTACGACTTCGGTCTCAGCACCCGGCTGCTCAACGAGACCAACCGGAGCTTCAACACCGGGAGCATGCGCAACGTCTACTCCCCGAACGTCCTCACCACCCGCGAGCTGATGGTCGACCGTCTCGCCCGGGAGTGGGACCGCGACCCCTACGAGTTGCGGCGCGACTTCCTGGACGACGAGCGCTCCCGCGCGGTCCTGGACAAGGTCGCCGAGGTCGGCGAATGGGGCCGGGAGATGCCCGAGGACACCGCGCAGGGCATCGCGTTCATGCACGAGTACAAGTCCGTGTGCGCGGTGCTGGTCGAGATCGACTGCCGACCCGAGACCATCGAGCGACCCATCCGCAACGGTGTGGCGGGCCCACGCGTGACCAAGGCGGTCTGCGCCGTGGACGTCGGTCTCGCGGTCAACCCGCGCGGTCTGGAGGCACAGATGCAGGGCGGGATCATGGACGGCATCGCGCTCGCCCTGACCTCCGGTCTGCACCTGGAGGACGGCCACTTCCTCGAAGCGAGCTGGGACAACTACTTCTACACCCGCCAGTGGAACACGCCGCCGGAGATGGAGGTCGTCGTGATGCCGGCGAACGGGGAACCCGGCGGCGCGGGAGAACTGGCCGTCGCCCCGGCCAACGCGGCCGTGGCCTGTGCCTACGGTCGGGCCACCGGCACGATGCCCACCACCTTCCCCATCAACCACGGGGATCTGTCCTTCGACCCCATCCCGACGGAGCCCCCGATCCCCGAATCCCCCACCGACGGCCTGGACGACGCGGTCTGAACCGAGGAGAACCCCCATGCCCGAGCACACCTTCCGCCTCAACGGTGAACAGGTCACCGTCGACGTCGCCGACGACGTGCGACTCCTGTGGGTACTGCGCGACCTCCTCGGTGTCACCGGACCCAAGTACGGGTGCGGCATCAGCGTCTGCCAGGCCTGCACCAGCCACTTCAACGGCAAGGCGATCACCCCGTGCACCGTCCCGGTCTCGGCCCTGGAGGAGTCCGACGAGATCACGACTATCGAAGGTCTCCCCGACACCGTTGGCCAGGAACTGCACCCGATGCAGGAAGCCTGGCTGGAGCAGGACGTGTCCCAGTGCGGCTACTGCCAACCGGGCCAGATCATGACGGCCGTGGACTTGGTGCGGCGCGCTTCCGACGAGGGCCGCCAGATCACCGACGAGGACCTGGACGGCATCCGCAACATCTGCCGCTGCGGCACCTACCCCCGCATCCGCGACGCCATCCGGAACGGTGCCGAACGCATGTGAGGGGACCCGAGGCCCTCCTCTCACGGAGGGGGTGGCGATCCACTTCGATCAGGGCACACCTGCGAATGGACCTCTCGCTCACGCGTTGAAGGCCCTGCGGTCGCAAGACATGGTCCGGGGTGCGCGTCACCGGGGAGACGCCGCTGGAGGGGATGTGGATGCAGAGGGCCTGTACCGAACCGAGCCCCGACCGGTCGGGGCCACGCCTCCAGCACTCGCACCGGTGGCAAGAGACGCTCTCCTTCCCTTTGGCACCAGCAGCACCGTGTTCGCTGTCCACGAGCGGCCCGCCAGGCCACCTGGACACTCTCCGCAATCGGCGAACCGCCCGTGGTCTCTCACCTGGGTCGCCACTGGAAACACGTGTTCGGTACTCTGTTCCGTCGCGGGCCGGAGCGAACCGGAACACAAAGGGCGGGAGAGCGTATGTCGGTCGAGGAGCGGCTGAGGGTACCCATCGGGACGGCCCCCGGCTGGTCCACCGCGCCTGGTAGCCACCGCGTGCTGGTGGTGGTGCACACCGTCACCGCCCTGACACGCCTTCTCGATATCCTTCCCCTCTTCGAATCCGACCCCCGGATCCAGGTCGTCTTCACCCGAGCCCGCACTTCCAACTTCCGCGAGGGCGTCACCCAATTCCTCAATGACATCGGCGCCATCATCGCCCCCTGGGAACAGGCGATGGAAGAGGAATTCGATCTCGCTATCACCGCCAGCTACGGCGATGATCTGCATCATATAAAAGCCCCTCTGGTAGCATTTTCCCATGGTGCCGGATACAATAAGATCATGAAACCGGAAACCGGAAACCGGAAACCGGAAACCGGAAACCGGAAACCGGAAACCGGTGACGAGACGAGCTCTCCGGAAGCAGTTTTCGGCCTCGCCGCCCCTACCCTGTTTCAGGAGGGGGAGCTGGTCCCTGAGATCCTTGTGCTCTCTCATACCGAACAGCTCGACCGTCTCCTCGCTGCTTGTCCCGAAGCCGTAGACTCGGCACTGGTCGCCGGAGACCCCACCCACGACCGTATTCTCGCCGGTCTGCCCTGGCGTGAGCGCTATCGCGACCACCTCGAAACCGGGAATCGAAAACTGATCCTGGTCAGCTCCACCTGGGGGCCGACCTCACTCCTCGGTGCCTGGCCCCGCTTCCTCGACCGGCTCCTCGCAGAACTTCCCGTGGACGAGTACCGGGTCGCCCTCGCCCTGCACCCCAACGTCTGGCACGGCCACGGCACCTGGCAGGTGCGCGCCTGGCTGGCCGAGGCCGAACGCGCCGGGCTCCGCGTCCTGCCGCCCCGCCAGGGCTGGCAAGCCGCGCTGGTCGCCGCGGACCACGTGATCGGCGACCACGGCTCGGTCACCTTCTACGGCGCGGCCCAGGGCACCCACACCATGCTCGCTACCTTTCCCCATCACGAGATGGCCGGCGGCTCCCCCATCGCCGGGTTCGGCCGTGCCGCCACCCGGTTGCGCACCGACCGACCGCTTCTGCCCCAAATACTCAACGACGCCGCCGACCACACACCCGACCGGTTCGCCTCTTTCACCGACCAGCTCAACTCCGTCCCCGGTGGCTCCGGCCAGATCCTGCGCGCGACCCTCTACCAGCTCCTGGATCTACCCGAACCCGCACACCCCGTGCGCGTTCTGCCACCCGATCCACCGATTCCCTACCGGCTCGAATGGCCCCGGTCCGCACAGACGGCCCCGCTGTTGGCCACCGCTGTCAACGAGGGCCCCGCGGTGCGGGTATCCCGGCACCCGGAAGTATTGGTCCCCGGCGGTTCCCCGGCCTTGTACCGTCCCCATCTGGTCGTGCGCGAGGACGAACCCGACCCCCGTGCCCGGGACCGAGCCGACCTGGTGATCTGCGAGGAGGGCGAGGCCACCGTCTGGGAACGGCTGCGCGCGGCCTTGGAGCGGAACCGGCAGAGCGCCCTGGCCGCGGCACCCGAAGGAGACACCTGTCTGCTCCTGACCCGTGACGGGCTCCACTACCAACTCACCCCGCAAGAGCCGTTTGCGGACCCGGAGGTTTTGGCCTCGGCCTTTTGGCGGGTGCGGGTCGACCACGACTTCGCTCCGCCCGCTCTGGTGTTCACCGTTCGCGTGGGCGAGAGCTCGATCAACGTCCACGTCAGACCGTTGGACAGGATGAAGCGGTCCTCGGCTGATCACGACAATCGTTGCCCCGCCCCAGGCCACGTCCCCCGTAGCTAGGGTCGGCCTTCGATCAGCTCCTGTTCTGGAGGGCTTCGAGCATCTCTCGTACGGTGACGGCTTGGGGAAGGGCCCCGGTCACCTCATACAGGACCAACGCTGCCCGTAGCTCCTCCAGGCAGGCTGCCCGATCCGGGTATTCGAACACGTCGGCGCGCCTGACTCGCAGGTCGGCGATCCTGCGTCGGTCCCCGGTCCGCTCATGCAGTTCGAGCGCCTCGGACCACAGCACGAGAGCCTGGTCCGGGTCACCGGCTCGGAACTCCAGATCCCCTCGGGCGGTGAGCGTACGCGCCAGGTTGTGCAGATCGCCGGGTAGCCGGGTCCGCCACAGCTCGTCGACCCGCTCCAGCAGGTACCTGCTCTCGGTGCGCGAACCCCGCCGATCCCGGACTTCAGCGACCTTGCGCATCGCGTTGGCCACCGCACGGACATCCTCCGGAGACAGGCCTTCGGCGACCCTGAGCGCCTCCGCGAAGTGTTCCTCCGCGGCGCGCAGGTCTGCTTCACTCTCGTTCCCGGTGGTGGTGTGTTCCCGGTAGCAGTCTCCGCGCGCCTCCAGAGCCGTCAGCAGGGCCAAGTCGTGCAAGGGCTCCGCCGAACGGGCGAGAGCGAGGGCGCGTACCGCGTCAGCCTCGGAGAAGGTGAACTCGCGGTCTCTGCGGTAGGCGATCGAGCGCTGCACCAACAGGCGTGAGCGCCGGGCCGAGTCCAGGCAGCCGGCGTCGAGCACGGCAGTGTGCGTGTCGACCACCTCACTGAAGGAGCCCTGCGGGAACCAGTACGCCCAGAAGGCCTCACACAGTTCGAACGCGAGGAGGTGGTGCCCCTGCCTGGCCGCGTCGAAGATGACCGTGCGCAGGGTGTTCCGCTCGGCTGAGGCCACCTCCCGGGCCTCACCCCCGGTCAGCATCGATTCGACGGGGCCGGGCTGATCGAAGAGCCACCGGTGGGGTGAGAGCGCGGCGTGCACGGTTCGGGCGAGGTCACGGTAGTAACGCACAATGGTCGAGTACGCGGTGTTCACGTCAACGGACAGCCCTTGGCCGTTGCGGATCCGTTCCGCTTGCCGAGCTTGCGCGAAGCGGTAGCGCGTTTTCTGCCCAGAGCCGTTCGCACCCTCCAAAAGACCGCGTTCCACCAGGTCGTCGAGCAGAGTGCGGGCCTCGTCCACGGCGCAGGCCCAGAGGGCAGCCGCCACGCCCGCCCCGAAGTCCGTGTCGGGATGCCAGGTCAGTTCCGCGATACGTACCTGCTGCCGTGCGGTGAGTCCGTCCAGCCCGTCGGGGTCCGCCATCGTGTCCTCTCCCCTGTTGATGGCCGCGTGCTCCATGCTCAGGCCGTCCTCACCTCGGGCGCGCCGGTACCTGATCCGGCGCCCCGCCTCCTTGACCGCGCCCAGGTCGTGACCCAGCGCCTCGACGATGACCCGCGCCATGTCGCGCAGGTTCGTGTCCATCTCACTGATCCCGGCGTGTAGAGCCAGGACACCGATGCGTTCGTCGGTGGTCATGGGTGGTACCCAGACCGGGAGCTCCTCCACCATGGACAACCGTTCCCGCACCCAGGACTCGCGTTCGTGGAACCTATTCGAGGTCGCGTTGGCGGAGACCAGGGTGAGGCTGCCCGGAGCCTCGGAGAGGAAGGGCAGCACGTCCTCGAAGCGGTCGGCGTTGTCCACCAGCACGGCCAGAGAGCCGCGCGAACCCAGTTCCTCCCGAAGGCGCCGCTCCCTGGCCGAGGGGTCGGTGGGGATTTCCGCGTCGGTGAAGCCCAGGCGACTCAGGACCGAGGTGATGGCGATGGCCCTGTCGTCGCGCCGGAGGTCGACCGAGTAGTAACCGCCGGGGAAGCGTTCCTCATGGGAGTCGTTGTAGAGCCGCAGAGCGGCCCGGCAGACGGTGCTGCCTCCTAGGCGTGGACGATCGCCTTCGACCACGGCCAGGGTGGTGTGTTCGTGGTTGTGCCACACTCCGTCCCAGAGCTGGGCCAGGGGAAGGTCGTGGTTGTGTCGGAGTGGGGCGGCGGGGGCCTGGGGTGGGGACCAGGGACGACCCTCCCTGGTGAAATGGGTATGGAAGGCGACGTTCTCGATCCGGTGGGCTTGGACGACCTTGGACTGTCCGCTGATATCGCCGTTGATCGCATTGCGCGTTACGGATTCGGGGCCAGTGCGGTGAGCGGGATCATCGTCGTACAAAGGTGACTCCACCTCACGGGCGTGCTGCTGGGGACACCGGCAGCCTATCGAGACGGCCACCGTCGGGCACCATCAGCCCCAAAGGGTGACCGGTACCGGTCACCCTTGATGCCGATAATATCCTTTGCAGGACCGCCATTATCGACGGACAATGACTTTCCCTCGGTCTGGTACTCCAGTTGTAGATCCGGTTTGTCATAGTTCCTGGAGCGCTTGTCTGCGGTACCGATCTCACGTTCTTGTGGCAGCGCCCGTTGCCAGGCGCGGTCCTGAACGGTGTCGAGGCCTTGGACCAAGCGGTGGCGGTGCTCAAGGCAGCGGAAGGCACCCAGTGGTACGCCTACCTGGTGACCTCCATCGTCACCGGCACCCGCACCGAGGAGATCCTCGACGACGTGGGCTGATACCCCATCGGAGAAACATAGAGGGGCCCACCGAACGGTGGACCCCTCTATGACCTGCTACTGCTCTGTCGGGACGGCGGGATTTGAACCCACGACCCCTTGACCCCCAGTCAAGTGCGCTACCAAGCTGCGCTACGTCCCGTCCGTTGAGCGGCGCCTGCGGCTTCGCCAACAGGGAAAACCATACCGTATCGGGAGCGGTGTTCGAGCCAGGAACCCCTCCTGGTGGCCGGTCCGGTTCAGGGGACCAGTCCTTCGAGGAGCTGGGACTGTTCGTCCTCGCTCAGGAAGATCAACGCACCGGGCGTTGGCGTGAGCGTCGCTTTGCTCGATGCTGTACCGATCATTCGGTCCTCTCGAAACACGATTCCCTCACCCCAGCCGGTCGTCTCTCCGAATGGGGCCACCTGGACGGTGACTTCCGGGTAGTCCTCGTCCACACCGTTGGTCTCGGCGATCACCAGAGCGTCGTCGAGAACGGCCATCCTTTCCGAGCCGATCTGGTACCCCAGGAAGGTTTCCGTCAGCACGGTGGTGTCGGTGATCTCGCCTGAAGCGTCGGACCGGTACAAGATGTACTCCAGCTGGCCGGTGTCGAAGGCGACGACGCTCCCCTGCGAATCCGCGTGGACCACGCCGTGGAAGTCATCGGTCTCGGTCCCCTCGGGAAGGGTGACGAGTTCCTCCCCCGTGGCCGGATCCAAGACGATGGTGCGTCCCTCCGGGCCGTCGTCCACGACGATCGGCCTCCCTTCCCAGGCGGTGGGGGTCTCCATGGGTCTGGGGCCGTTGGTTTCAGGAGGCGCATCCCACTCGGTGCGCCAGACCTCGGTGTTCGGCCGCGGGTCGACGGCCACGATCGTGGCGGTGTCGGGATCTTCAGGGCAGCGGAGAGCACCGATCAGCAGTTGGTCCTGGACCAAGTGCTGCGAGACCTCGCACCCCTCGGGCAGGTCCAGGGCCTCCGCCAGTAGTTCACGACCGTGCTCCCATACTCCACCGCCCAAGGGCTGGACGGCGTCGGAGTCCTCGTCGAGGACCTCGCCGGTCGTGGAGTCGAGCGCGACGATCTCGAACAGGTCCTCGCCGCTGTCGTCGGTACCTACCTGGTGCCGTACGTGCACGTTTTCCTCGTGGACCCACACGTCGTCGACGGGGTCGTAGGGATGCCGGTAGGACCACAGTTCGGCCCCGTCGGTCCCGTCCAGGGCCACTGCGCCGTCCCGGAGCAGAATGAGGGGCCCGTGGCTGCCCGGGAACACGTCGGTGACCTCGGCTCCCATGGGCGGTCGCCATTCCCAGCCCACTCGGGTGATGTTCGCCGGGATCGGGGCGGGGTCGGCGAGGTCGTCGGCCACCTGGTGGGGGACCCAGGGAAGAAGAACCGTACCGACCAGTGTCCCGGTGAGGGCCACGGTCAGCGCGCCCGTGCCGGCGAAGGGCAGGGAGCGGAGCAGAGGCCGAGGGTCGGGCCGGCGCAGGCAGAAGAGCAGAAGTGCGCATCCCAAGCCGATCGCGCAGGTGGCCACCCACAAGTGCACCTCGGTGGGAGAGGGTGAGAAGGCCCAGGCGTCGCGTGTGGTGGCCTCGAAGGAATCCCGAGGGAAGGTCAGCACGGCCACCGACGACCCGACAACGGCCAGGGGGATCATGCGCAACACGTACCCGGTGTCGTCTCGTCGCTTCACGACCAGGACGAGTGCGAGGACCCCCGCCAACGCGGAGACCACCCACCAGAAGCTCCCGCTGAAGGCTCCCCCGCCGTAGAGCGAGGCCACGACGATGAGCCAGAGCAGGGCGCCGGTCACCAGTCCGGCGCCGAACCAGGTCAGGGCGTTGCGCAGCGCCCCCGGTCGTTTCTCTTGCGTCACTGTTCCGTTCCGTTCGTCGAGGGGCGTACGCCGATGACGTGGGCGCGGCCGTCGGCGGAAAGTCCGGAGACCACGATCGTGTCCGGGGCCAGAGCCACGCTGAGGAGCGAACCGTCGAGCGGGAGCTCGGTGGGCTCGGATCCCCATTCGCCGGCGAGCAGGGCCTCCGCTTCCTCATCGATCGCGGCGAACCGCTCGGCGTTCGCGACGACGCTGTCCGGGTCCGGAATCCGAGTGGTGAATTCCAGGCTCTCCAGGAGCTCGGGCTCGGTGACCTTCTCATCGTCCCCGGCGACCGTCGGCTTCAGCAGTCGGTACTCCACCCGGTCGTCGCTGGTCTCGGCGTACATCAGCCGCTCGCCTTCGAGGGCCACCACGTCGCCGGGCAGGTCCTCGCCCAACATGTTGGAGCTTCTGCCCTGGAAGGCCAGCGAACCCGGCTCGTCGCCGCCGTACCGGACCACCGTGGCCCAGGCGTCGGGGGCCGGCACCAGTTCCGTCACCGGGCCGGGAACCTCGCGGGTACCGAACGACTCACCGTTCTCCAACAACATCCGCACTTGATACCGCTGCTCGTCGTCGTCCGGTTCGCACTCCTCCGGGACCAGGATCCTGGGGCCCGCGAGGATCGGGGCGCCGCTCTTCTCACACCCCTCCTTCGGCAGGTACCGGGTCTCCTCCTCGCCCGGTTCCTGTGCCCGCACAGTGAAACCACTCGCCCGCGCCTCCACGAACGTGGTGGAGGTCAGGAGCACACTCTCCACCTGCGCGTGGATCCGGTGGTCACCGACCGGCTCTCCCGTCTCGGCCTCCAGCACGGCCAGCGAGCGCTGCTCGTATTCCTTCCGTCCCTCGTCCAGGTACAGCACCGCGACCCGCTCGCCGGTGAAGTCGGCGTCGGCCCACAGCACCTCGCCGACCGGTTGGAACCGCCAGCGCTCGGTGCCGTCCCGAACGTCCAGGGCCCGCACCCCTTGGTCGGTGATGGCCAGAGCACCGGAAGCCGTGGCGACCACCTCGGCCGCACCGGCCGTGTCCTCCAAGGGGTACTCCCAGGTGGACGCCGCAGACGTTGTCCGGTCGAGCGGTCCGGCGAGCGTGTGCACGGTGCGATCGCGTTCCAGCGCCGTGGGGACGGCGAACACCGACAGCGCCACGATCGGGACCAGCCCGGCCGCCAGTGCCTGAATCCGAGGCCGGCCCGAGGCGGGCCATCGGGGGTCGGGGCGTCCGGAAACGGCGAGGGCCAAGGCGCCCACCAGCAGTGCCAAGGCACCCAGAAACCAGAGCTGGGAAACCGACGTGTGATCGATCAGGGCCTCTCGCGGCCCCTCTGGCTCGGCGAGCTCCCGCAACACCACCTGGACCGACAGGAATCCGACCAGCGCGGCCGCCACCCGGATGGGCCCCGAGCCCTCGCCCGGTTCGGGGTCGTACCGATCCACTGGCGGTTGCTCGCCGCCCGGCAGCGCCCAGACCAGGGCGAGCAGCACCACCGCGCCGCACAGGCCCCACTGGATCCACGTCGCACCGGGTCCGAGCAACAGCACGGTCGCGATCGCCAGGGCCCCGGCGAGGACGGCGCCGGTGCC
Source organism: Nocardiopsis sp. JB363 (assembly GCF_900143625.1). GTDB lineage: Bacteria > Actinomycetota > Actinomycetes > Streptosporangiales > Streptosporangiaceae > Nocardiopsis. Next base: position 19,786 of record NZ_FRFF01000067.1, read on the forward strand.
CGCCCAGGAGAACAGCCGCCAGAACACGGCCGTATCGATCCCACGGTTCTCCCGCATCACGGCACCAGCCCTTCCAGGTGCGTGTCCGAGAATTCGTCCATCAGGACGGTGACCCCACCGGGAGTGGCCACCAACTGTTCCACCGATTTCCGACTCTCCAGGGAGATCCGGTTGTCCAGCCCCTCGCCGAGCCTTCCCCCGGGCGAGGCCACCAGGATCTGGGCCCGCTCCTCGTAGTCCGAGTAGTGCCCGCTGAAGGCCAGCACCTGATCCGGCAGCAGAGCGAAGGTCTCCAAGTAAGGAGAGAGGTGGGCGCCACCCTCCTCGACCACTTCGGTGTGGTTCCCCTCCATGTCGATGTGCAGGATCTCGGTCCCCCCGTGGTTCCTGCGATAGAGCACGGTCGCGCCGTCGGCGTCGGCGTCCAGCACGAATTCCACTTCCGACCGCTCATTGGTGAGGTGCAGGAGCTCCTCGCCGGTCTCCGGGTCCAGCAGCAGTGCGGGCCCGTACCCCGGTTCCTTGCCCACCACGAGGACCTTTTCCCCGTCCCCTTGTGCCGGGCCGATCCATGGGTAGTGCGGAACGAACATCTCCTCCCGGTCCTCGCGTTCGTGGCTCCACAGTTCCTCTCCGGTGCGCAGGTCCACGGACACGATCCTGAACGCCGCTCGCTCGGCCGCGTCCAGGTTGAGGAGTGAGGAGTCCGATGCGGCGAAGTCGTCCTCTCCGACGCAGGCGACGGCGTACACCACCGTGTCCCGGCGCACGTTGGGCGCCCTCCCCTCGCAGACGAGCCCTTCTTCGGGAGACAGCTTCCGGAACCACAGCTCCTCGCCGGATTCCGCGTCCCAGGCGCTCATCCCCGGCTCCCCGTCACGCTGGTCGTCGTGGACGCGGACGGCGCCCGACCAACCGATGACGCGGCCGACGTCTCCTTCGGAGTCCGCGTTCGGAACCCCGGTGTACTCCGCCCTCGACTCCCCGGTGGCCCGGTCGAGCACCTCGGTGGTCCCGGAGGTGTCGGTGAGGTACACCTGCCCGTAGGCGGTCCGGACGTTCACCGACTCCCCCGCGGGTCTCCGGTACGACCAGACCTGCGACCCGTCGGTCCCGTCCAGGGACACCACTCCGTCGCCGAGTACGGCCAACGGCCCGTGTTCCCCTCGCACGACCCGTTCGATCCCCGCCGACCCTTCCGGTTCCCAGCTCCAACCGACCTCTGCGACCCGCTCTGGGACCGGCGCCGCCTCGGGCGCGTCCTCGGCGATCACGTGCCGGGGCTCGGAGCGGTCGTCCTCCTCGACGAGCATCGGAAGGATCGTCCCGACCAGCAGCACGACCAGCGCGCCCGCGCCGAAGGAGGTCAGGGAGCGGGGACGGTGTTCGAGGGAGGGGCGCCGCACCACCGTGAGCATGAGCAGCAGACCAACGGCGAGGGCGCAGACCACGATCCCCATGCGGTGCCATCCATCGGCGATCACGTGACCCGCGATGAGCCACACGAGGGTCGCCGCGATAGCCATGCCGACCACGTAGTCCCAGCCGCGTGTCGGGTCCGGGGCATCACGCTTCCAGTGCACCCTGCGCCACAGGGCGATCCCGCCGATCAGGCAGGCCCAGAACCAGCCCCAGCCGAACTTCTCGAACGTCTCCGACCAGTGCAGGGCCACGGTCGCCGCGGCCAGGGGCAACGCCCCCGCGACCGCGCCCGCCCCGACCCATGCCAGAACGCTCTCCGTGCCCCGCTCGCGCGCCAACCCGCACCGCCCAGCTCGTGACCTTGTGACCCGTTGGCCACTTTCCGCCACGAAAAGCTAGCAGTGCCCCGGTACGGGCGTCGCACCGGTGGGGCATGGCCGACGTCGAGCGGAGCCGGCCGCTTCCGGCCAGACATGAAACGCTTTCATGTTCGTGACGGGCTCGACAGGGTCGGGCGAACGGGCCGGGACGCACAGACGGCGCGCAGGTGGACACCGGACCATCACCGACCGTCACCGACCGGGGTTCGGTGCGAGCCGAACCGGTGGTCCTACCCATCCGCCCCCGTTCCCCCCTCCTCAGGGTGGACAGGATGCCCTCACCACCCATTGCCCCAGCGCACCGGATGTTCTTCAATGAGGGCGTCCCCGCACCCCCGAAAGGACACCGGCTACGCATGGCATCCCTCAACCGGCGTGGATTCCTCCTGACCACCTCCGCCGGACTCGGCGGCGCCCTGGGTCTGGGTGCCCTCCCCACCTCCGCCGCCGCCCACGAAAGCCTCATGCGCCAGACCCTGGACCGAGTCGTGGCGCCGGAGGGCACCACCCTCGCCGAGGTCGGCACCGCCGTCGGTGACGGCTACCGGCTGCTGAGCTCCGGACCCGGCTGGCCCATCGAGGTCCGCGAGGACCTCGTGGCCGCCCAGAGCGACCGGGACGACCGGCGCACCCCGCTGGCGTCCTTCGTCCAGTTCACCGACCTGCACATCATGGACGCACAGAGCCCGGTGCGGTTCGAATACACCCACCCGCTGCTAGGTTCCGGCGCCCACCGCCCCCAGGAGACCCTCGGCTCGATCGGCGCCTCCGCACTGGTCTCCCGGGTCAACGCACTGCGGAACGGGCCCGTCACCGGCCGCCCGTTCGACTTCATGATGACCACCGGCGACAACACCGACAACCACGAACAGGTCGAACTCGACTGGCTCATGGCGATCCTCAACGGCGGATCGGTCACCCCCAACACCGGTGATTCATCCGGTTACGAGGGGGTGCAGAACTGCGGCGCGGACCTGTACTGGCACCCCGAGAGCGACCTCGCCGACCGATACAAGACGGAGGGCGGCTTTCCCCTCCTGCCGGGTTTCTGGGCCGCGGCCCTGGCCGAGTTCCAGAGCCCCGGTCTGGACATTCCCTGGTACTGCACCGTCGGCAACCACGACAACACCCCCTCGGGGACCCTGCCCGCAGGCACTCTCACCGAGTCCTTCGTCGGCGACCGCAAGATCATGTTCGCCGAAGGCGAGGTCGCCGAACAGGCGGCGGAAGCGCAGACCGAACCCGAGCAGGTGGGCGAGCTGCCCCGGGAGATCGAACGGATGGACTCGGCCGGACAGGTCGAGGCCGCCTCCATCATCGCCACCATCACCCCCGACGAGCGACGCATGCCCTTCGACCCGGCCGGGTTCGTCGCCGCGCACCTGGACGAGGCCAACACCGGCCCCGGACCGGTCGGGCACGGTTTCACCGACGCCAACGCCGACGGGGTGGACTGCTTCTACACCTTCCCCATCGCCGAAGGGGTCACCGGGATCAGCCTGGACACCACCACCCTCGCCGGGCTCGCCAACGGATCGATCGGCAAGGCCCAGTACGACTGGTTGGAGAGCACCCTGCGCGCCTCCAGTTCCGTCTACTACGACCTGCTCGGCCGCCGCCGCACCCAGCAGGTCACCGACGAGTTGTTCGTGCTGTTCAGCCACCACACCAGCGACACCATGAACAACCCGTTGCCGGACCGACGCCGCCCCTCCGAGATCCGCTTCATCGGCGAGATCCTCGTGGCCATGCTCAAGCGCTACCCGAACGTGCTCGCCTGGGTGAACGGACACACCCACCACAACAAGGTGCGAGCGCACACCTCCGCCGGCCCCGAGCGCGGATTCTGGGAGATCAACACCGCCTCGCACATCGACCACCCGCAACTGGCCCGCTGCATCGAGATCGTCGACAACGCCGACGGGACCATGTCGCTGTTCACCACCCTTCTGGAGGCCGACAGCCCCTACCAGGTCGACCACGGAGACTTCTCCCCCGCCGGACTCGCCTCGCTCTACCGGGAACTGTCGGTCAACGACCTGTACGCCGACCCCGCCGACCTCGGGTCCCCGGCCGATCGCAACGTCGAACTCCTGGTAGCCGCCCACCACCCCGCCCGCTGACCACGGAGAAGCACAACACCCGGACCGGTGGGGGGAGGGAGGGGTC
>NZ_FRFF01000092.1 GCF_900143625.1 Nocardiopsis sp. JB363
ACCCGGGGCTCAGGGGGTCAGGGGGTTTCGTGATCTCGGTGGAACGGTCGATCGGATGAGGACGAGGTCGGCGGTTCGGGGGTGAGCTACCGACCGGTATTCATGGTGACCACGTTGGTCACGAAAGCGCAAGATCCCTTAACGCCGCGTCAACCTGAATTCGCCAAAGGTCCGATCTCCTCTCACCGATCGCCGTCGTCGGGCGCCCACCATCACCTGTGCGCTCGCCCGGTCGACCGGGCCAGGTAGGGGCGGGGGCAGGCGAGAACGGGCGTCCCACCGGTGGGTTCGAGGGCGTGTCTCCATGCGACACATCCTGCCTTGTGGGGAGGGCGCCGGGGCTCCCCAAGGGGTCGTATCCGTATGCTGGCCGGCGGTCCGGGTGACCACTGAACTGGTCGGAATGGACCGGGTGGCGGCCCGCGCCTCCGAGTCGACGGATCTCTTCGAAGGAGCCCGATGGAGTTCACCGGCCTCAGTGCCTTTCCGCTCACCCCGTTCACCTCTGGAGGCGAGGTCGACGAGGCTGCGTTCGTGGGTCTGGTCGACCGCCTGGTCGCGGCCGGGGTCGACTCCATCGCCCCGCTCGGGTCCACCGGTTCGTACGCCTACCTGCGCCGGGAGGAACGCGCCCGGGTGGCCCGGCTGGCGGTGGACAGGGCGGGCGACGTACCGGTCATGGTGGGCATCGGGGCGGTGCGGACCCGCGACGTGCTCGCCCATGCCGAGGACGCGCAGGCGGCGGGGGTGTCGGCGGTGCTGCTCGCGCCGGTGTCGTACCAGCCGCTGACGCCGGAGGACGTGTTCGGGTTGTACGAGGAGGTGACCCGGGAACTGTCGGTGCCGCTGGTGGTCTACGACAACCCCGGCACCACCCGTTTCACCTTCACCGATGAGCTGTACCTGGCGGTGGCGGAGCTCCCGGGGGTGGCCTCGATCAAGATCCCCGGGGTGCCGGTCGACCCGGTGGCGGCGGGCGAGCGGGTGGACGGGCTCCGGGAACTGCTGCCCGCGCATGTGACCATCGGGGTCTCCGGCGACCCGTTCGGCGCGACCGGACTGAACGCCGGGTGCGACGCCTGGTACTCGGTGATCGGCGGGACCCTGCCCGAGGCGACCCTGGCGATCAGCCGCGCCGCGTGTGCGGGTGACGCGGCGGGTGCGGTGGCGGCCTCCGAGCGGCTGCGACCGTTGTGGGACCTGTTCGCCGAGCACGGAAGCCTGCGCGTGGTCGCGGCGGTCGCCGAGCATCTGGAACTGGTGCGCGGGCCGAGCCTGCCCTCCCCCGTTCGTGGGCTGTCGGGTGAGGCGCGGGCGAGGGTGGTCGCGGTGGTGGAGGAGCTGGGATTGCGCGGATGAGCGGCGCTTGGCGGACGGCCGCGGGAGGCGGTTCGCACTGGCATAGGGTGTGGCGGCGGGTTCGCGCCGCGCGCCGGTTCCCGGTCGTTCCCGCGATGGCACAGGACGCGAAGGACACGGAACGAGGTGGCAGGGTGGCTCGCTGGTTCGGCGGACGCGGGAAGAAGAAGGCCGAGTCGGCGGAGGCCCCGGAGGCGGCGGAAGCGCCGGAGTCCGCCGGGTCCGGACCGGCCGTGGAAGGCCCGCAGGACGCGAGGGGCGCGGGGGGCGCGGGGAACTCCGGGGATTCGGAGGCCTCGTCGATGCCGCCGGACTTCTACGACGGGGCCGACGAGCTGATGGACCGGGCTCGCGCCCACCTCGGACAGGACGAGTTCGCGCGGGCCGAGATCCTCTTCGACGCGGCCGCGGCCGAGTACCGCCGGGCCACCGAGTCCCTGGGAACACGCCAGGCCTCGGGCGAGGTCGTCCTGAAGATCGCCATGGCGTTGCGGATGCGCGGCAAGGCGCTCACCGACCTGGGTCGCTTCGAGGACGCCGTCGACGCGGGGGCGGAAGCACTCGCGCTGCTCCAGCAGTTCATCCCCGACCAGGACTTCGAAGCGCTGATCCGGGACGCCCCCGAGCTCGCCGACAACTACGCCTCGGCCCTGGACGACGTGGTCGTCGCCCGGGTCAACGCCACGGTGCTGGCGGCGCAGGAAGAGCGCGCCGACCCCGAGCTGCTGGAGGAGACCCTCCTGCATGCGAACGCGGCCCTGACCGTGCGCAACCTCCTGCTCGACCGCGACGCGCCCCGGACCTGGCCCGGGCTGGCCGGGGCGCTGGTGTCCTTGGGGCACTTGGAGATGCTGCTGGGTGACGGGGAGAAGGGGGTGCCGAGGGTGACCAGGGCGAACGCGATCCTGCTGAACGTGGACTCCACCGACCCGCTCAAGCGCAGGGCGGCCGAGGCCTTGCGCGCGGCCCAGGGCCTCTACCCGGAGCTCCTTCAAGAGAACCCGGTGCCCACGGACCCGCGCGAGGCCCTGTGAGCACCCGCCGGCCCTGAGCTTCCGGTCGCCCACAGACGGGCCGGTTGTCCACAGGCGGAGTGGTGCGGCCTGGCGGAGGACGGGCCGGCGTGGTCTGCTCGATCGCCCACGGACGGCCGGTTATCCACAGGCGGGGAGGCGTGGTCTGGCGGAGGACGGGGCCAGCGTGGTCTGCTCGATATCGGGGGCGCTTCACCTCCCGCCCGCTTCACCCTGCCCTGATACGTCCCCTCCCCTCCCTACTCCCCGGTGCCAGGGGTGGTGTCGCTCATCGATAGGCGATCCATTGGTGCGCGCCCGGGCGACGTTGTCGGGCTCGGCGCACGCGGGGCGGCGGGCGGTGGCCGGTTGTGGTCCGGGAGGGTTCTCTAGCGCTCGGGACAGATGGCACGGGCCCCTCAGCTTCCTAGCATTCTGCCCATCGGGCCGCCGTCGGGGCGGTTCCCAGTGGTGTGGGGGCGAACCTTGGTGCTGGGGAGACTGTCGATACCCGCCGTCGTGACGACGCTGTTCGTGGTGGTGTCCGGGGCGCAGGCCGTGGCCGAGACACACACCGGGCTGGACCGGTTCCACGAACAACCGCTCACCTGGGAACCGTGCCCCGAAACCCTGCTGGAGGGGCTGGAGTGCGCGGACGTCCAGGTTCCGCTGGACTACGCCGCCCCCGAAGGACGGACCATCACCGTGGCGGTCAGCCGAGCGCGGGCGAGCGGGGAACAGTCGAGCCGGGCACAGGCGAGCGGGGAGCGGCGCGGAACGCTGTTCGTCAACCCCGGCGGGCCGGGGATCTCGGCCCGGCACATGCCATTGCCGGAGAACCCGCAGGGGATCGGGGGTCTGGGCGACCAGCGGATCGCCCAGGTGTACGACCTCATCGCCATGGACCCGCGCGGGACGGGCGGTTCCAGCCCGAGAATCGCCTGTGAGGAACACGCGGCGCCGCCACTCCCCCGGCCGGACGAGGCCGAGTACGAGCAGCTCACCGACCTGGCACGCGAGGGCGAAAGGGACTGTCAGGAGCGCTTCGGGAACCTGCGTCCGCACGTGAGCACGGCGAACACGGCGCGGGACATGGACGTGGTGCGCGCCGTTCTGGGCGAGGATTCCCTCTCCTACCTGGGGTTCTCCTACGGCACCACGTTGGGCGCGGTCTACGGGACTCTGTTCCCCGAGCGGCTGGACCGGGCGGTGTTGGACTCGGCGATGCCCCCGGAGGGCACCCATCGCGAGCAGTACACGCAGATGGCCCCGGCGCACACGGCGAACGTGGACCGGTTCACCGTCTGGTTGGCCGAGCACGACGACGTGTACGGGCTGGGTGAAGACGCGGAGGAGGTGCACGGGCTGCTGTTGGAGGTCTCCGACCGGTTGGCGGCCGATCCGCGTGAGGACGTGCCGGGGTGGGGGCCGTTGGACGGGCACGGGTTCGACGCCATCATGGGCGACCACGCGCGTTATCAGCAGAACTGGGACGTCGCCGCGGACTTCGTGTGGCGTCTGGCGAACGACGAACCCTTCCCCGAGAACGGGACCCCGCGGATGGACCCGATCGCGGAGCTCAACCCCTACACGCACGGGGTGCTGATGACGGTGATGTGCGAGACTCCGTGGCCCACTGACCCGGAGGTGTACCGGAGCGAGACGGCGGAGTTCGCCCAGGCGCACCCGTTCGGGCCGGGAACGTTCTGGACGGTGCCGCAGTGGTGCACGTTCGCCGGCTGGGAGCCGGCCGAACCTCCGGTGGAGATCGACGGCGAGGCGTTCGACGACGCCTTGGTCGTGCAGGCCGAGTTCGACGCGCAGACTCCCTACGAGGGCGGGGAGGCGTTGGCCGAGCACCTGGGCGCGGCGATGGTGACGGTGACCGACGACGGCGGGCACGGGTTGTACGGGGCGGCCGGTTACTCGTGCGCGACCGAGGCGGTGGACGCCTATCTGGTCGACGGTCACGCCCCCGAGGACGTCTCCTGCGCGGGGCCGGCGATCCCCGAACCGATACCTCCTCTGCCCTGAGGGCGCACCATGACCGAGGGAGCACATGTCCTGGGGTGTCCGAGAGGTGAGCAGTAGGTGAACGTCACCGAGTGGATCTTCCCCGCCCTGGACACCGTCCGGCCCATCGCACAAGGATCGGTTCTCCACCGGGCCGCGAACGCCACAGGCCCGGTGGGGCAGGAGGATCCGCGGGTTCGGGAGGAACCAGGGTGAGCCGACCGACAGGCAGACGATGGCGGCCGGCCCACACGGGGCTGGCCGGCGCCCTGGCCACCCTGGTGGGTGCGGGCACCGCCCTACAGGAGGTGCCCGGGCTGTTCTCCGGCGATGCCGGGGTGTGGGTCGCGTCGCTGGGGTTGCTCGGCACCGCGATCGCCGTCACCGGTCAGACCCTCCTGGAACGAGCGGACCGCGGGTCCGCGACCGAACCGGACCCGGCGCTACGGCCACGCCTACGTCCACGGTTGCCGCCGCCCACCGACCACTTCACCGGACGTGACGAGCTCATGGCCGAGTTGTTGGCCCTGTTCGACCGTTTCCCCCGCCCCGGCGCCCGGAGTCTGTTGGACCGCTTCCCTCGTCCGGGCCGGGGGCATGACTCGCGTGGTCCACTGGTCATCGCGATCACCGGTGAGGGCGGCACGGGCAAGAGCGAACTCGCGGTGCAGATCGCCGACCGGGTCGCGGACCGTTTCCCCGACGGGAAGATGGAGTTCGAGCTGTACGGTGCGGCGCCCCAGGGGCCGGCGGGTGGCCGCTCACCACGCGCGCCCGAGGAGGTCCTCTCCGAGATGGTCAAGGAGATGGGCCGGCACCCCACGGAGGACGCCTCCCTGGAGGAACTCAAGGGGGCGTGGCGGGCCGCGACCGAGGAACGCCGGCTGCTGCTGGTGTTGGACAACGCCAAGGACCACAAGCAGGTCGAACCGTTGTTGCCCGGCGGACGAGAGTGCGCGGTGATCATCACCGGCCGCACCACGTTCTCCGGCGCCGACCGTTCCCTGGTCCAGCGTCCGCTGGACACCCTCACGGGCCGGGAGGGGTTGGAGCTGATCGAGCGGCTGGTCGACGCCTCGGGGCGCGACCTCACCGAGGAGGACCGGGCCGCCCTGCCCGGACTGGTGGAGGCCTGTCACGGTCTGCCGTTGGCGATCCGGCAGGTGGGGACCCAGATCACCCGCAGCAACTCCACGAGCGCCGCCGCACTGCTGACGGACATGCGCGAATCGAAGCTGCTGCCCGGGCTGTCCTCCTCCCTCGCCTTCGGACTGCAACAGTGCGAACCGAGGGAACGGCTGCTGCTGGGCCGGTTGGCGGGCGCCGGGCTGACCACCTTCACCGCGTGGGCGGCCGCCGCCCTGGTCGACTCCGACGAGGAGGAGGCCATGGGGATGTTGGAGAACCTGAGCGACCGCTACCTGCTGACCTACCTGTACCGCAGCGCCGGGTTCAAGCGCTTCCAGCTGCACGATCGGGTCCGGGCCACTCTGCGGGGTGAGGGGCCGAACCTGCTGGGGATCCCCGAGGAGGAGCGGGCGGACTGGTCCGCGGAACGGCTCAAGATCGCGGAGCGACGGTTGCTGGCCGCCTACGAGCGCAGGGCGGAGGCGGCGGCGCGGCGGGCCGCCCCGCACGAGTGGAACGTGGGGGTGGTCGCCCCCGGGCCATCTGTCGCCCCCGGCC
>NZ_FRFF01000081.1 GCF_900143625.1 Nocardiopsis sp. JB363
GCCCCGCCCAACAACCAGCAGGACCGCCCCCTCAGGCGCCCCACCAACACACCCGAGAGACGCCCAACAACCCCAAGGAACTCGGCCTCAGGCGCCCCCACACTGAACCAGTAGATCCTGCTTGCAGCACCCATCGCAGCACCCATCTCGGCGCCGAACCCGGCGCCCCTCCCAGCGCCCCTCCCGGCACCGAACCCGGTACCGAACCCGGCGCCCCTCCCAGCGCCCCTCCCGGCACCGAACCCGGCAGCGAACCTGGCACCGAACCCGGCGAGCGCTGCGAGCAAGAAGCGTCATCGTGGTTCAGCGGGTCGCCTCCTGCTGGGCGGCGTCGAGTCCGGCGCTGATGACGCTGTCCATGATGGCGGCGAGCCGGTCCGGCCCGAGACGGGGCGCGTGCGCGGCCATGCGCTCGACCAGGAGGCGCTCGCGTTCGGAGTCCCGTCCGGCGAAGTAGCCGACCGGCTTGAGCCGCTGCACCTCGGCGGCGACCAGGGCACGGCGTTCGAGGAGCTGGGCGAGTTCGGCGTCCAGTACGTCGATCCGGCCGCGCAGGTGGGCGATGTGTTCGTCGGTCTGCGGCGGGATGCGGTGGTCGTGCACGGTGGGCCCTTCCTCGGTGTGTACGGGTGCGCGGTGCGGCCGTACGTCCCCGAGGGCGGGGGAAGCGGGGCGTCGGCCGCCCGGAAAAGCGAAAGAGCACCGGGCGTTGCCCGAGTGCTCCCTTGCCGACGTTCCCCTGGTTCCGCCTACGTGGAAGCGGCCGACGGGTCCGTCGGCTTACTAAACACGAAATAGCGGTGGGTCATGGGGACGATCGTACCCGCTACCGAAGCCGAGGAGGCTATTCGGGGACCTCGACACGGATCATGAGCGCGGTGCCCTCCGCGGTGATCTTGCCGTGCGCGCGAATCTGTCCGGCGACGTACACCTTGCGGCCCTCGACCCGCTCCACCCACGAGGTGATCTCCAGCGGGGTGAACAGCGGGGTCGGTCTGCGGTAGTCGATCTCCAGGTTCGCGGTCAGGCCGGGGCTGGTCTCGACGGCGGAGACGCTTCCGACCGCCTGGTCGAGCATGGCGGCGATCCAACCGCCGTGCACTAGCCCGGGAGGGCCCTGGTAGATGGTGTTGAGGGTGATCTCGGCGCGCAGGCCCTCATCGGTGCGCATCAGGGCGAGCCGCGGCGCCGCGGGGTTGGTGTCGCCGGCGACGATGTTGGTGATGGTGCCGATCTCGGTGGTTCCATCGCCGAGCTCGCGGGAGACCATGGTGCCGATCTGACGGCGGGCGACGTTGAGTCGTTCGGTGAGGCCCTCGACGGTGGCGGCGGTCTCGGCGAGCGTGTCGGTGTCGACCTCGGTGTTGGCGACGGCGTCGATGAGGTCGTGCACGCGGGAGACCAGGGAGCGCAGTTCGGCCGGGATCTCGGTGCCCTGGACCAAGGGGAGGCCGTAGGCCCGGGGGTCGGGCGTCTCGATGGCCGGCTGCGTGTTGACCGTCATGTGTTCCTCGTCGAAGTTCGTGGGCGTCGGCCCGGGGTCAGGCCTGGCTCAACGTCAAAACCGAATCGTACTCGGTAGTATTCCGATTTCCCGTGACACGGCGGTGCGCTCCCCGTCACACGCACCGGAGACGGGGACCACCGACGACGGTTCAGGACAGCTCGTGCTCCATGTGGCGGTGCGGGATCCCCGCGTCGAGGAATTCCGGTCCGTGGGCGACATAGCCCAGCCGTTCGTAGAAGCCGAGCGCGTGGGTCTGCGCGTGCAGCTCGACCCTCTTCAGTCCCATCTCCCTTGCCAGGTCCCCGACCGCGCGCACCAGGGCCGCACCGATCCCCTTGCCGCGCCCCTCCGGCAGAACCGCCATGCGTCCCAGCAGTCCCACGCCCTCACCCTGGTCCACCAGCCGGACCGTGCCCACCGGCACGTCGCCCTCCTTGGCCAGGAGGAACTCGGCGGTGGTGTCGCGCTCGTCCCACTCCTCGGCGATGGGCACCCGCTGTTCGGCGACGAAGACCGCACCCCTGATGACGAAGACGGCCGCACGGTCCCGTTCCCCGCGCGCGCGAAGGATCTGTGGCTTGCTCATGGGCGCAGACTAACGGAGCCCTCCCCCGCCACCGACCGGCGCCCACGCCCTAACCTGGGGGTATGGGTACGCCGAGCGAGGTCCATCCCACCGTCGAGGATCCGCGCGTGGAACAAGCGCGGTACTGGCGCTTTTCCGGCCTGCCCGGAACCGAACTGTTGACCGCCCGGTTCGTCACCACGGCCTTCACCCGGCACACCCACCCCACGTACACGATCGGGATGATCACCGGCGGGATCGAGGAGTACACCCACCCGCGCGGACGCTCCCGGGTCGGCCCGGGAGGATTGGCCGTGGTCGCCCCCGGCGAGGTGCACACCGGGCACGCCGGTGTACCCGAGGGGTGGGACTACCGGGTGTTCTACCCCTCCCCCGAGGTGGTCGAGGAGATCGGCCGTGAACTGGGCATGCGGGGAACGCCCGGCTTTCGCGAGTCGGGAATCGACGCCCCGGAGGTGTCCCGGGTCCTGGTCGCCGCGCACAGGGCCGCCGAACGCGGGGACCGGTTGACCTCCTCCGCCCTGGCCCGACAGGGGTTGGCGATGCTGCTGCGTTCGCACGGCCGTGAGCGGGTCCCGGACGCCGCGGAAAGGACCGCGCGCCCCGAGGTGCTGCGGGCGCGCGACCTGCTGGCGCGGGATCTGACCGCCCCTCCGACCCTGGAGGAGCTGGCCGCCCACGTGGACCTGGGCCCCTTCGCCCTCAACCGGGCCTTTCGCGCCCGTTATGGGCTGCCCCCGCACGCGTACCTGAACCAACTGCGGGTGGACCGGGCCCGAGCTCTGCTCCTTGAGGGAAGACGGGTCGGGGAGGTCGCCACGGAGGTGGGCTTCGCCGACCAGCCCCACCTGACTCGACACTTCCGCCGCCATCTGGGGGTGCCGCCCGGCGCCTACCGGCGCGACCTGGGTGACCGTCCCCCGCGGGGCGGGTGACGGACCTCACCAGGAGGGCGCAAGAACGTTCAAGACCGATGACGCGAACCCGTCTAACGTGGGCGAACGTGAGTATCCTGTCGCAGCTGCGCTCCCCGGCCGTCCGGGACAGCCTGGGCATCGGCGTCGCCGTGGGCGCCGCCGGCCTGGCCTTCGGTACGGCCGCGGTGGCCGCGGGGCTGTCCCCCGCCCAGTCCGTGTTCCTCAGCCTGTTCATGTTCACCGGCGCCTCCCAGTTCGCCCTGGTGGGGGTGATCGCCGGCGGTGGGAACCTGGCCGCCGGCGCGCTCGGCGCGCTCCTCCTGGGCGCCCGTAACACCCTGTACGGGTTGCGGTTGACCGAAGTGCTGGGGTGGCGGGGCGCCAAGCGGGCGCTGGCCGCCCACGGGGTGATCGACGAGACCACCGCGGTGACCCTTGCCCAGCCGGACCGGGAGTCGGCTCGGATCGCCTTCGTGACGACCTACGCGGTGCTGGGATCGTTCTGGGTCGCCTTCACCCTGTTGGGCGCCCTGGCCACCGAGCGGGTGAGCGACATCGACGCGTTCGGGCTGGACGCGGTGGGTCCGGCGATCTTCCTGGGGCTGTTGTGGCCCCGCTTGCGTGACGAGGGTGGACGCACTCGGCTGATCGCCCTGTTGGGCGCGGGCGTGGCGCTGGCCACCACCCCGATCCTGCCGCCCGGGGTACCGGTGCTGCTGGCCGCCTCTGCCGGGCTGATCGCACTGTTCGGTCCGGAGCCGCGGGTTCCCGGTCCGGTCGACGGGAACGGCCCCGTGTCGGGCCGGAACGAGGAGGTGGGGTCATGACCCTGTGGATCGCGTTGATCGCCACCGCCGCGGGTTGTTACCTGCTCAAGTACGCGGGCATGGCCGCGCCCCGACGGCTCCTGGACAACCCCTGGCTTCGACGGTTCGCCATCGCCGTTCCGGTGGCGCTGTTGGCCGCGCTCATCGCGGTGGAGGCGCTGCGCGGTGAGGGCCAGGCCCTGGCCTGGGACACCGCCCGCATGGCGGGGGTGGGCGCTGCGGTGCTGGCTCTGGTGCTGCGGGCGCCCTTCCTGGTCGTGGTGGTCGCCGCAGCCGCCACCACGGCCGCCCTGCGGGCCCTGGGGTTGTGAGCGTCGGGCCGGTCAACGGATTCGAGAGGGCTTGGGGGGAGTTGTCCACAGGCCACGAAGCGCACCCTTGACCGGCCATGGGCCGCCTGCGAGAGTCGGCCGCATGCACCTGGGGCACACCCTGGCCCCGGGTGCGCCTTGAGAGGACCTTGCGACGATGGAAGGACCCGCCTCCATGGCCCCTGCCGCACAACGGCCCCGACCCCCCACCGACACCGCCGCGCACGCGGCCGTGGAAGTCCTGGCCACAGCCGGGATCAGACGCTGCTACACCGTCCCCGGGGAGAGCTTCCTCGAACTGGCCGACGCCATCGACCACCACCCGGAGATGACGTTGGTCTCCACCCGGCACGAGGGCGGCGCCGCCTTCATGGCGGAGGCCGACGCCAAACTCACCGGAGTCCCGGCGGTCGCCGCCGCCACCCGCGGCCCGGGCGCGGCCAACCTGGCGGTGGGCGTGCACACCGCGATGCAGGACTCTACCCCGATGATCGTGTTCCTCGGCCAGGCCGAGACCGAACGGCTGGGGCGAGAGGCCTTCCAGGAGGTGGACCTGACCGCCTTCTACGCACCGATCACGAAGTGGTCCACCACCGTGCACCGGGCCGACCGGTTGCCGGAGATCACCGCGCGGGCGATCCGGATCGCCACCACCGGACGCCCGGGCCCGGTCGCGATCGCGGTACCGGGAGACCTGTTCGGACAGCGGCTGGGAGAGCGCCCGGTACCGGAGCCGTTCACGGTGCCTCGACCACCGCTGGACACGGCCGACCGGGACCGGTTGGCGTCCTGGCTGACCCGGGCGGTACGGCCGGTGATCATCGCCGGAGGCGGCGCGCGCGCCTCGCGCGAGGATCTGGTGCGGGTGGCCGAACGCTACGGCGCGGGGGTGTACGCGGCCTGGCGACGTCAGGACGTGTTCCCCAACGACCATCCCCTGTACCTGGGCCACCTGGGGCTGGGGGCTCCCAGCGCGGTCCTGGGCGCGCTGGCCGACGCCGACGCGGTCCTGGTGGTCGGATGTCGGATGAGCGAGACCACCACGCAGGGGTATCTGCTGCCGGAGTCCGACGGGCGGACGCGAGTGGCGCAGATCGACGTCGACCCCGAACAAGTGGGCGCGACCTGCCCGGTGTGGCTGGGCGCCGTGGCCGATGCCGGCAAGGCCCTGTCCACCCTGGCCGACGCACCGGGGCAGGTGCCCTACCGGGATTGGAGCGCGGCCCGGCGGTTGTGGGTGGAGAGCACCACCCCGCCCCGGGAGGTCGCCGAGCACCAGGGGGACCGCATGCACCCGTGGTCGGTGGTGGCCGGGATGCGCCAGGCGCTGCCCGAGGACACCCTCCTCACCAACGACGCGGGCAACTTCGCGTCGTTCCTGCACCGCGGCTGGTGGTTCCGGCATCCACGGACCCAGCTCGCCCCCACCAGCGGGGCCATGGGCTACGCCGTCCCGGCGGCGGTGGCGGCCAAGATCGCCGCCCCCGAGCGCACCGTGGTGGCGGTGGCCGGTGACGGTGGGGCACTGATGACCGGACAGGAGCTGGAGACCGCGGTGCGCATGCGCGCCGCCGTGACCGTGGTGGTGTTCCAGAACGGCCTGTACGGCACGATCGCGATGCACCAGGCACGTGAGCTGGGTCGGCTCGCGGGGACGGAGATCAGCGGACCCCTGGACCTGGCCGGGTACGCCCGTTCCCTGGGCGCGCGGGGGGCCACCGTGCACACCAGGGAGGAGTTGGAGAAGGCCCTGGCCGAGGCGATCACCGCCGATGCGCCGACCTTGGTGGACGTGCGCACCGACCCGGAGGTGATCAGCCCGACCACCACCATGTCGGACCTGCTCGGACCGGGCTGATCGGGCCCGCGCCGACGGTGACGCTCGTGTGTCGAGCGGTGGGCCGGTCACCCTTCCCGGTCCACCGCTCGATCGATCTCCATCGCCCCCGCACGACAGGGCCGCGGCCCACCGGGCGTCACTTCCGGCAGTGGCCGTCAGGGCGTGTGGTGGGCGGTGGCCTCGCGTAGGGCACGGACGACGGCGCGGATGGCCGGGCGGCGGGAGGCGTCGGTGCGCCAGAAGACGTAGACCTGGCGGACCATCGCGGGTTGGACGGGGACGACCCGCACCCCTTCGGGCAGGGGGCCGCGGCCGAGACGGGGCATGACGGCGGCCCCGATCCCGGCGGCGATGAGCGCCAGTTTGGTCTGGTGTTCCTCCACGTTGTGCACCACGTTCGGTTCCCCACCGCGTTGTCGGATGATGTCGTGCAGCCAGTCGTCGCAGATGGAACCGCGTCCCCAACTGATCCATGGCAGGTCGAGGATCTCGTCCAGTTCCAGCAGTTCGCGGTGGGCCAGCGGGTGGTCTGCGGGCAGGGCGATGTCGCCGATGTCGTCCATGAGCGGGGCACGGGTCATCCCCTCGGGCAGGCGCAGGGGGCGACCGATCCAGTCCACGACCATGGCCATGTCCGCCTCACCGCGGACCATGGTGGGCACGCTCTCGTGGGGTTCCTCCTCGTACAGCTCCACGCGCAGCCCGGGGTGGGCGTCGCGCAGGGCGGGCAGCGCTCGGGGCAAGAGCCCGCGGACGGCGGTGGGGGTGGCGGACAGGCGCAGGTGTCCGGTGACGTCGTCGCGATGGGCCTCCAGGTCCGCTTCGGCCCGGTGGACCAGGGACAGGATGCGGGAGGTGTGGTCGACGAGGAGTTCGGCGGCGTCGGTCAGCCGCACACCACGTCCGTTGCGTTCCACCAGGCGCTGACCCACCTCGCGTTCGAGCTTGGTGAGCTGTTGGGAGACGGCGGAGTTGGTGACGTGGAGGGCCTGGGAGGCGGCACTGAGGGATCCGTGTACGGCGATGGCGTGGAGGACGCGAAGCCGGTCGACACTGAGCATGTAAGAAATACTAACCGAGTACTTTAGAAGAATGAAGTAGACCTAATGGCCTTGGTGGGGATAGAACCGTCTCATGAAGACCTCCCCGGATCCCTCCGTCACGACCACCGCCGCACCGCTACGCCTTCTGTCCGGGTGGCGCGCGAAGTTCGTGCTGCTCACCCTGGTGTGGGGGATGAGCTTCGTCCTGATCCGGATCGGCGCGGAGGTCCTCACCCCCGTGCAGTTGTCCCTGGGACGCATGCTCCTGGGTGCGCTGCCCCTGGTGGCCGTCCTGTTCCTGCGCGGGGGTCGGCTGCCCACCTCCCCCCGCTTGTGGGGTCACCTGTTCGTGGCGGCTCTACTGCTCAACACGATTCCCTTCACCCTGTTCGGGTTCGCCGGGAAACTCATCCCGTCCGCGCTCATGGGGATCGTCAACGCCTCCACCCCACTTTTCGGCGTGGTGTTCTCGATGCTGTTGCTGTCCGACGAACGACCCGACCGCGAACGCGTACTCGGGCTCGCGATCGGTTTCCTCGGCGTGCTCACCGTCTTCGGGGTGTGGAACTCCCTGGCCACGGTGACCGTGGACGACCGCGACGCGATGCTCGGCATGCTCCTGGTGGTGGGAGCCACCGTCTGCTACGGGATCGGTACTCCCTACCTGCGCCGGTTCGTCGCCGGGACCTCGCACAGCGCCTTGGAACTGAGCGCCCTCCAGCTTCTGCTGGGCTCGTTGCCCCTGCTGCTGATCGTCCCGTGGTCCGGTGGTGTACCCACCGGTCTGACCTGGCAGGTGGTGCTGGCGGTGA
Source organism: Nocardiopsis sp. JB363 (assembly GCF_900143625.1). GTDB lineage: Bacteria > Actinomycetota > Actinomycetes > Streptosporangiales > Streptosporangiaceae > Nocardiopsis. Next base: position 7,844 of record NZ_FRFF01000081.1, read on the forward strand.
CCGCCCTGGGCGCCCTCGGCACCGGCTTCGCCTACATCCTCCAGTACGGGATCGTCCGCGGGGCCGGAGCGACCGTGGCCACCACCGTCACCTACGCGGTGCCGGTGGTGGCGGTGACCGCCGGGGTCGTCCTCCTGGGCGAGACCTTGACCTGGAATCAGCCGTTGGGCGCGCTGGTGATCATCGTGGGCGCCGCGCTGTGCCAGGGAGTGGTACGAGTGCGACGTCCCCGAGGGAGCGGCGGACGTGCCCATGCCAGGGCCACCGTCGGCACCGAAGGCCGGTCCTGAACCCGGTAGAGGCCCTCACATGAAGAACGCCCGTGCCCGGGAAGCGGGCACGGGCGTTCTCCCCTGCGAGTGAAGGATCCCCATGGTCGAACGAAGCGCCGACCACGCACCGTCCTAGTCCTCGCGAAGCTTGTCGACCGCGGCGGACAGGTCGTCCGGATAGGGACTGGAGAACTCCACCGGGCGGTGCTCGGTGGGGTGCTCGAAGCCCAGGCGGACCGCGTGCAGCCACTGACGGCGTACACCCAGCCGTTCGGCCAGGGTCGGATCGGCACCGTAGAGCATGTCGCCGACACAGGGGTGACGCAGCGCGGACATGTGCACCCGGATCTGGTGGGTGCGCCCGGTCTCCAGATTGATCTCCAACAGACTGGCGGCCCGGAAGGCCTCCTGTGTGTCGTAGTGGGTCACCGAGTCGCGTCCGCCCGCGACCACGGCCCAGCGGCCGTCCCCGGCGGGGTGCCGGTCGATCGGAGCGTCCACGGTGCCGCGCAGCGGGTCCGGGTGGCCTTGGACCAGCGTGTGGTAGCGCTTGTCCACGGTGCGTTCCTTGAACGCCCGCTTGAGAACGCTGTAGGCGGTCTCGCTCTTGGCGACCACCATCAGTCCGGTGGTGTTGGCGTCCAGGCGGTGCACGATGCCCTGGCGTTCGGCGGCGCCACTGGTGGCCAACCGCACCCCGGAGGCCAGCAGTCCCTCCAGGACACTGGGCCCGGTCCAGCCGACCGTGGGGTGGGCGACCACACCGACCGGCTTGTCCACCACGATGATGTCCGCGTCCTCGTGCACGATGCTCATGCCGGGGACGGGGTCGGGGCGTGGCACGGGGGCGGTGGGCGGTGGCGGAAGGGTGACCTCCAGCCAGGCCCCGGCCTGGACCCGGTCGGACTTGCCGGCCTCGGCGCCGTCCAACAGGACGCCGCCGTCACCGATCAGTTCGGCCGCCCGCGTACGGGAGAGTCCGAACAACCGCGCGATGGCGGAGTCGAGTCGATCACCCTCCAGGCCGTCGGGGACGGGCAGGTTCCTGATGTCGCTCATTCGGCCTTCTTCCCCTCACCGTCGGCGTCCGGATTCTCCGTGTTCGCCTCGGCTTTGGCGGTGTCCTCGTCGACGACCTTCGTCCCGTCCAGGTTGAGGCCCTTGAAGGTCAGCGCGACCACCAGGCAGGCCCCGACCACCACGCAGGAATCGGCGATGTTGAACACCGGCCAGTTCGGCACCCGGATGAAGTCGACGACGGCGCCGTGCAGGGGCGCCGGGTCACGGAAGAAACGGTCGACGAGGTTGCCCGCGGCGCCGCCCATCATCAGGCCGAGGGTGACGCCCCACCACACGCTGCGCACGCGCCAGCCGATGTAACCGATGGCGAGGACGACGATGCTGGCGATGATGGTGAACACCCAGGTGTAGCCGGTGCCCAGTGAGAAAGCGGCGCCGGTGTTGAAGACCAGGGTGAACTGGAGAAAGCTGCCGATCACGTCGACGCTCTCGCCCGGCCTGAAGGCCGCGAGGGCCCACTCCTTCGTGGCGAGGTCGACGGCGATCGCCACGAGCGCGACCAGCAGCAGGAGAAGGTACCTGCGCGGCCGGGCCTTGGTCTTGTCGTCGGTCGTGGTCATGTTGTCGTCCCCAGGGGGCTCTACCTCGGTCAGCGACGCTCCTCGCGCTGTTTGCAGGTCACGCACAGGGTCGCTCTGGGAAAGGCCTGAAGGCGTGCCTTCCCGATGGCCTGACCGCATGACTCACAGACCCCGTAGGTTCCCGCGTGCATTCGTTCGATCGCCCGTTCGCCCTCGGCGAGCAGGTCACGAGTATTGTAGGCCAACGCCAGGTCGTGTTCGCGTTGGAAGGCCTTCGCACCGGTGTCGGCGGGATCGTCCCCGGCGCCCTCGACGGGGTCCTGGAGCCGTTCGGCCACCTCGTCCTCGGTCTCCTGGACCTTCTCCCGCTGGAACCCGACCTCGGTCCTCAGTTGTTCGCGGACCTCCGCGAGCTCCTTCGGGGTCCACGGGTCCTCCCCGGGACGGATCGGTAGCCTCGACGCTTCGGTGGTGTTCATCGCACTCCCCTTCGCGCGACTCACGATCTGCTCCGCGCCCCTTCGGAACTGCGAGTTCGCCCCCGGCGCGGTGCCGTGAGTGGTGCGGCGAAGCCTAGGAGCTCAACCGGCGCATGGCAATCGACCACCCGTGGCCCGGATCATGTCACTCGGCGGCGGCGAACCCGCCGTAGTCCTCCGCGAGCAGCGCCAGATGCGGTTCGTCGAAGACCGCCGGGCCGCCGTGCGGTCCGGTGAGCACCTCGATCACCCAGTCCACGTCCTCGGCGTCGTCCTCGCCCGCGAGCATGTCCCGGTGCACCCGGCACGGCTCGTATCCCTGCTCCCACAGCTGCTCGGCCAGCTCGTCGGCGTCCTCACGATCCGCCAGGGTCACCAGCACCGCGCCTCGTGTGCGCTCGGCCATGGCCGCGCCCTCCCACATAATCAGCGGTACGCCTTGCCGTACTGCGTTATCCTGAATGCCGTGTCGATGGGGACGAGTAACGCTGGCCCCGACCGGACAGGCACAGCCTAGAGGCGCGGTGCCGGTCCAAGCGACCCGGGGACGGTGCGAGCCCGGGGGTACGACCAGCGCGAAGATCACCCCGGAGCAGCCGGAAGAACAGGCGTGCCACCTCCTCGATGAGCGGTGGAGCACCCCAGTAGAACCGGCGTGAACCCAATGAAGTGGGACCCGTCACCGAACCGCTCCGCGGTCACGGTCACGGTTCCAAGGAGGGTGGTACCGCGGGGCGCAGTATGCCTCGTCCCTCCGTCAGGAACATCCCTGATGGAGAAAGGTACGACGGTGACCGACGACCCCCGGCCCGAATCCCGCGCGCTGCCACAGCTGCCCGCTCAGATCGACCTGCCCGAGACGGAGCGCGAGATCCTCGGCCGCTGGTCGAAGGAGAACGTCTTCCAGCGCTCCCTGGACCAGACCCGCGGCAAGCAGAACTGGGTCTTCTACGAGGGCCCGCCCACCGCCAACGGCCAGCCCGGCGTCCACCACGTCGAGGCGCGCGCCTTCAAGGACGTCTTCCCGCGCTTTCGCACCATGCGCGGCTACCACGTCGACCGCAAGGCCGGCTGGGACTGCCACGGCCTGCCCGTCGAGGTGGCCGTGGAGAAGGAACTCGGCCTGAGCGGCAAGAAGGACATCGAAGAGTTCGGCATCGCCGAGTTCAACGAGCGCTGCCGCGAGTCCGTCCTGCGCAACGTCGACGCGTTCACCTCCATGACCGAGCGCATGGGCTACTGGGTGAACATGGACGACGCCTACCGCACCATGGACCCGCAGTACGTGGAGTCCGTGTGGTGGGCGCTCAAGCAGATCTGGGACAAGGGCCTGCTGGTCCGCGACTTCCGGATCAGCCCCTACTGCCCGCGCTGCGGCACCACGCTGTCCGACCACGAGCTCGCCCAAGGGTACGAGACCATCACCGACCCGTCGGTGTACGTGCGATTCCCGGTCACCTCCGGCCCGCTGGCCTCACCCGAGCACCCCACCTCGATGCTGGTGTGGACGACCACCCCCTGGACCCTGGTGTCCAACACCGCGGTGGCCGTGCACCCCGAGGTGAAGTACGTGGTGGCCACCAACGGCGACGAGCGCCTCCTGGTCGCCGAACCACTGTTCGAGAAGGTCCTCGGCGAGGGCTGGGAACTCACCGGTGAGAGCTTCGAGGGCGACGAGATGGAACGCTGGACCTACCAGCGCCCCTTCGAGCTCGTTCCGTTCGAGGAGACCGCGCACTTCGTGGTGCTCGCCGACTACGTCACCGTCGAAGACGGTACCGGTCTGGTCCACCAGTCGCCCGCCTTCGGTGCCGACGACATGGTGGTGTGCCGCGCCTACGACCTGCCCGTGGTCAACCCGGTGCGCCCCGACGGCACCTTCGAGGAGGAACTGCCGCTGGTGGGCGGTGTCTTCTTCAAGGAGGCCGACAAGACCCTGGTGGCCGACCTCAAGGACCGGGGGCTGCTCTTCCGCCACAAGGCGTACGAGCACTCCTACCCGCACTGCTGGCGCTGCCACACCGCGCTCCTCTACTACGCCGTCCCGTCCTGGTACATCCGCACCACCCGGGTCAAGGACGAACTGCTCGCGCAGAACGACGTCACCAACTGGGTGCCGGAGAACGTCAAGGAGGGCCGCTTCGGCGAGTGGCTGCGCGGCAACGTCGACTGGGCGCTGTCCCGCAACCGCTACTGGGGCACCCCACTGCCGATCTGGGAGTTCCCGGACGGCCGCCAGATCTGCGTGGGCTCCTTGGCGGAACTGAGCGAGCTCAGCGGCCAGGACCTGTCCAACCTGGACCCGCACCGCCCCTACGTCGACGACGTCGTCATCCCCGACCCCGACGCCGACCCGTCCCTGCCCGAGGACCAGCGGGTCGCCCGCCGTGTGCCCGAGGTCATCGACGCCTGGTTCGACTCCGGTTCCATGCCGTTCGCCCAGTGGGGCGCCCCGCACCAGAACAAGGACACCTTCGAGGCGAACTTCCCGGCCCAGTACATCTCCGAGGCCATCGACCAGACCCGCGGCTGGTTCTACTCGCTGTTGGCGGTCAGCACCCTGGTGTTCGGCCGTAACTCGTTCGAGAACGTGGTCGTGCTCGGCCACATCCTCGCCGAGGACGGGCGCAAGATGAGCAAGCACCTGGGCAACGTCATGGAGCCCATCCCCGTGATGGACCGGCACGGCGCCGACGCGCTGCGCTGGTTCATGCTGGCCAGTGGTTCGCCGTGGAACGCCCGCCGGGTGGGCCACAGCGCCCTGGAGGAGATCGTCCGCAAGGTGCTGCTGACCTACTACAGCACCACGTCGTTCTTCACCCTGTACGCCAACACCGGTACCGGCTGGGATCACTCCCGGCTGGCCGAGGCACCCGCGCCGCAGGACCGTCCGCTGCTGGACCGGTGGCTGCTGTCGGAGCTCAACGAGGTCGTCCGCGACGTCACGCGGTCGATGAACGACTTCGACACCACCGGAGCGGGTCGTCGTCTGACCGCGTTCGTCGACGACGTGTCGAACTGGTACGTGCGCCGTTCCCGTCGCCGGTTCTGGGGCGGGGCCGACACCCCCGAGGGCGCGGCGGCGTTCGCGACGCTGTTCGAGGCCCTGGAGACCATCACCCTGCTGATGGCGCCGATCGTGCCGTTCCTGACCGACCACGTGTGGTCGGCGCTGCGCCGGCCCGACGCGGCCGACTCGGTGCACCTGGCCTCCTGGCCGGAGGTGAACGAGGACCTGATCGACTCGGACCTGTCCCGTCGGATGGCGTTGGCCCGCCGCCTGGTGGAGCTGGGACGTTCGGCCCGGGTGGACTCGGCGGTGCGCACCCGTCAGCCGTTGGCCCGCGCCCTGGTGGGCGCCTCGGGCTTCGCGGACCTGCCGGAGCAGCTGCGGGACCAGGTGTCGGACGAGCTCAACGTGGTCGGCCTGGACTCTCTGTCCACGGTCGGTGGCGACCTGGTCGACTACGTGGTCAAGCCGAACTTCCGTGCCCTGGGCAAGCGGTTCGCCAAGCGCACCCCGTTGGTCGCCAAGGCCATCCAGGCGGCCGATCCGGCGGCGCTGGTCGAGCAGGTGCGGTCCAGCGGATGGACGCAGGTGACGGTCGAGGACGAGCCGGTCGACGTGAGCGCCGACGAGGTGCTGGTGACCGAGCAGCCCCGTGAGGGTTGGGCGGTGGCGACCGAGTCCGGTGAGACCGTGGCCCTGGACCTGGATCTGACCCCGGAGCTGCGCCGCGCCGGTCTGGCCCGCGAGATGGTCCGGATGCTCCAGGAGGCCCGCAAGAGCGGTGGCCTGGCGGTGTCCGACCGGATCCACGTGTGGTGGACCGCCGAGGACGAGACCGTTCGGCACACCCTGGCCGAGCACGGGCAGGCGATCGCCGGTGAGGTGCTGGCCGACGCTTTCGTGGCCGGCACGGGTGAGGGGGCGCCGCACTCCACCGCTTCGGAGGAGCTCGGTGTGACCTTCGTCTTCCGCAAGGCCTGATCCGAGAGCCGAAGGGCGCCGCTTCCGTTGCGAAGCGGCGCCCTTCGTGTGTGCTCAGTTCGTGTGGGAGGGATCCTTGGGGCGTTCCTCGACCTCGTCCGAACCGTTCTCGTCGTCCTCCGGGGCCGACTCGTCGAGGATCGCCGCGTAGGCGACCGCCGCGTCCTCTTCCGAGGCGGTGAGGTCCTCCTCGGGTTCCCTCACCTCGTCGGTCTCCTGGACCTCGTCCTCGTCGTCCTCTGCGTCCTCGGAGTCGTCCACCGAGAAACTCTCATCGGTGTCCGTTTCCCGAGCCGCGGTCCGATCCGGGTCTGCTTCGTCCTCTTCGTCCTCTTCGGCCTCTTCGAGGACCTCGTCGGTCTCGTCCTCGTCCTGGACGTCCTCGGCGGACGCGTCCTCGTCGGAGACAGCCACCTCCCCCGGCTCGTCCTCGTCCGGTTCGAAGGTTTCGACAGTGTCGGCCTCGGCCTCGGGTGCGTCACCCTCCGGCTCTACGGTCTCCTCGACTTCGGGATCCTCGACCGGTACGTCCTCGTCGACCTCATCGGCCTCGTCCCGGACGGCGGTCTCAGTGGGTTCCCGGGAGCCATGGTGGTCGTCGAAGCCCTCGGAGGTCTCCTCAGGCTCCACGGACGCGTCCTCAGTGGTCTCCGTGGGCTCCTCGTCCTCGACGGTGGGCTCCGGGTCGAGGTGGGTGAACGCCGCACTGGCACCGACGGGTTCCGCGGTGTCCGCGGACTCGTCATCGTCGGAGCCGGCTTCGCTCGTGTCGTCCGCCGGCTCGAAGGTCTCATGGGGTTCCGCCGCGTGCGCGTCGCTCGGCGAGGGCTCGAAGTCCTCGTCCACCGGATCGGTGGTCACGGGGGTGTCGAGGTCGCGCTCGGGGGTGCGGTGGTAGGCGAATGCGGAGGCAGGGGCCTCTTCGGATTCGTCCTGATCGGGCTGGGGCGGGGTCTGGGCCACCCGGATCGGTTCAGGCCAATCGCCCTTGGTGGGGGTCTCCCACCGGGGAACGTCGAACTCCGGTTCCTCCTGGGGTTCCTCGCCCCAGGGCCGAGGCTCCGGAACAGGGGTGTCCCGCACCGACTTCTCGGCCGGTGCGGGTACGCGCCCAGGTTGCTCCGACTCCCATGTGGGGCCCGGTACCGCGGCGGGGGCCGCGGGGACGGACGACTTCCCCAAACCGTCCGTCCGTGCCGTATCCGTTCTGTCCGCGCCGAACCTGCCTTGGAGCAGAGCGCCCAGCAGAAGGAGGACGCTCAGTGCGCCGAGTCCCAAGGCGATGTACACCAGGGTTGTCTCGGCGAACACCAGTGCGGCCGCGATGACGGCGATGGCCGCCAGCACCGCCACGGTTGCGAGGATGCTAAGGATCACGGGTCGACCAGGGCCTTTACACGTGTTGAGCCGGAGTCTTCAGTTGTTCGGAGTCACATACCGCTGGAGGGTCAGCGACGCTCGTGCGGGACCTCGCCAGGGTGGAAACCATGGGGGGCCGGCTCGGGGTGACCGAACGGGTTGCCGCCGGGGCCACCAGGACCGCCGGGACCACCGTGCTGCTGCATGGAGGGGACGCCACCGGTCTGAGGGGCCATGGTCTGGAAGCCACCCGTGGTGTTCGGGTTGAGCTCCGCCGACTTGGCCTTCTCCTCCTCGCTCTTCAGCTCGTTGAGCTGACGCTCGAAGTAGTCCTTCAGACGGCTACGGTACTCGCGCTCGAAGTCCTTGAGCACGTTGACCTTGTGCTCCAGCTCCTCGCGCTGCTGGACCAGGCTGCCCATGACCTGACGGTGGCGCTCCTGGGCGTCACGGTCGAGGTTCTCGGAACGGGCACGGGCCTCACCGATGATCTGGTCGGCCTGGCGGCGCGCCTTGCCGAGGATGTCCTCGGACTCGTTGCGCGCGCGACCGAGCGTCTCGTCGGCCTCGCGACGGGCGTCGCTGATCGCCTGGTCGGCGGTCTGCTGGGCCAGGGCCAGAACACGGGCGGCCGTGTCCATGTTCTCCTCGCCGCCCATGGCGATGTTGGCACCGGTCATGGCCATCTGGGCCTGCTGCGGCGCGGGCGGCTGGGGCTGCTGCTCGACGGGCGCCTGGGCCTGGACGGGCTCCGGACGCATCTGCTCCATCGGCTGCTGCTGAGCCTCCGGCTGTTCCTGGGGCTGCTGGAAGTCCTGCATGCCGGCGTTGGGGACCTTGCCCCGCAGGCACTCGGCGAGCTTGCCGCGCAGTTCCTCGTTCTCCTGGATCAGTCGGTCCAGCTCTGACTCGACTTCATCGAGAAAGGCGTCGACCTCTTCTTCGTCGTACCCAGGCCGTAGCCGTGTGGTACTGAACTGCTTGTTCCGCACATCGGCGGGTGTCAGCGGCATGTTCGTCTCCTTGGCGCGCTTGGAGTCTGTCCGTAGGGACGCTACCTGATCGTGACCTTACGGCAATCCAGATCATGACCAAGACCACAAATCGGAATCGAGGGCTACTTTTACACCCCTGACTTCCCCATCACAGGCTCGCCGCCATCGTCGCCAGAAGACTCTGGAGGATAATGATGGCGAAGAACAGGATCAACACACTCAGGTCGAGTGCGATGCTCCCCAGCCTCACCGGCTTGATGAACCTGCGGAGGAACCTCAGGGGTGGATCCGTGATCGTATACACGATCTCGGCGAGCACGAGCACGAACCCGCTGGGCCGCCAGTCCCTGGAAAAGGACTGCACCATCTCCAGTACCACCCTCGCTATCAGCACGAAGACAAATAGCTGAAGGAGGAGGGACAGTACTGATAGGACGATACTCACGGTCGTTCCCCGACCCAATCTCTGGACAAATGTGATGGTCTAGCTCTGATTGAAGAACCCTCGCTCGGCGATCCGCGCCTTATCTTCGGCGGTCACCTCGACGTTGGCCGGGGACAGCAAGAACACCTTGTTGGTCACGCGTTCGATACTGCCATGGAGACCGAAGATCAGACCAGCCGCGAAGTCGACCAGACGCTTGGCGTCGCTGTCGACCATCTCGGTCAGGTTCATGATCACCGGCGTACCTTCCCGGAAGTGCTCTCCGATCGTACGCGCCTCGTTGTACGTGCGCGGGTGGAGCGTGGTGATTCGGGCAAGATCGGCGGTCGAGGCCGCCGTGGTGGTCCCACCGCGTCGTTCACCCGTTCCCAGGTAGTCGCCGGGATCCATCACGGCATCGCCTCGTGTTTCCTCGCCTCTCGGAGAGTCGGCGTCGCGGTCACGCTGCTCCTCCACACCCTCGTCGAATTCCTCGAACTCATCATATTCGTCCGCATAACGGTGATCGTAACGGTCGTCCTCCACGAGACCGAGGTAGACCGCCATCTTGCGCATCGAGCCGGCCATCTCACATCCTCCGTCGTTCCCGCGGCCTCGACCGCAGCCGACTCCTCCGTCTACCCGTCCTGGCCCCACATCCGCGGGGCGGGCACCCTTTCGGGCGAACACCACAGACAGGCCCCAAGGTCTATGTGGGGACATTACCCCACGTTCGTGCCTCGGGCGCCGAGCAACGCCGCACCAAGACGCAGGTGTGTCGCGCCTCGTTGGATCGCGGCTTCCAGGTCCCCGCTCATACCCGCGGAGACCATCGTCGCCCGAGGGTAACGATCCCTGATCCCCATCGCCACCTCGTGAAGACGGGCGAAGGCGGTGTCCGGATCCCCACCCAAAGGTGCGACGGCCATCACACCTCCCAATTCGAGCGCCTCGTGTTCGGCGATGCGCTCGGCGAGCCCGGGAGCGTCGGCCGGGTCGACACCGCCGCGCGGCCCCAGCACTCCCGCCCGGGCATCGTCATCGAGGTCCACCTGGACCAGACAGGTCAGGCGACGTCCGGCCGCCGCCGCCCTCTCGCCGAGGGCCCGGGCCAGCTTGGCCCGGTCCACCGAGTGGACGACGTCGGCATAGGAGGCCACCGATCTGGCCTTGTTCGTCTGCAACTGACCGACGAAATGCCAGGTCAGATCGAGGTCGGCGGTTTCGGCGGCCTTGGGTGCGGCCTCCTGGTCCCGATTCTCGCCGACGTCGGTGACGCCCAGAGAAGCGAGAGCACGCACGTCGCTCGCGGGGTGGGTCTTGGTCACCGCCACCAGGGACACCTCGGCGGGGTCGCGGTCGGCCTTCGCGCAGGCCGACTCGATCCGGGTTCGCGCCTCCTGGAGGTTGGCGCGGATCTGCTCGGTGCGCTCGGGGTCGGTGTGTGACACGGCTGTTCCTTCTGTTCCCTGCTGTGGTGACTGTGTTCGGTGTGGTGTCCGCTACATCGGTGGTCCCGTGGAAGATTGGCCGGTTCCGGTAACGGAGGTTTGGAGGGTGGGCTCAGAGCCGTACGGGTCAGATGCGCCAGATGAAGGAGGCGAACCGGCCGGTGGGAGCGTCGCGGCGGTGGGAGAACAGTTCGGAGCTCTCCAGGGTGCAGCGGCCGTCGGAAGTGATGTTGTCCACTCCCGCGCGGCGCAGTTGGGCGGTGACGGCGGCGGTCATGTCCACCCCGGTGGTGCCCTGGCGGGTGGTGGAGGCCGCCTCCGGCGTGCGTTCGGCGGTCTGTGCCTGGAGCTCCGGCGGCACCTCGTAGCAGCTCCCACAGATGGTGGGCCCCAGGAAGACGGTGATGTGCTCGGTGCGGGCGCCTTCGGCGACCATGGTCTCGACCAGGTTCGCGGCGATCGCCTGGGCGGTGCCGAGTCGACCGGAGTGCGCGGCGGCCAGGACCCCCGCCTCGGCGTCGGCGGCCAGCACGGGCAGACAGTCCGCGGCCATCGAGGCCAAGACCAGATCGGAGCGGGTGGTGACCACCCCGTCGCAGGTGCCCACCCCTCCGGGTTCGGTGGCCACGAGCACGTCCGCGCTGTGCACCTGGTTCATCCACACCACCCGGTCGATGTCGAAGCCCAGGTCCTCGGCGGCGCGCACCCGGTTGACCAGGACCTCCTCACGGGTATCGCCCGTGCCGAGTCCGAGGTTGAGCGAGTCGAACGGTGGAAGGCTGACCCCGCCCTTGCGTTCGGTGACGGCGGCGCACACGCCGTTCCCCAGGTCGATGACGTTGCCCATCGGTGTGTCCGTGGTCCTTCCCTCGGCCCCGCCGGCGGTCCGGCCGTTCCGACCCCGGGGGCGGCGACGGCCCCGCCACAAGGGTCGGGGCCGCTGACACGTCGATGGTACCGGTGGACTACTTGAGGAACTCCGGGACGTCCAGGTCGTCGGGGTCGTCGAAGATGACCCGACGACGAGGCGTGGGAACCTCGCCGCGCCGCTCGGAGGCGTCCGAGACCGCGTGGATGGGGCCGGACCCGGTCTCGGGCTCCGGTTCAGGCGTCACGGGCCCCTCCGCCGGCGCCGGCTGCGCCGTCGGTGCGGCCGTGGGCTCCGGGGTGGTGGGCACGGCCGCGGTGTCGTCGTAGGCGACCCCGTGGCCGTTGCCCTGGTAGGGGTCGGTGCTCTGGTGGGGCTCCGGTTCGGGCCGCGAGGACACCGGAGGTGTCTGCGCGTACCGGGGCTCGGGGCGCGGGGGCTCCGGGTCGGTCCAGGACTGGACAGGCTCGGTGGGCCGGGGCGCCTCCGGCTCGGTCCGGACCGGGCCCGACGGGGGCATCCACGGCGTGTTGGTGGCCGACGCCCCGCTCGCGCCCTCGGCGGACGGAGCGGCCATAGCGGACTCCTCCCTGCCGGACGTGATGCCTGCGGTGGGGGCGACGGCCTCAGGAGGGTCCACCGGCTGACGCTCCCGCGTCCCCGGCAGGATGACCTCGGGTTCGTCGAAGCCCGCAGCTATGACGGTGACCCTCACCTCATCGCCCAGGGCGTCGTCGATGACGGCGCCGAAGATGATGTTGGCTTCCGGGGCCGCCGAGTTGGCGACCAGTTGCGCGGCCTCGTTGATCTCGAAGAGCCCGAGGTCGGAGCCGCCCTGGATGGACAGCAGAACCCCGTGCGCCCCGTCGATGCTGGCTTCCAGCAAGGGTGAGGAGATCGCCAGTTCGGCCGCTGCCACGGCCCTATCGTCCCCTCTCGCGGATCCGATCCCCATCAATGCCGACCCTGCCCCGGACATGACCGACTTGACGTCGGCGAAGTCGAGGTTGATCAGGCCCGGTGTCGTGATCAGGTCGGTGATGCCCTGGACACCGGAGAGAAGGACCTGGTCGGCGGCCTTGAACGCGTCGAGGACACTGACCTGGCGGTCGGAGATGGACAGGAGGCGGTCGTTCGGGATGACGATGAGTGTGTCGACCTCCTCGCGGAGCATCGCTATCCCGGACTCGGCCTGGGTCGCGCGCCGCTTGCCCTCGAAACCGAAGGGGCGGGTGACCACGCCGATGGTCAGGGCTCCCAGGGAGCGGGCGATGTTGGCGACGACCGGTGCACCTCCGGTGCCCGTGCCACCGCCTTCGCCGGCCGTGACGAAGACCATGTCGGCCCCCTTGAGGACCTCCTCGATCTCCTCACGATGATCCTCCGCGGCCTTACGGCCGACGTCGGGGTTGGCTCCGGCTCCCAGGCCGCGGGTGAGCTCACGGCCGACGTCGAGCTTGACGTCCGCATCGCTCATCAGCAGCGCTTGGGCGTCGGTATTGATCGCGATGAACTCAACGCCCTTGAGCCCCTCTTCGATCATTCGGTTGACGGCGTTGACACCGCCGCCGCCGATGCCGACGACTTTGATGACCGCGAGGTAGTTCTGCGGTGCTGCCACGACGAGGGGCCTTTCCGCTCGCATGAGCCGTTCCGTCTTCGCGTCCGCGAGTGGTTCCGCGGGTGCGCCGGCGGTCCGGCATCCGGTTCTACTGAGTCCGTTTCGGGTTCACCCGCCTCCCGGTTCGCACGGACCGTCGGCGGGGACCCCGGGTCACCGGTACCGCTCTCCGGGCCTGTGGCCTCGGTTGAACGGTTCCTGAGTATCCCGAAAAGCGTGTTTTACTACGTTGTGGATGGTGGTTGTGCTTCCCGACAGTAAGCGGACCGTGGGGTGCGAGCAACCAGTGACGGCTTCAGCCTAACCGCGTATAACACGAGGAAGCGAAGTGCGTACTCGGCGCGTCGCGTCTGGAATGTCCTCTCGGTGGACCGTTTCGCGGCGGTGGGGACCCGCTTGTCCGGGGAACGGCGCCTTGCCCCGACTCCGCCCGAACCAGAACGTCCCTTGGTACTCCCTTCACCTGACCATGGCCAGGTCGGGCGTTCCGACGTCGTAGACACGCCCCTCGCCGGTGGGGTGTTCGCGCATCAGCACCCGCAGGACCTCGCTCTTGTCCGCGGTGTGCTCGGCGTCACCCCACTCCACGAGGGAGCCGTCCCCCAACTCGATCCGGATCGCTTCGGGATCCTTGGCGTCGATGAGCTGGATCTGGGCGACGAAGGAGTCGGGAGCCTCGCGCACGATGTCCGCGGCGGCCCGCACCGCCTCGTTGTCCTCGACCTCCCCGGTGACCGACACCAGTGGATGCGTGCCGGGTCTGGTCGTGGAGTCCTCGATGCGCACACCGTCGCCGTCGACCAACCGGTACTCCTCCCCCACCGCGATCGCGAGCAGGGGGGTGCGCTCGACCACCTCCACCTTCAGGGTGGCGGGCCACCCCCGGGTGACGGCGGCGGACTCGACCAGGTCGAGCCCTTCGACCCGGCCCCGACCGGCGTCCAGGTCCACCCGGATCAGCGGGGTACCGGTGTTCACCGACACCGCGGCCTCGACCTCGGTGGAGGAGATCCGATCCGTGCCGGTGACCGCGACGTCGCGGACGACCAGCAGCCGGGAACCGAGGAGCAACCACACCACGGCGCAGACCAGGGAGACGACCAATAGGACCGCGAAGGTCACCTTCCAGGGATCCGAACCTCCCCGCCGTGCCGCCGCGGCCTTCTCCCCACCCTGGTCAGCGCCCACGTGTGCACCCCTCAGTCGTGTCCGTTGCCCTCGGCCCTCTCCGACAGGGCCGCGATGATGTGCGGGCCGAGCTCGGTGATGTCGCCGGCGCCCATGGTCAGGACGATGTCCCCCGAACGGGCGAGTTCGACCACCGTACGCACCGCCTCCTCGCGACCGGGCACGTAACGCACCCTGTCGTGGGAGACCTTGGCGGTGATGAGTTCGCCGGTCACACCGGGTTCGGGGTCTTCGCGAGCCGCGAAGACCTCCATCACCACGACCTCGTCGGCCAGGCTCAGCGCGGCCGCGAACTCTTCGGCGAAGATCCGGGTCCGGCTGTACAGGTGCGGTTGGAAGAGGGCCACCACCCGGCCGAGGGGGATGTCGTCCTCGGAGTCCTGGGTGAAGGACTCCAGCGCGGCGCGCGTGGCGCGCAGGTCGGCGTCGATCTCGGTGGGGTGGTGGGCGTAGCTGTCGTAGACGCCCACACCGTCGCCCTCGCCCTTGAGCTCGAAGCGGCGAGCGGCCCCGCCGAAGTCGGCGATGCCCTCCACCGCCACCTCCAGGTCGTGCCCGAGTTGGTCCGCCACGGCCACCGCCGCGGCCGCGTTGAGGACGTTGTGCAGGCCGGGGACGGCGACGGTCCCGTCGATCGGCTCGCCACCGGTGGTCCGCAGAGTGAACTCGGTGGTGAAACCACGGGCGCGGATCCGGGTGATCCGGTAGTCGGCGTCGGCGGCCTCGCCGTAGGTCAGCACCTTCTTGCCGCGTTCGCGGGCCAGTTCGGCGACCCGACGGGCCCCGGGATCATCGACACCGACGATGAGGGTGCTCTCGACCCGGTCGACGAAATTCGCGAAGTTGTCGTGGATCTCGTCGATACCGCTGTAGTTGTCGAGGTGGTCGGCCTCGACGTTGGTGACCACCGCGATCTTGGGCGAGAGCATCAGGAAGGAACCGTCGCTCTCGTCGGCCTCCACGGCGATGACGTCACCGACCCCGGCGTCGGCGCCCAGACCCGTGGTGACCAGCTTGCCGCCGATCACGTAGCCGGGATCGACGCCCAGGTGTTGCAGGAGCACGGTGATCATGGAGGTCGTGGTGGTCTTGCCGTGGGTACCGGAGACGGCGATGCCCTCACGGTTCAGCAGGAGGGCGCCCAAGGCCGCGGCCCGGGGCAGGATCCGGATGCCGCGACGGCGTGCCTCGACGAGTTCGGGGTTGTCCTCACGGATCGCGGAGGAGACCACCAGGGTCTCGGCGGTGCCGAGGTTCTCGGTGGCGTGCCCCACGTGGACCCGCGCCCCCATCAGTTCGAGCTCGCGCAGGGTGTCGCCATCGCGAGCGTCGCTGCCCGAGACCTCGACCCCGGACTGCAACAGCACCCGGGCGATACCGGACATGCCAGCCCCTCCGAGGCCGATGAAGTGGGTGCGTCCCAGCTTGTCGACGGGGACCGGTTCCGTCTGCCGGACCAGGCTCATCTCGCGTCCTTACCGTCGTCGTAGTAGACCTCGTCGCCGTCGTCTTCGGGCAACTGCATGTCCGGGGTGGGTTTGTCGCCGCGGGCGACCGCCATGACCTCGCGGGCCAACTCCATGTCCGCGTCGCGGCGGCCCATCCGTCCGGCCGCCTCCGACATCGCCACGACCCGGTCGGTGTCGGTGAGCAGCGGGATGAGCTGCCGGAAGATCCATTCCGGTGACAGGTCGGCGTTGTTCACCATGACGCCACCGCCCGCACGGACGATGGGCTCGGCGTTCAGGGCCTGTTCACCATTGCCGATGGCCAGCGGGACGAAGGCACCCGGCAGACCGACCGCTGTGAGTTCGGCGCAGGTCAGCGCCCCGGAACGGCACATGGCCACGTCGGCTGCGGCGTAGGCCATGTCCATGCGGTCGACGTACGGAACAGCGACGTAGGGGATGCCGTCCTGGGTGAGGTCCTGCGGTTCCTCGGCGTTCTTGGGGCCGACCACGTGCAGGACCTGCACACCCGCGTCACGGAAGGCGTCGCGGGAGGCGAAGGCGGCCTCGTTGACGCGCTGGGCGCCCTGGGAGCCGCCGAAGATCAGCAGGGTGGGCAGGTCGGGGCGCAGCCCGAAGTAGGCGCGCGCCTTGTCGCCCATGGCCAGGCGGTCCAAGGAGGTGACCTGCCTGCGCAGCGGGATGCCGATGAAGCGCCCGTTGCGGATCTGGGCGTGGGGGTGCCCGGTGAAGACGTGCGGTGTGAGCCGCGCGCCGAGCCGATTGGCCAGTCCGGGCAGCGGGTTGGCCTCGTGCACGATGATGGGCATCTTGCGACGACGGGCCGCGAGGTATCCGGGAGTGGCGACGTAGCCGCCGAAACCGACCAGGACGTCGGCCTGGATCCGGTCGAGCTGCTCGCCCGCGGCGCTGAGGGCGCCGGCGAGTTTACCCGGAACGGTGAGCAGTTGTGGGGTGAGCCTGCGCGGTAGGGGAACCGCGGGGATCAGGCCCAGTTCGTAACCGCGCATGGGGACGAGTCGGGTCTCCAGACCGCGCTCGGTTCCCAGGCAGAGGATCTCGGTGTTGGGGTCGATGCGCCGCAGCGCGTCCGCAAGTGAGAGTGCGGGCTCGATGTGCCCGGCCGTGCCGCCTCCGGCGAGGGCTACCCTCATCGTCGTCGATTCCTCCTTGGCCGGTCACCCGCCGGGACCGGTCCGCTCTGGTTCTTGGCCGTTGTCTTGGTGTCGCGCTTGCGCGCCGTGCGAGGGGTGCTCGGCGCGGTGGTGCGCTTGGATGCCGTGCCTCCACCCCGATTCTGGACGGAAGCGACGAAGTTCTCCAGGCCAAGCCAGCTTAGAGCCCTTTCGAGCCATCCGGGACCGCGGGCCGCCAGTGCTTTCTGTGCCTGGGGCTCGTTACGGGCGATGGCGAGCAGCACACCGAGGGCGAGCATGGTGGGAATCAGCGCCGACCCACCGTAGGAGACCAGGGGCAGTGGGATGCCGGTGACCGGGACCAGGCCGATGACGGCGGCGATATTGATCATGGACTGGCCGATGATCCAGGTCGAGATGGCGAAGGCGGCCAGGCGCGAGAAGGGGTCCTTGACGCGGAAAGCCACCCGCAGCCCGGCGTAGCCGAGCATGCCGAGCAGGCAGAGCACCAACAGGGTGCCGAGGAGACCGAACTCCTCGCCGATGATGGCGAAGATGAAGTCGGACTCGGCGAAGGGCAGGAACCCCCACTTCTCGCGGCTGGCGCCGATTCCGACACCGAAGAGGCCTCCGGTGCCCAGCGCGTAGAGGCCGTGCAGCGATTGGAAGCCCGCACCGGAGGGGTCGGCTCCGGGGTCGAGGAACGCGGTGATACGGGTCATCCGGAACGGTTCGACCGCGATGACGATTCCGGCCAGGCCCAGAACCAACCCGAACATGGCGACGAACAGCCTGCCGGGAGCGCCCACGACCCACAGCAGGCTGAGGAAGACCAGCAGCAGCACCAGGGTCGTGGACAGGTCCGAGCCGATCAGGACCAGCAGGGTGAGCAGACCACAACCGGGCAGCAGCGGGATCAGTAGCTGGCGCCACTCGGTGAGCTCCTTGAGCTCTTCCTTGCGGGCCAGGATATTGGCGCCCCACAGGGCGAAGGCGAGCTTGGCGGGTTCGGAGGGCTGGATGACCAGACCGCCGATCTCCAGCCACCGCATCGCGCCGTTGACCTCGGTGCCCTGGAAGGCGGTGAGCAGCAGCAGCGCCACCGACAGGATCATCGCCGGGTAACCGATCATCCGGAAGACCCACAGCGGCAGCTGGGCGGCCAGCAGCATGAGCGGAAGGCCGATCGCCGCGGAGGCCAGCTGGCGATGGAAGACGGAGAAGGCGGACCCGGTCTCGGTGGTGGAGTTGACCATCGTCGAGGACAGGACCATCACCAGGCCCAGGGCGATGAGCATCATCCCGGTACTGAGGATCAGGTAGTAGGAGGTGAGCGGCCGGTTCAGGGACCTGGCCCACTCACGCCAGAGCGCACGCTCGCGCCCACCGGAGGCCATACGCCCCCGAGTCCGGGTCTCCCCGGGAACCGCTGTCGTCGCCGCCATCCACACATCCTCCGCACCATCGGCGCCTCAATAGTGGCGTACCGGCGGGTCGGGACCAGTGGACATTTCCCGCGTGTTGGCCATCTTTGCCGGGCTCGTCCGGTGGTACGGCACACAACAGGGCCACCGAGACACGATGAGTCGCGGCTCGGTGACCCTGGGTGCGAAGGCGGCGCCTCAGTCGAGGCGGTGGACCGCCTCGGTGAAGAAGCGGCCCCGCTCGGGGTAGTCGGTGAACATGTCCATGGACGCGGCCGCCGGGGCGAGCAACACCGTGTCGCCCTCGTGGGCCAGCGCGGTGGCCTCGGCCACCACGGCGTCCATGACGGTGTGCTCGGGCGGAGCGTCGGCGGCGAGCCCCTCGACCTCCACCACCGGCACGTCCGGGGCGTGCTTGCCCAGGGCCTCTCGGATGCGCGCACGGTCGGCGCCGATCAGCACCACGCCGCGCAGCCGGTCGGCGGCCTCGGCGACCAGGTCGTCCACCTCCGCGCCCTTGAGCAGACCGCCGGCCACCCACACCACGGAGGCGTAGGAGTTCAAAGACGCCGCGGCGGCGTGCGGGTTGGTGGCCTTGGAGTCGTCGACGTAGTCCACACCCGCCAGCCGCGCCACGTGGGCGATCCGGTGGGGTTCCGGGACGAACGCGTTCAGACCGGCGCGGATCGACTCGGCGGTGACACCGATCGAGCGGGCCAGGGCTGCGGCGGCCAAGGCGTTGGCGACGTTGTGCGGGGCGGCCGGGTGGACGTCGCCCAGGGTCGCCAGTTCCTCGGCGCTGCTGTGCGGTTCGGTGACGAAGGCCCGGTCCACCAACAGGTCCTCGACCACGCCCAGTTCCCCGGCGCGCGGGGTGTCCAGGCGCAGACCCACCAGCGGGGTGTGCGGGTCGCCGCCCTCCTCGGCCAGGCGCACCGACCAATCGTCGGCGGTGTTGACCACGCGCACGGTGCCGCGGGCGAACACCTTGCCCTTGGCCCGGGCGTAGGGGTCGAGCCCACCGTGCCAGTCCAGGTGGTCGGCGGCGATGTTGAGGACGGTGGCGGCGTGCGGACGCAGGCTGTTGGACCAGTGCAGCTGGAAGCTGGACAGTTCCACGGCCAGGACGTCGTACACGTGTCCGTCGGCGTCCGGGCGGACCGCGTCGATGACGGGGGTGCCCACGTTGCCCACGGCGAGCGCGTCACGACCATCCGCGCGCAGGATCGATTCGAGCATGCGCACGGTGGTGGTCTTGCCGTTCGTGCCGGTGATGGCCAGCCACACCTGGTCGGCGGGCTTGATCCGCCAGGCCAGCTCCACATCGCCGACGACCTCGACGCCGGCCTCGGCGGCGCGGAGCAGCAACGGCGAGTCGGGGCGCCAGCCGGGTGAGGTGACGACCAGGTCGCACCCCTCGGGGAGGGGGGTGTCGCCGAGGACGACCTCCGCTCCGGCCTCGGTGAGTGCGGCGGCCACGGCGCGGGTGGTGTCGTCGTCACGGCCGTCGACGACGACCACTCGGGCCCCTCGTTCCAGGAGTGCCCTGGCGACGGGGGGACCGGAGACTCCGAGCCCGGCGACACAGACCAACGCGCCCGCGAAGGGGGTGTCGCCTTCGGCGGGCGCGGTGGTCGGGGAGGTGGAAGATCGGTGGTGCGGCATGCTTCTAGCTTGGCATCCATTCCAGGTAGAACAGGCCGATCGCCACCGCCATGAACAGACCCTGGATGATCCAGAAACGGATCACGATGGTCGGTTCGGCCCAGCCTTTGAGCTCGAAGTGGTGCTGTAGCGGTGCCATGCGGAACACACGTTTGCCGGTGAGGCGGAACGACGTGATCTGGATCATCACGGACATGGTGATGATGACGAACAGACCACCGATGAGCAGCAGCAGGAGCTGGGTGCGCGTGGTGATGGCCAGACCCACGATGAGACCGCCCAGGGCCAGCGATCCGGTGTCGCCCATGAAGATCTTCGCCGGGGGTGCGTTGAACCACAGGAAGGCGATGCAGGAGCCGAGCACCGCGGAGGCCACCACGGCCAGGTCCAAGGGATCGCGGACCGTGTAGCAGCTGGAGGTGAGCGCCTCCACGCAGGACTGACGCAGCTGCCAGTTGCCGATGATGACGTAGGCGGCCAGTGACAGGATCACCGCGCCGGTGGCCAGACCGTCCAGACCGTCGGTGAGGTTCACGGCGTTGGAGAACCCGACGATGAGGAACAGCGCCCAGATGACGAACACGCCGATCATCAGCGGCGGTCCGAAGTCGCGCAGGAAGGAGAGCTGGGGGGCGGCCGGGGTGTAGCCGTACCCGTTGGGGAACTGGGTGACGCCGTAGGCGAAGCCCACGCCGATGACGGCCTGACCGACCATCTTGGCGCTGCTGCGCAGACCCAGGCTTCGACGTTTGTAGATCTTGATGAAGTCGTCGAGGAAGCCGACACAGCCCATACCGACGAACAGGAACATCACCAGCAGCCCGGAGGCCGTCGGTCCGGACGCGGCGGGCTGGACCACCCACAGCACCAGGTGGGAGCCGAAGTAACCGATCACCGCACCGAGGATGATGACGAGGCCGCCCATGGTGGGCGTGCCCTGCTTGGTCTTGTGACCCTCGGGTCCGTCGTCGCGGACCTCCTGGCCGAACTTGAACCGGTACAGGAGTTTGATGAGCGGCGACATCAACAGCATGGAGACGATCAGCGCGAGCGCCGCCGCAATCGTGATCCCGATCACTGGGCATCACCCTTGGTGATGAGGTCGATAACCCTTTCGAGCGCAGCCACGCGCGATCCCTTCACAATGACGACGTCTCCTGTGCGCATCCGCTCGCGTACCGCTTCGGCTGCCGCCTCGGCGTCGGGCACTCGGATGCTCTCACCGCTCCACCGGTCGGCGGCGCGTTCTGCTCCGACGGCGATGCCCTCGGCTGCCTCCCCGACCACGACCAGGTGGGCCACTCCGATCTCGGCGACCAGTGCACCCACCTTCTCGTGTTCGGTATCGCCTCCCTCACCGAGCTCGGCCATGTGGGCGAGCACGGCGATGGCACGGCGGTCCCGGGCCAAGGAGGCCAGGGTGGTCAGCGCTGCCCGCATCGATTCGGGGTTGGCGTTGTAGGCGTCGTTGACGAGGGTGACACCGTCGTGTTCGGTGACCTCCATCCGCCAACGGCTGACCGGGGTGGCCGCGCCGAGGGCGGCGGCGATGTCTTCGATGTCCATACCGAGCTCGTCGGCGACGGCCGCGGTCGCCAGGGCGTTGCTCACCTGGTGGGCGCCGACCAGGCCCAGCCGGACCGGGACCGTGCGACCGCGCAGGTGGAGCGTGAACGCCGGGGCGCCGCTGTCCTGGGTGGTGACGTCCGTGGCCCGCACGTGAGCGTCCTCGGCGGTGCCGTAGAGGACGACGCGCGCGTCGGTGCGAGAGGCCATGGCGCGGACCAGCGGGTCGTCGGCGTTGAGGACGGCCACGCCGCCCGCGCCGTGCCGCTCGGAGCCGGCCGGGAGGCCCTCGACGAGTTCGCCCTTGGCCTTGGCGATGGCGTCGCGGCCGCCGAACTCACCCATGTGCGCGCTGCCGACGTTGAGCACCACACCGATCCGAGGCGGGGCCACACGGCACAGGTGGGCGATGTGCCCGACACCACGCGCGGCGACCTCCAGGATCAGATGGCGGGTGTCGGTGTCGGCGCGCAACACGGTGAGCGGGTGGCCGATCTCGTTGTTGAAGGAGCCGGCCGGGGCCACCGTGGACCCCATGCGGCCCACGACCTGGGCGATGAGGTCCTTGGTCGTGGTCTTGCCGGAGGAGCCGGTGACGCCGACTATCTGCGTCGTGGCGTCCTCGCGCGTCGGGTCGCCGAGTTCACCCGCCACGTACCGGGCCAGGCGGGCCAGGGCCGCGACGACCTCGTCGTCTCCGCCGTCCACCAGCAGGTGGGGGGCCTCGACCGGGCGCGAGACCAGGACGGCGACCGCCCCGGTCGCCACCGCGGATTCGGCGTAGTCGTGTCCGTCGACCCTCTCTCCGTTGAGCGCGACGAAGAGCGCTCCGGACTCCACCTGACGCGAGTCGATGACGACGGGGCCGTCGACGACGGCGTCGGGGCGCGCTGATCCGCCGATGGCGGTTTGGGTGATCTCAGCGATCCGATCGAGCGTGAGCGCGATCAAATCCACTCCTCAGGTCAGGCCCGGCCCACGGCGCCCCAAGGGCATTGGCCACCCGGCCTCGGGTTCGGGTCAGGGGATGGCACCGCGGGTACCGTGCGCGCGGCGCCGCACCGGGCCACTGAGGACCCGACGATGCCGGGTCATGGGCGCCACGTGGGCGGCACTTCGGGCTGCGATTGCCGGACCTACCTTAGAACATGTTGGGGCGTCCGGTGTCCCGACAGGGCCCTGTGAACGCCAATATGCTCCACTTCGTGACCGCCAGGGGCCACACGGAACGTGATCCGTGCACGTCAGGCCGACGCAGGTGACCGGGACACGGCCACAGGCCGTGTCCCGGTACGTGGACGGCACCGCTTTCGGCGCGTCTTCGGTGTGTCTTCGGTGTGTCGGACGTCAGCCCTGGTCCGGTACGCGGTGCACGTCCCGAAGAGCGTTGCCGAGCCGTTCGCCGGCCCGAGTGCGCAGCGCGTCCTCGATGGCCCCCCGCAGCACCTCCCGATCGTCGAAGGGCAGGACCTCGCCCTTGACGTACTGACCGGTCTCGTGGCCCTTGCCGGCGATCACGACGACGTCGCCGGGGCCGGTGCGCGCCACGCCCAGGCCGATCGCCTCGGCCCGGTCGAACTCCACGGTGACGCGGGCCCGTCGATCCTCGGGGACCTTGGCGACCCCTTCGAGCATCGCCGTGGCGATCGCCACCGGGTCCTCGGTGCGCGGGTTGTCGTTGGTGATGATCAGGTGGTCGGCCAGGCGTGCGGCGGCCTCGCCCATGAGCGGGCGTTTGGCCCGGTCACGGTCGCCACCGCAGCCGACCACCATGGTGATCCGCCCTTCGGTGGTGACGCGCAGCGCGTCCAGGACCGCCTCGATGGCGCCGGGCTTGTGCGAGTAGTCGACCAGCGCGGTGAAGTCCTGCGGCTGGGCCGCGTCGCGGGCCGACACCTGCTCCATGCGGCCCGGAACACCGGGCGCCGCGGCCACACCGGCGATGGCGGTCTCCATCGGAAGGCCCGCCTCGACCAGACCCACGATGGCGGCCATCGCGTTGGAGACGTTGAAGGGTCCGGGCAGCGCCACGGACGCCTTGGACTCCATACCGCCGGGTCCGACGATGCGGAAGGTGCTGCCGGTGGCGCCCAGGTGCACGTCCACGGCGTTCCAGTCCGCTTCCATGGCGCTCTCGGGGTCGGCGTCGGAAAAGCCCTCCACGGCGAAGGTGGTGACGGGGACGTCCCCGCGCGGCTGCACCATGTCGACCAGGGCCCGACCGAAGCGGTCGTCGACGTTGACCACCGCGATGTCGCAGTAGTCGGGGGTGAACAGACGCGCCTTGGTCTCGAAGTAGTCGCGCAGGTCCGGGTGGAAGTCCAGGTGGTCCTGGGACAGGTTGGTGAAGATCGCCACATCGAAGCGGGCACCGCCGACCCGGCCCAGGGCGAGGGCGTGGCTGGAGACCTCCATCGCGGCGGCGGTGACACCGCGTTCGGCCATGAGGGCGAAGAGCCCGTGCAGGTCGGTGGCCTCGGGTGTGGTCAGGGAGGAGGCGACGCGTTCGTCACCCACCCGCATCTCCACAGTGCCGATCAGGCCGGTGCTCATCCCGGCCTGGCGCATCCCGGACTCGATCAGGTAGCTGATCGTGGTCTTGCCGCTGGTGCCCGTGGTCCCGACCAGGAGCAGGTCCCGGGCGGGATCGCCGAAGACCCAGGCGGCGACCGTGCCGAGCGCGGCACGCGGGTCGGGGACCACGAGCACGGGTAGGCCCGTGGCGGCGGCCTCGTCGGCGCCGTCGGCGTCGGTGAGGATCGCGGCGGCCTCGGCGTCGGCCGCCTGCTGAGAGAACCGGGCGCCGTGGACGCGGGTTCCGGGCAGGGCGGCGTACAGGTCGCCTTGGCCGACCTGCCGAGAGTCGTGGGTGATGCCGCGGACGTGGATCTCGCGTGGAGGCATGTCCGCGGGCCGGTCCGGATCCAGGTCCGGGCGCAGCAGGGTGGTGTCCGGACCGAGCTTCGTCGCCAGGTCGGACAGTGGACGGAGTTTGGAGTGTTCAGGTCGCATTACCGGTGGCACGTCTGGAGATTAACGGCTGTGGGGAGCCGGTCGGTAATTTCCACGCTGTGTCGCTCCACCTTTCCCTGTCGAGGGATGGTGTGGCGTTTCGTCCAGGTTGGGACAGGTGTGTCGACAAGGGTGGTGACGATGACGGACCGGACACTGGTGGTGGACGGAGGACTAGCGACACGGTTGGAGGCCTACGGCCGTGACCTGGGCGGTGGCCTGTGGTCGGCCCGGCTGTTGGCTCAGGAGCCGGAGCTGATCGCGCGGGTGCACCGCGACTACTTCGAGGCCGGTGCGGACGTGGCGATCGCCGCCGGCTACCAGGCGAGCGTCGGCGGGTTCACCGCCCTCGGATACTCGCGCGCCGAGGCCTCGGCGTTGGTGGCGCGGTCGGTGGAGCTGGCGGTGGCCGAACGGGACGCGTTCGGCTCGGGGCTGGTGGCGGCGGGGGTGGGCCCCTATGGTGCGGCCCTGGCGAACGGGTCGGAGTACACCGGCGACTACGACCTGGACGAAGAGGGGCTGTACCGGTGGCACCGGGAGCGGTGGCGGATACTCACCGGTTCCGGGGCGGACCTGGTGGCCTGCGAGACGCTGCCCTCGGCCGCGGAGGCGCGGGCGTTGGCCCGGCTGGTGGAGGAGACCCCGGGAGTTCGCGCGTGGTTCGGCTTTTCGTGCGCCGACGACACAAGGATCGGCGACGGCACCCCGCTGCGCGAGGTGGCGCGGGCGTTGGCGCCGTTGTACCGGCGAGGACGCGTGGTGGCGGTGGGGGTGAACTGTGTTCCCCCGTCGCACGTATCGCGGTTGGTGCGGGAGGTGGCCTCGGTGGGGCTGCCCGCGGTGGCCTACCCGAACTCGGGTGAGGTGTGGGACGCCGAACGCGGGGTGTGGACCGGTTCCACGGACGTCGAGGGTTTCGGGTCGGCCGCGGCCGGTTGGTGCGCGGACGGCGCCGTGCTGGTGGGCGGGTGCTGCCGCACCGGGCCCGAGCACATCCGCGCCATCCGTGAGGCGGTGGACACCCCATGAGCGGCGTTCAGGGCGGGCACCCGGGTCGGTGCCCGCCCTCCACGACGGTCCGTGGTCAGCCGTCGGCGTCCTCGTCCTCATCCTCGACCAAACGGAGTGCCGGGGCCTCTTGGTCGGTCGGCGGGACCTCGTAGGACTTCAGGGCGAAGGACATGATGTCGTTGAACACCGGGCCCGCGGCCTCACCGCCGTAGTAGGTGTCCTGCGGGTTGTGCAGCACCACCTGGACCACCAGTTCCGGATCGTCGGCGGGGGCGAACCCGGCGAAGGTGGCCGTATAGCCGCCTTCGTCGTAGCGGCCGGTCTCCGGGTCGATCCGGTTGGCGGTACCGGTCTTGCCGGCCACCCGGTAGCCATCGATGCGGGCCTCCGGCGCGGTGCCCTCGTCACTGGTGACCGCCTCCAACATCAGCTGGAGCCGCTCGGCGGTCTCCTCGCTGATCACCCGCTGACGGTCGGGTTCCTCGGCGGCGGTGAACTCACCCTCCGGGTCGACCGTTCCCGAGACGAGGGACGGCTCGACCCGCACTCCCCCGTTGGCGACGGTGGCGTACACCGACGCCATCTGCACGGCGTTGACCGACAGACCGTGTCCGATGGACACCGACGGTAGTTGGGTACCCCACCAGTCGTCGGGGTCGGTGAGCACACCGGCCTCTTCACCGGGCAGGGCCAGGCCGGTGGGCTGCCCCAGACCGAAACCGGTCATATAGCGGTGCAGGACCGGGGCGCCCACCTGATCGGCGATCTTGATCGTGCCCACGTTGCTGGACTGGGCCATGATCCCGTTCGTGGTGAGGCGCTGGGTTCCGTTGTCGGTGGAGTTACGGAAGGTCTGGTCGTAGTACTGGAGCGAGTAGGGCACCGTGTAGACCGTCTCGGGGGTGGTCTTCCCCTCCTCCAAGGCCGCCGCCAAGGTGATGACCTTGTTGGTGCTACCGGGTTCGAAGGTGGAGGCCACCGCTCCGTTGCTCCGGTCCTCGGGTTCGGAGGAGGCGATGTCGGTCTGGGAGTAGGTGGGGAAGTCGGCCATGGCCAGGATCTCCCCCTCCTTGTTGGAGACCACGACGCTGCCCGCCTCGGCCTCCAGTTCCTCCACTCGGTCGGCCAGCGCCTGTTGGGCGTACCACTGCAGGTCGCGGTCGAGGGTCAGCCGTACGTCCTGACCGGCCTCGGGTTTACGCACCAGACCGTTCAGCATGGGGATCTGGGTGCCGTCCTGGCCGACCTCGACCTGGTGTTTTCCGGCCTCACCGGCGAGCGTGGAGTCCAGGTAGCCCTCCAGGCCCTCAAGACCGTGCCCCTCCGCGCCGACGAAACCGACCAGGTCGGCGGCGCCGGTCTCCTCGGGGTAGACCCGCTCATAGTCGACGTCGGCGCCGACCCCGCTCAGGCCCAGGTCCTGGAACTCCTGCCAGTCCCCGGGGGGGACCTCCTTCGCCACGACCTGGTAGCGGCTGGGCTTGGCGTCGACCTTGCCCGCGACGGCCTCTTCTTCCAGGTCGAAACGGGTCACCAGTTCGTCGATGAGCTGGTCCCGTTCGTCCTCGGGGACCTCCTCGGGGTCGACGAAGACGTCGCGGACCTCCACCGACAGGGCGAAGGGGTTGCCCTCGGAGTCGGTGATCTGCCCGCGCAGGGTGGGGATGTCCTTGGTCTGCATGCGCAGGTTCGCCGCGGCCTCGGCGTAGGTGTCGGCCTCGAACGCCTGGATCCAGGTGAGGCGCCCGGCGAACAGCAGCAGGATCACCACGATGATGGCCCCGCCGGCCTTGATCCGCTTGCGGGGGTCTCCCGCGCGGAAGGTACGGCGCAGCAGCGGTGGGGGCGGTGGCGGACTCGACCGGCGCGGGGGCCGTTCACCCCGCCGGACCGGACGGCCCGTGCCACCGGAGCCACCGCCGGCCCGCGCCCGCCCACCCTGGGCGGGCCGGTTCGGTTTTCTCTGTGGGCCCTTGCTCGGCCGCGACCCGGAGCGGCTGGACGCTCCGGGTCGGCGGGGGTCACGCGGGCGTCGGTCCCGAGGGGTGCTCAATCATCGCTCCCGGCGTCCCCGGTGATCTCACCGTTGTCCAAGTCCAGGAAGAGCGGGGCCTCACCCGGCTGCATCCCCAGACCCTCCGCTTCCTCCGCGATGCGATCGGAGGTCTCCAGGTGGGCGACGGACTTCTCCAACCGCTGTTCCTCGTAGGACATCTCCTGGTTCTGCGCTTCCAGGGCTTCGATGGCGTAGGCCTCCTCCACCACGAGGGCGCGCAACATCAACAGGCCGGCCAGGGCCCCGCCCAACAGGCAGAGGATGAGCAGCACGAAGGGGATCTTCGGTGCGCGACTCGCTCCGGCGGCGCCCGCCGAACGCGAGGTGGCCGTCGGAGCCTTGCCACGCACCGTGCGCCGAGGCGCGGCGGGACGCGTGCCGGCCCCGGTGCGCCCGCGGCCCTTGGTGGTGCGGCGGGTGTCCGTCTTCGTGCCCATCTGCTCTCCCTACTTCCGCGACGGCTCGCGCACACGCTCGGCCGCCCGGAGACGGGCGGACTGTGCGCGCGGATTACGTTCGTTCTCTTCGTCCGTGGGGAGTTCGGCGCCCCTGGTGAGGAGCTTCAGTTCCGGCTGACGGTCCGGGAGGGGGACCGGAAGGTCGGGGGGTGTGGTGTCGATGGCCAATGCGGCGAAGGCCTTCTTGGTCATCCGGTCCTCCAGGGAGTGGTAGGACAGCACCGCGATGCGTCCGCCCAGGGCCAGCCGGGACAGGGCGGCGGGCAGGGTCTCCTTGAGGATGGACAGTTCGGCGTTGACCTCGATGCGCAACCCCTGGAAGGCGCGTTTGGCGGGGTGGCCTCCGGTACGCCGGGTGGCGGCGGGGATGGCCTCGCGGACCAGATCGGCCAGGTCCCTGGTGGAGGTGATGCGCTCTCGCGTACGGCGGCGTTCGATGGCCTTGGCCACGCGCGGGGCGAAGCGCTCCTCGCCGTAGGTGCGCAGGACACGGATGAGCTCACCGACGGGGTAGTCGTTGACGACCTCTTCGGCGGTGAGTCCCTGGGTGCGGTCCATGCGCATGTCCAGGGGTGCGTCCTGGGCGTAGGCGAACCCGCGGTCGCTCTCGTCCAACTGGGGTGAGGACACCCCCAGGTCGAGCAGGACGGCGTCGGCGTGGGCGTACCCGGCCTCGTCCAAGGCCTGCGGGATCTCCGAGTAGACCGCGTGCACGAAATGGGTGCGGTCGGCGTAGGGCCGGAGTCGCTCGGCGCTGCGCTCCAGGGCGGTGGTGTCGCGGTCCACGCCGACCAGTCGCAGGTTCGGGCAGGCCTGGAGCAGGGCCTCGGAGTGGCCGCCCAGTCCGAGGGTGCCGTCGACGAGCACCGCGCCGGGGCGGGTGAGCGCCGGGGCGAGCAGTTCGACGATCCGGTCCAACATGACCGGCACGTGTGCGGGCGCGGTGTCTTCTCCAGGCGCGGACTCGTCGCGAGCGTCGAGGTCTTCGTGGTCCTGTGACACGTCGTCCCCGTCGGGACGGTCGTGCTTCCGGGTCTCCCCCATGCGGTGCTGTTCCTCCACGCTGTCGCGATCTCCCCTGTAATCCGTGACCGCGCCCCGGGGGCGCGTCACGGTGTCCTTCGCGTGGCCCGGCCGGAAGTCACCGGCAAGGGCCTCCGGACACGGCCGCTATTGTCCACCCTTCGATGGACCAAGCGTTCACGACCTGGCACCGGGGAAGTCGCGCCAGCTCGTGTCGGACGTGTCCGGAGACCTCTGCCGGTCCCGGCATTGCATGGACGTCGTGCCGTCCGCGTGGCGGAGAAAAGCGAGCCGCCCCGCTCACAGCACCCCGGGCAGCACCTCCTCTGAGAGTTGCGCGAACTCCTGCTCCTGCTCGGCCTCGTACTCCGACCACGCAGGGGAGTCCCAGATCTCCAGACGCGTGTTGGCGCCGATGACGACGCACTCTCGGTCCAAGCCCGCGTAGTCGCGCAGTTTCGGCGGGATGGTGACCCTGCCCTGCTTGTCACAGGCCTGATCCGACGCGCTGGCGAAGAGGACCCGGCTGTAGTCGCGAACCGCCTTGGCGGTGACCGGTGCGGAGCGCAGGGCTGCGGTCAGACGAGCGAACTCGTCTGTTGGAAAGACATAGAGGCAGCGCTCCTGGCCCTTCGTGATCACCACACCCCCCGACAGTTCGTCGCGGTACTTCGCGGGAAGGAACAGCCGTCCCTTCTGATCGAGGCGAGGTGTGTGGGTGCCGAGGAACACACGCTCACCCCCTCACCCCCCGTGTGGAGAATTCACGCTCTCCACGCTGCTCCACCTTACTCCACTCTTCCCCACCGTCAACAGCTCGAATCGGCGCACGACGCTTGAAAGATCGACAAAGATGCAGGTCAGGGCAGTGGTGTTCGAATGGGGCGGTGCGGGAGTGCCCGAGCGTCGCGGCTCGCTCCCCCACCGGCTCCCCCACCACGACGGCGACGCGAAGGGAGGATCCGGTAGCACCACGACGTTCCGAAGACCACCCCTTGAGGGCGTCTTGAGCGGTTTTCCACATCCGCCCCGCTTTCACATAGCCCGGCCCCCCGAGCGATCAGAAGCGCGATTCGGGATCATGCGACACATCCGCCCCCACACCCCGCATTCCACGGCCTATTCCGGCACTTTGGTTTGCATAGGGCCTGATTGGGCCTAGCCTCGGATCGATACACCGGGGCATACGGAGCGAGAGGGGTCTCGTGTCACTCGGCACACAGCACGACGGTCACGGGGGTGACGTCCGAGAGGACGTGGGCACGGTCGCGACCGTGGCCGAACGCGTCCGCGACGCGATCGAGACCGTCATCGAGGGCAAACCCGAGGTTCTGCGCATCACGCTGACCGTTCTTCTCGCCGAGGGTCACCTGCTCATCGAGGACGTCCCCGGAGTGGGCAAGACCATGCTGGCCAAGGCCCTGGGACGGGCGGTGGACTGTTCGGTCCAGCGCGTCCAGTTCACCCCGGACCTGCTGCCCAGCGACATCACCGGTGTCAGCATCTACCACCAGGACCGCAGCGAGTTCGAGTTCAACCCGGGTCCGGTGTTCGCCAACATCGTCCTCGGCGACGAGATCAACCGCGCCTCGCCCAAGACCCAGTCGGCCCTGCTGGAGTGCATGGCCGAACGGCAGGTCAGCGTGGACGGCGAGACCCGCACCCTGGAGCGCCCCTTCATGGTGGTGGCCACCCAGAACCCCACCGACATGGAGGGCACCTACGCCCTGCCCGAGGCGCAGCGGGACCGGTTCATGGCACGCGTCTCGGTCGGTTACCCCTCGCCGCAGGCCGAACTCGACATGATCGACTCCCACGGGTCACGCTCCCCGCTGGAGGACCTGACCCCCGTCACCAACACCGCCGAACTCCGCGACCTGGTCGAACGGGTCCAGAACGTCCACGTCGCCCCGGGCATGCGCCGCTACGTCGTCGACCTGGTCAACTCCACCCGGACCGCGCCCGAGCTCAAACTGGGCGCCTCCCCTCGCGCGACCCTGCACCTGGTACGCGCGGCCCGCGCCCACGCCGCCTTGGAGGGCCGCCACTACGTGGTGCCCGACGACGTGCAGACGCTGGCCGTCCCCGTCCTGGCCCACCGGCTCCTGCCCGGACCCGAAGCCCAGATGGAACGCCTCAGCGCCGAACAGATCGTGGCCGAGCTGGTCACCCGACTGCCCGTGCCCGGACCCCGCTGACCCCTTTCCGGCAGCGCCCGATCCCACCGAGAGACAAGCGATGCGCCCGCAACGCACCCTCACCGCCCGTGGCGGCCTGATGCTGTTCTTCGGAGCGGTCGCGCTCGCGAGCGGTCTCATCGTCGGTCAACGCGAGATCGTCGGCGTCGGTCTACTCCTGCTCCTGGTGCCGGCGTTCGGCGCGCTCACCCTCGTCGGCGCGGCCGCGCGCATCGTCGACAGCCGTGACCTGCGCCCGCGCCGGATCCCCGCGGGCAGCGACACCCAGGTCCTGGTGCGGGTCGGCAACAGCTCCCCCACCTGGCCCGTGGGCTGGGTGCGCCTGGAGGACACGCTGCCGGTCCGTCTGGGCCACCAACCCCGCTACACCGTCGGTTTCCTGGGACCGCGCGCCGTCCGTGACCTCACCTACCTGGTGCGTCCGGCCGTCCGCGGTCGCTACCCGGTGGGGCCTTTGCGGGTGAGCGTGCTCGACGCGCTGGGTTGTGTCCGCGTGACCCGTGCCCCGGGGACGCCCACCCCCCTGTTGGTCACGCCCCGCTTCGTACCCCTGCCCGAGCGAGGGCGCACCGACGGCGCCGCCGGTGAGGATGCCCCTCGACGTTCGGTGACCGGGATCGGCGAGCAGGATCCGATCCCCCGCGCCTACCGTCACGGCGACGACCTGCGCCGAGTGCACTGGCGTTCCACCGCCAAGCACGGCGAACTGATGGTGCGCCGGGACGAACAGCACCGACGCGAACACAGCACCCTGCTGCTCGACACCCGCGCCGACGCCCACGCCGGCGACGGCCCGTACGGTTCCTTGGAAACGGCGGTGAGCGTGGCCGCGTCGGTGGCCCTGCACGTGCTCGACCACGGACACGAACTGCGCTTCCACACCGAACGGGGCCGCCTGGTCACCGAGCACGCCTCCGGTGTGCTGGACGGACTGGCCGTGGTGGAACCCTCCGACAACCCCGGTCTCGGCGGTGGCATCGCCGAACTGGAAGGGGTGCGTGGTGTCTCGGCCGGAATGGTCGTGGCGGTCCTGGGCGCCCTGGGCATCGAGGACGCCACCGCACTGTCCCGGGCGGGCGGTTCGGCGACCCGGGTCGCGGTGCTGTGCGCCAACGCCGCCTGGCCGGACACCCAGGCCGCAGGACGAGTGGGCGACCTGCTGACCGCCAACGGCTGGCGAGTCCTCTCGGTCACCGAACCCACCGAACTTCCCGCGCTGTGGCAACGGGTCGTCTCCCCCGCGCCCGCCGCCGCAGGAACACGAAACCCCTGGGAGAGCCCGCGTTGAGAGCTCTGATGCCCCTGGCCACCCTGGTCACGTTGCTGGCGTCACTGCCCCTGCTGAGCGGCCTGGTCCGCGGCGACCAGTGGTGGGTGCCCGCCGCCGTGCTCATGACCGTGGTCGCGCTCGTCTCCACGGCGTACCGGTCCCTGGTGGGCGGGGCCTTCGCGGTCCCCTTCCTCCAGTTGTTCGCGGTGCTGCTGCTGTACGCGCCACTGTTCGCCCCCGGAACCGCCGCCCTGGGGTTCCTGCCCACGCTGGACACGCTCGACCACACCGCGGCCCTGTTCGAACAGGGTGTGCACACCATCGACACCAACTCCCCTCCGGTGTCGCCCACGCCCGGGCTCAACGTGATCATCGCCCTGGTGTTCATGGTCTTCACGATGACCGCGGACTTCCTCGCCGTGACGGCCCGCTGCCCCGGCATGGTCGGTGGCCTGCTGCTCTCGCTGCTGGTGGTGCCCCTGTTCGTGGACGACGCCGGGATGCGCTGGGGTCCGGCCGCGATCGCCGCGATCGGCTTCCTCGTTCTTCTGGCGGTGGACATGTGGGTCCGCGCCCATGAGTGGGGGACGCGTGTCCCCTCCGCGCGCGGGCACGGCACGACCCCCGACGGCATGGCCGGTCGCGTGGGCCTGGCCGCCGTCGTCTCGGTACTGGCGGTCTCCCTCGCCCTGCTCCTTCCCCAGGCCATGCCCTCGCTGCGCACCGATGCCCTCTTCACCCTGGCCGAGGGCCGGGTCGGGGCGAACGACTCGATGACCACCACCCACCCGATGGTGTCCCTGCGCCGTGACCTGGGGGCCTCCTCCGAGCGCACCGTGCTGACCTACCGGACCGACGACCAGGAACCCGAGTACCTGCGCACCTTCGTCCTCGACGAGTTCGACGGCGAGAACTGGACGATGACGCCCGTGCACGCCGGTCGGGACAACGAGGCCGACGGCGCCCTGCCCCTCCCCCCGGGCCGCGAGGACGAACCCGACGAGGACGATCTCGTCACCACCCGGATCTCCCTGGACTCCGACACCGCGCCCATGGACTTCCTGCCGCTGCCCTACCCGGCGCGTTCGGTGGAGATCGCCGGTGACTGGTACGCGGACGAGAGCACCCTGATGGTGTTCACGACCGGCACCCCGCCCAGCGGCTACAACTTCGTGGTGACCTCGGCGGAGAACCGGCCGGGGGCGCGGGCGCTGGCCTCGGCCGGACCACCGAGCTCCCTGGCCGACGACCGGCTCCACCTGCCGGGGGAGCTGGACGATCGGGTCCAGGAGCTCACCGACACCCTCGTCGAGGGCGCCGACTCCGACTACGAGAGCGCCCTGGCTCTCCAGGAGTTCTTCACCGATGGCGACTTCACCTATGACCTGAGCCCGCCATCGGTACCCGAGGACTCCGATCCGCTCACCCACTTCCTCTTCGAGGACCGAATCGGCTACTGCGAGCAGTACGCCGGAGCGATGGCGGTCATGGCCCGGCAGGCCGGAATCCCCGCCCGGGTCGCGGTGGGCTACACCGCCGGGCGGCCCAGTGGCGAAGACCGGTGGACGGTGGCGGCGAGCGACGCCCACGCCTGGCCCGAGCTGTACTTCGAGGGGTCGGGATGGGTGCGATTCGAACCCACACCCGCCGACCCCGACGGTGGTCAGGGCACCGCCTCCCGCCCCGACTACAGCGCGGGGGTGGACGAGTTGCCGGACAACGTGGCCCCCGAACCGAACCCCGATGACGACCCCGAGCCCAGCGAGACGCCCGAGGAGGAGCCCTCTCCCACCCCGGAGCCGAGCGAGTCCGCCGGCGAGGAGTCCGACGAAGCCGCCGAGGAGTTCGATGAGACCGGCGCGGTGACCGGTGGCCAGGGTCCGCCCGGATGGCTGCCCGCGATCCTGGTCGGTCTGGTCGCGTTGCCGGCAGCGGCACTGCCCGCCCTGATCCGCGCACTCGTCCGCGGAGCGCGCCGGTCGACGGTGGCGGCGGGTGGGCCCGCCGCCGCGCACACCGCCTGGCGGGAGCTGCGCGACACCTGCCTGGACCTGGGATCGACCTGGGACCTGGCCGAGAGTCCACGCAGCACCGCCGCTCGGCTGGCCGCGTCGGGTGAGTCGGGGCTCGGAGCGGAGGCGAGGGACGCGCTCTGGCGGCTGGCCCTGGCCGAGGAGGGCGCCCGCTACGCCCCCGAACCACAGCAGGTTCAGGGGCTCCGGGATGACCTGGACACCGTGGTGTCCGCGTTGTCCGGGGCGGCCACCACCGGCCGACGGTGGCGTGCGGTGCTGTTGCCGCCGTCCCTGGCGCCCTGGCGACGACCCAGGGCCGGGGCGGAGCCGCTGCCCGGCCTGCTCTGAGGCTCCGGGGACTCTCTCTCGGACTGCGGGGACGCGCCCCGGCATCGGCGCGAGGGGCCGGATCCGCACGAGGAGCTCCGCACAACGGTGGGGCCCGCGGATGACCACTGCTGGTCGTCCACGGGCCCCACCGTCACGAAACCTCGTGTCTTCGAGGAATTTCCGGCTTCGAGACGGAACGGATCCGCCGGTCGGCTACTATTCGTCGCCCTGCTGGCGACGGCGCCAACGCTCCTCGAACCGGTTCATCATCCCGGGCCGTTTGTCGCCTTTGCGTCGCTTGGGCACGGGCTCCTCGGCTGCCATCTCGGCACCGCCACCGGACGCCTTACGCCATGCTTTGGCCCCCATGAGGAAGGAGGCCAGCATCAAGACGAACCCGAGGACGCTGATGCTCACCGGCAACACCATGGAGGTGTCCGGGTTGCTCAGCAGCAGCCCCAGAAGCAACAGCACGATACCGGCGGCGAAACCGGTCCCGGCCCTGATGAGCCAGCGCTTGTAATGCACCGAGGGGTTCGTCTGCCGAACGGTGTTGGCGAACTTCGGGTCCTCGGCATACAGCGCCCGCTCGATCTGGTCGAGCATGCGCTGCTCGTGTTCAGAGAGCGGCACGGCGCCTCCCTACGGCAGTCCCCGGTTGGGGTGACGGGTACTGGTGAACTGTCTCTTGCTCGGTGATATGCCCAGAATACGGGTCGCTAGCGCCTGTTGGAAAGAAAAGCTGCGTGTGTACCTGGCCCACCACAGCCACGATACCCCCGCCTTCTTGAGGAAACACCGGCTTCCATGCCTCTCTTCTTACCCTGCACTCCGGTTCTACTCTGACAACGCTCAGAGGGCCCCGGAAGTTGCCGTATCATACGTCGTTTTCGTCACGTTTGGCCAACACGGCCGACTGTATCGCGCCCGGCCCGAAACGCGCCGTCACACGGTCCATAACCCGTTCAACGTCCCGCCAACCCGTGTCCTCCTCCCCCAATGCCAGCTGCCGATGGCTCTCTCCCTCGGTCATCACGCCCTCCACACGCACACCCACCAGCCTCAACGGGACACCTTTGAGTCCCGAGGCGGCGTGGAGCTCGCGCGCCACCGTGTTGATCTCACGGGCGACGTCGGTGGTCTCGGAAAGGGTGCGCGAGCGGGTGATGGTGGAGAAGTCGGCCCGACGAAGTTTCACGCTCACCGTGCGTCCCACCTGCCCCGAGGCGCGCAGACGGCGCGCCACCTTCTCGGACAGGCGCAGCAGCTCGCGGTCGATCGTCTCCGGGTCGTCGACATCCTCGGCGAAGGTCTCCTCCGCGCCGATGCTCTTGTCCGGCGTGTCCGCCACCACGGGGCTGGGATCGTGTCCCCGGGCCAGTTCGGCCAGGCGGGTGCCGGCCTTGTCGCCCAGCTCCATCCGCAACAGTTCGAGGTCGGTACGGGCCAGGGCCCCGGCGGTGCGCAGCCCCAACCGGCTCAGCACGCGTTCGGTCTTGTCGCCCACCCCGGGAAGGGCGCCCACCGGAAGCGGGTCCAGGAAGCCGCGGACGGCGTCGGTGGGCACCACCAGCATCCCGTCGGGCTTGCAGTGGGTGGAGCCGAGCTTGGCCACGAAACGGGTGGCCGCCACCCCCACCGAACAGGTCAGGCGCTGCTCGCGGCGGACCCGTTCACGGATCATCGCGGCGATACGGGCGGGGCCGCCCAGCCGTCGCCGGGCCCCGGACACGTCCAGGTAGGCCTCGTCCAACGACAGCGGCTGCACCAGCGGCGTGACCGAACGCAGGATGTCCATGACCGCTTCGGACGCCTGCCGGTAGGCCTCGCCGTCGGGCGGGAAGACCAGGGCCTGCGGACACAGACGCATCGCCTGGGTCATGGGCATGGCGGAGTGCACGCCGTGTCGGCGGGCGATGTAGTCGGCGGAGGCGACGACGCTGCGCGGCCCGGTTCCGCCCACGATCACCGGTCGTCCGCGCGCCTCGGGACGGCG
Organism: Nocardiopsis sp. JB363; assembly: GCF_900143625.1. GTDB lineage: Bacteria > Actinomycetota > Actinomycetes > Streptosporangiales > Streptosporangiaceae > Nocardiopsis. Next base: position 44,725 of record NZ_FRFF01000081.1, read on the forward strand.
CAGCTGTTCGACACTGGTGAAGAACGCGTCCATGTCCAGGTGCAGGATGTCGCAGTCGGCGTCCGGCCCGGAGCCGTCCACGGGGAAACCCGAGTCGAGGGGCACGATGCCATCGAGGGTCACCACCCCCCGCAACGCGGCCCCACGCTCCAGCTGACGTCGGCTCATGATTCCAGGTTATGTGCTGCCCCGGACCGGCCCGCCCGGTCCCCCGGACTTAGTCGACCCGGGTCGACGGCGCGGTGGAGCGAGACGGACTCAGGGCTTGTTCGCGATGACGTGCAGTTGGGTGGCGATACCGAGCAGCTCGGGATGGTCCGCGGCGGCCTTCTCCAGCTCCACCAGGTGCTGGCCGGCCTGCGCGTCACCCTCCCAGGCGTGCCCTGGCAGGATATCGGCGAACACCCGCACCCCGCGGAGGGTCTCACCGCTCAGACCGCTCTGGGCGATGAGCTCCAACAGCTGTTGTGGGGCGAACCGCCGCGGCATCGGGTCGGCCTCGCCCCATCGGCCCTCCGCGTCCGACAGCAGGTGCTGGGCCTCGGTGATCTGCCCGGCCAGGGCTCGGTGCAGGACCCCGGCGACCGCGTTGGTCGCCAGCAGGCTCACCGCGCCGCCGGGCCGGGTGATCCCCGCGACGTCGGCCAGAGCGGCGGCCGGTTCGTCGACGTATTCGAGCACGTTGTGCACCAGCACCAGGTCGGCACTGCCCTCGGGGAACAGGGACGCCAGGTCCCGGGTCTCCCCTTGGACCCCGCGCACCGTCACACCGCTCTCGGACGCACGGCGCTCCAAGGCGGCGAGCGAGTCCGGGCTCGGTTCGACGACGGTCACGCGGTGACCCAGTTCGGCGAGCGGGACCGCGACTCCCCCGGTGCCCCCGCCCGCGTCGACGATCTCCAGGGGTCCGTCCTCGGACAGGCGGGCCAGCAGCCGGGACAGCGCGTCCCATACCACCGCGGTCCGCGCGGCGTTGGCCGCGCGCGCCGGGCCGGTCAAACCGCTCACACCGAAGCCGCCGGTGGCGGACGCGGACGTGCCGCTGCTGTCAGTCACCTGTTCCCTCATTCAGCTCGTGGCCCCTCACCCGAGGCACCGGGGCGTCGTCCCCGGTAGGGCGCCTCAGAGCGAGAGCGTCGACTTGTTCTCCATCAGCCTAGACAGAAGTCCGCTGATGAAGTTCGGCGAATCGTCGGTGGACAGCTCCTTGGCCACCCCGACCGCCTCGGCGATCGCCACACCGTCGGGGATGTCCTCCGCCCACAACAGCTCGTAGGCGCCCATCCGCAGGATGTTGCGGTCGACGACCGGCATGCGCTCCAGGGTCCACCCGATGGCGTACTCGTCGAGGAGCCCGTCGATCCGCTCACGTCGTTCGTCGATGGAACGGGCGAGTCGCTCGGTGAACTCGTTGATCGGCGGCTCGGGCTGGGCCCGGCGACGCTCGATGACGTCTTCGACCGTGGTGCCGCGCACCTCGGCCTCGTAGAGGACCTCCACCGCGCGTCGACGCGCCTTACGCCGTGCACCACTCATCAGTTGACACGCCCGAGGTAGTCACCGGTGCGGGTGTCGACCTTGACGCGCTCACCGGTGGTGACGAACAGGGGCACCTGGATGGTGGCGCCGGTCTGCACGGTGGCGGGCTTGGTGCCGCCGGTGGAGCGGTCGCCCTGCACGCCCGGGTCGGTCTGGGTGATCTCCAGCTCGACGGCGGCGGGCATCTCGATGTACAGCGGGTTGCCCTCGTAGGTGGCGACCGTGACCTTGGTGTTCTCCAGCAGGAAGCCCTTGGCGTCGCCGACGACGGCCTCGGGGACCGGGAGCTGGTCGAAGGTCTGGTTGTCCATGAAGATGAAGGAATCACCGTCGTGGTACAGGTACTCCATGTCGCTGCGGTCCACGTTGGCGAACTCGACCTTGATGCCGGCGTTGAAGGTCTTGTCGACGGTCTTGCCCGTGAGGACGTTCTTCAGCTTGGTACGGACGAACGCGCCGCCCTTGCCCGGCTTGACGTGCTGGAACTCGATGACGTTCCAGAGAACGCCGCCGTCGAGTCGCAGGGTGGAGCCGTTCTTGATGTCGTTCGTCGTGGCCACTTCGGTCGTCTCTCCAGGGGTTTGACACGTGGGACACCGGACTCGGCCGGCCCGGTCGATGATCGGTGGGGCGAGGCGCGGGGTCCGTCACCGTGCTGCTTCGCGGACCGCGGACGCTCCTCGCCTTCCTCCGCAGTCTAGTGGCTTCGTGACGCGCCGGTGTCGCCCGAGATCGCGCGATAGGCCTCGTCGAGCAGCTCATCGGCGGGGCCGGCGAGGATCGCCGGGGTGGCCGAAGCGTCCAGGACCACGAACCGCAGGATGTTGCCACGGGCCTTCTTGTCCACGCTCATGGTGGCGCGCAGCGCCTCCCAGGAGTCGGCCGTGTAGGAGGTGGGCAGACCCACCGAGGCCAGCACCTCGCGGTGGCGGCGGACCAGCGCCTCGTCGATGCGCCCGTCGAGACGGGCCAGTTCGGCGGCGAAGACCATGCCGATCGCGACGGCGTAGCCGTGCCGGAACGTGTAGTTCTCGGCGCGTTCGATGGCGTGACCGAGGGTGTGACCGTAGTTGAGGACCTCCCGGCGCCCGCTCTCCTTGAGGTCGCCCGAGACCACGTCGGCCTTGAAGCGGATGGCGCGCTCGATGAGTTCCCGGGTGTGCTTGCCGCCGGGGGTGGTGGCGCCCTCGGGATCGTCCTCGATGAGGTCGCAGATGACCGGGTCGTCGATGAACCCGGCCTTGATGATCTCCGCGAGACCGCCGATGTAGTCGGCCTTGGGCAGGCTCGCCAGGGTGGTGAGGTCGCACAGGACCCCGGCCGGGGGGTGGAAGGCCCCCACGAGGTTCTTGCCCTCGGGTGTGTTGATGCCGGTCTTGCCGCCCACGGCGGCGTCGACCATGCCCAGCAGTGTGGTGGGCACCAGCACCGAGCGCACCCCGCGCAGCCAGGTCGCGGCGACGAAACCGGCCAGATCGGTGGCGGCGCCGCCACCGACACCGACCACGGCGTCGCTGCGGGTGAAGTTGAACGAGCCCAGCCGGGACCACAGGTCGGTGGCGACCGCGGCGGTCTTGGCGGCCTCACCGTCCGGCACGGGCATCGGGCGGACGGTGTATCCGCCGGCCTCCAGCGCGGTGGCCACGTCCCGGGCGATGTCGGTGAGGCCCTCCGGGTGGATGACGGCGACCTGCGCGGCGCCCTCCACCAGCCCGGGGAGCTCGCTTCGGAGGTTCTCTCCGACCAGTACGTCGTAGTGTCCGGTGGGTTCGCCCACACCGATCCGGGTCACGCTCACCGCTCGACCTTTCCGGGCAGCGAGGAGACGATGGTGTCCACGATCTCCTCGGGGTGGTAGTCCGTGGTCGGCACCGTCACCGTGGCCAGGCCCTCGTAGACGGGCAGGCGCTCGTTGAGGAGCTTGCGCAGCTGGGTCCGGGGGTTGCCGGACAGCAAGGGGCGGGCCACGTCCATGCCCACGCGCTTGGCGGCCTCACCGAAGTCGACCTGAAGGTAGACCACGTGGTGTTCGGCGAGGTCCGTGCGGGTGTCCTCGTCCAGGACGGCGCCGCCACCGACCGCGATGACGCCTTCCCAGGACCGCAGCCCCTCCGCGACGACCTCGCGTTCCAAGGCGCGGAAGTGTTCTTCACCGTCCTGGATGAAGATGTCGCCGATGGGCTTGCCCGCGCGCTTCTCGATCTCGGTATCGGTGCACAACAGGTCCGCGTCCAGGCGTCGGGCCAACGCCTCTCCGACGGTGGACTTGCCCGAACCGGGCGAACCGATGAGCACCGCGATCGCTCTTGCCACGCTCTGCCTACCTAATCGGGGTCGCATCTTCCCACGCGCGTGGGAAGGAAGGTCGCTGCCGTTCGCCCTCTTGTCTAGCAGAAGGCCCCACCCTCGCACGCACGAACGGCACCCATGGTCCGGCCCGCCCTCCGGGGAGGGCGGGCCGTGTCGGTCTCTAGCGGATCGTCAACGAGTCCAGGTAGCTCTGGAGGTTGCGGGCGGTCTCGGGGACCGAGTCGCCGCCGAACTTCTCGATGGCGGCCTCCGCGATGACCAGGGCCACCATCGCCTCGGCGACCACGCCGGCGGCCGGGACCGCGGTGACGTCGCTGCGCTGGTGGTCGGCCCGGGTGGGCTCCCCGGTCTCGACGTCGATGGTGTCCAACGCCTTGGGCACGGTGGCGATGGGCTTCATAGCGGCGCGTACCCGCAGCGGGTCACCGGTGCTCATGCCACCCTCGACACCTCCGGCGCGGTTGGTGCGGCGACGCACCCCGTCCGGGCCGGGCTCGATCTCGTCGTGGGCCTGCGAACCACGGCGGGCCGCGGTGCGGAAGCCGTCACCGACCTCCACGCCCTTGATGGCCTGGATGCCCATGAGGGCGCCGGCCAGACGCGAGTCCAGACGACGGTCCCAGTGCACGTGGCTGCCCAGTCCCGGCGGCAGGTCGTAGGCGAGCACCTCGACCACACCGCCGAGGGTGTCCCCGGACTTCTTGGTGTCGTCGACCTCCTCGACCATGCGGGCGCTGGTGGCGACGTCGAAGCAGCGCAGCGGGTCGGCGTCGATCGCGGTCAGGTCCTCGGGGCGCGGCTCGGGGGCGTCCTCGGGCACCGACACCGGGCCCATGGACACGACGTGGCTGATGATCTCCACACCCAGGGCCTGGCGGCAGAACTGTCGGGCGACCTCACCGATGGCCACACGCGCCGCGGTCTCGCGGGCGCTGGCCCGTTCGAGGATGGGGCGGGACTCGGTGTGCCCGTACTTCTGCATGCCCACGAGGTCGGCGTGGCCGGGCCGGGGCCGGGTGAGCGGGGCGTTACGCGCCAAGCTGTCCAGTTCCTCGGCGGGAACAGGGTCCGGCGACATCACCTTCTCCCACTTGGGCCACTCGGTGTTCCCGACCTCGACGGCGACCGGCCCCCCTTGGGTACGGCCGTGTCGGATGCCTCCGATGACGGAGACCTGGTCTTTTTCGAACTTCATCCGGGCGCCTCGACCGTACCCGGCGCGGCGGCGGAGCAGCGCGGCGGCGATGTCGTCAGAGGTGACGGACACGCCGGCCGGGAGGCCCTCCAAAATCGCGACGAGCGCCGGTCCGTGGGACTCCCCCGCGGTCAGCCAACGCAACATGTGCACGATCATCCCACGGATCGTGACCCCGGGTCGCACCCGGGATGGGGGTTATGGAAGGAGTGGTCGGCCCGCGAGGACGGTGGCGAGGGTCGCGGCGATCATGAACGGCCCGAGGGGCAGGGGGTCGGAACGACCGGCTCTGCGCAGCAGCAACAGGACCAGACCGACCACGGAGAAGGCGGCGAAGGCCCAGAACGCGCCGACCAGGGCGCCGACCGGACCGGCCGCCCATCCGGTGTAGAGACCGGTCAGCCCGGACAGTTTGACGTCTCCGAAGCCGAGCCCGCGGGGGTGGACCCGCCACAGGCTCCAGTACAGGACGGCGATGAGCACCATACCGACCAAGGCTTGGGCTGCGCGGTCCAGGTCCGGACCGCTGGGCGGCAGCAGCACGGAGGCGGCCAGCAGCAACGCGGCCATGGGGTAGGCGGGGGCGACGACGGCGTCCGGAAGGCGCATCACCCTCAGGTCGATGGCGGACAACAGGGCGCCCAGGGCCGCGAACCAGAGCACCGCCGCGAGACCGAACAGGGACCAGTCCCCCAGGTGGTTCGGGAAGACCGCGCCGACCAGGGCGAACAGGACGGCGGTGGCGATGGCGGCCGGGGCATGCGGGCCCACGTCCCGTTCGCACCATGGGCAGCGTCCGCGTCGTCGGAAGGCGCGATCGGCCACGGTCGGTAGCCCGCGCACGAACGGCAGTGCGGTGCGGCAGTGCGGACAGCGCGGTGGAGGCGGGCCGGTGTCCTGTTCCTCCAGCGCGCCTTCCTCGGTGGCGGGCCCCGGTGTGGCACCGTCCTGACCTGGGGGACCCACGGGTGCGGGGCGGGCCGGTTCGGTATGGGGG
>NZ_FRFF01000105.1 GCF_900143625.1 Nocardiopsis sp. JB363
TCGATCATCGCCGCGACCTCGGAGGACGAACACGACTTGAGCTGGGAGTAGATGCAGGCCCGGCCCTTGTCGACGTGCCAGTAGATCATCACCCCGTGCCCGCCGTAGCGGGCGTGGAACTCCGTCATCAGGTTCGACTCCCAGGACCCGAACCGCTTGGAGTCCGACGCCGTGGTGGTGGCCGTTCCCCACCAGGCGGCGTCCCGGGCGGCGAAGGTCTCATTCACCACCGTCGCGATGGAGCGGCGCAGGTTGTCGCGGGTGATGTGCGAGGCGCGGGTGCGGCGCAGCGCCCCCTCGTCCTCACCATGGTCGCCGGTGGCGATCATCTGCTTGATGCCCATGTTCGTCCCAAGCGCGAACAGGCACAGCAGCAGCCGTCGGTGCAGGGTCGCCTTGGGGATGGCCTCGCGGGTGGCCACCGAGACGAACTCGGAGCAGAACCCGGTGAGCAGCGCGGTGTCCTTGAGGATGTCGAGCAGGTCGATGGTGCCCCACCGGCGCTGCACCTCGCCCTTGAGTGCTCCCAGGTTCTGCGGCTCGGGCAAAGGCTCCAGCTTCGGCACGCTGATCCAGGGCTGGCCCTTGCGGGTCACGATCCGCACCCCGCCCGTGGTGCCCTCCGACATCGCCACATCGAGCCGGTCCAGGGCCTGGCGCATCCGGGTACGCACCCCGTCCACGAACGCGTTCGGCTCCACCGGCTTCTTCAGCGCCGCGTAGTGCACGTCCCGGTTGTCCTCGAAATCGCCAGGCAGGTCGGTGTCGGGATTGCGCCACTTCCCGGCCCCCTCCACGTAGATCTCCCGCCGGCGCAGGGCCTCGCGCAGTGCGATGAGCACGCACAGCTCATAGGGGATGCGCTCCACCCGCCCCGTGGCGGCGTCGGTGACGGCCTCGGCCCAGGCCTTGGGCACCACCCCCTCGATCGGCACCCGCTCGGCAGCGCCGTAGAACTTCTCGGTCCGCTCGACCTCGGTGTAGCGTCCCAGCAGCTCGATCGCCTCCATCACCGGCCGGTAGGAGGTGTTGTTACAGCGGAACGACAGCGCGGCCAGCAGCGGGGAGAGCATCCTTCGGTAGTGGTGGGAGTAGGAGCCGCGCAACTGGTAGCGCACCCGCTCGGCCATCGCCTTCTCCGTGGCCATCAGCTCCCGCGCCAGCTTGCGCAGCGTCTTCTCCCCGCCCGGGACCGCACCGAAGATCACCTCGGCCACCGTCCCGCCGGGCTCGGCCAGGGAGGCGTCCACCATCCGGCGCAGGATGCCCTTCTTGCCCGGCACCGCGGTCAGCTGACCGATCAGCTCCTTCTCCACCCGCTTCTCCGCGCGGGCGTTGATTCGGTGGATGAGGCGGATCAGCAGCTCCACCAAGCCGTCGATCAACTCGGCCTGCCTGGTCCAGCACAGCGCGGCCAGCAGGGTGTAGCGCACCGGCTCGGCGCACTCGGCGAAGTCGGAGGGGTACATCCGGGCCGCGCGCGAGCGCCAGGCGGCCACGATCTTCTCCGATACGCCCCCGAACGGCTCGTCCGGCAACCCCAGGGCCTGAACGGTCTTGAGCTTGTCGATCTCCTCCAGCAGGGTTTCCAGCCCCAGCGGCCCGGGGTCGGACTTCACGGCCCCCAGCACGCCCTCGGTGCCCAGTACCCGGCTCTGGAGCCGGTCGCAGATGCCCGGGCCCAGGCGGGTCATCACGCTGGTGGTGAAGGATTCCTCGAACCGGCGCACTCCTGAGGCGACGACCCGCTCGACCTGCCCGGGTGAAGGAGGTTCGACCTTCAGGGTGCGGCACCGGCGCTCCACGGCCTGGGCGAGCTCGTCGCGGTCGACCTCCACCGGGCACACCTGGTCCGCGAGCCAGTCGGCGAGCTGGTCCTCTTCGTCCTCGGTGGCCGGGTGTGTGCCGTACTTGTCGCGGATCTGGTGGCGGTGGTACTCGATCGTCCGGCCGGTCCAGGCGTACTTGGTGAACAGGGCCCTGTCCACGTTCACCTGGTCGGCGACGAACTCCACTGCGGCCGCCGGGATCTCCTCGGCGTAAGTGGGGATACGGCCCTGGATCTGGAAGAACTTCAGCAGCAGTGCGAAGCCGAGCCGTGTGGCTCCGCTCTTGTTGCCGACCAGTTCTCGATCGCCTTGCTCCAGCGTCCACTCATCGACGAGCTGTTCGAGGGTCCAGTCCTGGCGCATGAGGAGGCGCTCCCAGATCGTTACGGTCGGTAGTCGACAGCGCACACGATCGCGGACCGAGAGCGGGTTACCGGTGGGTTCGCCTGATCCGTGACCTCAGGCCGTTCCCGCAGCTACTCATGGGTTACTTTGCGGCTCGCCGTAGCTTCGGGAGAACTGGGCCATGCCGAGGCGATCTCGCGGCCGCGCGCGCTCGGCTGCCCGGCCTGGGAGGCCAGCCATCCACGTACCTGGCGTGCGCCCAGAACCCGCACGCCCTTGATTTCGATCGTGCGCCAGGCCGGGAGCTTGGCCCGGTGCACTGCCAGGACGGAGCGCACCGTCACCGGCCCCACCTCGCGTCCGAGCGTGGCCGCGATGCGTTCCGATTCGTACAGCGTGCTGGAAACGAGCTGGTACCCGGACGTTCGCCCAATTCGCAGGTAATTGCGTCGGGCGTTGTAGCGCACCTTCCCGTTGCGCATTTTGCTATCCACGTTGAACACCGTGCCGTCCGGGGCGATCAACAAATGGTCGATGTTGGCGCGCGAGCGCGGCCCGAGACGACGGTCGTGGAGCACCGTCCACCCCCGCCGCTGAAGCCGGCCCAACAGCCGGCCGGTGCGTCGCTCGCCGGTGGCACCCAGGCGCCAGCGCGCGGCCGCCCCGCGGCCGCGCTGCCACAGCCCGGCCCCCAGACCGCCCGCCACGGTCAGGAGCACGCCCAGGCCCAGGTGGCCCAGCAGGACGCCGAGTAGGGCGCCGGTGGCCGCGCCGAGCGCGGCCACCAGGAGCACTGTCGGGAGTTCTTCGCGGGCGATTTCCGCAGCTTTCGCGGACGCCCCGGCGCCCGCGCGTGAACGGTCGGGGGAGTGAGGTTTGTCGGTGGTGGTCACCTGGGGGCCTTTCCAGCCGGAAGGGAGTATGGGATCCACCGTAGAGGGCGAAGGGAGGTGCGCACATGCCCTTTCAGGTAACAGTCGCCTCGCAGGAAGAAACACCTACCCCGGAGATCCCTGGGGTAGGTCGATGGCTGTTTTCGCGCGGCGCCTCGGGCACCGCGCGAAAACAGCGGCGCGGGTAACAGTCCACCAAACGCAAACGACCCCGTTCCGCCTTCGGCGGGACGGGGTCGTGGGGTGGTCTGTGGTGCGAGGCGGTCAGTATAGCGCGGGTCGGTACGTTTGCCCACACTCAGCCCTTGCCCCGTCTTCCCGTGCCTCTTCCCATCCGTCCTAGGTTCTCGATCTCAGTTGCCCTACCGAAGCTTGTCCCACCTCTAGTCTTACCCTCTGTCATCTTGAAGCGACTACCAAGCTCAGGAACACGCCACTGCATTCTCTAATGATCATGGTAGAGTCAGCCACGTTGGGTAGTGGCTACGATCGAACGAGTGTTCGAGTCTGAGGGAGGTGGGGACGTGGCCGGGATCGGAACGATCGGCAAAGGCTACGACCCCGAATACCTCACCAAGAGCGTCGGTAAAGGCGCCGAGAACTACTACCTGTCCGCAATCCGCGAACACGGAGAACCGCCCGGATATTGGTCCGGCCGTGGCGCCCAGGCTCTGGGTCTGACCGAGGGTTCCGAGGTCGATGCGAAGGTCATGGAAAAACTCTATGCCGAGTTTTTCGACATCCGTGACCCGGCTGTTTTCGACCAGGAACTTTCCGAGGCGGAGAAGCCACGTCTGGGACGAAAGCCGTCCAAGTACATGTCGGTTGACGACATCTACGCCAAGAAGCTGTCCGGTGAGCCCGAGGCCACAGACGAGCGTAAAGAACAGCTGCGGATTCAGGCCAAGAAGGAAGCGCGGAAGAACCTCCAGTTCTTCGACGCCACCTTTTCAGTGCACAAGTCGGTGACCCTCACACACGCCGGTCTGCTGGCCATGGCCAAGCGCGCGGAGGAGGCCGGCAACGCCGAGCAGGCCCACGCCGCCCGCGCTGCCGCCGACAAGGTGATCGACAGCGTCAAGGAAGCTTCCAAGGTCTGGGTGGACGAGCTCAACCGGGTCGCCTCCCACGCCCGCGTCGGCTACCACGGAGCGAAGGTCAACGGTGTCAGCACCGGCCGCTGGGCGCCGGCCGGCGACTGGGTGGTCGCGAGCTTCGTGCAACACACGAGCAGAAATGGCGACCCCCAAATCCATGTGCACAACGCCATTTTGAACCGTCAGCTCTGCGCTGACGGTAAATGGCGTTCCTTGGACGGTCAGGCCATTTACCGCGGCCGTGCGGCCGCTTCCGCTATTGCCGAGCGCACCATGATGGAGAGCCTCACCCGCAAGTTAGGTGTGCGGTGGATCGCCTCTGCGGACGGGCAGAACTTCCAGATCGACGGGGTTGCACCGGAGCAGATCACCGAGTTCTCCACCCGCCGCGCGGAGGTGACCGATCGCCTGGCCGAGCTGGTCGCCGCCTACGAGGCCAAGCACGGGTATGCGCCCAGCGCCCGCGCCACGTTCTTGTTGGCCCAGCAGGCCACCAAGTCGACCAAGGCCTCGAAGACCAAGCTGGACAAGGTGCCCACCCAGGCCGAGGAGCTTCGGGCTTGGGAGGAGCGCACCACCCGCGCCGAGATCGACTCCCTGGCCTCCATCCCCTCCAAGGCGCTGTTCCAGGTGAGCGAGCAGGAGCGCCAGGAGGCCGCTGCGGAAGTGGCCTCCCTGGACATGGACCGCTTGATCGAGATGGCTCTGGCCGACTGCCAGAGCGCCAAGGCCGCGTTCGACCGCTCCGAACTGACCCGGCACATCTCCCGGCACCTTCCCGCCTCCTTCGGCGGCCTGGAGGCGGCCGACGTGCGGCGTCTGCTGACCGAGATCACCGAGGAGGCGCTGTCCCCGCAGGGCGGACGGGTCCTGCGGATGACGGTCCCCGACGTCGTGGACATCCCCGCCTCGCTCACCCACAACGGGCAGAGCGTGTTCCGGGACCCCTCGTTCGAGCTGTGGACGACCCCGGAGCAGTACGACGCCGAGGAGCGGTTCCTGCGGTCGGCCGCCCAAACCGATGCCGCGCGGGTCGACGCCGAGCAGGTAGCCGAGCGGATCGGGTTCGGCCCCGAGATCGAGCGCGTATCCGGAGTGGATCAGCAACCGTCCACCTTGGACGGATCCGTCGCCGAGGCGGATAGTCAGACCACGGCCAGCCCCTCCACGAGTCCTGTGGGACCGGCACCCCAGACCCCCCGGGTTTCCGGAGTGGACGCGGCGACGTCCGGAGCGGATGAACCCGCATCCACCACAGAAGCCGAGAAGAAGCGCCCAAGTTTCGCCTTTGGGTTGGGCGAGGACCAGGCCGCCGCGGTCTACGGAATCCTCACCAGCGGACGCCGTATCGACGTCCTGGAGGGCTACGCCGGCACCGGCAAGTCCTACACGGTCTCCCGGTTGGCGGAGCTGTGGCGGGAGATGACCGGCGGAAACGTCGTCGGGTTGACCACCGCCCAGTCCGCCGCCCAGGTCCTCCAGGACGAGGGCCTGGACCGCGCCTTCAACATCGCGAAGTGGATCAAGAACGGCGCTCGCCTGGCCCCCGGCCAACTGGTGCTCGTGGATGAGTCCAGCATGGTCACCACCACCCACATGACCCAGATCCAGCAGGCCGCCGACAAGGTCGGCGCGAAGATCCTGCTCACCGGAGACAGCGAACAGCTCGCCGCCCCCGGCGCCGGCGGGCTGATGCGTCAACTGGTCGCCGAACAGGGCAGCTTCAAACTCAGCAGGGTCTACCGCTTCAAGGCCGACTGGGAGAAGGACGCCAGCGTCCGTCTGCGTGCCGGAGACGAGGACGTCCTCAGCGTCTATGACGAGCACGGGCGTCTGCGCGGCGGCACTCGGGAGGAGATGGAGCAAGGTGCCGTCGACGCCTACGTGGCCGACCACCTGTCGGGCAAGGAATCTCTGCTACTGACCGCGACCAACGGCCGGGCGCACGAGCTGGCCGGACGAATCCGGGAGGAGCTGGTCCGACTCGGCCGCGTCTCTGACGAGCAGACCGCCCAGGTGCGCGGCGGCAACAAGGTCGGCGCTGGCGATCTGGTCACCGCCAGGCAGAACACCCACAAGATCACCCTGTTGGTCAACGGCAAGCGCCGAGAACTGACCAACCGTGACCGGTTGCGGGTCACCAACGTCGCTGCGGACGGCAACCTCTGGGCTCGTCTGCTCGACGAGGACGGACGCCCTGGAGAACCCGTGCGGATCACCGCCGACTACGTCTCCCAAAACCTGGAGTTGGCGTACGCGGGAACCGCACACGCTGGCCAGGGTCGCACGGTGGACACCTGCCACGCCGTCGTCGAGGACGGCATGTCTCGGCAGGGGCTGTATGTCGAGATGAGCCGTGGCCGCTACGGCAACTGGGCTTGGGCCGTCACCGACACTCAGGAAGCCGATCTTCGACCCGAACAGACCTACGAATCCACTGCGGATGAGGCCGCGTCCGAACCGGACGAGATCGTATCCACCACGGATACCGTCACGGTCGAAGGTGTGCCGGCGAGCGGTCGGGAGCACGACGAGCAGGAGGCTCTCCCCGGCCTGGAACCCGTCACCACCGAGTCCACAACCGCGTCGGACACCACGCCGTCCACCCCGGACCGGATCGAATCCACCACGGATCGGGACGCGATCGGTGTGCTCGCCGCGATCCTGGAGACCGACCAGGCCGACCAGACCGCCATCGAGAACATGCGCATTGAGGCCGACCGTGTGCGCCACATGGCACACCTGGGGTCGATGTGGACCTCCATCGTCAAGGACGACCTGGCCGACCAGACCACGAAGGCGTTGGGCGAGCAGTTGCCCGCCAAGATCAATTCCAAGCTGGACAAGGACCCCGCTCGCGGCAGTGTCATCACCGCCGTGCGCCAGGCCGTGCTGGCCGGGCACAACCTGCATGAAGTCATCGGCCAGGCCACCGAGGAGAGCTGGGAACGGGTCCGCAGCGTCGGCCAAGTCCTCACCGGTCGCATCGAGAAGATCATCGGTACCGGCGACACCGAGGTCACCACCTGGTCCGCGGTGACCCCTCAGCTCGCCAACGGCGAGATGGACGCTTTCGTGCGCGACGTGGCCCAGCACATGGACGCCCGTGTCCACGAGCTGGGGGAGCGTGCCGCTGCCAACCCGCCCAGCTACTTGGTCGAGCGCTTGGGCGAGGTGCCCGAGGAGATCATGGACCGCACGGAGTGGCAGCTGCGCGCCGGCCGCGTCGAGGCCTACCGGGAACAGTACGGTCGCGCGAGCGAGACCACCAACGTGCTCGGTTCCGCGCCTGACCGCCACTCCCCCGAACAGCGTGCGAGTTGGTTCGCGGCCGCCCGTGCGCTCGGGGCGAACAAGTTGGAGCAAGCCGTTGCGGCCGCCCGAGATGGGGCTCTGTGGGTGCAGCGCGCCGCCTACGCCCGCGCGGCCCAGTGGGCGCCCCCGAACATGGGCGAGGACCTGCGCCGCACCACCACCGAACGCGACGACCGTGGACGCGAGGCACACCGGCTGCGCGCCCAGGCCGCCGTCGAACAAGACGAGCAGGCCCGCCGGGTCCTGGAGGCCAAGGCCCAAGCGGTCGAGGCTCTGTCACAGACTGCTGCCGAGCGCCGCGAACAGCTCCAGCGCATTCAGGACCAGCGTCAGGCCTGGGTCGAGGCCACCGAGGACATGCGCCGGCAGGCCATGCTCGCCGACGCCGAACTGCACCGCCGCCACACCGACTTGGACCTGCCCCCGCTGCACACGCTCACCGAGAAGGAGCGGCAGGAGCGCGAGAAGGTCATCGAGCCCATCGACGTCGACCCGCGCGAGGAGGTCATCCAGGGCCAGGAGGAGCTGTTCGGCCTCAGCGAAGCGGGACCGGTCCGGCGTCGGGGCCTCACCGAACGGCCCGAATCCGAAGTCGAGGAGTCTTCGGCCGAGACGGACGAGCCCGCCTACGTCCAGAAGGAGCTGGACCTGGGATTGGCCCACGAAGACCCGGTCACCGAGGACGACAGCAGGCTACGCCGTGCGCTGGAACAGGCCCAGGCTGCCAAGACCTTCTTGACCGGCTTCTTCGGCCGCCGCGCAGAGGAGGTCGGGCGCGACGCCGGGCAGGAGCCCACCGTCCAGGAGCGGTCTCGGGAAGAGCGCTACCGGGATGAGCTGTCGAGCCGTGAGGACGCAGAGTTGGAACGTCGCCGGGAGAAACTGGAGAAGCAGGCTCCCGAGCGTCCCGCACCGGAGCGGACCCAGGAGCGGCAGCACACGGCCGAACGGACACCACCGTCGCGGCCCTCTACTCCCCCGCCCGCCCACCGTAGGGGACGCGGCATTGACGGACCGGGCCTAGGCCTGTAAGGAGTCCACATGACCACGGACAAACCCGCCTGGCTGATGACGCTGGATGAGTTGTCCGCGCTTCCTCTTCCTCCAGAGCCACCAGAGCTGACGCCGGAGGAGGGAGTCGCGCTGATCCGCGAGCTGAACGCTAAGAGCCGCTCAGTGACCATGGAGGAGTACGCCTTCCTCGCGCACCAGCCGCCCATCCGCGAGACAGCAGCCGTTGAGCGGGCCCTGGGTCACCTGCGTGAAGAGTTGCGTGCCACCCCGGAGGATCCGTTCTTGAAGGGTGTGCATGACGCCTTCGCCTGGGCTTATGGGCACCAGCAGCTGGGCCCGGTGTCGGGACAGCCCACCGAAAAGAAGCCGCCCCGGTGGTCAGACCTGGGTGAAGAGGCCACAGTGGCCGCTGACGCCTTGACCGGTGCACTAGATGATCCGCCGCAGCTTCCGCAGTCCTACATCGTGGGGGTGGAGCACACGATGCTCTGGCTCCAATGCGGAACAGATGACCCTCCGGCTGGGCCGCTCCAGCAACCCAGGTAGAGGTGTCTGGAACGCGACGGAGGCGCTACCCAACTGGGCAGCCCCTCCGTGTTCTCGTTCTTATCGGGGAGCGGACTTGCTCAAGCCGCGCACGAGCATCACCTGTTCGAGTGTGACCCCGTGCTCTCGCATGACCTGCTGCTCTCCCGGAGTACGTCCCCCCGTCACCATCATGGGCAGCACGCTGTCGCGGATCGTGGCGTACAACCGGGCCAGGGTGTCGTACTCGCGGGCCACACGCTCAAAGGACGGGTCCTTGTGCGTGTACAGCGCCTTCATCAGCGACTCGATCTTTGGGGCCTGGCTCAGGTCATCGGGTGCCACGACCCGGTAGGCCAGCAACACCCGGGCCGCGTCCCGGGTCGCCTCCCGGTGGGCACCAGGAGAGGCATCCACCTGGTCCACGACCGTCATGGACTCGGTGAACGCTCGCTGCATCCGGGTGCGTAGCTCATCCGCAGTGATGTGGTGTTCGTCCATCAGCTGGGCTACCCGATCCTCATCCCCGGCACGGTCGGCCAGGTAGATCTGCCCCAGGGCCATCTGCCGCACGTGCTCTTCGACGTGGTCGCGATCGGAGCGGGTCGTCTGACCCACCGTGTGTTCCTTCGTTCCGCAGTTGTAGGTCTTGCGAGCTGTGTCGATGCTGTCGATCATGTCGTTCAGCGAGCGACGCCAGTCCACCTCGTGGTGGACGCGGCGGCCCGGGTGCTTGTAGGCCTGTTGGTAGGAGACGTAGAGCAGGCTCAGGTCACGCAGCATGTCCGTGTGCCTCATCCAGCACGTGGGGATCTTCTCCGCGGTCTGGGGCCACCACCGGAACAGGGCGTGCTCCATCCAGTCCGCCAAGGCCTTGATCGCAGCGATCCCCTCATCCCCGCTCATCAAGGGCCAGTCCCAAGGTTGTGGCGGGGGCGTGGGCGCATCCTCGTTCGCGGTGAGCTGCTCCATGGTCTTGCGTAGTTCGGCCACGTTCTCCGCGAGCGAGGTCAGATCGGTGCGGAGCGCCTTCACTCGTTCCTGGCCAGCCTGAAACGTTTCCAGGTGGCCCGCCAGTTCCTTGACACGTTCGTCCAAGCGGCCCATGTCCGTGCTCACCACGGACAGCGCGGTCATCATCGGTGCCACCTCAGCGGCGGAGCCGCCCCGACCCTCGGTCGGAGCGGCCCCGTCCACCAGATGACGCCGCAAATCATCGGCGTCCATCGTCATCCCTCATCCTCATCCCACGGCATCCGGGCCCGCTTGGGGGCCGGGTGGTCCTCACCCTCAGTCGGCAGCGGCTTCGTGCGGGACAGGTCCCACGGCGCCGGGTGCAGGGAACCAGCCCGTTTCGTCGACGAAGTGTCGGGCCCTGCGGGAGGCGTCGGCGACGAAGTCGGTCGCCGCAGCGGCGGCGGAGTGTCCAGGCCCGATCCGCCAACTTCGCCCCGACCCAGCCCCCGGACCGCCGGCCCAGGCTTCGGAGCCGTGCCACGTGCCCGGACGCGCTCGGTAGCCATCGAGGGCATCGGCTGAGTGGGCGCTTCCGTCTTCGACGTCTCCTTCTGCGTCGGTTCCTCGAACACTGCTGCGTCGTCGGTACCTGTGGCCACCATCCGCAGCGGCCGGGTCCCTGCTGCGGGCTGTTCCATCCGCTCGCGCAGCTGGAGGTCGACCTCGGGCACCTGGGCGTGTTCCGGCGCGGCCAGCCCCTCGGGCATCCGACTCTTCCAGCGCCGAACTTCCGGGCGCAGCCATACCCGGGGCGTGCGCACCAGCGCGGGCGGCCCGTCGCCGTGCAGGACGATGGCGTGGAAGGCGGGCATGCTCAGGTCGTCGATCACGTCCATGGTCTCGAAGGTCTTCTCCCGCTCACGGACCTTCTCGCCCTTGTGGTTGTAGGAGGAGTGCACGCGATCCCGGCCGCGTACCCGCACCTTCCTGCCCAGTTCACGGACGCGGCTGATCACCTCCTTCTCGTTGGTGCCGCCGTAGACCACGATGTGCGAGGCGCACGCCCACAGGGACTCGGCTCCCTGGGGCCCGTAGCGTTTGACCACCTGTGACCAGGTCTGGGCGTAGACGCGGATGCGCACCCCGCACCCGCCCATCCAGGACGCCCACGCATCTACCGGGACCGGTGCCGTGTTGGCGATCTCGTCCAGCTCCATGTCGATGGGCATCGGCAGCCGCCCGTCAGGCGAGGCCGCGGCCGCCTGGCGTACCTCGTGGGCGATCTCGGCCAGCAGTGCGCTGAAAAGCGGGCGGGTCACCGAGTCGTCGCCGTTGCTGACCAGGTAGAGCGTCGAGCGGTCGGTGTCGGAAACGAACTCGGCCGGGTCGAACCACGCGGGCAGGCCCAGCTCCTGTTGGGCGTCATCGCTGTGGGCCAGCATGCGACTGATACCGGGGTGCGTCATGAACTGCAACACCCCGCTCAGGGTCGTGGACACCGACTGCTGGGTGCGGTCGGGCATGTTCTGCAAGAACCTCTGGATGACCTGACGCTGTGCCGAGTTCGCGTTCTCCGCCTCGCGCAGGATCCGCAGCGGAGTGTCGTCGGAGCCGCTGACCCAGGCGTAGACGTGGCGCATGTCGTAGCCCACCTGCGCGGCGGCGTGCAGGTACCCGGCGAGCACCATGCACGCCTGGTTGTTCCAAAAGTCGGCGTCGGACAATCCGCCCGAGTCCTGGGAGGAGACCATCCGACCGGCCTTGCGCACGGCCACCCGAGGATCCCGGCAGCCTGACACCGGGTCCCAGCGCAGCGTTGAGGCGTACTTGCCGACCCCCTCAGGATCCCAGACGTAGATCCGCCCCTTCTCCGAGCGGGGACCCACCGTTTTGGACAGGGCGTCATCGCGGATCGAGGTCGCGATGACCTTGCCGGGCGCGTCCAGGATCCTTTCCCCGGAGGCCCCGGTCTTACCGCGGCGCGGGCCGGCCAGGACGAAGACCACCGACTCCGGGCCCGCCACGATCTTGCGCCGGA
Source organism: Nocardiopsis sp. JB363 (assembly GCF_900143625.1). Taxonomy (GTDB): domain Bacteria; phylum Actinomycetota; class Actinomycetes; order Streptosporangiales; family Streptosporangiaceae; genus Nocardiopsis. Next base: position 12,014 of record NZ_FRFF01000105.1, read on the forward strand.
ACACCCATCCCCAGGCGTAGCCGAGCAGGGTCGCGTACTCCTTCCACCCGCCGGGCCGGCGCATCTGCCACCACGTCAAGTCCCGGCGCACCACACGTGCGGTCCGGCGTGCCCGAGGCAGCCCGAGCACACGCCAGCGCTCCCAACCACCGATCCACCCCGGCCCGGGGTGGAGCCGCAACACCGCTCGCCACCGCAACGGCAGGACCGGGCGACGACGCCCACCGGGCAGACTGCGCTGGACCGCGCCGGTGACCATCGCGATGATCACGATGAGCACCAGGGCGCCGATCAGGTAGGGCATCGGGACCAGGTCCCAGGGCATAGGGGCGTGGATTTCGGGCACCTCGCCCGAGTCCGCAAGGATCATGGTCTGTGCTCCGGGGGCTACGGGGGTCTGCGTGATTACCCTGCTCACAGGGCACCTCCCATACTGTCATCGGACCCAGCAGTCGCACCGGTACCAGTGAGACCGGATTCGGACACGAACGTGCGGATGTAGTGGGCGACCTTCGCCGGAGTCAGTGCCACGCCGTGGCGCTCGACGAACTCCTGGCCCAGCTCGGTGAAGAAGTCCGGGTTTCCGTACCGGGGATCTCCCCGACGCGCCAGGCGACCGTAGAGGTGCTGAACCTGGGCGTTGCCGCTGAGCCGGTCGAACAGTTCCTGGTGCTCAGTGCTCAGCTCGGAGACGCGCTGCTCAGATCGCTGGCGCATCTGCTGCTCCTGCGCGAGGGTGCTGCGCACCGACTCCAGCTCACGCCCGTACTGCTCTCCCTGCGTGGCCGATGCGCGGACCCGCTCCAGCTCGGAGCGCAGACGCTCCTGGTCCCGCTGGTGACCAGTCACCGCGGACTCCAGCGCGTGCACCTTCTGGTCGTACTCGGACCGTAGCTGCGTGAGCGCCTGGTCGTACTGGGCCTTGAGGCCTTCACGGTCCTGTCCGTGGCCCCGCTCCAGCTCCTCCACACGGGAGGCCTGCTCGGAGATGGCGGTGTTGGCCCGGTCCCGCTCGGCCGTGATGGCGTTCGTGGCGCGCTGACGCTCCTTGCGGATCGCTTCCTCCGCACGCGCTTTCTCCTCAGACCGAACCCGGGCAACCTCAGCGGAAGCTCGCTCCTCCGCCTCGTTCGCCCTGCGCGCGTAGTCGGACTCAGCCTCTGTGATCGCAGCAGCGGACCGGCTTTCGATCTCAGCGACGACCGCCTTGGCCTTCGTGGCCTCTGCCAGCGCTTCCCGGGCCTTGTCGCTTTCCAGGGTGCGGCCCGGTGCGTAGGCGACTTCAGCCAGGAACCATTGCCTGAACAGAGTGAAGGTCTTCCAGGGTGAGAAGAGAAGCCGGACGAACCAGAGCAGCACGCCGATGAGGACCTGGATGAGAACGGCGATGACGGACCAGATCGAGGCCTGCTCCAGCGGCTTGCCGCGCCGTTCCATCGCGCGGCGCTGGATCTCCCAGACGATCATGTCGGTGCCGATGACGTAGAGCAGGGAGGGGCCCATCCAGACGAGGATGTGGCCGGTCCAGACGAGAAGTCCAGAGTCCGCCGGAACGTCGATCCGCGCTCCGTTCATCAGCACGGAGGCCACAGCGCAGCCCAGGTTCGCGACTCGGGCGCGGAAGGCGTTGTCGCCGCGCATCGCGGTGGCGAGCGCGAGGATCGCGAAACTCGCGGCAGCCACATCCCACGCGGCGGCGGCCAACTGGACCGCGAGTGAGGTCTCCCCCGCCTGCCCTTCGCCCTTGATCATGTCGGTGTAAATGAGCTGGGCTTCGTAGGAGACATACATCGTGATCGCGGTGACCGCGATGATGCCGATGAAGGCCAGAGTGATGGCCACGTTGTAGCCGCGATCGGTCTTGGCGGAAGTGTCATCTTCCTGCTGGTCCTTCGGTGTCTTCGCGGAGGACCCGTGACGGAACGGGTTCCAGGACACCGTGGTGTATCTGCGTTCGGTGCCATCGCCGTCGCGGACGGTGCCGTGAGTATCAGGCACAGGTGCCTGGTCGGGTGGGGTGCTGCGTACCATTGACATGCGGATCCTTTCGGGGACTCGTGGCCCCGATCGGCGCGTTTTCTTGGTGGAAGGGGCGCCGGTCGGGCTCTTTCGCAGGTGCTCAGACCTTGCGCTTCTCCGCGAACTCCTCAATCGCCTTTTTCAGTGCGTCCTGTGTGCTCAAGTCATCCAGAGCCGCAGCGATCTTCAGTCGCTGCCGTAGGCCCCGTGGAATCCGGGCACTGACCTGGACGATGTCGGTAGGGCTTTCTGTCGCGGCTGCGGGCATATCACCCTGCTCCTCCTGGTGTCGGTCCTGGCTGCTCACTCGTGCCTCCGTTGATCGGTGATGTGGCAGAGCAAGTGTGCTACGGATCTAGCTCGTTGCGCATTCTAGCGATTTAACTTTGCTAGCAATGTTGACATGCTATCAATCGTGCTGCATGGTGTCAATGGGAAACCGATCCGGGCACATCACGTGACCAGTACCAACGGGAGAGCCATGTCTGAGAACGCCGTCACCCTCATCGACCGCCCGTACACGACCGTCCAGGTCACCCGGCCCGACCAGGAGCCCATCCCGGCTCCCACCGCTGCCGAAGCCGAGATGCTCGCGCCCTTGGGCGAGATGGTCGGCCTGCAAGTGTGGGCCTAGTCCTACCCAAAGACACAGAAAGGCCCCGGGGCCACATCCGCCAAGAAGTCACCCCGAGGCCGCCAACCAATGGAAGGCAGGAACATCCTATGTCCGCGATTCACCTTCTGACGGTGTGCTGGTTCGAGATCCTGAGCGCCACGTGCAGCCGGTGCGGTCTGAAGTACAACAAGAAGGACCCCGTGGACCGGGACTATCACGAGAAGCCCAAAGGCTGCCGGTAGTCTCTAAGTGCTGTGGGCCCCACCGAGACATCGGTGGGGCCCACAGCCATCTGTACCTACAGGCGTTCGAGGATCGCGGCCGCGAGCTTCTCCGCCCGCTCACGTCCGTAGGCCGCCACGATCTCGTCGGCCGCCTCAGTCGGTTCCCACTGCAGATCCAGCATGAGCTGGACCGGTGCTGCGCCCGAATCCTTATGTTCACCCGCGTCGACCGTCTGGCCCTTCGTGGTAGCAGGCGGTACAGGATCAGGACCTGGCTTTAGCCCCGCTGCAGGGGCCGGAGCGGGCATTGACCCCTCGTTATCGGTAACCGGCTCCGAGCCAACCGGCCCGGTCGATGCTCTGCCGCTGTCGTTTTCCAGATCCGGATCAGCTTGAGACAGAGCCCCGTTAACCCGGTTAATGCCCTTCTCCCACGCGGGCATTTGGTCCTCAGGGACCCGAGCCCCCAAGGACCGAGCCTCTTTGACCTTCAACTCACCCGATCGGAGCTTCTCCTTCAACTCGGGCACGAGGTTCAACAGGGCCAGCCGCTGAGACACCCAGGCTGTGCTGTACCCGATCTGACGGGCGGCCTCGGCCTGTGACCCGAAGTCGTCGACGAGCGCAGCGACCTCACGTGCTTCCTCCAACGGCGCCAGGTTCTTGCGGTGGATGTTCTCCACGAGTGCTGAGGCCCGAAGCTCCGCAGCGTTCGCTGGCGACTCGGCCACGTCGATCTTCAATACATCCAACCCAGCCCGCCGAGCTGCCTCAAGCCGCCTGTGGCCGTAGAGCACTACGAACCGGGCCTCTTCACCGATCCTGTCCGTATGCTGCGGCTTGATCTTGAGGAACTCCGACCGTGAGATCACCGTGATCGCCTGGAGCTGCCCCCGTACCCGCAGGCTCTCCGCCAACTCGTCCAGGTCGCCCAGGTCCTCACGGCCGTTGTCAGGGTTGCCAGCCAACTCCTCCAACCGCGCCCGCACCGTCACCTGCGAACCGCCCGTCAGACGCCGGTCCTGAGTGGACTCCTCCATCAGGGACGGCTCACTAGAGGCCCGCCGAGTCGACCCGATCTTTACCTTGTCGCGCTTAGCCACGGGTTGCCTCCAGCACCGGGGCGAACAGCGCATCGGTGAATGCCTTGTACTCGATCATCGCCTTGCACCGCGGGTCGTACATCGACAGAGGTTCCTTCGCAAAGGAGGCCTCGCCCACGCGGACCGTGTCGCTGATCGTGGCGTGGAAGGCCTCCGGGTAGTCCTCCTGCAACTGCGCCACGACCGCCTCGGTCAAGTTCGCGTTGGGTTTGGCCATCGTGCACAGCACTCCGACCGTCCGCTGCTCCTTGTTCAGCCGACGTCGCACACGCGCCAGGGTTTCGTTCAACTGGCCGATCCCCATGAAGTCCAACCCGCCCGCCTTGGCGGGGATGATGACCGCCGACGCTGCCACCAGGGCTGTCGCCGTGACCTGGCGCAGGCTTGGCCCACAGTCGATGAGCGTGATCGTGCCGCGCTGCTGCGCCTCTTCCAGGACATCGCGCAGGATCGTGTCCTTGCCTGGCATGTCGACTTGCTCGAACTGCTTGAGCGATTCGAACGACGGCACCAGGTGCAGTGACCCTTCGGCCGTGACCGGCCACAGCGCCTGGTCGAAGGAGGCTTCCTCGGTGAGCACGTGGAACAGGTCGTACTGCTTTTCCAGAGGGGTGTCGTCCCAGTGCGGCGGCAACCATCCAGTCGTGGACCCTTCCTGTTCGTCCGCGTCGATCAGGGTTACTGACACCCCCCGCGAGGCCAGGTAGCCAGCGATGGTGACAGCGGTCGTGGTCTTTCCGACACCTCCTTTCTGGTCGACGATCGCGACGATCTCGCCAGGGTGGACAAGGGCTTCCTCGGGGACGACCTGCGCTGTCGCAGGATCAGCTTGCGTACTACTCACGGCCATCTCGCTTTCCTGGAGGACTCACGAACGTGTTCCAGCATGGCACCGTCCACGTCGGTCGTAGGCATTAACCGGGTTAACGATCAGGTCGCCCCGGTGCCCGGCGTCCGAGCAAGAACCTCAGATCAATCTTTGGGTAAACCTCCTCATGCAGCGTGTGAGAGCGCCATAGCCTGACCAGTCTCAGGACCAACAGCAGGGAGACCCGATGCCCCCCAGCGAGCACCACGACTCACCGCGCGTCGGTGTCGGCGAACGCCTGCGCCGCATACGCAAACGCCGACGCAACCTCACCCAGTTCGGACTCGCCGACCGCAGCGCGGTCTCCCGCTCCTACATCGCGCAGATCGAGAGCGGACACCGAGTCCCCAGCCCCGCAGTGACCGCAGCACTCGCCAACGGCCTGCGCGTGGACGTCACCGAACTGACCGGACAGCCCTACCGGGGCACCACCCCCTCAGACGACCGCGTCCACGAGATGATCCCCGACGTGCGCCGAGCCTTGACCTACGTCGACCTGCCCCCGGATCTCGACATCCCGCCCCGCTCCTTGGACGACCTCGTCGTCGAGGTCGAACAACTCCGCCGCCTGTCCAAGGCCGCCCGTCACACCCAGGTCGGAGCACGGCTACCCGCGCTCATCGAAGAACTCACCCACCACGCCCTCGAAGACGATCTCCCCCGCGCCTGGGCACTGCTCAACGGCGCCCAGGCCCTCGCCGTCAGCTTGTGCCGACGTCTGGGCTACAACGACCTCGCCGGAATCGCCATCGAACGCGCCACCGCCTCCGCCGCCCGGTCCGGCGATGCGAACCTGCCCCACGTCGCACGCCTGTCCCGGGCCCTGCTCATGATGACCGTGGGCGCTTGGGAGCCCGGCCTGCGCCTGGTCCAACGCGCCAGCGACGGACTTGACACCACCACCCCCGCCAGCCGCGCCGTCTCCGGAGCCCTCCACCTGCGCGCCGCCGTTCTCTCCGCCCGCGCCGGAGAAGCCACCGCCGCGTGGGAGCACCACGGCCTGGCCGTCGAAGCCGCCCACACTCTTCCGGCGCGCAGCCCGGACTTCTACGCCTTGCAGTTCGGCCCCGCCAACACCGCGATCCACGGCTGCGCCGTCGCCGTCGAGCTGGAGGACCACGACGAGGCGCTACGCCGAGACCGGGCCTTGCGTCTGCCCCCGCGGCTGGCCGCCGAACGCCGGGCCCACCACGACATCGACATGGCCCGCGCCCACGTCGAGGCCGGCCAACCCCAGCGTGCGCTGGACCGGATCCTTGCCGCCGAGCGGATCGCCCCGCAGATGGCCCGCTACCACCCCAGCGCCGTCAACGTCATCACCTACCTGGTCGACTGGCATCGCGCTCTGCCCGAGACCCTGCGCGGAGTCAGCTCCCGCATGCACATCTCCTGACCGGACAGGGCAGACTCACCACCATGACCCGCAGCCTGTACCTGACCATGTCCGCAGCCCCCGCCCCCGGCGCCCCCGTGCCCGACCTCGTTCGTCTCCTTCAGGAGCGTGGCTGGTCCCTGACGGTGCTCTCCACCCCCACCGGCGCCCGCTTCCACGACCTGGACCACGTCGCCTCCCTCACAGGTGAACCCGCCCGTGTCGAGTTCCGTCGCCCCGGCACAGGCCGCTCCCTCCCTCCCCCCGATGTCCTGCTCGCTTGCCCGTGGTCGTTCAACTCCACCAACAAGGCCGCACTGGGGTTGGCCGACAACTTCGCCGTCGCGCTGGTGTGCGAGATGCTCGGCCGCGGAGTGACCACCGTCATCGTGCCCAAGACCGGCGCCGCTCTGGCCGCACACCCGGCGTTCGAGCGCAGCCTGTCGACCCTGGCCTCCATCCCCGGCGCGACGATCCTGTACGACGCCGACCGCCCCTTCCCCTCGTGGGAGACGATCGCCGACCAGGTCGAGGTCGCAGCCGGCTGACCACAGCCAGCCGGCCCCTGTCAAGGATGGAATGTTTCTGACAGAAACATTCCAGGGGGTTGCGCTGCGTAGCGTTCCAGCATGGACCAACTCATCCCCGCACCGCGGCCGGCCACGATGGCCACGTGGGCCGCCCTCTCCGGCCACCTCCTGGAACAGCTCCTGCGCACCGCCCGGACCGCCGGCTACGCCCCGACCGTGCGCGACGGGGCCACCTACCCCACCCTCGTTCTGGTGCGCCACCGACGCATCATCCGCGTGTACCTGGCCACCGTCGACGGCGACCTGCGCTGGCACTGGGACACCACCCGCGCTCCGCTTCAGGCGCCGGCCACCGACCCCGTTCTCGTCCTCGCCGAGATCGCCCGCACCCTGGACAGCGACCAGTGAGCGGCATCTGGCCGGTGGAGCTGCCCCCGATCTCCTCCGCCCGCGTCTACGACTACCTCGCCAGAGGTAAGGACCACTTCCTCGCCGACCGGGAAATGGCCGAACAGATGCTCGCGGCTCACCCTGGCCATCTCGATCTGGTGGAGGAGAGCATTCGGTTCGTCGACCAGAAGGTCGAGGAGCTGGCGGTCGAAGGCGTTGACCAGTTCCTCGTGTTGGGTTGTGGTTTTCCCCGCCGAACCGAGACCCCGGTCCACGTGGTCGCTCAGACCTTCATTTCCACCGCGACCACGATCTACCTGGACCGAGACTTGGCCTGCGTGGTCACCACCCGCGCCCACTACGACGCCAACACCCGTGTGAGCGTGTTCGACGGCGACCTCACCAACCCACACCGCCTGCTCGCCGACCCCGGCCTGCACTCCGCTTTGGCACCGGACCGCCCGGTCGCCGTGGTGTGTGACCTGACCTTGCAGCACCTGGCCGACCAGGACGTCACCGCCCTCACCGCGGCGCTGGCCACCGCACTACCCGGAGGGAGCCATCTGGTCCTCACCCATCCGGCCGAGGACGCAGCCGTGGCCGCCGACGTGTACACCGCCGCCATCGTTCAGGACCTGGCCGCCGAAGACACCTACCGCACCCGCAGCGTCGAGCACCTGGTCCCGCTCCTCAAGGGCTGGACCCTCGTGACCATCGAGGTCAGCGAACACGGACTGCTGACGGCCACCGCCCGGCTATCGTGAAGACCATGCCGAGCGAGCCCACCGTCCAGCCCGGACTCCTGCCCGTCCCTGCCCCGGACGCCGACGTCCCGGTCATCGCGATGGACCTGGGCGCCGGCGCCCCCGCGCTGGCCGCGTTCCTCACCGACCAGAGCCGCGCCGGCCTGCGCACCGCCGCTCTCGACCAGCTACGCGCCATCGGTCTGCACCCCATCCCGCCAGGCGCCTACGTCCCCGGGCCGGCCGCCGGTCAGGGATGGTCGGCTCACCTGTCCCCCGGCCGGCTGGAGATACGCTCCCCTGCCCGCCTGGTCTACGACGGCGACCTCGCGAGCTGGCCGGCCTACACCCGCGCGGTCCAGGCCAACGGGTGGATCTTGTTCTACGCCGGTCACATCGAACTCGGCTTCGGGGCCGACGTCATCCAGGCCATGCGCCAGGCCGTCGACCGCGGCGAGGTTCTCGGCGGAGTCGTTCCGGCCCGCTGGACACCCCGCACCTGACCTCGATCCGTTCCTGAACATCAGGCTGAGGACTGGTAGTACCAGGGGGCTCGCGCCCCCTGGACCCCCCGCTCCGAGCGGGAACCTGGCGCGACACCGGATGTGTGGGCGGCTCAGGAGGTACGCGCCAGAACCCCGCACGGTTCAGGTCGCACGTGGTTCTGTGAGTAGCCCTGACCGCAGTGGTCCAGCACTCCGAAACCAGTACCCGTCTTTCGGAAGACCCTCCGTGCGCGACTGACTTGCATGAACAGAACTTCAGAGGCGATCCCCAAAACAGTGGTGCTAGCAAAATAACTTTGCTAGCATTGTTGTAAAGCTAGCAATGAGAGAGAGGTTGGCATGACCGACATCGATGGCCTGCGCAGCCAGCTCGCCGACGCTCACGCCGACGCGGAGACGCACTGCGCCCCCTACGGCGCTGCTGTGGATGAGTCCAACGCGGCCAAGCGCCGCGCGGCCGAACTGCGCCAGCACGCGGAGAAGACGCCCCGCATCATGGGCATCTTCCCCACCCGCGCGGCTCGTGTCCTGATCGCCGAGGCCGAGAAGGCCCAGTCCCAGGCCGCCGAGGCCTCCGAGCGCGCCAGGTCACTCAGCAGCAAGGCCGCCGAAGTGGGCCTGCGTGTCCACGACCTGGAGCGCCAGGTGGAAGCGGCCGAGGCCGCGCGGGAGGCCGCAGTCGAGGCCGATGACCCCGTGTTCGCGGACCTGGACCGCGAGAACCAGCGCAGTGCCCTGGCCGCCCAGCGCGTCCACGACGCGGTCGAAAGTGACCAGCTCACGGTGGAGGAGGCCTACGCCGACGACGGGCTCATCCGTACCGAGGTCTACGACCGGGAGCTGCGCCAGTTGGAGGCCGACGACGGCCTGTTCTACGGCTGGGAGGACCCCGAGGCCGCCGAGTCGGCGCGGGAGGAAGAGATCGAGGCCGGCGAGGACGAGGGCCCCACCGGTTCCACCGATGACGGCTACGCCGAAGCCGAGGCCGAAGCGCTGGAGGACCAGCTGGAGGTCATGTACCTGGACCGCAGCATCGAGACCGGCGAGCGCACTTATGAGGAGGTCTACACCCCCGAGGGGCACATCCGGCAGCACCTGCTCTCCCGCGAGGAATCCGAGCCCGAGCAGGAGATGGAACGGGTCCAGGAACCCGCGCCCGACCGCGAACCCGAACCCGAGCGTGACCGCAGCGACGGGTTCGACATCGACGAACCGTTCTAACGAAGGAGCCGGCATCCACGACGACGAGCTGACACCCGAGGAGATCGACGCCCTCGAATGCCGCCTGCTCGACGGCATCGTCCACGGCATCAGCGGCCCCTACACCATCGACGAGGTCGCCGCTCTGGTCGGCGTCGACCTGCCGCCCACCCACTGACCGACTCGGGGCCGGACACTGGTCCGGCCCCACCCCGAAGGAGAACCCGACATGTTGCGTAACCCCTGGGCTTCCCCCCTTCACCTGCTCCCCCTGAGCGGTGCCGACACCACCGACGTCACCACGGTCGCCCGGCAGGTCTGGAAGAGCAGCGAGGTCGAGGTGGTCGCCGATCACCTGGTCATCACCACCCTTGGCAGGGACAACCGCGATCAGATCGCGCGACGGCTGCGCACGCTCGGATACGTGCTTCGAACCAGCGACCGCTGTTTCCTCAGCGTGCTCGGTCGGGACGCTGACCACCCCAGCATCCGCGCCCTGGGCGCCGAGGAGCTGGACGAGCGCATCGCGTACCTGACCGCCCTGCGCCGGCAGATCACCACCGCCAACCAGTAGTAGAGGAGCCACACCATGGGACTGTTCACCCGCCGCACCGAGGCCCAGCCGGCCCCCATCCCGGTCATGCCGCTGACCGGAACCGACATCGACCAGATCACCGCCAGCGTGCGCCGCGCCAGCGACCAGGCCACCATCGAGGTCCTGCACGGCCACCTCCAGGTCCGCGACCTCATGGCCTCCATGATCAGCGAGCGCCTGGCCGCCAACGGCTACGTGGTTCGCCACCCCGACCCCTACAGCTTCGTCGCGGTCGGTTGGCGCCCCACCCCCGGACAGGCCCTGACCGTGGAGGAGATCGACGAGCGCGTCGACCTGCTTCTGCGGATGCGCCAGCAGGCCATGGCCGCCAACCACCTCATCCACGCCGAGACCGAGTAGGAGAAGCCGATGCCCCCCACACCCCAGGTCGAGATCCTGACCGTGGGCACCCGACACGGGAACCCGCCCACCGACCACGCGCTACTGGTCGACCTCACCCACCGCCTACGCAACCCCGCCACCGACCCGGCCCTGCGCGGCCTGACCGGCCTGGACCCGGCCCTGGCCGCCCACGTGCTGGCCACCCCCGGCGCCGAGACGGTCATCCGGGCCCTGGCGGACCAGGTCCTGGCCCTGACCCCTCACCACCCCGCCCCGCTGCGCATGGTCATCCAGTGCCACTGGGGCCGGCACCGCAGCGTCGCCGTCGCCGAGGAAGTCGCCCTGCGGCTACACGCCAAGGACATCAGCGTTGCAGTCCAACACCGTGACATCGACCAACCTCCGCTTCGGCGCGAGGACGGGTGCGCCTTCTGCGACATCGCCCACGGCGACGCCCCGGCCGAGATCGTGCGCGAGTGGGAGGAGGCCATCGCGATCCGGCCCCGTAGCGGCGGCGTCGACGACGACCACGTCCTGATCCTGCCGAAGGTGCACGTGGCCGACGCCACCGTTCACCCCCAGACCACCGGCCGTGTCATGGTCGCGGCCGCCGAGTACGCGGCTCAGGTCGACGCAAACCTGAACATCATCACCTCCAAGGGCGAGTCCGCGACGCAGACGGTGTTCCACCTGCACGTGCACGTGGTGCCCCGCCGTCCCGGAGACCGGCTGCGTCTGCCCTGGACCCCCAGCTGGTTCGACCAGGTGATCACGTTCCTGCGCATCCTGGGGCGCCATATCCGTGCCCCGCACAACACCGAGCAGGGCCGGCTCCTGGACAGCCACACCCGGCTCGAAGAGCAACCGGCCGCACCACCACGTGAGAAGGGCCCGGTGATTTACCTGGGCAGCGGCGGCCCCGAGGGCTGGTGGGACGGCATGCGACGGTTCGGGCCCGGGTATACCCCGGGCCCGGTCCAGATGCGCACCACCCCTGAGCCCTGGCCGCACATGGACGGCACCGTGGCCACCTGCCCCCGGTGCCAGGCCCGCAACAACCTGTCCCTGCTCTGGCTGGACTCGCGGCCTGACCTGGCCCACCTGATGTGCCCCTGGTGCCAGAGCGCCTGGCCCGACCCCGAATGGTCGGGCACCGGCCCCGTCGCCCGAGTGCTCCAGGAGCCCGTCACCGGTGGACCCGGCGAGCAGGACGAGGCCGACATCGCGCCCGAGGTCGCCTACCTCACCGAGTACCTACGCCGCATGGCCGGCAACACCACTCCGAAAGCGGAGTAGGACTTCCCGCGTGCCTTAGCGCCACCACAACAACCCTGACGAAGGAGCCCCACGTGATCGTCCACCCGGCCTTGCTCGCCGCCAGCCTTCTGGTCGACCAGGCCGCCACCGATACAGACCCCGACCTGAACACGGCCGTCGACATCGCCGGAGCCCTGGCCTGGGCCACCCTGCGCGCGAACACCACCACCGCCCAGGTCCGCGCGTGGCTGACCACCGACATGAGCGAGCCCCGCAGCATCCTCGTGCGGCACGGCACGGTCGGTTCCTACACCAGCGCCAAGGCCCTGGCCTCCTACACCGCTCTTCCCAAACGCACACGCGCCGCGGTCGTCGACCTCGTCGGAGACGCCCTCACCGACGCCGAACACGGTGCCGACGAGCCGGTCAGCTACGACTACCACGCCGACCCGCGCCCTCAGTGGAACGTGCGTCTGCGCTGGCCCGACGACAGCATCACCAACGACCACATCAAGGCCGACAGCGAGCAGCGCGCCATCGAGCGCGCCAAGTGGAACTGGCCCACCGCCCAGGTCGTTCACGTGGCCCACGACGACGAGTACGAGGAATGGCACCAGCACTGGGACGACTACCACAGCGTCTTCCCCGACCGCAGCGAACTCGAATAGCGCGCTGCCACCGCACACACCACGGGCGGCCCCTCACCACGGTGAGGGGCCGCCCGTCGCCGTTGAGGCACACCGACCGCTATCCGGACGTCCAGCACAAAGGCAGAAATCTACGACGTAAAGGAGACTCGTTCTTTCTGATCAAAGCCGCAGGAAAGCCTCATCACTCATTTGCCCGGCGCTCGCAGCACGACGCTGCCAGACTTGGTCACTCCACTCTTCGAAGGAGCCCCCCATGGCCACGACGACACCCGCCATCTTGCGGGCCGTCCCCCTCGCGCTCATCCTCACCGTCCCCACCGACAGCGACCCGCTGGACATCGCTCAGGAAGCGGCCGACGCCATCCGCGACCTGCACCGAGACCAGAGCGGCGAGCGGTATGCGGCCAGCGCGGAGTTCGCCGTCCCCGACACCCAGCCCGATGAGTTCGAGGTGATGGTTTCCGGTGCCAAGGTGCAGACCGGTCACCGGCTCCTGTTCCTGGCCGGACTCTTGTGGGCCTGCCGGGACTGGGACCCTGAGGGCGTGGAGAGCGCCGCGGCCATGGTGGATGCCCGCCACGCGGTGGCCCGTCTGTGCGCTCAGCGGTGGCCCCAGGCCGACCCACCATTCGGGCTGCCCGTCGACCTTCGCACGGTCCAACTCGCCGCCCTACCCGGACGAACCGCCCGCACCGTGGCCCCGGCCGCCGAGGTCGTCCCGCCCTTCTCCCTGAACTGACCACCAGAGGCCGGTCAGCTCTGGTTGTCGCGCCACCCCGCGCACACCTTGCCGCGCAGATCATCGTGCTTGACCGGGAGGAAAGCCTGGGTGACCTTCACCCACTGATGACAGGCCAGGCACTTCATCTTGCCGTTGCGCCGCTGGTTGGCCACGGTCTTGGTGTGGTGGTCGGGAATGGTCCCGTTGTCGGGTGAGGACCCACGGCACTCCTTGAGCCGGTACCCCCAGGACCAGAACGACACCTGGTTGATGTAGTGCTTCTTACGCAAGCCGTCCTTGCGCTTACCGATCTTGCGATCGCAAAACGGGCACATCCTGGGTTCCTCCTGGTCAGTCGTTGAGCATGGCCAGCAGCAGCACGCCGCAGAAGAGGAAGAACGCCGTGGCCGGCCAGGAGGAGAACTGGCCCTTGAAATTACGCGCGGTCACACAAACTCCAGGGGTAGGGGGAGACCTCCTTTGGATACCACCGGCCGGTGACAGTCCGCAGCCGGTGACCACAACAGGTCACCGCCAAACCAGACGCCTCCGGCGGGGGCCTCAGGAATCCAGGATGGGGAGGGGAACCTGCGCGGGTGCGGGTTCGCTGGGGCTGAGGTCGGGTGGGGTCCCCATCCCCTCACCCATCGGCGGTCAAGACCAGCACACCGGCACCAGGGAGTCATCCCCTACCGGGTACCGCGCGGCTGCGGCTTTCGCTCCTTCGTCGCTCCACCCGGTCCACCCGGCACCCTCCCGGGGACAAGCCCGAGCAAGCTCGGGTGACACCCCGGCCCCGGCGCGCTCGCACTGCGTGCGCCGAAGGATGACGGGATGGGACCCCACCACCCCCGCGTGTGTGCGGGAAACCCGCTCAGGGGAGGTGCCCGCCTACGAAGCCGAACCCCGCGAGTGGCTACGCAGCGCCGTACTGGAGGAGAGTCGTCGCCAACTCCTGCTTCAGAGCCTCCGCCCGGGAGATCCCGGAGCGGCGCATGAGTTGCCAAAGCAGGTCATCATCAGGCACAGGAGCCAAAGGTGCTTCGGTGACGAACTCGCCCGCCAACTCGGGTTCGAAGACCTGGTCCTCGAAGACACGGCCCATCCGTCCGCTCTCCAACAGCAGGACGGAACTGGGGACGAGCTGGGAGGTGGGGGTGCGGCAGGCAGCTCCGGAGGCCAACGTCCAGCACCGTTCACGGCGCACCACCTTGAAGCGCCTGCGCTCGCTGGTGTAGCCACCGATCAATAGGGCCCGGGACACCTGCACGAACTCCTCCGAACGGGGAGCCCGCTCGGACAGACGCTCGGTAGCCTCCCGCACCAACCCCCGGATCTCGGCTTCTTCCTGCCTCTCCTGTTCCTGGTGAGACCGTGCCATCTGTGCTTGCTGTTCCTGCCGGGCCTTGGCCGCGTTCACCGCGTCATCGAGACTCATGGCCACAGCGTAGAACCGCCATCACCCTGTGCACAGGGCTTCCGGAATCACCGAGCCCCGCGCCGGGCCGCCGGGTCCCGTTCGGCCTGCCACGCCCCGAGCCGTTCGGCGCTGATCCGGGCGTACTTGGCCACCGAGGACACCGAGGTGTGGCCGGAGTAGGCCATCAGTATTGGCACCTGCGCCCCGTCTTCGGCCGCGTGGGTGAGCGCCGAGTGCCGTAGCTGGTGGAGCGTCGACCCGCCCGAGGCCACCACGAACAACTCCTCCGCCCGCCGATAGGACAGGCGCCCGCGGCCCTCCGGGGACAGGTCCTGCCCCGGCACCTGACCGAGCGCCTGCCCTTTGGCCCGCCGGTCGGTGACGAACACCGGTCCCCGAGCGCGGCCGCCGAGTAGCCGAGGCAGCAGCCGCGCCGTTGGCGTCTGCCAGGTGATGGTGTCGACGGCGCCGCCCTTACGCCGCACCCGCGCCCGCCGGTTGGCGAGGTCGAGGTCTTCGACGTCCAGGGCCAGGACCTCGCTGGCCCGCGCCGCCGATTCGTACAGCAGCCGCCACAACACCCGCTCGCGCAGCGCGACGCCCTCGCGGCCGAGCAGCTCCTGGACCACGGCGCGCGACAGCGCCCGGGTGCGATCCGGAGGCACCGAACGGGAGGTGAGTCGCCGCAACGGATCATCTTCGAGCCAGCCCTGCTTGGCCCACCAGGCCCGCGCCGAGCCCAGCGCCCGCAACCGGGCGTTGACGGTGTTCGCCGACGCGCTCCCCCAACGGTCGGCGAACCAGGACGCGACCCGGTCCGCGGCCTGCTCGCCCTCCAAGACGTCGAGGGAGGAGTCCGCGCCGAACTCGGCGAGCAGCGCGTCGAGCGCGGTCCGGTAGGCCCGCGCGGTGTTGGCGTTGGCGATCCCGTCGAGGAACGCATCCGACGCCGAGCGCAGGGTGCGCACCGGTGCCCGTTCGACGGCGGGCATCTTCAAGACGTTGTCCACGGCCCCGACCCCTTATCGCAGATAATCACCGGGCGTCGCCCCCGCCGGCCGGAGGCGTCCTCCCAGGTCGCTGTCCAGGCTATCGCGGATAATCGACCATTATCCGCGACAGGCTTGCCAGGGTGTACGAAGTGGCGTACATTCAAGGTGTACGAAAGTTCATACACAAGGAGTTGTGATGGAGTCCTACACCGACCGCGCCCTCGCCCAATCCCCCGAGACCAACAGGCTCTCCCCCGACGAGCGCGAGTTCCTGCGCCGCGACGCCTTCGGCCTGGAAAGCACCACCGCCGACCTCATCTACGCCCTGATCGCCATCCGCACCGGAGACTGGGACGAGCGCGACACCACCGACTTCGGCGACCACACCGTCCTCGGAGCGGGACAGCGCCAGCTCATGCAGACCGCCCTGCACTCCGCCGACACCCTCCTGCCCCGCATCGAGGCACTGCGGGCCTGGGCCCTGCACGGCCTGCGCACCCACCACGACGCCTCCCACGCCGAGATCGCCACCATGCTCGGTGTGGCCCGCTCCACCGCCCAGTCCCGCTGGAACCAGATCGAGAAGCGGCGCCCCGACCTGTGGGACTGGGCCCGCGGCATCGAGGAGAACTCGAACGTGTGCGACACCGAGTCGGTCGGCATCATCGTCGAGTACGCAGACGGCGACATCCTGATCGCCGACCGCACCATCACCCCCTGGGGCGCCGCCTGCCCGGCCGGCCACGCCGAAGGCCACGGACACCCCGCGCCGAAGCCCGGAGTGCCGGACCAGCCCGCCCACCGCGCGGCCGCAGTCGGCGAACTGGTCGAAGAGGTGGGCCTCCGCGCCAGGCCCGAAGACCTGGAACTGGTCGCCCACGGCTGGCGCGACAACCGGTGCGGCCGCGAGCTGCGCCCCGGAGCCCCCGAGGGGCACTGGTGGAACATCTACCGCACCCGGCTGTGGACCGGCGACGTGCAGGTGGCCCCCGACGAGGTCACCAACGCCCGCCGCGTCACCCCCGAGCAGCTCCAGGAACTGGTCAAGCGCACCATCGACTTCGCCCACGGCCGCATCACCGAGGCTGAGTTCCGGGCACGGCCCGGGGTCGAGCCGGTGTGGGTGCGCTGGCTCAGGGACGCCGGATACGCGCGCGTGGCCAACCCCGACCTGGCTGCCGTCGAGATCCTGGCCGCCACGCCCCCCGCCACCGTCACGGAGGCCTGAATGCTGTACGTGCTCCCCCTCATACTCGGAACGGCCCTGGCTGCTCTGGCCGCCTGGTGGGTGGTACGCGCCACCACCCGCCGCGACGGAGCCTCCGGAGCCGATCCCCTACTCGCCTTCTACGACCTTCGCCGCCAGGCCCGCGCGGAGGGCGACGCCACCACGGCCTACGCAGCACGGTCCGCCGAGGCCTTGGCCGCCGCAGCGGGGATCCTGCCGATCCCCGGCATCGCCGGCACAGTGCGCACCTGGCTGGCCAGTCCGAACCTGGACCACCCCCGCCGGCTCCTCGCCCACCAGGGCACCGAAGTCGCCGATGGCCACGTGCAGGTGCTCGCCGACCTGGCCGGCCA
Organism: Nocardiopsis sp. JB363; assembly: GCF_900143625.1. Lineage (GTDB taxonomy): Bacteria > Actinomycetota > Actinomycetes > Streptosporangiales > Streptosporangiaceae > Nocardiopsis. The sequence continues at coordinate 29,143 of NZ_FRFF01000105.1, forward strand.
CCCACAGCGCGCGCAGATCACCCGGCTGATTCAGGACGCTCTGGACCGAGCAGAAGCGCCGAAGAGAACACGGCATTGAGCCGACACGCCAAAGGGCCCACCCGTTCAACGGGTGGGCCCTTTCTCTGTGGACGCTCAGTCGGTACTGGGCAGACGCCGAAGACGGGACGCCCCGACTACATCCACAGGACCAGCGGAGGCGCGAACCGAACGGGAACCGCCCCAGTGCGCCAACCCCCCACCGAAGGGAGCCCGGGACAACGCGGCCGCGATCCCCGACCGGGACCCACCGCCCCGCCGACTCGGCTGGGACGTGGCGTCCTGCTCCACGTCCCCGCTGCTGACAGCCCTGATCTCCATGGGTTCATTCTCGCGCAGGGATCCGTTTTCGACCGGAATCTGACGTTCACTCGATAGGTCCACCCGTTTGGGGTTGGAGGAGCGTAGAAAAAAGTTGGCCGAATTCGGCCCCGGCTCCGCGTATTGCATGCAATGGCCTGTCCCGTCTGACAGGATGGTCACTATGGCCACACGAGGAGTACGACGCACGCGCTCACAGGAACTCGTAAGTCATTCCTTCGTGCAGCTTCAGGCCAAGGTTCCGTCGACGGTGCGCAAGGAGTGGCAGCAGGCAGCAGCCGACAACAAGCTGAGCCTGTCTCGCTTCTTCGAGTCCTTCGTAGACGAAGCCGAGGCGCGAGGGCAGTCTCTCGGAGACCTTCTGGGAGAAGTGCTCCGCCAGAAGCCCGAATCTGGCCCTAGAAACACGTAGAGCCCGGCGCCAACCGGGCTTCTCTACGTCATCTGGGTCCTACGAACTGGGCTACCAACCCGGCGAGGACCATCGCTTACAACTTCATCACCTGAAATACCCCCGCCTTACCAGCGGGTCTGAGAAGATCACCGCTTTTGCCGAGCGGCCTTCTCACTGAGGAACTTCGCCTTGCCGGGCGAGGCCCTCAACCGAACGACCAACACCACACACACGAACAGCAGGAGGTGGTAGCCAGCTCGATCCCTAACTTCAGCGACGCCTTGCCCTGCGTGAGCAGGCCCTGAGGCGTCTTCAGCACCAATGCTTCGTACCGATTGGATACATCATACGTGATGCCCAACCGGTCAGCCGAGTACGCCCCGAAACTGGTACCGAGTCCGCACAGCACACCGCGGCTCTGAGGCTGGCCGAAACCCCCGTAGTGCACTCCCCCGAGTGGGATGAGCTGGTCCGTTGGATCGCTCCGCGCCGTGTCGTGCGTGTGGATCCGGACAGCTCCCACCGGTACGCCGATGCCGATGTGCGTCCTGTGGCCGAGGGCGAGCCCCAGGCCCCCTACGCCCTGCACCTGACCGACGACGCTCACCAGTTCCGGTTCGTCGTGTTCGACCTGGACAGCGGCCGCCACCCCGATGGGGTCGGCGCCGTCTGGCGCGACGCGGACCAGCTCTTGGAGCACCTGGAGGCCCAGGGCCTGGAGTACGTGGTGGCCGCCTCCGGCCCCGCAGGTGGGATCCACGTGTGGGTCCCGGTGTCGGCGAAGGAAGGGATGGAGGCCGGCGACGTCGAGCGTCTGGCCCGCGCGGCCGCCCGGCACCTGCCCAGTCTGGACTTTGGGATGCTGTGCAACCCCGCTCGGGGCGCGGTGCGCCCCCCGGGCTCCCCGCACCGGGCCGGAGGCAGCTCCGAACTTCGGTGCCCCACCAGCCCCGAGGCCGCCCTGGCTGTGTTCCGCACCGGAGCCAACACCGCTGAGGCGTTCGAGCGCCTGGCCGTGGCCTTGGGCGTGGAAGACATGGAGCCCGAGCAAGCGGCGTCCGTCGAGGAGGTCACCGGCATCGACGAGCGGGCCATGCGCCTGCGAGGGCGGCGCCGCCCGATGCCGGACATGGTCCGCCACCTCCTGGGCGCGGAGTCCACCGATGCCTCCGCGCACCTGTTCTCCATCTTTAAGCGCCTGGCGTTGGCCCGCTGGTCCCGGGCCGAGGTGCGCGACCTGGTCGGAGTCGAGCCCGACGCCCGAGGGTTGGAACACCTGCGCACGGCCGCCCGCTCAGGCATGGGCCGGCGCCCGCGCCGTCCCGAGGAACGCGTCGCTCTGCTGGACCGGCAGTGGGAGCGCGCGGTGCGCTCGGCCGCCACCACGGCCCCCAGCACCGACAGGACCGAGCGGGACACCGCCCTGCCGCGCGCCCTGGCGGCGCAGGCCCTGGCCGCTGTGGCCGATCCGGTCTGGTGGAGTGGCCAGGCCGGCCAGTGCGACCGGCGTGCCCTGTTGGCCGTGCACCTGGTCGCGCTCACCGCGTGCGTGGTCGAGGTCGACGTGGACGTGCGCCGTCTGGCCCAGACGGCCGGGATCAGCAAGTCCACGGCGGCCCAGGCGCTGAAGCGGCTCTGCTGGGACCGGCGCCTTGAGCGGACCGCAGAAGGCCAGGGGCAGAACTCCCACCGGTACCGTCTGCTCCCCATCGACCAGTGGGTTTTCCCTAGTGAGGGGGGTCGGACACAAGGGGAACCCACCCCAGGGGGTGTAACCCCCCAGGAGGGTTTTCTTCCTTCGAGGGAAGACCTGACCACCCGGCTTCGAGACCGTCTGGAGCAGGCCCAGCACGACGTGTGGGTGGAGCACTCCCCCACCCACCCTCGGGGCTTGGGCCGGCACGTGGAGCTGACCTACACCGCCCTGACGGAACTGAGCGCCCACCTTGACACTGTAGACCTCAAAACGCTCTCCGCCCGGACCGGGTACAGCACCGCCACCACCGCCGCTCACCTGCGCGCCCTGGTCGAGCACCGCCTGATCGAGGCTCGTACCCTGCGCCCCCGTACACCGGCCGCCACGGCGATGAACCGGGTCGCCAAGCGCCTGGGCACCCGAGGCGTGGCCAAGAGCCGTGAGCGCCGCTACGCCGCCGAGCGCCTGGTCTTCGCGGCCTGGCAGGACGAGCTGGCCCGCAGGCGCACACCCCTGGCCCTGCGCCACCGTCGGCGCCGCCGAGACCGCTACGCCACACGCCCGGACGGGTCGTTCGACCACGCCGCCCAGCTCACCCGCCACCTGGCCGCCGTCGCATGAGCTTGTCCACCACCGTGGCCAACACGCTGACACGACCGTGCCCGACGCGGTAGGCTCCCCTTCCAGGACGTTCGCTCCACCCGGGGCAGTGTCCCGAGGAGCCCGCGGCCACCACATCGGCCCCCGGCACCCGAACACCACACGCGGTCACCACGACCATGAGCCGGCAGCCCGCCCGAGGCGCCACCACAACCGAGCCGCCCGGGAGCACCAGAGAACAGGGCGCGGGCGCCGCCAGAGAGCGGCTTTTTCTTTTGGGCAATTACTGGATTACTGGAAATAGTAATCCAGTAATGCTAAGCTGAATCCAACGCAACCATCCCGGCCTCTCCTCCGATCTGGCGAACTCGCCATTTCCGGTGAGAACAATCCGGCCTGACCTCAGGAGCCGCCCCGTGACCGACACCCCGACCCCCACCGATGCCCCCGAGGCCGAACCCGAACACGGCTGGTGGCCGCACCGGTGCGCCTACTGCCCCGGCCGCATCGCGCGCACCCGCCCCGAGGGTGCCGGCCGTCCCCCGACCTACTGCTCCGGCCGCTGCCAGAACGACGCCAAGGCCGCCCGCAGCCGCGATAGGAACTCCCCCGGGCTGCTCGGTACCGTCGCCCGCGCCGAGGAACTCGTGGAGCGCTTGGACCAGGTGGGCGAGGGCATCCGCACTGAGCTGGCCGAACTGTCCTCCCCCGCCGGGGTCGAGGCCGCCATCGCGGCCGCCCGAGCCGAAGCCCAGGGCGAAGTGGCCCGCGCCGCCCAGGCCACCGAGGCCGCACGTTCCGACGCTGCCCAGGCCACCGCTCGCGCCGAGTCGGCCGAGGCCGCTCGCGTAGCCGCCGAAGAAGACACCCGAGCAGCCGAGGACACGGCCGAGCGCGCCCTGGCCGACCGGGACACCGCGCGCACCGACGCCGAGCGCGCGGCCGCCCAGGCCGCAGCCGACGCCGAACGCCGCCAGGCCACCGAGCAGGACGCGGCCGCCGCACGGCAGGAAACCGAGGAACAGCGTCACGCGGCCCAGACCGCTACCCGCCAGGCCCAAGAGGAGGCCGAGCGGCGCCGCCAAGCCGAGGAAGCGGCCTCCCGTGCCCACGCGGCCGAGGCCACCGCACGGGAGGACGCAGCCACCGCCCGCGCCCAAGCTGTTGCCGAGGCCCAGCGCCGCGAACAAGCCGAGCACGACCGGGACGCCGCCCTGGACCGCACCCGTCAGGCCGAGGACGACCTGCGCGCCGCCGAGTCTCAGTGCGCCCAGGCCCAGCGTGACTACCGCACCGCCCGGGAAGAGGCCACCACCACTCGCGCCCAGGCCGACCAGGCCAAGGCGGGCGCCACCGCGGCTACCGAACGTGCCGAAGCGGCCGAGTCCGAGGTCGAGCGGCTACGCCGCGCCCTGACCGACATCGAGGAGAACGCGGCCGTGGCCACGGTCCGCGCCGAGACGGCCGAGTCCGAACGCGACCGGGAGGCCGCCCGCGCCACCCGAGCCGAGCACCGCACCGAACGCCTGGAGGAGCGCCTCCAGCGCGCCGAGGAACGCACCGACCGGCTCCAAGACCGCCTGGACACCATCACCACGAACACCTCGGAGGACCAGCAGTGAACGCAGTGGACACCGCCCAGCAGCGGATGGCTCAGCTCGTCGATCAGCTGGACCAACTGGAGCAGGAGCACCTGGAGGTGCCCACCCTGCCCGGCGACCCCCGGGAGCAGGAGGTCCAGGAGTTCAAAGGACTCCGTGCGCGCTTGGGCGAGAAGCTCCACCGGCATCACAAGGACCTTGCCCAGCAGATGGACACCGACCGGCTCCTGGAACAGCTGAAACAGGTGGCGCCGCCGACGACCTACGCCGAGCGCGTCGTGGCGTGGGTGTACATCTACGCCTTGATCGACTGTTCGCCGCAGGCGAGCGCGGCATTTCTCCGGTGGGACCAGGACGCCCCACGCGGTGAAGACCGTGATCAGGGCCCTGCCGTCCACATCATCGGCGCCCTCACCGGCGAGGAACCCGAGATCGACGTTCAGGCTCCGCGCAGGCACCCGCGTCGCGCGGGCGCCGGATGGGTCCTGGCCGTGCTCCTGGCCGTAGCTGTCGTCGTGACGACTCTGACGTCCACCTGACCCGCAGGCCCCGAACACCACTCCCATGGAGGAGATGACCCGTGACGACCCAACCCCCCACGACGTCTGCGAAGCCGGAGTCCGTCCTGGACAGCTCCGTGTCCGCTCCGGACACCACGGTGTCCGAAGCGGACGCGGAGACCGAGGCCCCGCCCGCGCAGCGTTCCACCCCGGACACGGCCCTGCCGGAGGCTGCGGCCGCCGACGCTGCCACCGATCTCGCGCGCACCGACGCCACCAACACCACGCTCGCGACGTTGTCGGGCGTGCTGTTGACCGTGCTCACCGCTGGGGCTGGACTCACCACCGGTGACGGCTCCTATCCCACCCTCGCCTTGGTCGCCATGGGTACGGCCGCCGCCCTCCTGGCCGCCGCGCTGGTCGTGCTCACCACCGCCATGTGGCCCCGCCGGGGCGGGGACGGAGGCGTGCCGCACTACGCCACCCACACCCCCGACACCCTGCTCGCCGAACTCACCGAGTCCGTCACTGCCCGGTGGCATGCCGAGCGCGCCGTGGCCAAAGCGCGGATCGCGACCCGCAAGCACATCGCCCAGCGGGTGGCCGGGGCGGCCCTGGCCGCAGCCGGGGTCCTGCTCGCGGTGGCCACGATCCTGACCCTGGCCACCGGATGAGCGCCCCCGAACACCACGAGGTCGAGGTCGACCTGTTCGGCGACCCGATCGCACCCCCGGACCCGGGCGCGGCCACCCGTGGCCGGCGCGGCGCCGTTGCGGCCGCCCAATGGCAGGCATGGCTGAACGACGCAGACCTCGTCGCCCGCTACCGCGCCAGCATTCACTGGCGCGGACCCTCTGCCTGCGCCTACTGGCTCTCCTCGATCTCCTCCAGCGGGCACGGCAAGTTCCGTCTCGGCTCGCACACCGACGACTCGCGTCGGGTGGTCACCGCCCACCTGATCGGCTATCAGCTCCACCGCGGAGTCCTTCCCGACGCTCTGGGGGATGTGGTCATCGGTCACACCTGTGACGAGCCCAGCTGCCAGAACGTTTTTCACATGGAGGTGATCAGCCGCGCGGAGAACGACGCCGACTACCGCCGTAGGAAGAACCGGTGGCCGCTGTCGGACGTGCGCGGCGCCCAGGGACGCGCTCTCGCCCTACGGGAGGCGATCCGTTCCGCTCTGGACAACGGGAGCGACGTCGAATCCGCTTTGGGCGAGGCGAACGCGGCCGGCCGTCCGCATCCGCCCGCCGACACGTTGTTCTGACACCCGCCGTCCGGTTCGGATGAGACCTCATCCGAACCGGACGGGTCTGCGTCCGTACCGGACACGACACCATCCGGCACGGACGCCGTCAGCCGGCACGCTCGGACAGCTCCGACCGCAACCGCTCAGCGAGCCGAACCGTGGCCGGGTCGACCTCGCGGTCAGAGAGCGCGGCCAGCGCCGCGCTCTGATCGAGCAGCTCCAAGACCACCGAAGCCTCCTCCGCAGTCAGCGCCAGGAGCGGAGCGGCCCCCACCAGACGGGCCAGACCCGGCCCGAGGACGCCTTCCTCCGGCGTCGAACCCAGGTTCAACCCGCGCGAACGCCGAGGCCCTGTGCCCATCCCCCCAACGCCCAGCGAGCGCCGCGTGCCCTCATTCATGGAGCCCAGCATCCCAGCGCACACAACGACGGCGGTCCCCTTTACGGAGACCGCCGTCGAAGTGGTTCTGGCTCAGCGCTGGACGTAGGCGGGGAACACCCGCTCGCATGCCGGCCCAGTTCTCCCGAAGCTACGGTGAGCCGCAAAGTAACCCGTGAGTAGCTTCGTGTGTCTGTCCTAACGGTGGGAGAACACGAGCTCAAGGTTCGCGAACTCAGGCTGCTCGGCACGCTGGTGTGGTGGAATCGGCTCATGAGCGATGAGCGTGGCTCCCTCTGGGGAATCCAGACACTGCCCCCCTACGCCTTCTGGCTCACGGGGCCCTACGCGGCCGAGTACTACCGGCGCGGCCCTGACTGGGTACAGGGCCGAGTTCGAATCTCGCGCGGGCCGAAGTTCCCTGAGACCTACTTCTTCGACCCCGTGCACGACAACGCCCAGGACCCCGTCATGACCACGTGCGGGGGCCATGGCGGCTTCATCGTGCACCAGAGCGAGATCCCCGCGATCCTGGCTGACCTACGATCCGATGCCCGCTCGAAGGTCAAACTTCGACGTCTTCCCACATGGGAAGAATTGGTCACGAGCCAGCGCGTGGTGAACGAGTGCCGCCGTCTGGTGCGTCAGCGGGACAAACTGGCCCGCTGGGGGATCGATGATCCTGCAAGCCGCGTTCGCCACTGGCCCACGTGGGCCGATCGTCACCCGCAATATGGCCCCGAGGCCCTCGCCGGACGTTGAACACCGGCCCTGCCCGCCCACCACAGGTGGGTGGGCAGGGGCCTCTTCTCTCTTTGCGCCTTCTCAACAGGTGAGAGGCCGCGGTGAGCAGGCGGAGCAACGGCTGGAGGTCACGGGCTCTCTGCCAGTTCGGTCCGGCGACCGGACAGCTCCGGTACGTGCTTGTACAGGGTCGACCTGCTCACCCCGAGCAGGCGGGCGATGGAGGTCACGGAGTTGTCGGGGCGGCTCAGCAGGTCGCGGGCGTGGCGGACCTGCTCCGGCGTCATCGCGGGGGGCCGCCCCAGGCGTTTCCCAGCGGCGCGGGCGGCGTCGAGTCCTTCGTGGGTGCCTTCGACGATGAGTTCGCGGATGAACTCGGCCAGGGCGGCGAAGACGTGGAAGACCAGGCGCCCGCCGGGGGTGGTGGTGTCCAGGGCCTCGTGCAGAGAGCGGAAGCCGATCCCGTTCCGGCGCAGATCGCCGACCAGGGTGATCAGGTCCTGGAGTGAGCGGGCGAGCCGGTCCAGGGCGGGCACGACGAGGGTGTCGCCGGGACGCAGGTAGGCCAAGCACGCTTTCAGCTCGGGGCGCTGAGCGTTCTTCCCCGACTTCTTGTCGGCGAAGACCTTGGCACACCCGGCTGCTTCGAGGGCGCGGAGCTGGCGGTCGAGCTTTTGGTCGCGGGTGGAGACGCGGGCGTAGCCGATCAGTGCCCCGCCGCCGGCCGCCGGTGCGGGGGCGAGGGGGTCCTCGGGAAGCGCGAGGGTGGTGTCCATCCCTCAAGTGTACGAAAAAGGGTTGTCTTGGAGTAGATGAACAGTTCGACTTCTCAACACGTTTTTCCGACACTTCCAGGCCCGGTTCAGCGCCCTCCGGAGCCGCTCGGAGCACCTGTCCGAGAAACGATCGTTTCTCGGACAGGTGATCTTCGGGTGGAGAAGCTCTGGTTCACCGCCCCTGGTGGATCGGCGCGAGCTCTTGGCGCAGGTCCACCACTGACACCCCCTCGGGGCCTTCCACCGATCCCTTGCCGAAGCGCACCCACAGGGGCAGGGCGCCGGCGTCGCGGGCGAAGGCCAGCTTGGCGGCCGAGGAACGGTTGGGAGCGGAATCGATCTCGACCACGACCGTGACGAAGACCGGGTGCCACAGCACCACGTCCAGGCGCCCGTAGCGCTGGGCTCCCGGCGGCAGGACGGGCAGTCCCAGCTCGCGCCAGACACGGGCCTGCCCCAGTTCGGCGGGGTAGAACTCGTCGGCCCACGCGCTGATCTGGCGGGTCAGGGCGGTGGTCAGTCGTGCGGTGGAGTACGCGCCGTCCTCGACCTCGTGGTCGGCCACAGCGGCGCGGACCCAGCCGGTGAGCCAGGCACGGAACCGTTCGGCGGCCTGGTCGACCTCTTCTGTGGGCGCGGGGCGAGGAGATCGGCCGGTGAGGTGGTGCAGCCAGCCCTGGGCCCAGTGGCCCCGGCCCACCACGTTGATGACCCCGTCGGTGGCCGCGGCCCGGCCCGCCTCGGCCTTGGTCGGCACCAGGTGTTGAGCCCGCTCGGAGATCATGCCCAGCACCTGGTCCACACGGCCGGTCTTGTCCATGATCTGTTCGGCGGCCAGGGCGCCCTGGAGGTGCTTGGCCGCCCACCACCGCCACTCGGCCACCAGCGGAGCCGGAGCCTCCTGTTCGACGTCGATGTCGTCGAGCATCTCGCGGGCCCGCCCGGCGAACCCGCGCGCCGCAGCACCGAGTTCGGCCTTCAGGCGCCCTTCGTTGGCCTTCCACCAGGCGTTCTGGCAGGGCCAGCACCGTTGGTGGCCCTTGCCCGCGGCGTTGGTGGTGATCATCTCGGTGTGCCCGCACCCGGGGTAGGTGTGACGGACCCGGTAGCCGGTGCACTCACGGCAGGCGCCCACGTCCCCGTTCTTCCACTTGGGCAGGGAGGTGCGGGTGGAGATCCGGTCGATCCACTCATGGCCTTGGGCGCACTTCCACCACACCTCGATGGGGCTGGAGGGCGGCACGGTCATCGGGTCCAGGCCGCTGTCGGCGTTGCGCTCGAAGTGCCAGGTCGCGGTGACTTCGGGTGGCAGCGTGCCCACCGGGCGCGCACCTTCCTCGGTGGATGACATGGGGTTCGCTTTCAGCTCGGGAACGGGCCGTAGGGTTCGGTGCGCGCGAAGATCTCCTCCATGGTGCGTTCGGGACCCTGGTCGGGGGCACCGAAGATCGGGTGCTGGTCCTCAGGAGTGCAGGCGTCCCGGCGCTGGTTGAAGCCGTCCCGGCCGGGGCCGGCCACGTACAAGGAGGCGCCCTTGCCGTAGAGCAGGGCGTGGGTGGCGGCGTCCTCCTTGTAGGACAGGCGCTGGTCGATGCCCATCGCCCGCAGCTCGCCCAGGACGCGGGCCACGTCGCGCCGGTCCCGCCAGTCCTTGGTGTAGACGCAGATCAGCCGGTCCTTGCCGGGCTTGTCCTCGGTGGCGACCTTGGCCTTCCACCCCAGGCGGCCGGCCTCGGTGGCCTCAACGATGGCCGCCCACACCTCGTTGACCCGCTCGGGTGCGGTGAAGGGCATCCACTTGCCGGTGAACCCGGCGTTGACCAGTGCGGTCACCTCCTTGCGTTCGGTCTCGTTCGCGGTCAGATTCACGGCATAGCGCCAGGGATGCATCTTCTTTGTCCCTTTCATCGGGGATCTCACACGGCCAGGTCCAGGCGTTTGTCCATGTCCAGATTGAAGCGGCCGTAGGGGTTGATGTGGGTCCAGAACAGCGGGTTGAGCGCCCGCCGGTCCTCCGGTGTGAGCCGTCCCGCCCATGCGGGGTCTTCCAGCACCCGTTGCAGGAGCAGGGTGTTGACGTAGACCAGCGCGGACTGGAGCAGGTGCAGGCACAGCATGGAGATCTCGGCGTTCTCGCGGTCGCCGCCGGTGAGCACGCCCTCCTTGCCGTAGAAGAACTTGTCGTTGGCGCCGTTCCAGTTCTCCACCACCTCCAGGCCGCCGTGGATCTCCCGACGCAGGGCCTCATCGGCCAGGTAGTCGCAGGCGAAGATGGTGCGCACCGCCCGACCGAGTTCCTCCAAGGCCTGGTAGACGGGGTTCTTGGGGCCACCGCCCTTGGTGAAGCGGCGCAGCACCTGCTCGGTGTCGGCCGTGCCCAGGCGCAGCGCGGTGGCGTACTTGACCATCTGGTCGTAGTTACGCCCGATCAGCGCCCAGTCGATGGGCCGATTCTTGACCACCCGCTCCAGGTGCGGCCACGTCGCCGGCCCCTCGTCGGGGCTGTACAGGCGCACCGCACCGATGTTCTTCAACCGCGGCAGCAGCTTGAACCCGAGCAGCTCGGTGAAGGCGAACCCCACGATCGACGCACCGTGGGTATCGGTGTAGTTCGCCTGGACCTCGGCGTCGGTGCAGTGCCGCAGCACGCCCTCGATCATCGCCGCGACCTCGGAGGACGAACACGACTTGAGCTGGGAGTAGATGCAGGCCCGGCCCTTGTCGACGTGCCAGTAGATCATCACCCCGTGCCCGCCGTAGCGGGCGTGGAACTCCGTCATCAGGTTCGACTCCCAGGACCCGAACCG